>NZ_JAHKNG010000006.1 GCF_018860165.1 Paracoccus marinaquae
TTCAAAAATCCCATGTCGATCACTCCGTATGCCTCCAGCTGCTTCAAGCCGAGGCAGGGTTGCACATGGGTCAATTCTCAATGACAATTTTGGCGGTTGCCGGGTCAATTCTCAGTGGCAATCAACAGTCAATATGGGGCAGAGCAACGAGGTGATCCACAATGTCCGCCGCCGCACCGGCGTCTCCTATCCGCTGCTGGCGGATCGGCTGAAGATCGCGGCGATGCATTTCGGGGTACTGGCCACCCCGACCTCGTTCCTGATCGGCCGTGACGGCACGCTCGTCGAACGCATCAACGGCCCGCTCAGCCGTGCGCAACTCGAGGCCCGCGTGGCACGGCTGTTGTGATGGGGCGATCATCGAACAGCGCGGTTAGGATATCACTGCCGCCCCACGCGACCGACCCTTTTCCGGCAATAATCTACCCGTTTCTCAACACTTTGCACTACCTTCAGGCCGGGTGCGGGCGCGCAGGGGTTGGGGTCGTCCTCGCGCGGTGCGGTGCTACAATTTGCCCCGTGCGCTTGCCGGCGCATGGGGATAGGTAGGCGCCATCCGGTCATGAGATTCATTGGAAGACCGTCTTGGCAACACTGATAATGCACCCAGGCGCTCCCAAGACCGCCACGACAGCACTGCAGCATGTGCTGAGGGTCAACCGCTGGCGGCTCGCCTGGCGTGGCGTCGGTTTGATCCTGCCCGAGGACATTCGGGACCACAGTTTCCTTGGCGACTATCTTGCGGCCTATCGTGGCAGCGGGCCATCGGACATTTCGCAGTGCACGGCGGAGTTTTTTGCCCCCTATCTCGCCAAATACCGGACGGTCATCTGCAGCGAGGAGACCCTCTGCCACGATTTCATGCCGTCCCGAAAGATCGGCCTCGGTGGCATTGACCGGGCGGACACCGCGGCCCGGCTACTATCGCATTGCGGCGCGGAGCAGACGAAAGTCGTGCTGTCGATACGACCACAAGTGGATTTCCTGACCTCGACCTACACTCATTTCGTCCATCGCAGACGCGAATCCCGCCCGTTTTCCGAGTGGCTGTCTCATGAGGTCGACCTGGGCTCGGTCTTGTGGTCACCGGCCGTGGCGGCCTTCCGACAGCAGTTCGGAGTCGAGGCAGTCAACGTGGTTTTGCTGGCGGACAAGGGGGGAGTGGCGGGCTATATCAAGACCATGCTCGATCATTTCGGCCTGAGCCGGTTCAAGCTGAAGTATGACGTGTCCGAAATCCATAATCCGTCACCATCGGCGCGGGCGGTCCAGCTTTGCCGGATCATGAATTCCCAGATCCGGAACCCGGAAAAATCCGAGCGCGTCAACAGCGCCCTGATCGAGAACTTCCCGGTCGAGGAATTCGGGAAGTTCGTTCCTGCCGCCGGGAAAATTCCGAAGGACCTGCTGCTGGTCTATGCTGCGGACCATGCTGCGGCCCTGAGTGGTGCAGTTCCGGCATGAATTCCGGTTCCCGTCGCCGATCCGCGGCGGGCAGATTATCCCGCAAGCCGGGCCTGCATCGGACCAGCATTCGCGGGCGTCAGGTCACGGTTTCGCGGGTGGCGTATTTCGGGTCCATCCAGACCTCGCGCCGCAGGCAATCCGCCATCACCTCGACCGCATCGAACAGGTCGGTGAAGCGCAGGTAATAGGGCGCGAGGCCAAAGCGCATGATCCCCGGCTCGCGGAAATCGCCGATGACCCCCTGTTCGATCATCGCCCGCACCACGGCATAGCCACCCGCGAAGTCGAAGGCCACCTGGCTGCCCCGCTCTTCCGCCTCGCGGGGCGAGGCCAGTCGCAGCGCACGGCAATCGGGATGCTGTTCGACCAGCTGGATGAAGCTGTCACACAGGTTCCGACTTTTCCGGCGGATGGCCTGCATGTCGACCCCCTCGAACAGATCCATGGCGGCCTCGACCCCCTTCAGGCCAAGGATCGACTGCGTCCCGACCAGAAAGCGGCGAATGCCGGCGGTCGGCCGGAAGCTGCTTTCGAAGGCGAAGGGCGCCGCGTGGCCCCACCAGCCGGAAAGCGGCTGCCGGGCGCTGTCGTGATGGCGCTCTGCGACATAGATATAGGCCGGCGCGCCGGGGCCGCCATTCAGGTATTTATAGCTGCAGCCGACCGCAAAATCCGCGCCGATGGCGTCCAGTTCCAGCGGGATCACACCGGCCGAATGGCACAGATCCCAGATGACCAGCGCGCCGGCCTCATGCGCCTGCCGGGTGATCCGCTCCATGTCCAGCAGCCGGCCGCTGCGGTAATCGACATTCGACAGCAGCACCGCCGCGACCTGATCGTCCAGCAGATTGGCGATATCATCATCGTCCCGGCCCAGAAGCCGCGTGGAATAACCATCCGCGCCAATCAGCGCGCCTTCCAGCATGTAGAGATCGGTCGGAAAGCTGCCCAGTTCGGACACCAGAACCTTGCGGTCCGGACGCATTTCCATCGCCGCGCGCAGCGCCTTGTAGATATTGATCGAGGTGCCGTCGCAGACCACCACCTGCCCCGGAGCGGCCCCGATCAGCCGCCCCAGCCGGTCGCCCAGCCTCTCGGGCAGGCTGAACCACTCGGCCTCGCCCCAACTGCGGATCAGACCCTGACCCCATTCCTGCTCGACGGCCTTCGACAATGTCGCAACCGCGCCTTTGGGCAATGCGCCCAGCGAATTGCCATCCAGATAGATCACCCCGTCCGGCAGGGCGAATTCGTCGCGCAGGGCGGACAGTTCGTCTTGCGCATCCAGTCTGGCGCAATCATCGCGTGTCAGCATGGTTCGGGTGATCCTGTCTCGTGGTCAATCGGGTCGGCTTGGGCATAGTGTGCAAGAATCGGCTGATATCAAGACCAAGCCATCGCGTTTGACCGCGTAATCGGGGCACGGACCCCGATCTTTGGGCGAAGCCAGCGCCCCTTGAGGCGCCGGGCGCGGCTTTTTCTGCCGCGGCTTTCACAGGGACCGGCTGCTCGGACGATACGCCTTGATCGCCCGGCAATACTCTCAGTGCACCTGCCGTGCCCCGACCGGCGCGCGGCGGGCCGCAGGCAAATCCGCGATTATAAATTTTGAACTTAAAATACATTCATGGCTATGCTAGCGTCCATGCGCATCGGGAACGGCGATTCTCTGGGAGGCGGTTTTGAAGATCACGGTGATAGGGGGCGGGCCGGGAGGGCTCTATACGGCTCTTCTGACCAAGAAGGCACGCCCTGACTGGGATGTCGAAGTCTTCGAACGCAATCAGCCCGACGACACCTTCGGCTTCGGCGTCGTCTTCTCGGACGAGACGCTGGACGAGTTCCTGAACCGCGACAAGCCGGTGTTCGAGCGGATCCGCGACAAGTTCGCCTATTGGGATGACGTGGCGGTGCATTTCAAGGGGCAGGAGATGCGCTGCGCCGGCAATGGCTTCTGCGGCACCTCGCGGCAGACATTGCTGACCATCCTGCAGGACCGCTGTGCCGAACTGGGCGTCAGGATGGAGTTCGGGGCCGAGATCAGACCCGAAGACCTGAAGACCCGCTTTGCCGATTCCGATGTGATCGTGGCCAGCGACGGCATCAATTCCGCCATCCGCGAATATTACAGGGACGGGTTCCGGCCCAGCACCGTCTGGAAGACCAACCGCTTCTGCTGGATGGGTTCCAGCCGGCCGATGGACGAGTTCAACTATTTCTTCCGCCAGACCGAACACGGCCAGATGGTCGCGCATTGCTATCAGTATCAGAAGGACCGCTCGACCTGGGTGTTTGAGATGGACGAGGCGACATGGCAGGGGCACGGCTTCGAGGAACAAGACGAAGAAGGCTCGAAGGCCAAGCTGGAGGAAATCTTCGCCGGGGAACTGCAGGGTCATTCGCTGCTGCTGAACCGGTCGAACTGGCGGAACTTTCCGCGGGTGTTCTGCGAGAACTGGTTCGTCGACAACATCGTCATCCTGGGGGATGCGAAGGCCAGCGCCCATTTCTCGATCGGCTCGGGCACCAAGCTGGCCATGGAATGCGCCATCGCGCTGTCAGATTCGCTGCTGGCGCATGCCGAGACCGATGTGCAGGCCGCGTTCCGCGCCTATGACGAGGCCCGCCGCACGCCCTGCCAGATCATCCAGCACAATGCCGATGTCTCGCTGGCCTGGTTCGAGCATATGAACCGCTCCTGGGACATGGAGCCCTATCAGTTCGCCATGGTGGTGATGTGTCGGGCGAAGTCGATCACCTATGACAACCTGATCGTCCGCGATCCTGAATTCGTGCGCCGGGCGGATGACGAATGGTACGCCCGTCATCTGCGCGAGACCGGCGAGGATTTGTGCAAGACGCGGCCGACGCCGATGTTCTCGCGCCTCAAGCTGCGCGGGATGGAGTTGATGAACCGCGTGGTGATGTCGCCCATGGCGCAATACAGTTGCGACGAGGACGGCAACCCGACCGACTGGCTGAAGGTGCATTACTGCGGACATGCGACCGGCGGTATGGGGCTGATCTATACCGAAATGACCTGCCCTTCGGCCGATGCCCGGATCACGCTGGGCTGCCCCGGCATGTGGACGGATGAGCATGAACGCCGCTGGGCCGGGATCGTCGCCTTCATCCACGCCAATACCGGCGCGAAGGTGGCGATGCAGCTTGGCCATGCCGGCCGCAAGGGTTCGACCCAACTGGGCTGGGAACAGATGGATCACCCGATCGCGGATGAGGGGGCGAACTGGCCACTGGTCTCGGCCTCACCGATTCCGTGGCTCGAAGGTGAAAGCCAGATCCCGGCCGAGCTTGACCGGACCGGGATGGACCGGATCAGGGCCGATTTCGTGCAGGCGACCGAACGCGCCGCGCGGGCCGGTTTCGACATGCTGGAACTGCATTGCGCCCATGGCTATCTGCTGGCCTCGTTCCTGTCGCCGCTGACCAATCGCCGCAGCGATGAATATGGCGGCAGCATCGAAAACCGTTTGCGCTTTCCCCTGGAGGTGTTTGCGGCAATGCGCGCGGTCTGGCCCGAAGACCGGCCGATGTCGGTCCGCCTCTCGGGCTCGGACTGGAAAGAGGGCGGCCTGACCGAGGCGGATCTGTTCGCCATTGCCGAGGCCTTCCGCGACGCGGGATGCGACCTGATCGACGTCTCGGCCGGCCAGACCGTGCCGGATCAGCAGCCGGTCTATGGCCGCATGTTCCAGACGCATCTGGCCGAGGCCGTGCGCAATGTGCCGAAGATCGCCACGATGGCGGTCGGGGCGATTACCGAGGCCGCGCAGGTCAACACGATCCTGCACACAAGGCGCGCCGATCTGGTCGCCATCGGCCGTTCGCATCTGTGGAACCCGTTCTTCGCCCATCAGGCCGCCGCGTGGTACGGCGCGCTGAACAAAAGGGCATGGCCGAAACAATATGCAAGCGGCGGCGCGCAGGCGTTCCGCGAAACCGAGCGCGCGCGCGAAAAGCTGCTGGAGTTGCAACGCAAGGCGGCGCCGGGCCGGCATATGCGGGGATGACGTCCTGGAACCGGCGCGCATACCGGTTGGCGCCAATTAATTTGCGATTCAAATATTTCATGTTGAAAATAATTGCCTGGCCGTGACAATGTAAGGCAACGCGATGCAGGGAAAGCAGGCCGAAAAGATGAAACTGCCCCGAACACAGACAGTCAAGCCATGTCGCTAGACGGCAAGCGCGTTCTTGTGACCGGCGGCGGAACCGGGGTCGGGGCCGATCTGGCGCGCGCCTTTGCCGGGGCGGGCGCGCATGTCGTCGTGTCGGGACGCAGGCTTGAACCGTTGCAGCGTATGGCCGGGGCACTGCCGCGCGCGCGCGCCATTCAGGCCGATGTGACCGACGAGGAAAGCGTCAGGGCCATGTTCGCCGAGGCCGGCCCCTGCGATATCGTCATCGCCAATGCCGGCACCTCGGACAGCGCGCCGTTTCACCGGGTCGATCTGGCGCATTGGAACGCCATGCTGGCCGCAAACCTGACCGGCACCTTCCTGACCCTGCGCGAGGGGCTGATCCAGATGAAGGGCTGGGGGCGGCTGATCGCGGTCGCCTCGACCGCCGGGCTGAAGGGCTATCGCTATGTCGCGCCCTACGCCGCGGCCAAGCATGGCGTGGTCGGCCTGATCCGCAGCCTCGCGCTGGAGGTCGCCAGGCGCCCGGTCACCGCGAATGCCCTCTGCCCCGGCTTCCTCGATACCGGGATGACCGAACGCTCGATCGCCAATATCATGCAGAAGACCGGCGGCGATCGTGCCCAGGCACTGGCGGCATTGACCGGCGGGAACCCGCAGGCGCGGCTGATCCAGCCCGCCGAGGTCAGTGCGGTGGCCCTGTGGTTGTGCGGGGCGGGATCGGATTCGATCAACGGTCAGGCCATCGCCATCGCCGGGGGCGAGATATGACCGGCGGGGCGGAAACATCCAGTGAACGGGAACGATGACATGACCGAGATGGCCGGGTTCGAGCCGAAGCATTTCCTGTGGGAGGTCCGCGACCGGGTTGCGGTCATCCGGCTTGACCGGCCGGACCGGAAGAACCCGCTGACCTTCGAAAGCTATGCCGAACTGCGCGACACCTTCCGGGCGCTGGTCCATGCCAGCGATGTCGATGTGGTGGTATTTGCCTCGAACGGGGGCAATTTCTGCTCGGGCGGCGACGTGCATGACATCATCGGGCCGCTGGTCGGCATGGACATGAAGGGGCTGCTGTCCTTCACCCGGATGACCGGCGATCTGGTCAAGGCGATGATCGGCTGCGGCAAGCCGATCATCGCGGCGGTGGACGGCATCTGCGTGGGTGCCGGCGCGATCATCGCCATGGCCTCGGACCTGCGGCTGGCCACGGCGGATGCCAAATGCGCCTTCCTGTTCACCCGCGTCGGGCTGGCGGGCTGCGACATGGGCGCCTGCGCGATGCTGCCGCGGATCATCGGCCAGGGCCGGGCGGCGGAACTGCTGTATACCGGCCGGGTAATGGGCGCCGATGAGGGGGCGGCCTGGGGCTTCTGGAACGCGCTGCACGGGGCCGAGACGCTGGAGGCCGAGGCCCTGAAGCTGGCCTCGCGGATCGCCGCCGGGCCGACATTCGCCCATGGCATCACCAAGACCCAGTTGAACCAGGAATGGAACATGGGGCTGGAACAGGCCATCGAGGCCGAGGCGCAGGCGCAGGCGATCTGCATGCAGACCCGGGATTTCGAACGCGCCTATCGGGCCTTCGTCGCCAAGGAGAAACCGGTGTTTCAGGGTGACTGACATTGGACCGGGGTTCCACCCCGGACCCCGGGATATTTAGGTGAAGAAGAATGGATCAGAGCTTTCTGGATTGGCCGTTTTTCGAGGATCGGCATCGCGAACTGGCCGCCGGGCTGGAGGAATGGGCGGCGGCCCATCTGCCGGTCGATCATGCGGATGTGGATGCGGCCTGCCGCGGGCTGGTCGCTGCCCTGGGCAAGGCCGGGATTCTGCGCCATTCCGGGGCGGACGCAGGCGAGGTGCTGGACGTGCGCAGCCTGTGCCTGATCCGCGAGACGCTGGCCCGTCATGATGCGCTGGCCGATTTCGCCTTCGCCATGCAGGGGCTGGGCATGGGCGCCATCAGCCTGTTCGGCACGGCCCGGCAGCGCGAATGGCTGGAAAGAACCCGCGCGGGCGAGGCGATTTCGGCCTTCGCGCTGACCGAGCCGGGGTCAGGCTCGGACGTGGCCGGCAGCGCAACAACCGCCGAGAAGGTCGCGGGCGGTTATCGGCTGACCGGCGAAAAGACCTATATCTCGAATGGCGGTATCGCCGATCTTTATGTGGTCTTTGCCCGCACCGGCGAAGCGCCCGGCGCGCGCGGCCTTTCGGCCTTTCTGATGCCGGCCGATACCGCGGGCTTGGGCATCGCCGAGCGGATCGAGGTGATCGCGCCGCATCCTCTGGCGCGGCTGCGGATGGAGGATGCCTTCCTGCCCGATTCCGCCCTGATCGGACGGCCGGGCGAGGGTTTCAAGCTGGCCATGGCGGTGCTGGACGTGTTCCGCTCGACCGTCGGCGCGGCGGCGCTCGGGATGGCGCGCCGGGCCCTGGACGAGGCGCTGCATCGCGTCGGCATCCGCCGGATCCAGGGCGAGCCCCTGGCCGCGCTGCAGATGGTGCAGGGGCATCTGGCCGACATGGCGCTGAAGATTGATGCCGCCGCGCTGCTGGTCTATCGCGCCGCCTGGACCAAGGATCAGGGTGCTGCGCGGGTCAGCCGCGAGGCGGCGATGGCCAAGCTTTACGCCACCGAGGCCGCACAGGAGGTGATCGACATGGCGGTGCAGTTGCATGGCGGCGACGGCGTGCGCCATGGCGTCAAGGTCGAGGAACTGTATCGCGATATCCGCGCGCTGCGCATCTATGAGGGCGCCAGCGACGTGCAGCGGCTGGTGATCGCGAGGAACCTGCTGGGATGAGCCATCCCCTCCGGGCCGGGCCCGGCCAGTCCCTGCCGGCGCCATCCCCGCACCGGCATCACGTCAAGCTTTTGGCATTCAAGGAGAACGCGCATGACGCATGAGGTCCTTCATCCGGCGAACTGGAAGGCGACATCGGGATATTCGAATGGCATCGCGGCCACGGGCCGCATGGTGTTCACGGGCGGCATGATCGGCTGGAACGGTCAGCAGGAATTCGAGACCGACGATTTCGCCGGTCAGGTCGAGGCGGCGCTGAAAGGCATCGTCGCGGTTCTGGCCGAGGCCGGGGCATCGCCCGAACATCTGGTCCGGCTGAGCTGGTATGTCACCGACAAGCGGGAATACCTGGCCTCGCTGAAGGATATCGGCCGCGCCTATCGCGCGGTCATCGGCACGACCTACCCGGCCATGGCGCTGGTCCAGGTGGTGGCGCTGGTCGAGGATCGCGCCAAGGTCGAGATCGAGGCGACCGCCGTGATCCCGGGCTGATGCACGGCGCGCCCGGGAACAGGGGCGCCAGACAGGCCGGTTCAGAGGCAGGGCTCGGCGCCCGCGGTGCCATCGAGAAAGCCGCGGGCGAATTCGGCCCCGGGCAGCAGGTCACGCAGCTTCGCCACCGCATCGCCCGGCGCCTGGCCGCCGAGAAGCCCCGCGTAGAAGCCGGCAATGGCGCCGAAATCGCCGATCTGCGGCGAGAGGCGCAGGGCGCTCACCCCGGCCCGGTCCAAATCCCCGATCTGTCCCGCCGCCGTCATATGGGCATGGCCCAGCGTCTGTACCCCGTTCACGGTCAGGAAGGCCCGGCCGTCCAGCGTCTCGACCGGGCGGCCATCGGGATCCTCGCCGCAGACGAACTGGCAACTGTCCTTGGCCCGGTCATGCAGCCGCGCGTGATAGCAGCGCCCGGATATGGCCAGCGGCGCGCGGCCATGGCCCCAGACCTCGACCGCCACCCCCGCCGCCTCGCCCGCCCGGGCGAGGGTTTCGACCGAGGCCAGCGGCAGTTCCGGCGGCAGGCAGATGCGCGTCGCCCCCCTTCGCGCCAGCCATTCCAGCGTTCCCTCGTTATAGACATTCACCGTCGGGCCGACCCAGAAGGGCTGGCCCTGGGGCAGGTATCGCAGCGCGGTCAGATCGGCGATCTCGACCGGCAGGCCAGAGGCGAACAGATCCTCGGTTTGCCGGCGCTCGCGCTTCAGCGTGACCAGCGTCAGGGTCGACAGCGCCACCTCTTTCCCGGCCGCAATCAGGCATTCGGCCGCGCCGGGGATTTCGTGCTGCCAGAAGGGCAGCCGTTTCGAGCAGACCCATTCGCCGATCACCACCCGCGCGACCGGGGCGGCCGCGATCATGCGGTAGAAATCGCGCACCTGCTCGGCGCTCCAGAAGAACGCGACGGGGCCGATGGTCAGATCCATGTCCTTGATCCCTTTCCTCAGCGCCAGGTCTTGGCATAGGCGCCGGTGGTGGCCGCCTGACCCTCGGTCAGTTTCGACAGCAACCCGGCAGGCATTGGTTCCCCCACCTCGGCCGCCTCGACGGCGGCACGGAAGGCGCGCACCACCTGCGCGACATAGGCACGGCTGCGTTGCCGGCCCTCGATCTTCAGGGCGCGCACGCCGGCGGCCTGCAGTTTCGGGATCAGCTCGGTCGCATCGAGGCTGACCGGGTCCTCGAAGATATGTCCGGTCTGCGCCTGCCCGCCACCCGAGGGCGAGGTGAAGCAGCCCTTGCAGAGCGTGGGATAGGGCAGTGGCGCCCCCTTCGGCGTGCGGTGGATCAGGAAGCCGCCCAGACGCGCCTCGTTGTTTCCGGCGACCTCGGAATAGGCGACATGGCTTGCGGGCGAACAGACCCCGTTCATGTTCGGCGACAGGCCGGTGGCATAGGACGACAGCGAACAGCGCCCCTCGGCCATGACGCAGAGGCCGCCGAAGACGAATACCTCGGTTTCGATGTCGATCTGGCGGTTGATCGCGGTGATCTCCTCGACCGACAGGACCCGGGGCAGCACGACCCTGCGGATGCCGAATGTCTCGGCATAGAAGTTGATCGCGTCCGGGTTGGCGGCGGCGGCCTGCACCGACAGATGCAGGCGCAGGTCTGGATGGGTCTCGGCGGCATGCGCGATCAGGCCCAGATCGGCCAGGATGACCGCATGGGCCCCGGCCTGCCGGGCATCCGCCACGGCGCGATGCCACAGGGCCTGATCGCCGGCGCGTGGAAAGGTGTTGATCGCCACCAGCACCTTCGCGCCGCGCGCCCCGGCATAGGCCACACCCTCGGCCAGTTCCTCGCGGCTGAAATTCAGGCCGGGAAAGTTGCGGGCATTGGTCTCATCGGCAAAGCCGCAATAGACCGTATGCGCCCCGGCATCGACCGCGGCGCGCAGGGCGGCGGGCGTGCCGGCCGGGCAGACCAGTTCCATCATGGCAACATCTCCTGTCGGGAAAGGGCATAGCCGCTGCGCCGCTCGGCCAGCCCGGATGCCCGGCGCAGCCAGCGCGACAGGGGCTGGCCGGGGATCGCGGCCAGCTCCTCGGTCAGGTCAAGCTCGGCGCAGTCCAGGGCATTGCGCAGCGCCAGCACCGCCGCGGTGTCGCCCGAGATCTGCAGATCCCCCTGAAAGAACAGCGCGTCCCCGTCCTCGATCCCGTGCAGCATCGACAGGAAGGGGGCGAGCCGGCCCCGGATGGCGGCGTCATGCGCGGGCGTTGCGGCGCGCGGATGGGCGGTGATGCGGCGCCGTCCCGGCTCCATCACCAGCAGCAGCGGGCCGTCGGTCACATCGATCAGGAAACGCGCGCGCTCATGCGGCCCCAGCCGCGCGAGGATCGCGGGGTTGCGCCGGGCGATCCGGCGCAGGAACGCGGTCAGCGCAAGGCTTGCAGCCTGTGGCGCAAGGGGAGGTATGGGCAGGCGCCGCAGAAGCGGTGGCAGGGGGTGCGGCTCGGTCATGAACCGGCCTCTAACGGCATAAATCCGGACGGTAATTGACCAACGTCAAGAACAGCGCGAAGACCGCGCATTAGTCCTGCCCCACGAGATCCTGACGGAGCCGAGGATGCGCAGCCTGCCCCCCTTCCCCGATCTGCGCGCCTTCCTTGGCTGGGCAGAGTCGCATGGCGATCTGGCGCGGATCACGCGCCCGGTCTCGCTGCGCCACGAGATGACGGCGGTGCAACTCGAGGCGCTGCGCCGGGGCGGTCCGGTGCTGCGCTTCGCAGCCCATGACGGGCCGGACATGCCGTTGATCGCCAATCTGTTCGGCACCCGCGACCGGGTCGCGGCCGGGCTGGGCCTGACCCTGGAGCAGATCCCCGATTTCGGCCGGTTTCTGGCCTCGCTGCGCAGCCCCGCCCCGGTCGAGGGCATGCGCGATGCATGGTCGCGCTGGCCGATGCTGCGCGCCGCGCTGGCCACCCGGCCCAGGGTGCTGCGCCGCGCCCCGGTGCAGGATCAGGACCTGCCGGGCCTCGACCATCTGCCGGTGCAGACGCCCTGGCCCGGCGATGGCGGGCCGTTGATCACCTGGCCGGTGGTGATGACCCGGCCCCATGGCACCGACGCCGCCGATCTGACCCGCTACAATCTGGGCGTCTATCGTTGCCAGGTACTGGGACCGGATCGGCTGATCCTGCGCTGGCTGGCCCATCGCGGCGGCGCCGCGCATCACCGCAGCTGGCAGCGCGCGGGCGAACCGATGCCCGTGGCCATCGCCCTTGGCGCCGATCCGGCCCTGCTGCTGGCCGCCGCCCTGCCGCTGCCCGAGACGGTGTCCGAACTTGGCTTCTCGGGCGTGCTGCGCGGGGCGCGGACCGAACTGATTGCCTGCCGTTCCGTGCCGCTGATGGTGCCCGCCAGCGCCGAGATCGTGCTGGAAGGCTGGGTCCATCCCGGCGAGACGGCACCCGAAGGCCCGTTCGGCGATCATACCGGCTACTACAACGCGGTCGAACCCTTCCCGGTCATGCGTGTCTCGGCGATCACCAGCCGCAGCGATCCGCTGTATCTCTCGACAATCACCGGACGCCCGCCCGATGAGCCCTCGGTCATCGGCGAGGTGTTCAACGACCTCGCCCTGCCGGTGATCCGGGCCCAGATCCCCGAGGTCCAGGATCTGTGGTTGCCGCCGGCCGCCTGTTCCTACCGGATGGCGGTGGTGCGGATCGACAAGCGCTATCCCGGTCAGGCGCGGCGGGTGATGATGGCGCTGTGGGGGATGCTGCCGCAGTTTTCCTATACCAAGCTGATCGTGGTCGTGGACGGCGATCTGGATATCCGCAACTGGGATGATATCGCCTGGGCCATCGCCACCCGCATGGATCCCGGCCGCGACGTGATGCGGATCGACGGCACGCCGATGGACTATCTTGACTTCGCCTCGCCGCTGGAAGGGCTGGCCGGCAAGCTGGGGATCGACGCAACGACCAAGATCGGGGCCGAGACCGAGCGCGAATGGGGCGTCGAGATGCGCCTCGACCCCGCCCATCAGGCGCGGGCCGAGGAACTGTTGGCCGAGGTGATGCCATGACAAGGGTGGTTCTGGGCGTGTCGGGGGCTTCGGGGGCGGCGCTGGCGCTGGATTGCGCCGCCGCCCTGGTGCGTGCGCAGGTCGAGGTGGATCTGGTCCTGTCGGTCATGGCCGAACGCACCCTGGCCGAAGAGATCGGCCCCGAGGCGCAGGACCGGCTTTGCACCCTGGCCACCCGGGTTCATCCGCGCGGCGATCTGGGCGCCGAAATCGCCTCGGGCTCCTGCCCGGTCTCGGGCATGATCGTCGCGCCCTGCTCGATGCGGAGCCTTGCGGCCATCGCGCACGGGTTCGACGACAACCTGCTGACCCGCGCCGCGGGCGTGCAACTGAAGGAGCGGCGCCCGCTGGTGCTGCTGACCCGTGAGGCGCCGCTGACATTGGCGCATCTGAAGAACATGCAGGCCGCGGCCGAGATGGGCGCGGTGATCCTGCCGCCGGTGCCGGCCTTCTATCTGCGCCCGGCGAGCCTGGCCGAAGTCACCGCCCAGATCGCGGCCCGCGCGGTCGATCTTCTGCGCCTGGCGCCGCCGCTGGCACAGGCATGGTCACCCGCGGACGACCCGCGCGACTGAGATGTGATGCGGTGCCGGATCAGGCCCCGGCTGCGGTGCAGGCGCGCTCCAGCAGCCGGCGCAATTCCGGCCGGCAGGAGCCGCAATTCGTCCCCGCGCCGGAACATTCGCCGATTTCGTCGATCGTGCGCAGGTTCTGCGCGGCGATCTCGCGCGCGATCCGGTTCGCGCCGATTCCGAAACAGGCGCAGACCAGCGCCCCCTCATCCTCGCGCCCTGCCCCCGGTCGGCCAGCAAGGATATCGGCGGTCTCAGTGGTGCCGAGCGCGTCAGCAAGATGGCTGCGCGAGACCGCCACCGGCTCGGGCGAGACGAACAGCGCCGCCTCAAGGAGCCCATCCCGCACGAAGGCCAGCCGCACCAGCCCGCGGCTGCGGTCGCGCATCGCCAGCGGCTCATAGTCCAGACCGAACAGGGCCTGCGCCTGCGCCACCCAGTCCTGCGGCGCATCGCGCCAGGCAAGTTCCGCCTGCTGACCGGCGGCCAATGTCGCCTGCGCCCAGTAATCGCCCGCCCGACCGATCTCGCGCGTCGAGACGGCAAAGCCATACCAGCCCGCCGGGAATGGCCGGATCGCGACAGCAGCGGATTTCGACGCCGGCTGCCCCGAGACCGGATCGGTCAACCCCGGCACCAGCGCCGAAACCCGGCCGGTCGGCCCGGTCTCGCCCGTCCAGTGGATCGGCGCGAAAGGATGGCCGGGCGCCACGCGATCGGTCACCAGCACGCGCAGCACGGCGCGGCCCTGCGGGCTTTCGACCTCGGCCAGGCTGGCGGGCGCAAGCTGCAACCGGGCGGCATCCTGCGGGTGCAGTTCCAGAAACGGCTCGGCCATATGGCGCGACAGGCGCGGCGCGCGGCCGGTGCGCGTCATCGTGTGCCAGTGGTCGCGCACCCGCCCGGTATTCAGCACAAAGGGCAGCGCCGCATCCGCCGCCCTGCGGACCGGCGGGCGGATCGCGATCATCCGCCCCCGACCCGAGGGCGTATGAAAGCGCCCGTCATGGAAAAAGCGCCCGCCCCGGCGGCCGGCGGATTGCGGCCACAGGAATGGCTCCATGGCATCGTAATCCGGCTCGGGGATGTCCGCGTGGTCGGAAATGTCGAAATCGCCGCCAAGCGCGCCCGCCACGCCCGACAGGGCGGCATATTCGGCGAATACCTGCGCCGGACTGTCCCAGCCGAACGCCTCGGCCCAGCCCATCCGGCGCGCGACATCGGCGATGATGCGCCAGTCGTCCCGCGCCTCACCGGGCGCCGCGAGGCTGCGGCGCTGGCGGCTGATCCGGCGCTCGGAATTGGTAACGGTGCCGTCCTTTTCCCCCCAGCCGGTGGCGGGCAGCAGCACATCGGCCAGCCGCGTCGTGTCGGTCTGCGCCATGATGTCCGAAACCACGGTGAACTCGCAGCCCGCAATGGCGCGGGCAACGCGGTCGGCCTCGGGCATGGAGACGGCCGGATTGGTGCAGATGATCCACAAGGCCTTGATCCGGCCCTCCTCGAGCGCGCGGAACATGTCCACCGCTTTCAGCCCCGGCCTGTCGGCCATGCGCGGCGCGGCCCAGAAGCCCTGGACGACCGCGCGATGGGCCGGGTTCTCGATCTCCAGATGGCAGGCCAGCATATTGGCCAGTCCGCCGACCTCGCGCCCGCCCATCGCATTGGGTTGGCCGGTGACGGAAAACGGCCCCATGCCGGGGCGGCCGATGCGCCCTGTTGCCAGATGGCAGTTCAGGATCGCATTCACCTTGTCGGTGCCGCTGTCGGACTGGTTGATCCCCTGCGAATAGACCGTCACCACCTTTTCGCTGCCGGTCCACAGGTCCAGAAACCGGCGCAGATCGGCATGCGGCAGGCCGGTCGAGAAAGGCGGCGTCTCGCGGGCGGCGGCCAGCGCGGCCTCGATCCCCTCGACATGGGCGGTGAAATCCGGGGCGATCAGGCCGCGCCGCTCGATCTCGGCCAGCAGCAGGTTGAACAGCGCCGCATCCGCGCCGGGGCTCAGCGCCAGATGCAGGTCGGCGATGTCGCAGGTGGCGGTCCGGCGCGGATCGACCACGACCACCCTGGTGCCACGCGCGTCGCGCGCCGCCGCCAGCCGCTGATACAGCACCGGATGGCACCATGCGAGGTTCGAGCCGACCAGAACCACCAGATCCGCCGTCTCGAAATCCTCGTAAAGCCCGGGCACCGTGTCGCTGCCGAAGGCGCGCTTGTGCCCGGCGACCGAGGAGGCCATGCACAGCCGCGAATTGGTGTCGATATTGGCGCTGCCGATGAAGCCCTTCATCAGCTTGTTGGCGACATAGTAATCCTCGGTCAGCAACTGGCCCGAGACGTAGAAAGCCACTGAATCCGGGCCATGTTGCGCGATGGTGTCCTGAAACCGCCGCGCCACCAGATCCAGCGCATCATCCCATTCGGCCGCCTGCCCGCCGATCTGCGGCCGCAAGAGCCGCCCGCCAAGGCCCAGCGTCTCACCCAGGGCCGAGCCCTTGACGCAGAGCCGGCCCCGGTTCGCGGGGTGGTCGGGATCGCCCGCGATCGCCAGCCCGCCATCCGCCAGCGGCGTGGCCAGAACGCCGCAGCCGACGCCGCAATAGGGGCAGGTCGTGCGGATCGGACGGGTGACGGGCTCGGCGTTCATGACATGATCTTTCTTCAGGCGGCGCGGCGGGCGATCAGCTCGGCGCTGATCAGCACGCGGCCGTTCTCGACACGGATGGGATAGGTCCGCACATGACCCTTGTCGGCGCCCTGCGCCTGACCCGAATTCATGTCAAAGGCCCAGTTATGCAGCGGGCAGGTCACGCGATCACCGTGCACGATGCCCTCGGACAGCGGCCCGCCCTTGTGCGGGCAGCGATCCTCCAGCGCAAAGACCCGGTCGTCCATGGTGCGGAACACCGCAATGCAGCCGGCGGATGTCCTGACCACCCGCGCGCCCTGACGCGGGATGTCATCGAGCGATGCGATATCGACGAAACTGGTCATTCGGCAGCCTCCAGTGTCAGATCGGCGAGGGGCGCCCATCTGGGCGTCTCGGCGGGGGTGGAATGTTCGGCCCAGGGGTCGCGGCGATAGACCGACTGGCTGATCTCGAACCGCTCGACCAGCGCGCGGCGATTGTCCAGATCGTCGACCACGCGCTCCTTCACCCAGTCGAGGCCCACCTTGGCGACCCATTTATAGGGCCGGTCCAGATATTTCGCGTGTTCGCGGTATAGCTGGACGAAGGCGGTGATGATCTCGACTGCCTCATCCTCGGACGGGGTCGAGGCCAGATGCTCGGTTTCCTTCAGTTCCATCCCGGCGGCGCCGGCGACGCTGATATTGTAGCCCGAGTCGACGCAGATCACGCCGACATCCTTGCAGGTCGCCTCGGCGCAGTTCCTGGGGCAGCCGCTGACGCCCAGCTTGACCTTGTGCGGCGTCCAGGACCCCCAGAGCAGTTTCTCCAGCCGGATGCCGAGGCCGGTCGAATCCTGAGTGCCAAAGCGGCAGAATTCGTTGCCGACACAGGTTTTTACCGTGCGCAGCCCCTTGGAATAGGCGTGGCCCGAGACCAGCCCGGCCGCGTTCAGATCGGCCCACATATGCGGCAGATCCTCCTTGCGGACGCCCAGCAGGTCGATGCGCTGGCCGCCGGTGACCTTGACCATCGGCACGTCGTATTTCTCGGCCGCGTCGGCGATGGCGCGCAGCTCGGCCGGGGTGGTGACGCCGCCCCACATGCGCGGCACGACCGAATAGGTGCCATCCTTCTGGATATTGGCGTGGTTGCGTTCGTTGACGAAACGCGACTGGCGGTCGTCGCTGTATTCCAGCGGGTATTCGGCCAGCAGGTAGTAGTTCAGCGCCGGGCGGCAGGAATGACAGCCGCCCACCGATTTCCAGCCCAGTTCCTGCATCACCGCGGGGATGGATTTCAGCCCCATCGACCTGATCAGACGGCGCACGTCCTCATGCGTGTGATCGGTGCATTTGCACATGCCCGAGGGTGCCTCGACCAACGCCCCGCCCAGGGTGAAGGCCATGACCTGCTGCACCAGCCCGGTGCAGGTCCCGCAGGAGCCGCTGGCCTTGGTGGTGGCGCGCACGGCCTCCAGCGTGGTCGCGCCGTTCTGCACCGCCTGCACGATGGTGCCCTTGCAAACGCCGTTGCAGCCGCAGATTTCCGCCTCAGGCGGCAAGGCTGCAACGGCCGCCATAGGGTCCGGTTGGGCACCCCCTTGGAAAGCCGGGCCAAAGATCAGCGTGTCGCGCATCTCGCTGATGTCGGTCTGGTCCTTCATCAGCCCGTAGAACCAGCTGCCGTCATTGGTGTCGCCATACATGACCACGCCGATGATGCGGTCGTTTTCCAGCACCAGCCGCTTGTAGATGCCGCGGCCGGGATCGCGGAACACGATATCCTCGCGCCCCTCGCCTTCGGCGAAATCGCCGGCGCTGAACAGGTCGCAGCCGGTCACCTTCAGCTTGGTCGCGGTCTGGACGGGCTGGAACCCGGCCTCCTGACCCAGAAGCGTGCGGGCCAAGACCTTGGCCTGATCATAAAGCGGCGCCACCAGACCGAACAATTGCTGGCGATGCTCGACGCATTCGCCAAGCGCGAAGATATGGGGATCGCTGGTGCGCAGCGCGTCATCGACGGTAATACCGCGCTCGACCTCGAGATGCGCGTCCACGGCGATGCGGGTCTCGGGGCGGATGCCCACCGCCATGCAGACCAGATCGGCGGGATAGACGGTGCCGTCCTCCAAGAGCACCGCCTCGGCGTGGCCGTGGCCGATGATCGCCTTGGTCGCGCCCTTGCAATGGACGGTGATGCCGCGCTTTTCCAGATCGCGTTGCAGCAGGTAGCCGGCGGCGGGGTCAAGCTGGCGCTCCATCAGGTGGCCCATCAGATGGATCACGGTGACGCTGGCGCCACGCGCGGCCATGCCGGCGGCGGCTTCAAGCCCCAGCAGGCCGCCGCCGATCACCACCGCATCCTTGCCGGCGACGCCGGCCTCGATCATCGCATTGGTGTCTTCCAGATCGCGATAGGTGACGACGCCGGGCAGTTCCTTGCCCACCACCGGGATGATGAAGGGCGCCGAGCCGGTGGCGATCACCAGCGCGTCATATTCGGCGCTGGAGCGGTTGGAGTGGACGACGCGCTTCTCCCGGTCGATGCGGACGACCGGCTCGCCGAAGCGGCAATCGACGCCATGCGCGGCATACCAGTCATCGCCATGGGTGACGATGTCCTCATAGGTCTTTTCCCCCGACAGGACCGGCGACAGCATCAGCCGGTTATAGTTCCCGCGCGGCTCGCCATTGAACAGCGTGACCTCATAGGCGTCGGGGTCCAGCTCGAAAAGCTGCTCCAGCATCCGGCCCGAGGCCATGCCCGCCCCGATGACGACAAGTTTCCTTTTCATCGCTTGCTCTCCTTTTTTCTCAGGCGGCTTGCAGGGGGGTGGCGCGGTCCATGCGGCGGATCGAGGCGTGCATCCAGATCAGGCAGCCGACGACCAGCGCAAGGATCACCATGAAGCAGGTCGACCAGAGGCCGGTTTCCTGCTTGAGCCAGCCGAAGAGCAGCGGCAGGACGAAACCGCCCAGGCCCCCGATCATGCCCACCAGCCCGCCGACCGCGCCGACGTTGCCGGGGTAATAGGTCGGGATGTGCTTGTAGACGGCGGCCTTGCCGAGGCTCATGAAGAAACCCAGCACGAAGATCACCGGCAGGAAGGCCGTGACCGGCACGCCTGCGGGGATGGCGAGGATCGCCGCCGCGACGGCCGAGACGACCAGCGTCCAGTACATCACCACCCGAGCGCCAAGGCGATCCGACAGCACGCCGCCATAGGCGCGAAAGATCGAGGCGGGGATCGAATAGGCCGCGCCGACCATGCCCGCCGTCTTGACGTCGAAGCCATAGACGCCGATCAGGTAATGCGGCAGCCAGAGCGCCAGCGCGACAAACCCGCCGAAGCTGAAGAAATAATAAGCCGAGAAGCGCCAGACCTGCAGGTTCTTCAGGGGCGCGAGTTCCGCCTTGAGGCTGCGCAGCGGCGCCTTTTCGCTGTGGCGCGCGGCGGTGACCGGGTCGTCCTTGCTGAGGAACCAGAACAGCGCGGCTGTGACAGCCAGCGCGGCGGCCCAGATCTGCGCGGTCGCCTGCCATCCGACGGCGACCATCACGAAGGGTGCCACGAATTTCGTCAGCGCCGCGCCGACATTGCCGACGCCGAAGATGCCAAGCGCCGTGCCCTGCCGCGTGCCGTCGAAAAAGCGCGAGACATAGGCGACACCCACCGCGAACGAGCCGCCGGCAAGACCGACGCCAAGCGCCGCAAGCAGCATCTGCGGATAGGTCGTGGCCCATCCCAGCAGAAAGGTCGCCAGCGCGGCGGCCAGCATGGTCATCGCATAGACGACCCGGCCGCCCAGACGGTCGGTCAGCACGCCCAGTACGATCCGGACCAGCGAGCCGGTCAGGATCGGCATGCCGACCAGCAGGCCGAATTGCGTCTCGGTCAGGTCGAGCTGCTGCTTGATCTGGATGCCGATGATCGAGAAGATCGTCCAGACGGCGAAACAGATGGTAAAGGCGAATGTGGACAGGCTCAGCGCGTGGCGCGATTCACGGGGGGATGTCGTGGTCATTGGGTTCGATGCTCCGATGGCAGGACTGGGTTGCAGTGGCTGTCGGAAAGCGCGGGCCAGCAGGATCGGGCGCCCGGAAACGGGCAACAGGGCAAGCCGCCGTCACGCTTTCAGCAAGAATGCCGCATCGTTGCGAGCGGGCCGGGAACGCGCCATTGCGTCGGGCCGTAAGCAGACAATCGCCCCGCTTCGCCCCTGCCGCAAGCACCGATGCTGCAGAGCAGCGAAATCCCCGGCCGCGCCATCGGCAGCGCGAATAAAACATGCGGCGGCAGGGCGGTTTGCCTGTTTTTTGATCAGTTCGGGGATGAGGCGGCGGCCGGCGGCTCGAAGGTGAAGCCATCGAAAAAGCCGTCCGCGCGCAGAATCATCTGACCCTTTTCGGCCGCAACCATGCGATCCTCGGTCAGGGTGCCCTCCAACCGCGAGGAGGCGCCGGGCAGAGCCGCGCCGGCGGGGCGCAGATGCTGCCGGTAAAGATCGGTGCGGAAATGCGCCATGGCGCGGGCCATGGCCGGAACCGGGTCCAGCCGGTGCCGGATTGCGATCCGCTGCGCGATCAACGCGGCAATGCTGCGCCAGGGAAAGCTGGCGGCACCGGCGTTGAAGGCGACAAAGCCCGGCGAATCGCGCAACTCGCCATCCGGGCAGACCATCAGCCGCCCGTTCAACCCGCGCTCGGCCAGTTCCGGCGGCAGGTCCAGATATTCGGCGCGCGAGATGATCTCGGCGGCCAGGCCGCGATGCTCGGGCTCGTCCAGCCAGCGCCCTGCCCGCCACACCGCCCGCATCAGGGCGCCGGTCTCATCCGGGCGTTCTTCGGTGAAGTCACGTCGCAGCACCAGCCCCTTTTCCGGGGGCGCGGTCCAGATCGCGGTTCCGGGCAGCAGCAGGGCGGCGATGCCACGCTCGACCGCGAACGAAGCCCAGGGCTCGCCCACGCAGAACATGTCGACCTCGCCCGCCGCCAGCGCATCGGCCATCTGCGGCGGCGGCACGGTGATCAGCGCCACCTCATCCGCCGCGAACCCGCTGACCGCCAGCCAATGGCTGGTCAGTTCAAGCTGGGTCGAGAAGGCAAAGGGCACACCGACCCGCAATCCCCCGCCGATCACGCGCCGCAGCGCCCGGCCGGCGGCGCGGGCATCGGCGAAATCGAAGCCGTGACCGACGCCCCGCAGCCGCGCCTCGATCTCGCGGCTGACGGCAATCGCCTGTCCGCCATGCGACAGGAACATCACCAGATCGGCGGCCGGCAGGCGCGGCCCCAGCCCAAGCGCCTGCCCGATGGGCATGGGCACCAGCATATGTGCGGCATCGATCAGCCCGGCGCCCAGCATATCCCGGCTTTGCGCCCAGGCCCCCAGACGCCGCAGATCGAGTTGCAGCCCCTCTTCCGCAGCAAATCCCAGTTCCTGCGCGATGATCAGCGGCGCCGCGTCGATCAGCGGAACATAGCCAAGGCGCAATCCGGTCATCGGTTCAACAGCCCCGCCGCCATGACCAGTTGCTGGGCAATGTCTGCGACGCGCTTGCCCTGGTCCATGGCCGTCTTGCGCAACAGCCCGTAGGCGGCCTCTTCGTCGATGCCGCGCGCCTTCATCAGCACCGCCTTGGCGCGGTCGATGATCTTGCGCTCTTCCAGCGCGGCGCGGGTCGCCTCAAGTTCCGCCCGTATCCGCTGCAGCATGTGGAAACGCACGGTGGCGGCGTCAAGGATCGGCTTGATCCGCTCGGGGCGCAGCCCGTCCACGACATAGGCCGAGACACCGGCCTCGATCGCCGAACGGGTCAGCTGTTCGTCCGAGCGGTCCACGAACATCGCGACCGGCCGCTCTGCGGAGCCGGAGGCGAGCGCCAGTTCCTCAAGCACGTCGCGCGACGGATTGGCGATGTCGATCAGCACCACATCCGGCCGCAGCGCGGTGACCTGCCGGCCAAGGCCGGTCTGTTCGGCGATGACGCGAATCTCGTGCTCGCCAGCCTGATGCAGCCCATCGACGATGGATTTCGCCCGCTCGGGATCGGGTTCCACGACAACAATCAGAAGTTTCTTTTGCATCGGTGTTTCGAGGTTGCTTCGCGGCCTTGCCTGACAGGATATCCGGATGGTCCGAACTGAAAAAGCGCGCAGCGACGGGTCGGGCATCATGATCGGCACTCGCGGCATGACAGATGCCTGTTTCATGGGCACAGACCGGCCGGGATTGCCGGGATCGGGCAGGATCCGGTTCGCACCACCGGCCATGGACGCGCAAACCTGCCCCGGCCGGGCCAGCGGAGCCCCGGATCGGTTGGCTTGCCCGCTGTCCTGCGGGTTTTTTCTGTAACGGGCCGGGTCGAGCGGCGTCTTGGATACATGAACCCGAGAACACCACCCTCTGACGCATGGCACGATCTCGTGACATTCCCCGAATCTCGGGGCGGCGGCCCGGTGCCGCGCCGGGTTTTCATCCCCGGCCGCATTGTCCGGGTCATACCCCTGCGCTACGATCAAGGCTACCGACGCAGGCAGCAGAGACCCGGGTTCGTTTTCCTCCGCTCACGGCGGCAATCCGGTGTCGCGCGCAACCTTTTGCCGCAGCCACAGCTTCACAACATACAGGTCACGACATGAACGAGCGACCCAGCCACCATCCGCAGCACAGCCTGTCCGAGGCCAGCGTCTGGACCTGCCCGATGCATCCCGAGATCCGGCAGCCGGAACCGGGCGACTGTCCCAAATGCGGCATGCATCTGGTGCCCGAAGGCGAAGTCTCGGACCATGCCGGGCATGGCCATCATGGCCACGCACATGGTCACGGTCATGCCCATTCCGCCAAGGGCGGTCCCAAGGGCGGCAAATACGACACCGTGCCCGCCGGCTGGGCGGGCGCGGTCTATACCTGCCCGATGCATGCAGAGGTGCGCCAGACCGAGCCCGGATCCTGCCCGATCTGCGGCATGGGGCTGGAACTGGAATCGGCGACGATGGCCGAGGATGGCCCGAACCCGGAACTGGTCGATTTCACCCGCCGCTTCTGGGTCGGAGCGGTGCTGACCATTCCGCTGCTGATCCTGACCATGGGGCCGTATCTCGGCTTTCCGCAGGTGCGCGAGATATTCGGCGAACGCGCGACGCTGTGGATCGAACTGGTCCTGGGCACACCGGTGGTGCTGTGGTGCGGTTGGCCGTTTCTGGTGCGCGGCTGGAATTCGTTCCGGACGATGAACCTCAACATGTTCTCGCTGATCGGCATGGGCGTCATCGCGGCATGGCTGTTCAGCATCGTCGCGGTGCTGACGCCCGGCATCTTTCCCGACGGCTTCCGCGACGCCGAGGGCCATGTCGGCGTCTATTTCGAGGCCGCGGCGGTGATCGTCACCCTGGTCCTGCTGGGTCAGGTGATGGAGCTGCGCGCCCGCGAGGGCACCGGCAAGGCGATCCGGGCACTTCTGGACATGGCGGCCAAGACTGCGCGGGTGATCCGCGACGACGGCAGCGAGGACGAGGTTCCGCTGGACGAGGTCCAGGTCGGCGACCGGCTGCGGGTGCGGCCGGGCGACAAGGTGCCGGTCGATGGCGTGGTGCTGGACGGGCGGTCCTCGGTCGATGAAAGCATGATCACCGGCGAGCCGGTCCCGGTCGAAAAGGTCGCGGGCGAGCCGGTGACCGGCGCCACCATCAACGGCACCGGATCGCTGGTGATCGAGGCCCGCCGGGTCGGCGCCGACACCATGCTGAGCCAGATCGTCGAGATGGTCGCCAATGCGCAGCGTTCCCGCGCGCCGATCCAGAAATATGCCGACAAGGTGTCGGGCTATTTCGTGCCGGTGGTGATCGGGATCGCGGTGCTGTCCTTCATCGCCTGGGCCATCTGGGGCCCGGCGCCGGCGCTGTCCTATGCGCTGATCGCGGCCGTGGCGGTGCTGATCATCGCCTGTCCCTGTGCCCTTGGCCTGGCCACGCCGATGTCGATCATGACCGCAACCGGGCGCGGCGCGCAGGCGGGTGTGCTGATCAAGAATGCCGAGGCGCTGGAGCGGTTCGAAAAGATCGACACGCTGATCGTCGACAAGACCGGCACGCTGACCGAGGGCAAGCCCCGCCTCGTCGGCGTATTCCCGCAGCCCGGCCATGACGAGACCGAGGTGCTGCATCTGGCGGCGGTGCTGGAAAAGGGCTCGGAACATCCGCTGGCCGAGGCCATTGTCGCCGGTGCCGAGGAACGCGGCATCACCTTGGGCGAAGCCAGCGAGTTCGAGGCCGTCACCGGCAAGGGCGTCAAGGGCACGGTCGATGGCCGCCCGGTCGCGCTTGGCAATCTCGCGATGATCCGCGATCTGGGGCTGGAAGCGGGCGATCTGACCGACAAGGCCAATACCCGCCGCGATCAGGGCGAGACGGTGATGTTCGTGGTGCTGGAAAACGCCGTCGCCGGGCTGGTCTCGGTCGCCGATCCGGTGAAGGAGACGACGCCCGCCGCGCTGAAGGAACTGCACGAGCTGGGTTTCCGCATCATCATGGCCACCGGCGACAATGAACGTACCGCCAAGGCCATTGCCGGCCGGCTTGGCATCGACGAGATCCGCGCCGATGTGCTGCCCGAGGACAAGGCCCGCATCATCCGCGAGTTGCAGGAGCAGGGCGCCAGGGTGGCGATGGCGGGCGACGGCGTGAACGACGCGCCGGCGCTGGCGCAGGCCGATGTCGGCATCGCCATGGGCACCGGCGCCGATGTGGCGATCGAAAGTGCGGGCATCACGCTGGTCAAGGGCAATCTCGACGGCATCGTCCGCGCCCGCAGGCTGGCCAGCGCCACGATGCGCAATATCCGTCAGAACCTGTTCTTCGCGCTGATCTACAACGCCTCGGGCGTGCCGGTGGCGGCGGGCGTGCTGTTCCCGTTCTTCGGCATCCTGATCAGCCCGATGTTCGCCGCCTTCGCCATGAGCGCCTCGTCGATCTCGGTGGTGCTGAACTCGCTGCGGCTGCGAACCGCGAAGATATGACGTAGAAACCAAAGCGGCACCGGTCCGCCCGAAGCCCTTGTCGGCGCCCTCTGGACACAGAGGGCGCCGATATCGTCAGGGGCCGCCCGCCACCTTGGGCCGAGGCCCCCGTTTGCTGGGCAAACTGTTCCCCCGGGACTGAAAATCTAATAGCGGATGGTTGCCAGCGCGCGCAGGTCCTCGGCAGTGGTGCTCGGATAGCCGAAGAATTCCAGATAGGCGGGGATCTGTTCGAACAGCATGTCGGTGCCGATCTGGGTCAGGCAGCCGCGCGCCTTCGCCGCCGCCAGGAAGGCGGTTTCCTCGCGCTTCATCACCACCTCGCCGACAAAGCTGGCGGGGTCGATGCGGGCGATCTCGACCGGCATCGGGTCGCCCTCCTGCATGCCCATGGGCGTTGCGTTGACGACGATCTGCCAGCCGGCGGGATCGCTGTTGCCGGTCTCGACCTGCAGGGCCGGATAGGCGGCGCGCAGGCTGGCTGCCAGCCGATCGGCCGAGGCCGCGTTGATGTCGCAAAGCCCCAGCCGCGCGGCGCCCGCACCGGCCAGCGAGGCGGCGATGGCCGAGCCCACCCCGCCGGTGCCCACGACCAGCGCCGA
The DNA here is from genome assembly GCF_018860165.1 of Paracoccus marinaquae. GTDB lineage: Bacteria > Pseudomonadota > Alphaproteobacteria > Rhodobacterales > Rhodobacteraceae > Paracoccus > Paracoccus marinaquae. The sequence continues at coordinate 25,798 of NZ_JAHKNG010000006.1, forward strand.
GGCGCCCGCGATCTGCCGCCCCTTGCGCAGCACGCCGCGGGTGAATCCCTCGCCGTCGAACATGTCGCCGATCAGCCGCCCGTCCGGGTCGCGGCGCACCGCGTTGCAGGCGCCGCAGACCCTGACGGCGGTGCTGACCTCATCCAGCAGCGGCACCACCGCAACCTTGTGCGGCATGGTGATCAGCGCGCCGGCGAAGTTTCGCAGCCGGGCGACCAGGGGCATGAAGGCGGGGAAATCCGCGACCTCGCAGCCCATGGGCACGACCACGGTGTCGATGCCCCGGGCCTCGAAATAGGGGTTGTAGATCATCGGCGCCTTGAAGCTTTCGGTCGGCACGCCGAGATGGGCGATCAGCTGGGTATGGCCGGAAATCATGGTCGGATCTTTCTGCTGGGGTTACGCGCGCGGAATGGCCTTGCCGCGCATCAGCCGTTTCAGCGCGGCGATGCGGAAGGGGGCGTTCAGCGCGCCATAGCCGTCATAGCCGCCGCGACGCTCGACGATCTCGAAGAACAGCCCCCCCGCCAGAGGACGGCCGTAGAACTGCAGGAACTCGCCGCCGCTGTCGTCCTGTTCGTAGAGGATGTTCCAGCGCCGCAGCCGGGCGATCATGCCGTCATCCAGTCCGTAACGGGCCTGAAGGTCGGCATAGTAGTTCTCGGTGATCTCCAGCGGCTGGAAGCCCGCGCCCGCCATCGCCTCGGCGCTGGCAAAGATGTCGTGGCTGGCCAGCGCGATATGCTGCACGGCCGAACCCATGCTGTCAGCCAGGAACCCGCCCGCCAGCGTCCGGTGCGACTGCGCCCCGTTCAGGGTGATGCGGGTGCCGCCATCGGGGGCCGCGATCGCCTGGCTGCGCACCAGCCCGTCGGGGTCGATCACGTCCAGCATCGGCCGGCGCTGCATGTCGAAGATCGAACTGTAGAACAGCGACCAGCTAAGCATCTCGTCGTAATCCATCGTCTCGGCGACGTGATCCACGCGGGTCAGGCCGAAATCGGGGGCGGCCTCGCCGGTCGGTGTGAACTCGACCTGCCAGACATCGTCGAGGCCGCTTTTCGCGTCAATAAAATGCAGGATCGAGCCGCCGACACCGCGAATGGCCGGGATGTCCATCTCGCCCGGACCCAGCGGCTGGTGGAACAGCCTGGCGTCCAGTGCCGCGGCGCGGGTGACGGTGGCCTGCGCATCCTCGACCCGCAGGCCCAGATCGCAGACCCCGGTGCCATGGTTCAGAAAGAAGCTGTGCGCAAAGCCGGTGCCTTCGGTGTTCAGGACGATGCGGATATCGCCCTGCCGCCAGACGGTGACGGATTTGTTGCGGTGAACCCCCTCGCGGTGGAACCCCATCCGCGCCAGCGCCTGTTCCAGCGCCGGCGCCTCGACCGCGTCCGAGGCGAATTCGATGAACTCGACCCCAAGCGCGCGGATATTGGGCGGCAGGACGGGCGCGCCGCCAGCCAGCGCGGGCTCGGCCCGGTGGACCTGATCCATCAGCCAGATCAGCGAACGGTGACCGTCCCGGGCGATGCCTTCGGGGCTGCCGCCGCGAAACTGGTCGTTGAAGATTTCCAGCGACAGCGGGCCGGCATAGCCGGTCGCCGCCACGGCGCGCATGAAATCGACCACCGGCAGATCGCCCTCGCCCGGCATGTTGCGGAAATGGCGCGACCAGTACAGCAGGTCCATCTCGATCTGCGGCGCATCGGCCAGCTGGACGAAGAAGATCCTGTCGCCGGGGATGCGGCGGATCGTGTCGGGGTCGATCCTGCGGCCGAGGCTGTGGAAACTGTCGAGGATCAGCCCCAGCGCCGGGTGATCGGCACGGCGCACGATTTCCCATGCGTCGCGGTGGTCGTTTACATGCCGGCCCCAGGCCAGCGCCTCGTAACCCAGCCGCAGGCCGCGTTCGGCGGCGATGCCGGCCAGTTCGGCCAGATCGTCGGCGGCCCGGTCGATGCCGCCCATCGCCTGCGGATGCACGCTGGAACAGATCAGCATCAGTTCGGCCCCCAGTTCCGCCATCAGGTCGAACTTGTGCCTGGCCCGGTCGAAGGCACGGGCGCGCAGAGGTTCGGGCAGGCCCTCGAAATCGCGGAAGGGCTGGAACAGCATCACCTCGAGCCCGTGATCGCGGATCATCTGGCCCAGTTCGCGCGGGCTGGCCGCGTCCTGCAGGAAATCCTGCTCGAAGATTTCCAGCCCGTCGAAGCCGGCGGCGGAAATGGCCGCCAGCTTCTCGCCCAGATTGCCCGCGATCGAGACCGTCGCGATGGAGGTTTTCATCACTACCCCTCCCTACGCGCCGGAACCGGGGGCGCCGTGGTCGTGCTCGATCTTCTCAAGCCCGATCTTGCGGCGGAAGGCCGTCCACAGCGGTGTCTGGCTGACGAAGATCATCACCACCATGGCGAACAGCACCAGAGACAGCGGGCTGGTCAGGATGCCCTTGAACAGGCCCGCAAGGCTGCCCTGCTCCGAGATGATCGCCCGGCGCCAGTTCTCGTCCAGGAGCCGCGACAGGATCACGCCCAGGATGACCGGCCCAAGCTGGAAGCCGTAGGACTTCATGAAATAACCCAGCACCCCGAAACCCAGCATCCAGTAGACATCGGTGATCGAGTTGTTCACCGCATAGGCGCCGACGATCGACAGCAGCAGGATCAGCGGGATCAGCACGGTGCGCGGCATTTCCACGATCTTGGTAAAGATGCGGATGCCGGTCAGGCCGAAGATCAGCATGAAGATATTGGCCAGAGCCAGTGCGCCGGTGATGAACCAGAACATCTGCGGCTGGTCGATCATCAGCATCGGGCCGGGATTGAGGCCGTGGATATACAGCGCCCCGATCATGATCGCGGTGACCGCATCGCCCGGGATGCCAAGGGTCAGCATCGGGATGAAGGCCCCGCCGACGGCGGCGTTGTTCGCCGTCTCGGGCGCGACCAGCCCCTCGCGGGCGCCCTGCCCGAAGGGCGTTTCGGGGTTCTTGGTCACGCGCTTGGCGTGGTCATAGGCCATCAGCGCGGCGATATCCCCGCCGGTACCCGGCAGCGCGCCGATGATGACGCCGATGGACGAGGTCTGCAGCGACAGCGGCAGGTATTTGCGCACTGCCGACCAGGTCGGCACGATGCGGCTGATGGTCTGCTTGACCGCGGCCTTCTCGATATGGTGCAGCTGCGCCAGCGCCTCGGACACGCCGAACATGCCGATCATCACCGCGATAAAGCTGATCCCGCCCCAAAGCTGGGTATAGCCGAAGGTGAAACGCTCTTCGGCGGTCAGCGGGTCCATGCCCACGGTCCCGATTAGCAGGCCCATGGCGCCGGCGAAGATGCCCTTCACAAGGCTTTCGCCCGACAGCGACCCGACCAGCAGGATGCCGAGGACCGCCAACAGCATGAAGTCGCGCGGCTGGAAGGTCAGGGCGAAATCGCTGACCGTGGGGGCGGCGACGGCTAGCACGATGATGCCGATCAGCCCGCCGACGAAGGACATGACGGTCGAAAGCCCGATCGCCTCGCCCGCCAGCCCCTTCTGGGCCAGCGGATAGCCGTCCATGGCCGTGGCGATGGCCGAGGGCGCGCCGGGGATGTTCAGCAGGATCGCGGTGCGCGAGCCGCCATAGACCCCGCCCATGAAGATGCCGACCATCAGGCACAGCGCCGGATAGACATCCCAGGTGAAGGTGAACCCGATCAGGATCGACACCGCCATGGTGACCGACAGGCCCGGAATGGCGCCGACATAGACGCCGGCAAATGTTCCCGCCGCGACCAGAAACAGCAGCTTCAGGTCCAGCCAGGGGGTCATGAAATAGCCAAGCGCTTCCATTACTGGGCACCTCCGAACATGCGCCCGAAGGCGGCGAGGATTTCGGCCTCGGGCACGATTCCCGAGGGCATCAGCACGGTGAAGATCAGCCGGAAGACGATATAGATCGCGATCAGCGCCCCGGCCGAAACCGTCAGCGCGAAGACGATGCCGCCACGCCGCAGATAGAGGATCGAGACGACCAGGAACAAAAGCGAGGTCGGCAGGAAGCCAAGCGGCACCAGCAGCAGGGCATAGCCGGTGATGAACAGCATCATCACGATGATCACCGGCGGCAGGATATCGCGGAAGAACCGCGTACTGTCGCGCTCGGCATTGCGACAGCTGTCCAGCAGGATCAGCCCCGAACTGATGACCATGGCCAGCGCCACCGCCATCGGCAGGGCGCCGGGTGAACTGAGCGATTCAAAGCCGGAAATCCCGTAGGCCGACCACAGAAGCACAAGGCTGAAGATGAACAGCACGGCGTAGAAGGCCAGCTCGCCCGCGCTGCGATGGATCTTGTCATGCATGACCGTTCCTCCCCTCGGTCTGGATGGGTTCCGCCCCGGCCAGAGGACCGGGGCGGCGGCGTATCAAGGACGCGGGATGCCGAATTCCTCGGGCGAGGCCTTGGCCAGCCCGGCATCGGCGATCAGCCAGGTGGTCAGCGACTGCCATTTCGACAGGAAATCCTGCGCCGGCTTGCCGGACAGGCTTTCGATCACATAGCCGCGATCGCCCATCAGCTTGATGAAGTCCTCGCTTTCGGCGCCCTTGGCATAGGCATCGACCAGCTTGGCCACCACGTCCTCGGGCGTGCCATTCTTGACGAAGACGCCGAAGAACGGCCCCCAGGGCAGGTATTCGGCATATTCGGGATTGCTTGCGCCCAGTGCCGGCACATCGGGCAACGCCGCGGTGGGCGCGTTGTCGATCAGCACGATGGGCTTGATCCGGCCACCCTTGATGGCCTCGATCGCGGCACCCAGCACGGCTGGCAGCACGTCCACGGCCCCGCCCTGCAGCGCGGTCAGCGCCGGGCCGTCGCCGTCATAGGGAACGTCGGTGACCTGCAGGTCGGTCTTCGACTTCAGCAGCGCCGTGACCACCGAAGGCACGCCGCCCGGCCCGGTCGAGCCGAATTTCACCTCGTTCGGATTGGCCTGGATATAGGCGACCATCTCGGCGAAGGTATTGAAGGGCGCGTCGTTGTTGGCGACCAGGATGGGCACGCCGCGCGCAAGGATGTTGACCGGGGTGAATTCCGAATAGTCGATATCGCCCAGGCCCATCACCTTGTAGAGCAGCGGGTTTTCCGCCCCCATCAGCAGGGTGTAGCCGTCGGGCTTCTGCGCATAGACGAATTTCGTGGCGATGGCGCCGACACCGCCGGTCATGTTCTTCATCACCACCTTGCCGCCCAGCAGTTCTTCCGCATGCGGCGTGACGGTGCGCATCACGGTATCGGTCGAGCCGCCCGCGCCCCACTGGATGATGCCCTGAATTTCCTTGACCGGATAATCCTGCGCAAAGGCGGCGGGGGCGGTCAACCCGGTCGTCAGGGTCAGAATCGCGGCGAATTTCACGAGGGGTCTGTTCATCATGTCCTCCCTTGGTCCGGGCGAGTCCCGGTTCCTCCATGAAGACAGTTTCCCGCGAGATGGCCTTTACGGCAAATACATATCCGTACGGTTTGTGAACATGATGTTAATATAGGCCGCTATCTGGGGCGCTTCTGCTCCCACGGGCGGGATTCGGTGGCGCGCTGCAATTCGCGCCGCAACTGCTGGATCGCGTATTCGGCAAAGCCCGACAGCACGCGCCCGGTCTTGGTGACGATATAGATGGTGATCGGCGCCTCTTCGACCAGCGGCAGGCGGACGACGCCGGGCATGTAAAGCTCGGCCACGGAAAACTCGTCGATCACCGCCACGCCCAGCCCGTGCCGCACCAGGCTGACCACCGTTTGCGCAAAGCGGCCGCGCATGGAATAGCGCACCGGCAGCCCCGCCGCGCGCAGGGGCTGGGCGCAGACCCGGCCGTAGGGATCGTCGGGATCGACGCCGATCATCGGATATTGCGCCAGATCGCGGATCGAGACGCGCGGCCGGTCGGCAAGGGGATGGCCTTCGGGCAGGATCGCGGCCAGACGGCCCTCGGCGGCGGCCTCGTTGCTGATGCCGGCATTCTCGATCGCCGTGCTCATCATCACGAATTCGCCGCGCTCCAGCATCAGGTAGTCGATGGTTTCCTCGATCTTCAGGATGTTGAGGTCGATGAACAGATCCGGGTATCGCTGCCGCACGCCGCGCACCGCCCGCGCAGCGATGAACTGCGCCACCGAGGGCGAGGAGGCGAAGGACAGGTCCACCGCCTCGCCGCGCTGCAACGAGGCGACGGCGCGGTTCAGGTTCTCGACCCCGCCGAACACCCGCCCGATCTGATCGAAGATCGCACCCGCCTCGACGGCCGGCACATAGACGCCGCCGCGACGCTCGAACAGGCGCAGCCCCAGCGATTCCTCGGTATGCTTGACCAGCCGGCTGATGCCCGGCGCCGAGACGTTCAGCATCCGCGCAGCCCCGGTGATGGTCCCGGTCAGCATGACGGCGCGGACAACCTCGATCTGGCGCAGGGTCAGCTGATGCATGATGCGGATTGGCCTGCCATAGTTGCCTCGGGTCCCAGCCTATCACGCCGGGCCGACGCGGCGCAGCCCCCCTTTCCAGAGGCCGCGGGCCACCCGCGCGGCGGGCTTCAGGCGAGGAATCGGCGGAACTGGCGCAGCGCCAGCCAGAACAGGGCCGATCCGATGGCGGCAAGGGCCAGAAGCTGCGGCCAGACCACGTCCAGCCCGGCCCCCCGGAAAAGGATGCCCTGCGACAGGATCACGAATTGCGTGTCGGGCGCGAAGGACATGATCGCACGGATCGCATCGGGCATGCTTTCGCGCGGGGTCATCCCGCCCGACAGGATCTGCAGCGGCATCAGCACCAGCATCAGCAGCAGCCCGAACTGCGGCATGGTTCCGGCTGCCGTCGCCAGAAAGATGCCCATCGAGGTGGTGGCGAACAGCATCAGCGCCGAGGCCAGCACGAACAGCAGGACCGAGCCCTGGACCGGCACCTCCAGCGCCATCTGCACCACCACGACGATGGCGAAGCCCGAGGCCAGCAGCACCACCAGCCCCATCGACCAGATCTTCGACAGCATGATCTCGGCCGCGGTAACGGGCATGACCAGCAGATGCTCGACCGTGCCGTGTTCCTTCTCGCGGATCAGCGCGGCGCCGGTCAGGATGATGGACAGCATCGAGATGGCGTTGATGACGCTGTTGACCGCCCCGAACCAGCCGGGATCCAGCGGCGGGTTATAGCGCGCCCGCAGCGCCAGATCGACCGGCAGTTCCGTCGCCTCGCGATGCCCGGCCACGAATTCCGACACCTCGGCCGTGACGATCTGCTGGACATAGCCGCTGCCGGTGAAGGCCTGGCTCATGCGCGTGGCGTCCACGTTCAACTGGATGGCGGGCACCCGTCCGGCCAGCAGGTCGCGCTCGAAATCGGGCGGAATGTCGAGGGCGAAGGTCTCCAGCCCCTCATCCATGCGCTGGTCCATCCCGGTCGTGGTGATCGATCGCGGCGTGACGAAATAGGGCGGACCGAAGGCGCCGGTGATACGCGCCGACAGCATCGATCGATCCTCGTCCACGATGGCTATGGCCGCGTTCGACAGGCTTTCGGGAATGGCCTTGGAATCGGTATAGATCGACAGCGAGAAGGCATAGATGATCAGCACCAGCAGCATCGGATCGCGCCACAGCCCGCGCAGTTCCTTGATACCCAGTTGCCAGACATTGCGCAGGTTCATTTCGCCTGCTTTCTCAGGAACAGCACGCTGAGCCCCAGGATGACCGGGGTCGCGGCCAGCAGTGCCAGATAGACCGTACCGAAATCCTGAAACATCAGGGCCTTCGAAAAGGCCCCGCGCGAGGCGATGATGAAATGGGTGGTCGGATAGATTTCACCGATGACGCGGCCCGCCCCCTGCAGCGACGAAACCGGGTCGATCAGCCCGGAATATTGCGCGCCGGGGATCATGGTCAGCAGCACCGTGGCGAACAGCGCCGCGACCTGACTGCGCATGAAGGTCGAGATCAGCAGCCCCATCGCCGTGGTTGCCCATACATAAAGCAGCGCGGCCAGTGCGAAGGCCGGCAGGCTGCCGGTGAAGGGCACGCGGAACAGCATCACCGCGAAGGCGGTCAGCAGCGCGAAGTTCAGCATCGCCAGCGCCACATAGGGCAGCTGCTTGCCGATCAGGAATTCCAGCCGGGTGACCGGGGTGACGTAGAAATTGACGATCGATCCCAGTTCCTTCTCGCGCACCACTCCAAGCGTGGTCAGCACCGCCGGGATCAGCAGCAACAGCAGCGGGATGACGGCGGGCACCATGGCCACGATGCTCTTGACATCGGGATTGTACCGGAACCGGGTGACCAGTTCGAAATCACCCCGCAGCGCCTCGGCACCGTAAATTTCGCGGGCCTTGCGCGCGATCCAGTGGGCATGCATGCCCTGCACATAGCCGCTGACGGTCTCGGCCCGGGTCGGGTTCGAGCCGTCGATCCAAGCGCCGATGGCCACATCCTTGCCACGCGCCAGATCGCGGGCAAAGCCGGGCGGGATCTCCAGCGCCAGGCTCAGCTCGCCGCGATGCATCCGCGCGTCCATGTCGTCATAGCCGGTCAGCGGCGGGCCTTCGGTGAAATAGCGCGACCCGGCGATATCCAGCACATAGTCGCGGCTGGTGGCAGTCTGGTCGCGGTCCAGCACGGCGAAGGACAGATCCTCGACATCCATGTTCAGCCCGTAGCCCATCACGAACATCAGGATCAGGCTGCCCAGCAGCGCCAGCGTCAGCCGGATCGGGTCGCGGCGCAGTTGCAATGCCTCGAGCCGCGAATAGCTGAGCATCCGGCGCAGGCTGAACAGACCGCCGGTCCTTGCCGGGCGCGCCTCGGTGGCAGGGGGCGCGGCCTCGGTCACCGGCTCCTCGCCGATCGCGTCCTGCAGATGGGCGATGAAGGCATCCTCCAGCGTCGCCGCGCCCTTGGCCGCGGTGATCGCGCCGGCGGTGTCGCTGACCAGCACGCGGCCGGCATGCATCAGCGAGATGCGGTCGCACAGTTCGGCCTCGTTCATGAAATGGGTCGAGACGAAGATCGTCACCCCGTCCTTGCGCGACAGCTCGCCCAGGATGCGCCAGAATTCGTCGCGGGCCAGCGGATCGACGCCCGAAGTCGGCTCGTCGAGGATCAGCATCTCGGGGCCGTGGATCATGGCCACGGCCAGCGACAACCGCTGACGGATGCCCAGCGGCAGCGCCTCGGGCAGTTGATCGGCAACGGCCTTGAGGCCGAAACGCGCGATCATCCGATGAACCCGTTCCGGAATCGCCGCGGGTGCCATGCCGAACAACCGGGCATGCAGGTCCAGGTTCTGCCGCACCGTCAGTTCGGAATAGAGCGAGAAGGCCTGCGACATGAAGCCGACGCGGCGCCGCACCTCCATGTCATTCGGGTCGATCTCGTGACCGAACAGGCGGGCGCTGCCTTCGCTGGGGTCCAGAAGCCCGGTCAGCATCTTCATGGTGGTGGTCTTGCCGCAGCCGTTCGAGCCGAGAAAGCCGAAGATTTCGCCCTTCTCGATCCGGAAGCTGACGTCATCGACGGCGGTGAAATCGCCGAAACGCTTGGTCAGGTTCTGCGCCTCGATGGCGATTTCGGCGCCGTCTGGCGGGCGCGGCGGGATGCGGACCGGATCGAGGTCGCGGGCCTCGCCCTCGGGCAGCAGCGCGATGAAGGCGCGGTCCAGATCCTCCGCTCCGGCCCGCGCCATCAGATCGGCCGGGCTGCCGGTGGCCAGAATCCGGCCCGCCTGCATGGCGATCAACCAGTCGAACCGGGTTGCTTCCTCCATATAGGCCGTGGCGACGATCACGCTCATGCCGGGGCGGTCACGCCGGATGCGGTCGATCAGGTCCCAGAACTGCCGCCGCGACAGCGGATCGACACCGGTGGTAGGCTCATCGAGGATCAGGAAATCGGGGTCGTGGATCAGGGCGCAGCAGAGGCCCAGCTTCTGCTTCATCCCGCCCGAGAGTTTCGCCGCGGGCCGGTCGCGAAAGGCCGACATGCCGGTCGCGGCCAGCAAGCTGTCGATGCGCCGCACGCGCTCGGCCGCGCCATGCCCGAAAAGGCGGCCGAAGAAGTCCAGGTTCTCGGCCACCGACAGCGTCGGATACAGGTTCCGCCCCAGCCCCTGCGGCATATAGGCGATGCGCGGACAGATGCGGGCGCGGTGGCGGGCATCGGTCATGTCGCCGCCCAGCACGGCGATACGGCCCTGCTGGATCACCCGCGCGCCCGCCAGCAGCGACAGCAGGCTGGACTTGCCGACCCCATCGGGGCCGATCAGCCCGACCATGCGGCCCGCCGGGATCGCAACCGAAACATCCGACAGCGCCACCGTTCGGCCATAGCGCAGGCTGACCCCGGCGATTTCGGCCACGCTGTCGGGAGGTGCGGCGGTCATGGCACCAGATTGGACAGGCTGTCGGGCCATTCGATATCCGGATCGATACGCAGATAGGCCATGCCCGGCAGCCCGGTCTTGACGTAATCGCTGTACTTGCGCAGCAGGTCGGGATCGACCTGGGCGCGGACCCGGAACATCAGCTTTTCGCGCTCCTCGGCGGTTTCCACCGTCTTCGGCGTGAACTGCGCCACATCGGCGACATAAGAGATCCGCGCCGGGATCACATAGTCGGGCGCGGCGTCCATGACTAGCCGCGCCTCGGCCCCGACCTCGACCCGGCCCGCCTGCGAGGTCGGCAGGAAGAAGGTCATGTAGACATCCTCGAGATCGACCAGATTGAGGATGCGCCCGCCCGCCGCGACGATCTCGCCCTCCTGCGCGATCAGATACTGCACCCGCCCGTCGCGCGGCGATTCCAGCGCGGTATCGTCGATCAGCACATCGATCCCCTCGATCGCCGCCGTGGCCGCCTCCACCGCCGCCTCGGCATCGACGACCTGCGCCCGGGCCGAACTGATCGCGGCCTCTGTGGCGGCAAGGTTCGCCTCGGCCGAGGCCAGTCCGGCCTGGGTCTCGCGCCCCGCCGCACGGGCATCGTCCAGCACCTGCTGCGAGACGACATTGGTGCGGGCCAGACCCTCGGCGCGGCTCAGCCGGGAGGCGGCGGCATCGGCCGACGCCCGCGCCTGCTCGACCGTGGCCTCGGCCGCCTTGTGCTGCGCCTCGGCCTGGGTGACGAGGCTTCGGGCGGTGTCCACCCCGATCCGGGCACGGCGCAGTTGCGCCTCGGCCTGACGCTTCTGCGCGCTCAGTTGCAGCAGGTCCATCTGCACCAGAACCTCGCCCTTGCGCACGACCTGACCCTCCTCGGCGCGGATCTCGGCGATGCGACCGCCCGACAGGGCCGCAATGTCGATCTCGGTCGCCTCGATCCGGCCATTGCCCGAGGCGATCCCCTCGGGCAACCCGTTGGCCGTGCTGCTCTGCCAGGCCAGCCATGCCGCCACGGCCAGAACCGCGGCGGCCACGCCCCAGCCCAGCCTTGTCTTCAACTTGTCAGCCATTGCCGCGCCTTTCCGCCGTCACTTCTGGAACACATAGCTGCCGGGCGCGTCGTAAAGCGGCGCCAGCCCCTTCTCGGGCGCGCCCATCCGGGGCGGATCGACCATCTCGCCGCCGTCGTGATCCTGCAACCAGTCGTTCCAGGCCAGCCACCACGAGCCCGGCTGCGGGTCATGCGCCTCTTTCCAGTCGCAGGCCATCGGCAGGCAGTCGCCCAGCCGATAGGTCCCGATGCGGAAATGGCGGCGCGGATGGCCCGGTTCGCTGACGATCCCGGCATTATGCCCGCCCGAGGTCAGCACGAAGGTCACCTCGGTATCGGTGACCTGATGGATCTTGTAGACCGAGGTCCAGGGCGCGACGTGATCGCGTTCGGTGCCCACCGCGAAGATCGGCGCGCGGATGTTCTGCAGCACCGCCGGGCGGCCCTCGACCAGGAACCGGCCGGTCGCCAGTTCATTGTCCAGATAGAGCCGCTGCAGGTATTCGGAATGCATCCTGTAGGGCATGCGCGTGCTGTCGGCATTCCAGGCCATCAGGTCGATCATCGGCGTCCGCTCGCCCATCAGATAGTCATGCACCATCCGCGACCAGATCAGGTCGTTCGACCTCAGCAACTGGAACGCCCCGCCCATCTGGTCGGCCGACAGATAGCCGCGGTTCCACATCATGCTTTGCAGGAAATGCAGCTGGCTGGAATCGATGAACAGCGCCAGTTCGCCCGGCTCGGTGAAATCGACCTGCGCGGCCAGCAGCGACACGGTTGCCAGTTGCGAATGGCAGGCCTCCGAAGCGGCGGCAATGGCCAGCAGCGTGCCGCCCAGGCAATAGCCGGCCGCGTGGACGCGCCGGTCGGGCAGGATGGTCGAGACCGCATCCAGCGCCGCCATGATCCCAAGGCTGCGATAATCATCCATGGTCAGGTCGCGGTCCTCGGCATCGGGGTTGCGCCACGAGATGGCGAAGACCGTATGCCCCTGCCCGACCAGCCAGCGGATCAGCGAGTTTTCCGGCGACAGGTCGAGAATGTAGTATTTCATGATCCAGGCCGGCACGATCAGGATCGGCTCGGGATGCACCTTGTCGGTGGCGGGTTCGTACTGGATCAACTCGATCAGGTGATTGCGGAACACCACCTTGCCCGGCGTCACCGCCAGTTCGCGGCCCGGACGGAAGGCCTCGGCCCCGACCGGCGGCTGACCCGTCACCAGCCGCGAGACATCCTCGACCCAGTTCTGCCAGCCATGAAAGAAGTTCATGCCCCCGGTGCGGATGGTCCGGGCGATGACCTCGGGATTGGTGAAGGGATTGTTCGAGGGCGAGAACATGTCCAGCATCTGCCGCGCCGCGAACGAGACGACATCGGTGTTATGGCGGCTCACGCCGGGCACCTCATGGGTGACGTTGTGCCACCATTGCTGCTGCATCAGGAAGGACTGCGCCAGCCACGAGAAGGGCGGCTTCTGCCAGCCTTCATGGGTGAAACGATAGTCGCTTTTCAATGGCCGGATCGCCGGCGGCGCCGAGGGATCGAAGGTCGAGGCCAGCAGATGCGCCATCAGCCGGCTGCTCTTGCGCGCGGCCTTGTAGCCCAGTTCCATCCGCTTGCCCGGCGACGCCGCCAGATGCACGGCCCAGTCCGACATGGCCAGCATCGCCGCCGCGGGCGAGAACCCGCCGGTGGCCTGACCGATCAGCGCCTCGGACATCCGGTCCAGCGACCGGAACGCCTCGAGCCCCAGCCCCTCGTCCGGGCGGGCCTGCGGCGGCGGCGTCATCGGCGTGGTGATCCGTGGGGCCTGGGGCGCGGCGGCCGGACCGACCCGCTTTCGGGTGGCCCGTGGGCTGGCGGCGGGGTCGGTCGGCGTCGCGACCACATCTGTATCGACTGTCGGCATGATCTGTTTTCCGTCTCGTTCGATTCGGCGGCGGCTCCAGTATCCGGATCGTGCGGGACTTCCGCCTTGATACCGGTCAATATCGGGGCGGATTGACCCGGGTGCTGGACATATTCCCGCCCCGATGTAACAGTTTTCGCTGCGTCGCGGCAAAGACCTGCGGCACGACGCAGCCCACCACCATTCCGGGCGGGCACGGACTCAGCAATCGGGATTGCCATGCCGGATTTGGACGACAGCGGATCGAAGACCGATGGCAGCCACAGCCGCCCCGCCGCGGAATGCCTCGCGGCGCTTGGCAGTTCGGCCAGCGGCCTGACGGCCGCCGAAGCCGCCGAGCGGTTGCGGCGCCATGGCCCGAACCGCCTGCCCGAGGCGCGCCCGCGCGGTCCCTTGCGCCGGTTTCTGGCCCAGTTCAGCAATGTGCTGATCCATGTGCTGCTGGCTGCCGCCGCGATCACCGCAGCCTTGCAGCACTGGGTCGATACCGGTGTGATCCTGGCCGTCGTGCTGGCCAATGCGGTGATCGGCTTTCTGCAGGAGGGCCGGGCCGAGGCGGCGATGGGGGCGATCCGCCGGATGCTGGCACCCCATGCCACGGTGATCCGCGGCGGCCGGCGACTTGGTATCGACGGCGCGGACCTGGTGCCGGGCGATATCGTGCTGCTGGAGGCCGGCGACCGGGTTCCCGCCGATCTGCGGCTGATCGAGGTCAACGGCCTGTCGGTGCAGGAGGCGGCGCTGACCGGGGAATCGGTGCCGGTCGAGAAGGACCTGGCGCCCGCGCCCGCAGATGCGCCGCTGGGCGACCGCCACTCGATGGCCTATTCCGGCACGCTGGTCACGCAGGGCACCGCGCGCGGGCTGGTCACCGCCACCGGCAGCGGAACCGAGATCGGCCGCATCGGGCAGATGCTGTCCGGGGTCGAGGTGCTGACGACACCGCTGGTCGAACAGATGAACCGGTTCGGCCGCTGGCTGTCGCTGCTGATCCTGATCGTCTCGGCCCTGCTGCTGGCCTATGGCTATTACGTCGCGCATTACGATTTCGTCGAGATGCTGATGGTCGTCGTCGGCCTGGCCGTGGCCGCCATCCCCGAGGGCCTGCCGGCGGTGATGACGATCACGCTGGCCATCGGCGTGCAGGCCATGGCGCGGCGCCATGCCATCGTCCGCCGTCTGCCGGCGATCGAGACCATCGGCTCGGTCTCGGTCATCTGCACCGACAAGACCGGCACCCTGACCCGCAACGAGATGATGGTGGCCGCCGCCGAAACCCCGCTTGGCCAGTTCGGGATCGGCGGCGAGGGCTACGCCCCCGAGGGTGCGGTCACGCCCGAGGGCGATCTGGCGGCACTGGGGCTGGCCGCGGCGCTGTGCAACGACGCCCATCTGCGCCACGAGGAGGGCTGCTGGCATTGCGAGGGCGACCCGATGGAAGGGGCGCTTCTGGCCTTCGCGGCAAAGCTGGGCACCGATCCCGCCAGCGGCTGGACCCGCCGCGATGCCATCCCATTCGATTCCCGGCACCGCTTCATGGCGGTTCTCAGCTCGGGCGCGGGCAGGCAACTCGTGCATGTCAAGGGCGCGCCGGAACGGGTGCTGCCGATGTGCGGCGATCTGGACCATGCCGACTGGCTGCACCGCGCCGAGGCGATGGCAGCCAGGGGGCAGCGGGTTCTGGCACTGGCCGAGATGGTGCCCGCCGGGCATCGCATCGACCCGGCCGCGCTTGAGGGCGGGCTGCGCTTCCTCGGGCTGGTCGGCCTGATCGACCCGCCGCGCGCCGAGGCGGTGGCGGCGGTGGCCGAATGCCGCGCCGCCGGCATCCAAGTGAAGATGATCACCGGCGATCACGCCGGCACCGCCGCAGCCATCGCCGCGATGATCGGCCTCGAACGACCCCAGCCGGTCCTGACGGGCGCCGATCTCGACCATCTTGACGAAGCCGGGCTGGAACGCGCGGTCATGGCCACCGATGTCTTTGCCCGCACCAGCCCCGAACACAAGCTGCGGCTGGTCCGCGCCTTGCAGGCGCGGGGGCTGACCGTGGCGATGACCGGCGACGGGGTGAACGACGCCCCGGCGCTGAAGCGCGCCGATGCCGGTATCGCCATGGGGCAAAAAGGCTCGGACGCCGCCCGCGAGGCCGCCGATCTGGTTCTGGCCGACGACAATTTCGCCTCGATCGTGGCGGCGGTGCGCGAGGGGCGCACGGTCTTCGACAATCTGCGCAAGGTCATCGCCTGGACCCTGCCCACCAATGCCGGCGAATCGCTGACGGTGATCGCGGCGCTGCTGGCGGGCCATGCCCTGCCGGTCACCGCGGTCCAATTGCTGTGGCTGAACCTGATCACCGCGGCCACGCTGGGCCTCGCGCTGGCCTTCGAGCCGACCGAGGCCGGCACCATGAGCCGCCCGCCCCGCGACCGCAATGCGCCGATCCTGTCGCCGGGGCTGGTCTGGCATGTCGTGCTGGTCTCGGCCCTGTTCCTGGCGGCGGTCTATGGCGTCTTCGCCTATGCGACCGATCGCGGCTATCCCCTGGAACTGACGCAGACCATGGCCATGAACACGCTGGTCGTGCTGGAGATGTTCCACCTGTTCTTCGTGCGCAACATCCACGGCACCTCGCTGACCTGGCGTGCGCTGCGCGGCACGCGCGCGGTCTGGGCCAGCATCGTCACCATCATCGTCGCGCAATTCGCCATCACCTACCTGGCCCCGCTGCAGGCCATGTTCGGGACCATGGCCATCTCGCCCGGCGACGGGTTGCTGATCGTCGCGGTCGGAGCGGCCTTCTTCGCCTTGATCGAAACCGAAAAGCAGATCAGGCTGCAGATGCGGAAATGACCATCGAGACCCGGCGGAGATGACAGCAACCACCCCGGATATCCGCATCGCCCGCGTCTATGACGCCGATGACGACACGAAGGCCGGGGTCCGGCTGCTGGTCGACCGGATCTGGCCGCGCGGCATCCGCAAGGCCGATCTGCAGCCGGACGCCTGGCTGCGCGACATCGCCCCCAGCACGGCCCTGCGCAAATGGTTCGGCCACGATCCGGCGAAATGGGAGGAGTTCCGCCGCCTCTATGCCGCCGAACTGGATGCCCGGCCCGAGGCGGTCGAGGCGGCGCTGGACTGGTGCCGGCGCGGGCCGGTCACGCTGCTTTACGGTGCCTCCGACCGGGAACACAATCAGGCCGTGCTGTTGCGCGACTACCTGCGCGACCGTCTCGGCAGGGACTGAACCCGCAGCCGGTTTGTCCGCGCGATCCGGCCCGACATTGCCGGAGCAAGAAACGCGGCCCGCCCCAAGGCAGGCCGCGTCTTTGCAGTTCTTGTCCGGGCGCGCGCCCGGAACAGGCAGGTCACGCCAGATCGAAGCGATCCGCGTTCATCACCTTGGTCCAGGCGGCCGCGAAATCCTGCACGAACTTCCCGGCATTGTCGTCCTGACCGTAGAGTTCGGCATAGGCGCGCAGGATCGAGTTCGAGCCGAAGACCAGATCCACCCGCGTCGCCGTCCACTTGACCGCGCCGCTCTTGCGGTCGCGGATCTCATACAGGCCGCCGCCGACCGGATGCCAGCTGTTGGTCATGTCGGTCAGGTTGACGAAGAAATCGGTCGTCAGCGCACCCTCGCGGTCGGTGAAGACGCCATGCCTGGTGCCGCCGTGATTGGTGCCCATGGCGCGCATGCCGCCCGTCAGCACCACCATCTCGGGCGCGGTCAGGCCCAGAAGCTGGGTGCGGTCCAGCATCATCTCTTCCGGGCTGACGACATAGTCCGTCTTCTCCCAGTTGCGATAGCCGTCGGCCAGCGGCTCCAGCGAGGCGAAGGAGTTGGCGTCGGTCATCGCGTCGGTGGCGTCGCCCCGGCCCGGCGCGAAGGGCAGCGTGATGTCGAAGCCCGCGGCCTTCGCCGCCTGCTCGACCCCCAGATTGCCGGACAGCACGATCACATCGGCGACCGAAGCGCCCGTCTCGGCCGCGATCGGCTCAAGCGCCGCCAGGACGCGGGCCAGACGCTCGGGCTCGTTGCCCTGCCAGTCCTTCTGCGGGGCCAGACGGATGCGCGCGCCATTCGCGCCGCCGCGCATGTCCGAGCCGCGATAGGTCCGGGCGCTGTCCCAGGCGGTCGACACCATGTCCGACAGCGACAACCCGGCCGCGGCGATCTTCGCCTTCACCGCCGCGACATCGTAGGAGGTGTTGCCGGCCGGAACCGGATCCTGCCAGATCAGATCCTCGCCGGGCACGTCCGGGCCGATATAGCGTGATTTCGGCCCCATGTCGCGATGGGTCAGCTTGAACCAGGCGCGGGCGAAGGCATCGTCCAGCACCGCCGGATCCTGCCGGAACCGATCGACGATCCGGCGGAAGTCCGGATCCATCTTCAGCGCCATGTCGGCATCGGTCATGACCAGGTTGATCCGCTTCGAGGGGTCTTCGACATCGACCGGCATGTGTTCCTCGGCCAGATCGACCGCCTCCCACTGCCAGGCGCCAGCGGGGCTTTTCCTCAGTTCCCAGTCATAGTCCAGCAGCAGTTCCAGATAGTTGTGGTCCCATTTCGTCGGATGGGTCGTCCAGGCACCCTCGATGCCGCTGACCACGGTGTTGCGGCCGATGCCGCGGCCCTTGGCATTCACCCAGCCCAGCCCCTGATATTCGATATCGGCGCCCTCGGGGGCGGCGGTCAGGTCGCCGGCGCTGCCATTGCCGTGGCATTTGCCGATGGTGTGGCCGCCGATGGTTAGCGCCGCCGTTTCCTCGTCATTCATGGCCATGCGGGCGAAGGTCTCGCGCACCTGGGCGGCGGTCTTCAGCGGGTCCGGCTGGCCGTTGACGCCCTCCGGGTTCACATAGATCAGGCCCATCTGCACGGCGGCCAGCGGGTTTTCCATCGTGTCGGGCTTGGCGACATCGCCATAGCGCCCGTCGCTGGGGGCCAGCCATTCCTTCTCGGCGCCCCAGTAGATGTCCTTTTCGGGATGCCAGATATCCTCGCGGCCGAAGGCGAAGCCAAAGGTTTTCAGGCCGGCCTCTTCATAGGCCATGGTGCCGGCAAGGATGATCAGGTCGGCCCAGCTGATCTTGTTGCCGTATTTCTTCTTGATCGGCCACAGCAGACGGCGGCCCTTGTCGGTATTGGCGTTGTCGGGCCAGCTGTTCAGCGGCGCGAAACGCTGGTTACCGGTGCCGCCGCCACCGCGACCGTCGGCCAGCCGGTAGGTGCCCGCCGCATGCCAGGCCACCCGCGCGAACATGCCGACATAGCTGCCCCAGTCGGCCGGCCACCATTCCTGGCTGTCGGTCATCAGCGCCCGCAGATCGGCCTTCAGCGCGGCGACATCCAGCGTCTTCAGCTCTTCCCGATAGTCGAAATCCTTGCCCATCGGGTTGGTCTTGCTGTCCTGCTGATGCAGGATGTCCAGGTTCAGCGCATTGGGCCACCAACTGGTGACCGAGGCATTGGCGGCGGTGTTTCCGCCATGCATCACCGGGCATTTGCCCGCCGGGATATCGTTGCCGTCCATTGCTAGCTTCCTTCCAGTTGGCTGGCTGCAGGGCCCGGACACCGAACCCGAGACCGATGGCGGGAACCCTGCAGATTCTCTACTGAAGGAAGCCTAGCAAAGCCCGTGAATATGGATAAGTTATATATTCTGATTGAAACAATAACTTCACCTGATGACGAGCAGCCTGCGCCATGGCGATGCTGCACAAAGCCGTCTGAAGGGTGAGTGATCCCCCACACTTGGCCGATATCGGGGGTCCCCAAAATTGCGGTGACAGGCTTCGGGGGAAAGCGTCGCACCCTTTCGGGACGGCTTGGCGACGAAGCCCGCAGGCAGGGTGCAGCGTGTGAAGGAGGCGAGTTACCGGACCGGGCAATAGCCAGAGAGGCTGATCAAGGGACAGCAATGGGACCTATCCGCGCCCAGCTCTCACGGCCTGTCGGTTTCCTTCGGCAGCTCCCTGATCAAGAGGATCCGGGCGCAAAAAAGCCCGCCCCTTTCGGGACGGGCTTCTTCTGTCGAGGCTGCGCATTCAGGCGCAGCCTGGATCGCATCTGTCGATACCTGCAACACCCGCGTCGGCATTCCGACGCCGGTGCCACCCGGCCATCACTCGATGATCTTTGCGACGACGCCGGCGCCGACGGTGCGGCCGCCTTCGCGGATGGCGAAGCGCAGCTTCTCTTCCATCGCGATCGGCGCGATCAGTTCGACCTCGAACTTCAGGTTGTCACCCGGCATCACCATCTCGGTGCCCTCGGGCAGCTTCACCGTCCCGGTCACGTCCGTGGTGCGGAAGTAGAACTGCGGACGGTAGTTCGCGAAGAACGGCGTGTGGCGGCCGCCCTCTTCCTTGGTCAGGATATAGGCCTCGGCCTCGAACTTCGTGTGCGGCTTCACCGAACCCGGCTTGCACAGGACCTGACCGCGCTCGACGCCGTCACGTTCCACGCCGCGCAGCAGCGCGCCGATGTTGTCGCCGGCTTCCCCGCGATCCAGCAGCTTGCGGAACATCTCGACGCCGGTGCAGGTGGTCTTCTTGGTCGGGCGGATGCCGACGATTTCCAGTTCGTCGCCGACGTTCACCGCGCCACGCTCGACCCGGCCGGTCACGACCGTGCCGCGGCCCGAGATCGAGAACACGTCCTCGATCGGCATCAGGAACGGCTGGTCCACGGCGCGCTCGGGCGTCGGGATGTATTCGTCGACCGCGGCGATCAGCGCGCGGATCGAGCTTTCGCCGATTTCCGGGTCGCGGCCTTCCATCGCCGCCAGCGCCGAGCCCTTGACGATCGGAATGTCGTCGCCCGGATAGTCGTAGCTGGACAGCAGCTCGCGCACCTCCATCTCGACCAGTTCCAGCAGTTCCTCGTCATCCACCTGGTCGACCTTGTTCAGGTAGACGACCATGTAGGGGATGCCGACCTGGCGACCCAGCAGGATATGCTCGCGCGTCTGCGGCATCGGGCCGTCGGCGGCGTTCACCACCAGGATCGCGCCGTCCATCTGCGCCGCACCGGTGATCATGTTCTTGACGTAGTCGGCGTGGCCCGGGCAGTCGACATGCGCGTAATGGCGCGCGTCGGATTCGTATTCCACATGCGCGGTCGAGATGGTGATCCCGCGCGCCTTTTCCTCGGGCGCACCGTCGATCTGGTCATAGGCCTTGAAATCGCCGAAATATTTCGTGATCGCAGCCGTCAGCGTCGTCTTGCCGTGGTCAACGTGACCGATCGTCCCGATGTTGACGTGCGGTTTCGTCCGTTCAAACTTTGCCTTTGCCATGATTGGCTCCTCTTTTCTTGTGACGGTGCGTGCCGGGCACGCACCCTACGGGGGTGGTAGGGTGCGTGGTCGCCCACGCACCGCCGTTATGCGTATTTCTTCTGGATCTCGTCCGAGATGTTCTGCGGCACGGCTTCGTAATGGTCGAACTGCATCGTGAACACCGCGCGGCCCGAGGACATCGAGCGCAGGTTGTTGATGTAGCCGAACATGTTGGCCAGCGGCACGAAGGCGTCGATGACATTGGCGTTGCCGCGCGTGTCCTGACCGCGGACCATGCCGCGACGGCTGGTCAGGTCACCGATGATCGAGCCCGTATATTCCTCGGGCGTGACCACCTCGACCTTCATGATCGGTTCCAACAGCTTGGCGCCGGCCTTCTTCAGGCCCTCGCGCATCCCGGCACGGGCGGCGATCTCGAAGGCCAGGACCGAGGAGTCGACGTCGTGGAAGGCACCGTCGATCAGCGCCACCTTGAAGTCGATCACCGGGAAGCCGGCCAGCGGACCGGAATCCATCACCGACTTGATGCCCTTCTCAACGCCGGGAACGTATTCCTTCGGCACCGCACCACCGACGATCTTCGATTCGAACGAGTAACCCTCGCCCGGCTCGGTCGGCGTGATGACCAGCTTGACACGCGCGAACTGGCCGGTACCGCCGGTCTGTTTCTTGTGCGTGTAGTCGATCTCGGCCTCGTTCGAGATGGTCTCGCGGTAGGCCACCTGCGGGGCGCCGATATTCGCCTCGACCTTGAACTCGCGCTTCATGCGGTCAACGAGGATGTCGAGGTGAAGTTCGCCCATGCCCTTCATGATGGTCTGGCCCGACTCGATGTCGGTTTCGACGCGGAAGGACGGATCTTCGGCCGACAGGCGCTGAAGGGCCAGGCCCATCTTTTCCTGGTCGGCTTTCGACTTCGGCTCGACGGCGATCTCGATCACCGGCTCGGGGAAGGTCATGGTTTCCAGAACCACCGGCTTCGACGGATCGCACAGCGTGTCACCCGTGGTGGTGTCTTTCAGACCGGCCAGCGCGATGATGTCGCCGGCGAATGCTTCCTCGATCTCTTCGCGGTTGACGGCATGCATCAGCATCATCCGGCCCACACGCTCGCGCCGACCCTTGGTCGAGTTGAGCATCTGGTCGCCCTTCTTCAGCGCACCCGAATAGATCCGCGTGAAGGTCAGCGAGCCGACGAAGGGGTCGTTCATGATCTTGAAGGCCAGCGCCGAGAACGGTTCGGCATCATCCGCATTGCGCGGGATGTTGCGCTCTTCCGCGTCGTCATCGGGCGAGAAGCCCATCAGCGTCGGCACGTCCTGCGGACCGGGCAGGAAGTCGATCACCGCGTTCAGAAGCGGCTGCACGCCCTTGTTCTTGAACGCCGAGCCGGCCAGCATCGGGAAGAAGGACATGGACAGGCAGCCCTTGCGGATCAGCTTGCGCAGCGTGTCCGCGTCGGGCTCGTTGCCTTCCAGATAGGCTTCCATGGCGTCATCGTCCTGCTCGACGGCAAGCTCGATCATGTTGTTGCGCCATTCGTCGGCCAGATCCTGCAGCTCGGCACGGATCGGCTGGCGAACCCAGTTCGCACCCAGATCCTCACCGGTCCAGACCCATTCTTCCATGGTGATCAGGTCGATGATGCCTTCCAGCTTGTCCTCGGCGCCGATCGGCAGGGCGACCGGGCAGGGCGTGCCGCCGGTGCGGTCCTTGATCATCTTCACGCAGTTGAAGAAATCGGCCCCGATCTTGTCCATCTTGTTGACGAAGACCAGCCGCGGCACCTTGTAACGGTCGGCCTGGCGCCACACCGTTTCGGTCTGCGGCTCGACGCCCGCGTTCCCGTCCAGCAGCGCGACCGCACCATCCAGCACCGCCAGCGAACGCTCGACCTCGATGGTGAAGTCGACGTGGCCCGGCGTGTCGATGATGTTGAAGCGGAACTTCGTGTCGGACGTGCCTTCCGCGCTCGGATCCTCCTGGCGCTGCCAGAAGGTCGTGGTCGCGGCCGAGGTGATGGTGATGCCGCGCTCGGCTTCCTGCTCCATCCAGTCCATCGTCGAGGCGCCGTCATGGGTCTCGCCGATCTTGTGGTTCTTGCCGGTGTAGAACAGGATGCGCTCGGTCATCGTGGTCTTGCCGGCATCGATATGGGCCATGATGCCAAAGTTGCGATAGCGCGTCAGCGGGTATTCGCGTGCCATTAGGGGCCTTCCTTCCGATTACCAGCGATAGTGGCTGAACGCCTTGTTGGCGTCGGCCATCTTGTGCGTGTCTTCACGCTTCTTGACGGCGGTGCCGCGGCCGTTCACGGCATCGGCCAGCTCGCCTGCAAGGCGCTCTTCCATGGTGTGCTCGTTGCGGTTCTTGGCCGCGGTGATCAGCCAGCGGATAGCCAGCGCCTCGCGGCGGGTCGGGCGAACCTCGACCGGAACCTGATAGGTGGCACCGCCGACGCGGCGCGAACGCACCTCGACCGAGGGCTTCACGTTGTCGAGGGCTTCGTGGAAGACCTCGATCGGCTCGCGCTTGAGGCGGCTCTCGACGCGGTCCAGCGCGTTGTAGACGATCCGCTCGGCAACCGATTTCTTGCCGTCAACCATCAGGTTGTTCATGAATTTGGTCAGCACGCGATCGCCGTATTTGGCGTCGGGCAGGACTTCGCGCTTTTCAGCGGCGTGACGACGGGACATTGATGCCTCTCCTTACTTCGGACGCTTGGCGCCGTATTTCGAACGACGCTGGCGACGATCCTTGACGCCCTGGGTATCCAGCACACCGCGCAGGATGTGGTAACGGACACCCGGAAGGTCTTTCACACGACCGCCACGGATCAGCACGACGCTGTGTTCCTGGAGGTTGTGCTTTTCGCCCGGGATGTAGGAGATGACCTCGAAGCCATTCGTCAGGCGCACCTTGGCGACCTTCCGCATGGCGGAGTTCGGTTTCTTCGGCGTCGTGGTATAGACGCGCGTGCAGACGCCGCGCTTCTGCGGGCATCCTTGCAGGTGCTGCGATTTGCTGCGCTGCACCTTGGGCTGCCGCGGTTTGCGGATCAGCTGTTGAATCGTCGGCATTCGGTTCCCCGTCTTGCTTTCGTCAATACTCGCAGCCGACAGGCTGCACCACTTCTCGACGGCGCCTTGCGCGAATCGCAAAACGCCAAACCCGTCCGGTCCCTTAGCGGGGTGGACGGGAACTTTCCAGAGGATCGGGGATATTCCCGGATCGTGACCAAAATAGGTTCTGGGCCCGGAACGGCTGACCGTCGGGTGTGCGGCGTATATGGGGAATCGCCGGGTGTGTCAACAAGACCGCCCCGTCGCGAAAGGGTCAGGCGAGGGCCCGGCCCAGTTGCTCCAACCCCTCGCGGCGCAGGCGGAAACGCTGCCAAAGCAGGTCGTCCAGTTCGGCGGGTTCGACCGGCCAGGGCACCCCCTGCCCCATCGAGCCCGAGTCGCTGTCGGCATGGATCGACCGGATGAACATCAACGGCCGGGTGATCGCCACGCCCGGCATCCACAACCCGATCTTCGAATGATCATAGTTCAGCGCGCTCTCCTGCGCCTCGGGGCGCAGAAAGACCGTCAGGGCGACGCCCATATTGTGGCAGATGCGCGGCGTCAGCTGAACACCACCCTCCTGCAAGCGCAGCATCAGGCCGCGCGAATGATCCAGCGCCAGCCGGCCCTCGGCCCGCCACAGCGCCTCGACATGGCCGAAATCGGCGCGGGCGGAGGCGATATAGTCGATGGCTACGGCATCGTCGTCGTCATGGCGAAAATGCCCGATCACATCGGCGCGGGGATCGACATGGGGCGCGATGGCCGCACGGCAGGCCGGCAGATGCCATTTCATCGGCGGCACCAGAGCCAGCCGCAACTGCGGGATCTCGGCGCTCAGTGCCTTGAGCCGCGACAGCCAGGGTTCCGGCAGGTCGGGGCCGGTCATCACCACCAGCGTGAAATCGGGATCGGTCTGCGCGCGCCATGCCGGCAGCGCCACCTCGCTGAACCACAGCCAGCGGCGGCGCAGACGGGCGGGATCGTAAAGCAGGGCCCGACGTTCCTCATAGCTGGCATGATCGATCTGAAAGCCGCGCAGGCCGACATAGGAAAACCGGCACAGCCCCAGCATCTGCACACGCATCAGCGCCTCCCCAGTTGCGCCTCGCGCCAGATCACATAGACCCCGGCCCCGACGACCAGCCCCGAGCCGAGCCAGGTCCAGAAATCCGGCCATTCGCCAAAGACCAGCAGCCCGGCAAGGATCGCCACGATCAGCGAGGCATAGCGGAATGGCGCGACATAGGAGATCTCGCCCACCCGCATGGCGGTGACGGCACTGACATAGCCGATGGTCAGGAAACCGCCGGCCAGCAGGATCAGGGCCAGTTGCATCGGGCTGGGCATCACCCAGCCCTGCCACAGGCTGCCGATCAGCCCCATCCCGGTCACCGCCGCCGCCGCATAGAAGGCAATCGTCGCCGAACTGACCTCGCGGCCGAAATTCCGTGTCACCAGATCGCGCAGGGCAATCAGCAGAACCGCCCCGAGTGCCACCAGCGACCAGATCCCGAAGGTGCCGCTGCCCGGCCGCAGGATGATCATCACGCCCAGCAGGCCGACGACGACGGCGCTGGTCCGGCGCCAGCCCAATGTCTCACCGAAAAACAGCGCAGCGCCCAGCATCACCACCAGCGGCAGCGACTGCATCACCGCCGACAGATCACCGATCGCGATCACCTGCAACGCGTTCAGGAACAGCACCGTCGATCCCACCTCGCCCAGCACCCGCAGCGCCATCGGCCGGCGTGCCGGCGGCGAAAGCCGCAGGCGCAGCCCGCCCTCGCGCAGCGCCAGCAGCCAGATCGCGACCAGAACCACCAGACCGCGCAGGGTGATGGCCTGATACAGCGGCATCTCCTGCATGACGAATTTCATCGCCGCGTCGTTGCAGCCAAAGCCCAGCATCGACAGCGTCATGAAACCCGCGCCCCGCAGGTTGTCGCCCGGGCCGTGCGGCTGGGCCGTGATCGATGCCGGACTGACCCGGCGCAGGGGCGAAAGCAGAGGCGCGCGCATGTGGAAAACCCTTCTCGCCCGCAAGCGTTAGGTCGCCCGCACCGCGTTGACAAGCATGGCCAACACCTATGGCGCCCCGACGCCCTCGGGCGCGGTCAGCGCCCCGGTCAGTTCGCGCGGGTCAAGCCGAAAGCGGTTCCACATCACCTTGTCCAGTTGCGTCTGGTCGATCTCGTACAGCTCGCGCCCCAGCCGGGGCTGGTCGGGGCTGTCATTGCTGGCGTGGAAACTGCGGATCCACATGATCGGCGCGGGCAGGTTGATGCTGGTCAGCATCTGCCAGATCCGGTCATGGCGGTAGTTCATGATCGAACCGGGGCTGCTGCCCTGAAAATACATGGCCAGTGCCGGCACCCACATCCGCGCCCGCACGCCGTGAAAGGTGAACCCGCCCCCGGCCGCGTGATGCATGGACAGGCCATGGCTGTAATCGACCGCGACGCGGCCGGCCTCGGCCATCAGCGGCGCGATCAGGCGGTGATCCGAACGCAGCCGGGCAACGTAATCGCAGGCCACGGCATCGTCGTCATCCATGCGGAACTGCGCCACGACATCGGCACCGGGTTCGGTATGCCGTTCCAGAAGCCGCTGGCAGATCTGGCCATGCTTGCCGGGGGCGACCTGTTCCAGCCGGATTTGCGGCACCGCCTCGGCAATGGCGCGCAGCCGGTCCAGCCAGGGCTGCGGCAGATCGTCCGAGGTCGCGAGGATCAGGGTGAAATCCGGGTCGGTCTGCCACAGCAGCGTCGACAGGCACAGATTCTCGAAATAGCGCAGGCGCTGATCCAGCCGCCGCGGATCATAGAGGATCTCGCGGTTCCGTTGCAGATCGCTGCCGGTCGTCTGGAAGGCGTTCTCGACCAGCATCGAGAACCGGCAAAGCCCCAACACCTGTATCCGCATCGACGCCCCCCAAAAGCCACGCAGATCTGTACTGTCGCATTCAGATATTTCCAAGAGGTTGCCCGGCCAGGCGGCCCCCCAATGAAGAAGGGCCCGGCGCATGGCCGGGCCCTTCGGTCGGTTCAGCCTTGCCGGGGATCACTCCTCGGCCATGCCGGTCTCGCTGGTCTCGGGCGTCGCGGCCATGCTGAAGACATCCGACGCCTGCGGCGCGGCCAGCGCTGCCGCGGCTTCGGCTTCGGCGCGGCGGGCCTCGATCACCTCATTGTCGCGCTCGGAGGCGATGCGGCGCACGCGGGCGGTAGCTCCGCCCGTGCCCGCCGGGATCAACCGGCCGACGATGACGTTCTCTTTCAGCCCGACCAGCTTGTCGCGCTTGCCCTGAACGGCGGCCTCGGTCAGCACGCGGGTCGTTTCCTGGAACGAGGCGGCCGAGATGAAGCTGCGGGTCTGCAGGCTGGCCTTGGTGATGCCCAGAAGCACCGGCTCGCCCGTGGCCGGACGGCCGCCCTTGGCTTCGACCTTGGCGTTCTCTTCATCGAACTCGTCGCGCTCGACATGCTCGCCCCTCAGAAGCGTCGTGTCACCGCTGTCGATGATCTCGATCTTCTGCAGCATCTGGCGGACGATCACCTCGATATGCTTGTCGTTGATCTTCACGCCCTGCAGCCGGTAGACGTCCTGCACCTCGTCGATCAGGTAATCGGCCAGGGCCTCGATCCCCATGATGCGCAGGATGTCGTGCGGCGCCGGGTTGCCGTCCATGATATAGTCACCCTTCTGCACGAAGTCGCCTTCCTGCACCGGGATGTGCTTGCCTTTCGGCACCATGTATTCGACGGCGTCGTGACCTTCCTCGCTGGGCTCGATGCTGATGCGGCGCTTGTTCTTGTAGTCCTTGCCAAAGCGCACATAGCCGTCGATCTCGGCGATGATGGCGTGATCCTTGGGGCGACGGGCCTCGAACAGTTCCGCCACGCGGGGCAGACCCCCGGTGATGTCCTTGGTCTTGGCACCCTCGCGCGGGATCCGCGCCACCACGTCGCCCGGACGGATTTCCTGCCCGTCCTCGATCGACAGGATCGCATCCACCGACATCGGATAGGTAACCGGGTTGCCCTGCTCGTTGCGGACCGGCTCGCCATCCTCGCCCAGGATCAGGATCTCGGGCTTCAGGTCGTTGCCGCGCGGCGCGGAACGCCAGTCGGTCACGATCTTCTGGGTCATGCCGGTCGCATCGTCGGTCTCGTCGCGCACCGAGATGCCCGACAGCAGGTCGACGAACTTGGCCACACCGCCCTTTTCGGCGATGATCGGCAGGGTATAGGGATCCCATTCGTACAGCTTGGCGCCGCGAACCACCCGATCGCCTTCCTTCACGAACAGCTTCGAGCCGTAGAACAGCTTGTGGCTGGCGCGCTCACTGCCCTGCTCATCGAGGATCAGAAGCTGCATGTTGCGCGAGATGACCACCTGCTCGCCATTCGCGTTGGCCAGCACGCTGTCGTTGCGGAACTGCACCGTGCCCTCATGGGACGCCGCCTGGAAGGACTGCTGCCCACCCTGCGCGATGCCGCCGATGTGGAAGGTCCGCATGGTCAGCTGCGTGCCCGGCTCACCGATCGACTGGGCGGCGATGATGCCCACCGCCTCGCCGATATTGACCAGCGTGCCGCGCGCCAGGTCGCGGCCATAGCACAGCGCGCAGACCCCGTCCTCGCTTTCGCAGGTCAGGGCCGAGCGGATGCGCACCGACTGCACCCCCGCCTGCTCGATGGCGTCGGCCTTGCGTTCGTCGATCAGCTCGCCCGTGCGGATGATGATCTCGTCGCTGCCCGGAACCAGCACATCCTCGGCCGCGGTCCTGCCCAGCACCCGCTCGGACAGGGGCGCGATGACCTCGCCGTCATTGACGGCGGCCGAGGCAGTGATCGCCTGATCGGTGCCGCAATCATGCTCGCGGATGATGCAGTCCTGCGCCACGTCCACCAGACGGCGGGTCAGGTAGCCCGAGTTCGCCGTCTTCAGCGCCGTGTCGGACAGACCCTTCCGCGCGCCGTGGGTCGAGTTGAAGTATTCAAGAACGGTCAGACCTTCCTTGAAGTTCGAGATGATCGGCGTCTCGATGATCTCGCCATTCGGCTTGGCCATCAACCCGCGCATGCCGCCCAGTTGCTTCATCTGGTTGGTCGAACCGCGCGCACCGGAATGCGCCATCATGTAGACCGAGTTCGGTTCCATCTCGGCACCGTTCTCGTCCTGCTTCTTGGCCGAGATCGTGGACATCATCGCCTCGGTGACCCGGTCGTTGCATTTCGACCAGGCGTCCACGACCTTGTTGTATTTCTCGCCCTGGGTGATGAGGCCGTCCAGATACTGCTGTTCGAACTCTTTCACCTGCTCCTGCACTTCGCCGACGATGTCCCATTTGTTGTCGGGGATCACCATGTCGTTCTTGCCGAAGCTGATGCCGGCGCGGAACGCCTCGCGGAAGCCCAGGCCCATGATCTGGTCGCAGAAGATCACCGACTCTTTCTGACCGCAGTAGCGGTAGACGGTGTCGATGACGTGCTGCACGTCCTTCTTGCGCAGCAGCCGGTTGACCAGCTCGAACGGAGCCTTGGCGTTCATCGGCAGCAGCGCGCCCAGCCGGACCCGGCCCGGCGTGGTCTCGAAGCGCTGCACGACCTCCTGCCCGTTCTCGTCGATCTGGCGGATCCGCGCGGTGATCTTGGCGTGCAGATGCACCTCGCCGGCGGTCAGGGCGTGCTCGACCTCGTCGATATTGGTGAAGGCCATGCCCTCGCCCTTCATGCCGTCGCGCATCATCGAGACGTAATAAAGGCCCAGAACCATGTCCTGCGACGGCACGATGATCGGCGCGCCGTTGGCGGGCGACAGCACGTTGTTCGTGGACATCATCAGCACGCGCGCCTCAAGCTGGGCTTCCAGCGAGAGGGGGACGTGAACGGCCATCTGGTCGCCGTCGAAATCGGCGTTGAAGGCCGAGCAGACCAGCGGGTGCAGCTGGATCGCCTTGCCCTCGATCAGGATCGGCTCGAAGGCCTGGATGCCCAGACGGTGCAGCGTCGGTGCGCGGTTCAACAGAACCGGATGCTCGCGGATCACCTCGTCGAGGATGTCCCATACCTCGGGGCGTTCCTTCTCGACCAGCTTCTTCGCCTGCTTGACGGTCGAGGACAGGCCCTTCGCCTCAAGCCGCGAATAGATGAACGGCTTGAACAGCTCGAGCGCCATCTTCTTCGGCAGCCCGCATTGATGCAGCTTCAGTTCCGGCCCGGTCACGATGACCGAGCGGCCCGAGAAGTCCACGCGCTTGCCCAGGAGGTTCTGACGGAACCGGCCCTGCTTGCCTTTCAGCATGTCGCTGAGCGATTTCAGCGGCCGACGGTTGTTGCCGGTGATGACCCGGCCACGACGACCGTTGTCGAACAGCGCATCGACCGATTCCTGCAACATCCGCTTTTCGTTGCGCACGATGATGTCGGGCGCGCGCAGCTCGATCAGCCGCTTGAGGCGGTTGTTGCGGTTGATCACCCGGCGATAGAGGTCGTTCAGGTCCGAAGTCGCGAAACGGCCACCATCCAGCGGCACCAGCGGGCGCAGTTCCGGCGGGATGACCGGGATCACGGTCAGCACCATCCATTCCGGGCGGTTGCCGGATTCGAGGAAGCTCTCGACGATCTTCAGCCGCTTGATGATCTTCTTCGGCTTCAACTCGCCCGTGGCTTCCTTCAGATCCTCGCGCAGCTGCTCGGCGGTCGCGGCAAGGTCGATATTGGCCAGCATGGCGCGGATCGCCTCGGCGCCGATATCGGCGCTGAACGCATCGGCGCCGAAATTGTCCTGAGCGTCAAGATATTCCTCTTCGCTCAGCAACTGGCCATAGGTCAGATCGGTCAGACCCGGCTCGATGACGACGTAGTTCTCGAAATACAGGATCCGTTCCAGATCGCGCAGCGTCATGTCCAGCATCAGACCGATGCGCGAGGGCAGCGACTTCAGGAACCAGATATGGGCGACGGGCGCGGCCAGTTCGATATGGCCCATGCGTTCACGGCGAACCTTCTGCAGCGTCACCTCGACGCCGCATTTCTCGCAGACGAGGCCGCGATACTTCATCCGCTTGTATTTGCCGCAGAGGCATTCGTAATCCTTGATCGGACCGAAGATGCGCGCGCAGAACAACCCGTCACGCTCGGGCTTGAAGGTGCGGTAGTTGATGGTTTCGGGTTTCTTCACCTCACCGAAGGACCAGGCCAGAATTTCTTCCGGCGAGGCCAGCGAGATCTTGATTTCATCGAACTGCCGCGGCGGGGCCAGCGGGTTCAGGGGATTGGTGGCGAGTTCCTGGTTCATTTCTTGTCCTTTTCAGGCGCGGGGCAGGCGAAATCCATCATCCAGGTGCCGTGGACGCCGTAGGCTCCACTATTCGGGATGGTTTCGCGGGCGTTGGGGTGAGACAGCCGACAGTACTTCGCGGCTGCCCGGAGCATCCTGTTCGCGGGCAGGGCGTCGTTATTGGAATAGTTGAATGTCGTTGCGACAAACTCGAACCCCTTTTCACGACGCGAATTGCCATCCTCGATCCGGGCGATCTGCACGCCGCAACCCGCGAGGGCCGCAAGCGCCAGAACCGCCGAATGTCGGATGGCAACGCCCATGCTTATTCCTCTTCCTCCGCATCCAGGAGTTCCATGTTGAGGCCCAGACCCCGGACCTCCTTGACCAGCACGTTGAAGCTTTCCGGAACGCCGGCCTCGAAATTGTCGTCACCCTTGACGATGCTTTCATAGACCTTGGTCCGGCCGGCCACGTCGTCCGACTTGACCGTCAGCATTTCCTGCAGGGTATAGGCGGCGCCATAGGCTTCCAGCGCCCAGACCTCCATCTCACCCAGACGCTGGCCACCGAACTGCGCCTTGCCGCCCAGCGGCTGCTGGGTCACGAGGCTGTAGGGACCGGTCGAGCGGGCATGCATCTTGTCATCGACCAGATGGTGCAGCTTCAGGATGTACTTCATGCCGACGGTGACGGGACGCGCGAACTGATCGCCGGTGCGGCCGTCGAAGACGATGGACTGGCCCGACGTGTCAAAGCCCGCGCGGGTCAGCGCGTCGTTCACATCGGCTTCCTTGGCACCGTCGAAGACCGGCGTGGCGATCGGCACGCCCGCGCGCACGGCATTGGCATGTTCGACCAGCAGGCCGTCCTCCATGCCGCCGAACGTCTCGGCATACATGTCGTCGCCATAGCCGATCTTCATCGCCTCGCGCACCGGGGTCATGTCGCCATTGCGGCGATAATCCTCCAGCGCCTCGTCGATGCGGATGCCAAGGCCGCGCGAGGCCCAGCCCATATGGGTCTCAAGGATCTGGCCGACGTTCATGCGCGAGGGCACGCCCAGCGGGTTCAGCACCAGATCGACCGGCGTGCCGTCGGCAAGGAACGGCATGTCTTCCATCGGCACGACCTTGGAGACAACGCCCTTGTTGCCGTGACGGCCGGCCATCTTGTCGCCCGCCTGCAGCTTGCGCTTCACGGCGACGAAGACCTTGACCATCTTCATCACGCCCGGCGGCAGGTCGTCGCCCTGACGGACCTTCTCGACCTTGTCCTCGAAGCGGGCTTCCAGCGCCTTCTTCTGGTTGTCGTATTGCTGGTTCAGCGCCTCGACTTCCTTGGCGATCTCTTCCTCGCCGACGGCAAGCTGCCACCACTGGCCACGGCTCAGCGTGCCCAGCAGATCCTCGGTGATGTCCGAATGCGCCTTGACGCCCTTCGGACCCTTCACCGCGACCTTGCCGAGGATCAGCGATTTCAGACGCGCATAGATGTTGCGGTCAAGGATCGCCTGCTCGTCGTCGCGGTCGCGCGCCAGACGCTCGACTTCCTCGCGCTCGATCTGCAGGGCGCGTTCGTCCTTGTCGACGCCATGGCGGTTGAACACCCGGACCTCGACGATGGTGCCGTAAGCCCCCGGCGGCAGGCGCAGCGAGGTGTCGCGCACATCGCTTGCCTTTTCACCGAAGATGGCGCGCAGCAGCTTTTCTTCCGGCGTCATCGGGCTTTCGCCCTTTGGGGTGATCTTGCCCACCAGAATGTCGCCCGGGCCGACCTCGGCACCGATATAGACGATGCCGGCCTCGTCGAGATTGCGCAGCGCCTCTTCGCCCACGTTCGGGATGTCGCGGGTGATTTCCTCGGGCCCAAGCTTGGTGTCGCGCGCGGCCACTTCGTATTCGTCGATATGGATCGAGGTGAACACGTCGTCGCGGTGGATCCGCTCGGAGATCAGGATCGAGTCCTCGTAGTTATAGCCGTTCCAGGGCATGAAGGCGACGACCACGTTGCGGCCGATGGCCAGTTCGCCCTGATCGGTCGAGGGACCGTCGGCGATGACCTGACCGCCCACGACCCGCTCGCCCACCTTGACCAGCGGACGCTGGTTGATGGTCGAGGACTGGTTCGAACGCTTGAACTTGCGCAGACGATAGATGTCCACGCCGGCATCACCGGCGCCCAGGTTCTCGGTCGCGCGGACAACGATCCGCTGCGCGTCGACCTGGTCGATGACCCCGCCGCGACGCGCCATGATGGCGGCGCCGGAATCGCGGGCCACGATGGCCTCCATGCCGGTGCCGACGAAGGGCGCCTCGGCCCGCAGAAGCGGGACGGCCTGACGCTGCATGTTCGAGCCCATTAGCGCGCGGTTGGCGTCGTCGTTTTCAAGGAAGGGGATCAGCGCGGCCGCGACCGAAACCAGCTGCTTGGGCGAGACGTCAATCAGATCGACGGCATCGACCGGGTTCAGCATGAAATCGCCCGCCTGACGGGTGCTGACCAGTTCGTTGACGAAACGGCCCTCCTCGTCCAGCTGCGCATTGGCCTGCGCGACGGTGTGGCGCATCTCCTCGGTCGCGGACATGTAGACCACGTCGTCGGTCACCTTGCCCTCGATCACCTTGCGATAGGGGGTTTCGATGAAGCCGTATTTGTTCACGCGGGCAAAGGTCGCGAGGCTGTTGATCAGACCGATGTTCTGGCCTTCCGGCGTCTCGATCGGGCACATCCGGCCGTAATGGGTCGGGTGCACGTCGCGGACCTCGAAGCCGGCGCGTTCGCGGGTCAGACCGCCCGGCCCGAGGGCCGACAGGCGGCGCTTGTGCGTCACCTCGGAAAGCGGGTTGGTCTGGTCCATGAACTGCGACAGCTGCGACGAGCCGAAGAATTCACGCACCGCAGCCGCCGCCGGCTTGGCGTTGATCAGGTCCTGCGGCATGACGGTGTCGATCTCGACCCCGGACATGCGTTCGCGGATCGCGCGTTCCATCCGCAGCAGGCCGACCCGATACTGGTTTTCCATCAGCTCGCCGACCGAGCGGACGCGCCGGTTGCCCAGATGGTCGATATCGTCGATCTCGCCCTTGCCGTCGCGCAGTTCCACCAGCCCGCGCACACAGGCCACGATATCCGCGTGGCGCAGGGTCCGCTGCGTGTCCGGCGCATCCAGATCAAGACGCATGTTCATCTTGACCCGGCCGACGGCCGAGAGGTCGTAACGCTCGCTGTCGAAGAACAGGCTGTCGAACAGCGCGCTGGCGGCCTCGACGGTGGGCGGCTCGCCCGGGCGCATGACGCGATAGATGTCCATCAGCGCGCCGTCGCGGTTCATGTTCTTGTCCGCGGCCATGGTGTTGCGGATATAGGGACCGACATTGACATGATCGATGTCGAGGACCGGGATATCGGTCACGTCATTGTCCAGCAGCACCTTCAGAAGGCCGCCGTTCAGCTGGCCCTCCTTGTCGTATTCAGCGGTGATCTCATCGCCGGCCTCGGCATAGATCAGGCCGGTTTCCTCGTTGATGATGTCCTTGGCGACGAAACGGCCGATGATCCGCTCGAACGGGACCAGCAGGTTCACCTGCTCGCCCGAATCCAGCAGCTTCTTGACCAGGCGCGGGGTGACCTTCTCGCCGGCCTTGGTGATGACCTCGCCGGTCTCGGCATTGACCAGGTCATAGCTGGGGCGGGTGCCGCGCACACGTTCGGGGAAGAAGCGGGTGACCCAGCCCTTGCCCTTTTCCAGACGGTAATCGACGGTGTCGTAGAAGGCATCCATGATGCCCTCCTGATCCATGCCGAGCGCATAGAGCAGCGTCGTCACCGGCAGCTTCCGGCGGCGGTCGATGCGCGCGAAGACCAGATCCTTGGCGTCGAAC
Source organism: Paracoccus marinaquae (assembly GCF_018860165.1). Lineage (GTDB taxonomy): Bacteria > Pseudomonadota > Alphaproteobacteria > Rhodobacterales > Rhodobacteraceae > Paracoccus > Paracoccus marinaquae. Next base: position 60,728 of record NZ_JAHKNG010000006.1, read on the forward strand.
TCGAAGTCCAGCCACGAGCCGCGATAGGGAATGATCCGGCAGGCGAACAGAAGCTTGCCCGAGCTGTGCGTCTTGCCGCGGTCATGGTCGAAGAACACGCCGGGGCTGCGGTGCATCTGCGACACCACCACCCGCTCGGTTCCGTTCACGATGAAGGTGCCGTTCAGGGTCATCAGGGGCATGTCGCCCATGAAGACGTCCTGTTCCTTGATGTCCTTGACCGATTTGGCGCCGGTATGTTCATCGACATCGAATACGATCAGACGCAGCGTCACCTTCAGCGGCGCGGCATAGGTCATGTCGCGCTGCTGGCATTCGTCGACGTCGTATTTCGGCTTTTCCAGCTCGTATTTCACGAATTCCAGCGTCGCGGTCTCGTTGAAATCCTTGATCGGGAAGACCGACTGGAAAACACCCTGGATACCTTCGCCGTCGTGATGGCCGCTGCCCTCACCGGAATTCAGGAACAGGTCGTAGGAGGATTTCTGAACCTCGATCAGGTTCGGCATCTCCAGGACTTCGCGGATATTTCCATAGTAACGCCGGATGCGTTTCTGGCCGACATAAGCTTGCGCCATGGGGTCTTGTCACCTTTCGTCTTCGCGCGCGCGCACCGGGTCGGGGGCCCCCGGAGCGCGGCCTACGAATGCAGGGGTGAGGTTCCATTCGTGTCGCACGTCCCACCGCGCAACTCCCGAACCTCGAACATGCCCTGAAGGAAGGTCTGGCACGGGTTTCGGCCCAAACCGCCCTTCAAGACAGGTTCGGCAGGGACCGGGAAAGCCCGGACCCTGCCCTGTTCGTCCGACCAGAAGGCCGATTACTTCAGCTCGACCTTGGCGCCAGCCGCTTCGAGCTTTTTCTTGATCTCTTCGGCTTCGTCCTTGTTGGCGCCTTCCTTGACCTTGCCACCGGCTTCCACCAGATCCTTGGCTTCTTTCAGGCCCAAGCCGGTGATGCCGCGCACTTCCTTGATCACGTTGATCTTGTTGGCGCCGGCTTCGACCAGAACGACGTCGAATTCGGTCTTTTCCTCAGCGGCTTCGGCAGCGCCACCAGCAGCCGGGCCGGCCATCATCACCGCGCCGCCGGCGGCGGGCTCGATGCCGTATTCATCCTTCAGGATGGTCTTCAGTTCCTGGGCTTCCAGCAGGGTCAGGCCCACGATTTCTTCGGCGAGTTTTTTCAGATCAGCCATTTTTCCGTTCTCTCAGTTAGGTGTTCCAACGTCGGGTTTCTAGCCCACGACGGGAAAGGGGTTGCGTCAGGCAGCCTCGCGCTCTTCCAGAGTGCTGAGGATACCCGCGATGTTGCTTGCAGGCGCGCCAATGGCACCGGCGATGTTCGCAGCAGGCGCGCCGAGGCAAGCCACGATCGAAGCGATAAGCTCCTCACGCGACGGCATCGAGGCGACGGCTTTCACACCGGCCGGATCCAGAGCCGTGTCACCCATGGCACCGCCGAGGATCACGAATTTCTCGTTGTCCTTGGCGTATTTGTCGGCGATCCGGGCCGCAGCGGTCGGATCCTCCGAATAGGTAAGCACGGTCATGCCCGTCAGGTAATCGGCGATGCTGGCGCAGGCCTTCCCTTCCAGGGCGATCTTGGCGAGCCTGTTCTTGGCAACACGCACCGAACCGCCCGCTTCGCGCATGCGCGCGCGGAGGTCCTGCATTTGCGCAACCGTCATCCCCTCGTAGTGGGCAACCACCACGACGCCAGAGCTGTCAAAGATCTGGCCGAGTTCCTCGACCACCTGTTCTTTTTGTGCTCTATCCACGGTTTCACTCCAAGTTGGGGGTTTCCCCCCGGCTCTCACGTTGCTCCGGCCCGAAGGGACCGGATCGGGTCCGTAAGGGACAAGATCGCCCGAAGAACTGGCCTTCGGAAAAATGCTTGTTCCCATCTCGGGAAGGACATTAAGCAAGGTTCCCCCTGCACCCTCCGTCTCGGACAGGACGGGGCGGCCAGGGCTGCCCCGTCATCCCCGGCTTGCGCCGCGGAATTCTCAGTTGGCGGTCGCCGACACCACGTCGACCGACACGCCCGGCCCCATGGTCGAACTGATCGAGACCTTCTTCATGTAGGTCCCTTTCGCGCCCGAGGGCTTGGCCTTGTTCACCGCATCCACGAAGGCGCGCAGGTTCTGGGCCAGCTTGTCAGCGTCGAAGCTGACCTTGCCGATGCCGGCATGGACGACGCCCGCCTTCTCGGCCTTGAACTGGACCTCACCGCCCTTGGCGGCCTGCACGGCGGCGGCGACATCCATCGTCACCGTGCCGACCTTCGGGTTCGGCATCAGGTTGCGCGGACCGAGGATCTTGCCCAGACGGCCGACCAGCGGCATCATGTCAGGGGTGGCGATGCAGCGGTCGAACTCGATCTTGCCCGACTGGATCGTTTCCATCAGGTCTTCGGCGCCGACAATATCCGCACCGGCCGCTGTCGCCTCGTCGGCCTTGGGGCCACGGGCGAATACGGCGACGCGCACATCCTTGCCGGTACCGGCGGGCAGGGTGACGACGCCACGGACCATCTGGTCGGCGTGGCGCGGATCGACGCCCAGGTTCAGCGCGATCTCGACCGTCTCGTCGAACTTGGCCGAGGCCGTGTCCTTGACCAGCTTGACCGCATCCTCGACCGACAGGTTCGACTTGCCGTCGAAGGCGGCACGGGCCGCGGCTTTCTTTTTCGCAATCTTCGCCATGGCTTAGCCCTTCACCTCGATGCCGATCGACTTGGCCGAGCCAAGGATGATCTTCATCGCCTGATCGACATCATTGGCCGAGAGGTCGGCCATCTTGGCTTCGGCGATCTCGCGCACCTGCTTGACCGTCACGGTGCCGGCACTCGTGCGACCGGGCTTGTCCGAGCCCTTCGGACGGTTCCGCTTGCCCACCGGCTTCAGGCCCGCGGCCTTCTTCAGCAGGAAGGATGCCGGCGAGGTCCTCGTCTCGAAGGTGAACGACTTGTCGGCGTAATAGGTGATCACGACCGGAACCGGGGCGCCCTGCTCCATCTCCTGCGTCTTGGCGTTGAACGCCTTGCAGAATTCCATGATGTTGATGCCGCGCTGACCCAGAGCGGGGCCAACGGGGGGGGACGGGTTCGCCTGACCCGCCTTGATCTGCAGCTTCAGCTGCCCGACGACTTTCTTGGCCATCTGGCCTTCTCCTTCATCATCAAGCCCCGAGGGGCCGATTTAGCGGTGCGGCTTCAGCCTCCCGCGACCCATCACGCGGTCTTGGCGACCTGCGTGAATTCCAGTTCGACCGGCGTGGGCCGGCCGAAGATCGAGACGGTGACCTTGATCCGGGCCGACACCTCGTCCACCTCTTCCACCATGCCCGAGAAGCCCTCGAACGGGCCGTCGGTCACATTCACCTTCTCGCCCACGTCAAAGCGGATCAGGTTGCGCGGCGCGGCCACGTCACCCTCGCCGGTGCGGTGCAGGATGGTGTTCACCTCCTCGTCGCGCATCGGCATCGGCTTGCCATGCGCCCCCAGGAACCCGGTCACCCGATTGATCGAGTTCACCAAGTGATAGGTCCGGTCCGACATGTCCATGTGGACCAGCACATAGCCCGGCATGAAGCGACGCTCGGAGGTCACCTTCTTGCCGCGCCTGATCTCGATGACCTCTTCGGTCGGAACCAGAACCTCGTCGATCTGGTCCTCAAGCCCCTTCTCGGCAGCCGCCTGGCGAATCGCCTCGGCGACCTTCTTTTCGAAGTTCGACAGGACGCTGACCGAATACCAACGCTTTGCCATGTCTCGATCGACCCCTGCTCGTCTTTGGGGGAATCACGCAAGCCTTGCGCCAACCCCTTGAATTCAAATGCGTCCGGCAAAATTGAAATCGGCGCGCATGCGGATTCGATGCACGCCGTCAACCGGACAGTCGGGCGCAAATACCGCCCCGTGCCCGCAAATGCAAGCCCCGATCAGCCCGAGATCAGCTTCAGCCCCTCGGTGATCCCGAAGCGGATGGCCAGATCGACCAGGAAAAAGAACAGGCTGGCCAGCGCCGCCATGATGAAGACCATGATCGTCGTGGTCAGCACCTCGCGCCGGGTCGGCCAGGTGATCTTGGCGGCTTCGGCGCGGACCTGATTGATGAACTGGACGGGATTGGTGGCCACGGGCGGCTCCTTCAGGAAAGCAGGGCTCATTTAGCGCCCCGCGCCACCCGTTTCAAGCCCGCGCCGCGCGTCCGAGGGGTGATCCCTTCAAATGCGGCGCAGTTTCGCCCTCGACCGGCAGGCGCCGTTAAGGCGCGGGCAACGGGTTGGCGACTAACGCTGGCCGAACGGAAACCACAGATAAGGATCAACAATGTCTATCCGTTCAACAGCACCTGTCATCGCAGGTGTGGCGCTGCTGGCGCTGACGGCTTGCGCCGACAATTCCGACAAGATCGCGGCCAGCTATGTCTCGCCCGCGCTCTATCAGGGGATGAGTTGCCAGCAACTTTCGGTTGAGGCACAAAGCGTCGCCAACCGCGCCGCCCAGGCCTCTGTCGCCCAGGACAAGCAGGCCCAGAACGATGCCGTCGCCGTGGGCGTTGCCACGGTACTGTTCTGGCCGGCCCTGTTCCTGATCAAGGGAGACGGCGCCCAGGCTGCAGAGGTTGCCCGTCTCAAGGGCGAGATGCAGGCTATCGAAACAGCCAACAGGCTGAACAATTGCGGCATTACCTTCGGAAGCTGAGACCACCGGCCGCGAACCAGACCCGGGCGGCGGCGAGTCGCCCGGCAAACACAGCTATTGACGATGGAATGAGCCGTGGGGGTTCCCGATCTGGCCTGGCAGGGGCAGAGGGACTCGAACCCCCGACCCTCGGTTTTGGAGACCGATGCTCTACCAACTGAGCTATACCCCTGCAGCCCGGCCCTGATAGGGTTTGCTCAGGTTGGCGTCAAGTATCAACGACGGGCTGGACGCAGGCCGGGCCTGTGCCCTCCCGCCAGCCCATCAGCGCCGGCGCAGGCCGATCTCGTCCAAGGCGGCCTCGAGTCCCGACAGCGGCGCACCCCTGACCTCGGCCACCAGGGAATCAAAGCGCTGGCGCAGCGCGGCCTTTTCCTCGCCACGGCAATCATTCCAGGGCCGGCCCTGCAGCCCCATATGCATGACATAGTAGCCGATGAAATGCGGCCGCTCGCCGGCCAGCAGCAGGGCGCGATAGGCCTCATGCGCACCCATTTCCCGTAGGCTGGCGGCATCGGGCACCCCGGCGGCGATCAGCGCCTTTGCCGTCGCCGGGCCGATATTCGGGACCGCGGTCAGGTCGCTTGCCATGCCGTACCTTTCCAAAAGTGATGCTTTGCTGTATCAGCCGGCGGATTCCAAGGACAGCACGGCATGACCAACGACGCCAGCCCCAAGGCCGCCAAGAAGCTTTTCATCAAGACCTATGGCTGCCAGATGAATGTCTATGACAGCCAGCGCATGGCCGAGGCCATGGGGGCAGAAGGCTATGTCCTGACCGAGGACCAGGCCGAGGCCGACATGGTCCTGCTGAACACCTGCCATATCCGCGAGAAGGCGGCCGAGAAGCTCTATTCCGATCTTGGCCGGCTGAAGCCGCTGAAGTCCGAGAAACCCGACCTGAAGATCGGCGTCGCCGGCTGCGTGGCGCAGGCAGAGGGCGAAGAGATCGTCCGCCGCATGCCGCTGGTCGATCTGGTCGTCGGCCCGCAGACCTATCACCGCCTGCCCGCGATGCTGCGGGGCGAGGCGCCCGCGATCCTCACCGAGTTTCCCGCGGAGGACAAGTTCGACCACCTGCCCGCGCGTCAGGCCACCCGCCGCGCGCCCGCGGCCTTCCTGACCGTGCAGGAGGGCTGCGACAAGTTCTGCGCCTTCTGCGTCGTGCCCTATACCCGCGGGGCCGAGGTCAGCCGCCCCGTGGACCGAATCCTGCGCGAGGCCCGCGATCTGGTCGGCCGTGGCGTGCGCGAGATCACGCTGCTGGGCCAGAACGTCAATGGCTGGCATGGCGAGGGGCCGGACGGGCGCGAATGGGGCTTCGGCCGCCTGATCCGGGCGCTGGCGGACACTGCGGGGCTGGACCGCATCCGCTATACCACCAGCCATCCCAACGACATGGCCGACGACCTGATCGAGGCGCATGGCGCGGTGCCGCAGCTGATGCCCTATCTGCACCTGCCGGTGCAGTCGGGCAGCGACCGGATCCTGAAGGCGATGAACCGCCGCCATACCGCCACGCAATATCTGCGCCTGATCGAGCGGATCCGCGCGGCCCGGCCCGACATCATGCTGACCAGCGATTTCATCGTCGGCTTTCCCGGCGAGACCGATCAGGACCATGCCGACACGCTGCGGCTGATCGAGGAGGTCGGCTTCGGCACCGCCTTCAGCTTCAAGTATTCGCCCCGCCCCGGCACCCCCGCCTATGAACGGGCCGAGGTCGATGGCGCACTGGCCGATGCCCGGCTGCAGGAATTGCAGGCCCTGCTGACCCGCCAGCAGAAGGCGGCGCAGGAAGGCATGGTCGGGCGCACTCTTGGCGTGCTGTTCGAGAAGCCGGGCCGCCTGCCCGGCCAGATGGTCGGCAAGTCGGATTACCTGCATTCGGTCTTCGTCGAGGCCCCCGAGGCGCAGGTCGGTGATCTGGTGCAGGTCCGCATCGTCGAAAGCGCGCCGAACTCGCTGCATGGCGAACTGGTGGCCTGATCGCCGGGCGCGCGTCGATTGCCAGCCGCCCTGAAACCCGCCTAAAGTTGGAAAACCGGCCCCCGAGGAACGCGCGAACAGACTGGGGGCCGGTCCCTTTCGTCCGGCAAGCCGGCGCGAAAGACCTTTGCCCGCCGGGCTTGCGGGAACCGCAGGCCGGGCCGGGCGGTTATCGAAGTGGCCGCCCCCCAAGGAACGCGCGAACAGGACGGGGGGCGGCCGTTTTTCGCATCGGCGGACCGATGCGAAACCCGGGTCTGGCCGGACGGCTATTCGCCGCCGCCCAGACCATGAACATAGGTGGCGACGGCGCGGATATCGGCCTCGCTCAGGCGCGCGGTCCAGGCCGGCATGACGCCGAAGGGACCGTCGCTGACAATCCGGGTAACCGTCTCGGCATCGCTGCCATAGAGCCAGACGGCATCGACCAGATTCGGCGCGCCCTGCCCCCTGTCACCGGTTCCGTCCTCCATGTGGCAGGCCGAGCAGTTGTCCTGATAGACGACCTCGCCCTCGGACGCCGAGGCGGCATCATGCGGCAGGTCCGACAGCGACAGGACATAGTCCACCACCTGCTCGATCTGCTCGCCCTCCAGCAATTCGTCACGACCGAACCGCGGCATCTCGGAATAGCGGGTATCGCCGTCCTGGGGATCGCGGATGCCGTGCTGGATGGTGGTGTGGACCTCTTCCAAGGACCCTCCCCACAGCCAGTCATTGTCCAGAAGGTTCGGATAGCCCCTGGCTCCGCCGGCCCCCGAGCCATGGCATTGCGCGCACCAGGTGCGGAACACCGCGCCGCCGGCATTGGTCGCATAGTTCATCAGGTCGGGATCACCCGGAATGGCATCCAGTTCGACCGAGGCCAGCCGGCTCTGGATCTCGGCATTGGCCTGATCGAAACGCTCGATCTCGGCGGTGACTTCCTTGCGGTAGTCGGTACCAAGCAGGCCCTGGGTGGCGCCGGTGATCAGCGGAATGGCCGGATAGGCCACCACATAGCCGATGGCCCAGACGATGGTGACATAGAAGGTCCACAGCCACCAGCGCGGCATCGGGTTGTCGTATTCCGTGATCCCGTCCCATTCATGGCCGGTCGAGGGGATCTCGGGCTGCTGAACCGCGACACCATGACGCCCCTTGCGGCGCGGCTTCGCTGCGGCCGGGTTGCCCGGCATCTTGTCCTTGTCCTCGGCCATCAGCGGCCCTCCTTCTCATCCGCCGCAGCGGGGCGGTTCTCGTGGCGAAAGATGCTTTCGGCGGCCTCTCGCTGCAGCTTGCGCGATCCCGGGCGGAAGGCGAACAGCACCACGCCCAGGAAGAACAGGGTCAGCGCCAGAAGGGCCCAGCTGTCGGCGAATTCACGCAACAGGCTGTAAAGTTCCATGACAGCCTCCCTCAGCGATCAGGGTCGGGCTGGAAGGTCGAGAAATCGACCATCGTGCCCAGCACCTGAAGATAGGCGATCAGCGCATCCATCTCGGTCAGTTGCGGCTGCCGGTCGAAATTGCGCTGCTGCGCGCCGGGATAGCGCTCGGCCAGCCCCTCGGCATCGGCATCCGGATCGGCCTGCGCCCGGAAATCCTCGACCGCCGCCAGGACCATCTCTTCGGAATAGGGCACACCGACCATGGCATCGGTTTCCAGCCGCTGCGCGATCTGTTCCGAGCCGATCGGGCGGTCCAGAAGGAAGCCGTATTTCGGCATGATCGATTCCGGCACCACCGATTGCGGATCGCGCAGGTGGTCGATATGCCATTCGTCCGAATAGCGCCCGCCGACGCGCGCCAGATCCGGCCCGGTCCGCTTGGACCCCCACTGGAACGGGTGGTCATACATCGATTCCGCCGCCAGGCTGTAATGGCCATAGCGTTCGACCTCGTCCCGCATCGGACGGATCATCTGGCTGTGGCAGACATAGCAGCCCTCGCGGACATAGATGTCGCGGCCGGTCAGTTCCAGCGGGGTGTAGGGGCGAACCCCTTCCACCTTCTCGATGGTGTTCTGCAGGTAGAACAGTGGCGCGATCTCGACGATGCCGCCGATGGTGACGACGAGGAACGAGAAGACCAGCAGCAGCGAGGCGTTCTTTTCAAGGATCTTGTGCTTGGCAAGAATTGACATGGTCTGGTCCCCCTATTCGGCCGGCACGGCAATGGCGGTCGAATGCGCCTTGGGTTGCTTGGCGACGGTGGCCCACAGGTTGTAGGCCATGATGATCGCCCCGCTGAGATACAGCACCCCCCCGAGGCCACGGACCACGTTCATCGGGAACTTGGCGGCGACGGTGTCGGCGAAGGCGTTGACCAGGAAGCCCTGGCTGTCGACCTCGCGCCACATCAGCCCCTCCATGATCCCCGAGACCCACATCGAGGCGGCGTAGAGAACCAGCCCGATGGTCGCCAGCCAGAAGTGCCAGCTGACAAGGCTGAGGCTGTACAGCCGCTCACGCCCCCATAGCTTGGGCACCAGATAGTAGAGCGCGCCGAAGGTGATCATGCCGTTCCAGCCAAGCGCGCCGGAATGGACGTGACCGATGGTCCAGTCGGTATAGTGGCTGAGCGAGTTGACGGCCTTGATCGACATCATCGGCCCCTCGAAGGTCGCCATGCCGTAGAAGCCGACGGCCACCACCATCATGCGGATGATCGGGTCGGTGCGCAGCTTGTCCCAGGCCCCCGACAGCGTCATCAGCCCGTTGATCATGCCGCCCCAGCTGGGCATCCACAGCATGATCGAGAACACCATGCCGAGCGTCGAGGCCCAGTCGGGCAGCGCGGTATAGTGCAGATGGTGCGGACCGGCCCAGATATAGAGGAAGATCAGCGCCCAGAAATGGATGATCGACAGCTTGTAGCTGTAGACCGGACGCTCGGCCTGTTTCGGGATGAAGTAATACATCATCCCGAGGAAGCCCGCGGTCAGGAAGAAGCCGACGGCATTATGGCCATACCACCACTGCACCATGGCATCCTGCACCCCGGCAAAGACCTGAACCGACTTGCTGCCGAAGAAGCTGACCGGGATCGCCAGGTTGTTGACGACATGCAGCATCGCGATGGTCACGATGAAGGCCAGATAGAACCAGTTGGCCACATAGATATGCGGCTCCTTGCGCTTGATGACCGTGCCCAGGAAGACCGCCAGATAGGCCAGCCAGACGGCGGTCAGCCACCAGTCCACATACCATTCCGGCTCGGCGTATTCCTTGGACTGCGTTGCGCCGAAGATATAGCCCGAGGCCGCCAGCACGATGAACAGCTGATAGCCCCAGAACACGAACCATGCGAGGTTGCCGCCCCAAAGCCGCGCCGCCGAGGTGCGCTGGACGACATAGAAGGAGGTGGCGATCAGGGCGTTGCCGCCGAAGGCGAAGATCACGGCGCTGGTATGCAGCGGGCGCAGCTTGCCGAAATTGGTGTAGCCTTGGGTCAGTTCGCTCAGGTTCAGCGCCGGGAAGGCCAGCTGAAAGGCGATGATCACCCCGACAAGGAAACCGACCACACCCCACATCACCGTGGCGATGACGCCGGCGCGAATGACACCGTCCATGTATTCGTTCGGATCGGGCGCCACGGCCGGTTCGTCGATATGGCGCAGCACCCAGACGAACATGCCGGCGGCCACCAGCATGACCGTCAGCGCATTGATCATATAGGCCAGATCATGCGCGCGGTTGGCGCCGATCGCAGCCACAACCGCGACCACCCCCAGCAAAATCAGCTTTATATAATTCCACATGCTTTTCCGTGTCCCTTCGCTGAACATCAGCTCCCCGGCGGCGAATCACAGACGCGAGAGGCAGGCATTCGATACCGGGTGAATAAGGTCGATGGACGCGATAAACTTTGATCTCGGTCAATACGCTTTGACCCGGATCAAGGCCAATTACCTGGCACGGGGCCACAATCGGCCCGGAATCACGATTAAGGAGGCTGAAATGGCCTACAAGACGATCCTGACCGCGCTGTCCGATCCACGCCAGATCCCGCAACTCGACGCGGCGGCCTCACTGGCGGTGCGCGAGGACGGTCATCTCAATATCCTCTGCCTCGGCGTCGATCACAGCCAGACGGGATACTATTTCCCCGGTGGCACGCCCTATGCCTTCCAGGAGGCGATCGACAGCGCCATGGAACAGGCCGAGTCCCTCGAAAGCACCGTACGCCAGCATCTGGCCAGCGCCAGCGACCTGCGCTGGTCGGTCGAATCGGCCGTGGCCCAGATCGGCGGTGTCGCCAGCCTGGTCGGCATGCGGGCACGGTTTTCGGATCTGGCGGTGCTGGACCGCCCCTATGGCAAGGACGCGACGCCCGATGCCGAGTCGGTCGTCGAAGCGGCCCTGTTCGAGGGCGGCTGCCCGGTTCTGGTCCTGCCCCAGAGCGGCCTGCCCCCTGAGCCGCCGCAGCGGATCATCGTGGCCTGGAACCAGTCGACCGAGGCGCTGGTCGCGGTGCGCCGCGCGCTTCCGCTGCTCAAGACCGCCGAAACCGTCGAGATCACCATCATCGATCCCGGCCGCGGCGGTCCGGAACGCTCGGATCCGGGCGGCGCGCTGACCCAGATGCTGACCCGCCACGGCGTACGCGCCGAGATCGCGGTTCTCGCCCGCACCGCACCGACCACCAGCGACGAACTGGCGCGGCGCGCAGCCGAGGTCGGTGCCGACATGATCGTCATGGGCGCCTATGGCCATTCCCGGTTCCGCGAGGCGATCCTTGGCGGCACGACCCGCAACATGCTGGAAAAGGCCAGCATTCCGGTCCTCATGGCGCGCTGACCGGGGCCCCAAGAAGACAGGGACGGCAGGTCACGCCCGCCGTCCAGTCAGCGCGTCAGTCGGAAAGGGCCGCAGGCGGGTCAGCTGATCCAGCCACCATCGGCATCGTCGCCCGATTCCTCGACCAGACGGGCAAAGTCCGGCAGCACCACGCCGCGCTTGCCGTGCAACTCGATGATACCGTCGCGCTTCAGGGCGTTGACCTGCCTGCTGACCGTTTCCAGCGTCAGGCCCAGATAGTCGGCCATCGCCTCGCGGGTCAGCGGCAGTTCGATCTCGGTGCGTCCGCCGGGGCTGCGCATGTGCATCGAGGCTTCACGCCGGGCAATGATGGCGATGAAGGAGGCGATCTTTTCGCGCGCGGTCTTGCGGCCCAGAAGCAGCATCCATTCGCGCGCGGCGTCCAGTTCGTCCAGCGTCATCTCAAGCAGTCGGCGCGACAGGCTGGGCAGCCGGTTCATCATCTCGCCGAACGGCTTGCGGCGGAAACAGCACAGCACGACCTTGGTGGTCGCAACCGCGTTATAGGTCGCGGTGCTGCGGCCGGGCCGGCCCAGAAAGTCGCTCGGCAGCAGCAGGCCGACCATCTGTGTCCGCCCGTCCTCAAGCGTCTGGGTCAGGGTCGCCACGCCGCTGACCACCGAGCCGACGAAATCCATCTGGTCGCCGCCCCAGACGATCGCCTGGCCCGGCTCATAGCTGCGATAGAACTTGATCCCCTCAAGCCGCGCCAGCTCGTCGCTTTCGCAATGCGCGCAGACCGCCCGATAGCGAATCGGACATTCCTCACAGCTGGTTTCGCCGTGGGAAGGGTCATCCGCCCCTACATACTTGATCTGGGTCAAGGCTCGCGCGCTCATCTTGCCTCATATGTACCGGCATGAGTACCGTTCCGCAACTGAGACAGCTGGGACTGTTTGACGCGCGCGCCCCGCGCTACACAAGCTATCCCCCGGCCACGCAATTCACCCGGGCAATCGATGCACCCGCCGCCGCCGACTGGATCGAGGCGATCCCACCGGGGGCGCAGATATCACTCTATATGCATGTGCCGTTCTGCCGGCGCCTGTGCTGGTTCTGCGCCTGCCGCACGCAGGGCACGCAGAGCCTCGATCCGGTTCGCATCTATGCCGAGACGCTGCTGACCGAACTGGCGCAACTGCGCCAGCGCATCGCACCGGGTGTGCGGCTGTCGCGGCTGCATTGGGGCGGCGGAACGCCAACGCTGTTGCCGCCCGAACTGATGCAGCGAATTGCGGATGCGGTCTTCGAGGCCTTTCCACTTGCCGAGGGTGGCGAATTCTCGGTCGAGATCGACCCGTCCGAGATCGACGCCCCGCGCATGGCGGCGCTGGCGGCCTCGGGAATGAACCGCGCCTCGATCGGCGTGCAGGATTTCGATCCGCTGATCCAGAAGAGCATCGGCCGCCTACAAAGCTTCGAGTTGACGGCCGAGGCGGTGCGCCTGATCCGCGATCACGGCATCCCCAGCCTCAACGCCGATATCCTGTTCGGCCTGCCGCATCAGAACACCGTCCGCATCGCCGATACGGTGCAGAAGCTGCTGGCCCTCGGTCCCGACCGGGTGGCGCTTTACGGCTATGCCCATGTGCCCTGGATGTCCAAGCGGCAGGTGATGATCCCCGAAAACCACCTGCCCGACAGCGAAGCCCGGCTGGCACTGTTCGAAACCGCCCGCAAGCTGTTCATGGCCGACGGCTTTGCCGAGATCGGCATCGACCATTTCGCCCGACCCCTCGACGGGCTGGCGCAGGCCAGCAGCCAGGGGCGGCTGCGGCGCAACTTCCAGGGCTATACCGACGATCAGGCCGAGGTGCTGATCGGCATGGGCGCCTCATCGATCTCGCGCTTTCCGCAAGGCTATGCGCAGAACGCCCCGGCGACGGGCGCCTATACGGCAGCGGTCCGCGCGGGCCGGCTGCCGGTGGTGCGCGGCCATGCCTTCAGCGACGAGGATCGCTGGCGCGGGCGGATGATCGAGGCGCTGATGTGCGACTTCCGCATCGACGCAGCCGAGATGGCCGAGCGTCACGGCTTCACCCCGTCGCGGCTGCGACACCTGTTTGCACCACTGCTGGCAAGGTTCGGCGATGTGCTGCAACTGGGCCCGGACGGGCTGCGGATCACCCCCGAGGGCCGCCCCCTGACCCGCATGGTGGCGCAGCTTCTGGACGGCTACACGACCGCCCCCGGCAGCCATTCGCAGGCGATCTGAGGCCGTCTCTGCTTAGTGCGGGGGATGGTCGTCCGCTTCGTGCGCATGCGGCGCATCAGCCGTCGCATCCGCGCAGGAATCGGGCAGTTCGACCTCGATCGTCGCATGGCGGATCCCGAAATCGCGGCGCAGCACCTCCTTGGCCTGCCGAGTGATTGCGATGAATTCGGCCGTCTCCACCACCAGATGCACCGAGGCGGCGGTGCGTTTCTCATCGATCTGCCACAGATGCAGGTGATGGGCGTCGCGGACATCGGGCAGGTCGCGCAGGGCCGCGATGACCCCTTTCGGATCGCTGCCCGGCGGCGCGGCCAGCATCAGCATCCGGAAGACCGGGCCGATCTCCAGCGAGATATGCCACAGGATCACGACCGAGATCGCCAGCGTCAGGATCGGGTCGGCAAGGTTCCAGCCAAAAGCCCAGATCAGCGCACCGCCGGCGATCACCGCCACGGACACGCCCGCATCGGCAAGGTTGTGCAGGAAGGCCGCGCGAATGTTCACGCTTTCCTTCGACAGCCGCCAGACCAGCGCCGCCGTCGCCAGATCGACGATCAGCGCGAAACCGGCCAGCGCCACGACCAGCCCTCCCGCGACCTGCGGCGGATCGGCCAGCCGCCCGAAGGCCTCGATCGCCAGCCAGATCGAAACCGCGATCAGCGCCAGATAGTTGACGAAGGCCGCGACGATCTCGGCCCGCCCCCAACCATAGCTCCAGTCCGGGGTGGCGGCGCGGCGGGCCAGCCGGCGGGCGCCAAAGGCCAGAACCAGCGCCAGCGCATCCGAAAGGTTGTGAACGCCGTCGGCGATCAGCGCGGTGGAATCGGCGACAAGCCCGCCGATGATCTGCGCCGCCGTCAGCGCCAGATTGACCGCGACCGCCCAGCCGATGGCGCCATCGCTGCCCGATCCGTGGCTGTGACCATGGGAATGCCCGTGCGAATGACTGTGCGCCATCAATGCGCCTCCGCCCAGTTGCCGCCGATGCCGGCATCGACCACCAGCGGCACCGACAGCTTTACCGCCGGTTCGGCGGCGTTTTCCATCACCTGCCGCGCGACGGCGATCAGATCATCCGCCGCGCCTTCCTCGACCTCGAAGACCAGTTCATCGTGAACCTGAAGCAGCATCCGCGCCGGCAGATCACGGATCGCGGCCGGCATGCGGATCATCGCCCGGCGGATGATATCGGCCGCCGCCCCCTGGATCGGTGCGTTGATCGCCGCCCGCCGCGCGCCCCCCGCCGCAGGCCCCGACTGGTTGATGCCCGGCGTGTTGATCCGCCGCCCGAACAGCGTCCTGACGAAGCCATCTTCCTTCGCGCCGGCCACGGTCTGGTCCATATAGGCGCGGATCTCGGGGAAACGCTCGAAATAGGTATCGATGAAGGCCTGCGCCTCGGCCCGCGGGATACGCAGGTTGCGCGACAGGCCAAAGCCCGAGATGCCGTAGATCACTCCGAAGTTGATCGCCTTGGCCCGCCGGCGGATCATCGGGTCCATCCCCTCGACCGGCACGCCGAACATCTGGCTGGCGGTCATGGCGTGGATGTCGATACCGTCGCGGAAGGCCTGTTTCAGCGCCGGAATATCGGCGACATGGGCCAGGATCCGCAGTTCGATCTGGCTGTAGTCGAGGCTGACGAGGCGATGCCCCGGCGTGGCCACGAAAGCCTCGCGGATGCGCCGCCCCTCCTCGGTGCGCACCGGGATGTTCTGCAGGTTCGGATCGGTCGAGGCCAGCCGCCCGGTCTGCGCCCCGGCGATGGAATAGCTGGTATGAACCCGCCCGGTCTCGGGGTTCACATAGGTCGGCAGGGCATCGGTATAGGTGGATTTCAGCTTGGACATCTGCCGCCAGTCCAGCACGCGGGCCGGCAGGTCATGCCCCTCGGCGGCCAGATCCTCCAGCACATCGGCGCTGGTCGAATAGGCCCCGGTCTTGCCGGTCTTGCCGCCCGACAACCCCATCCGGTCGAACAGGATCTCGCCCAGCTGCTTGGGCGAGCCGACATTGAACTTCTCGCCCGCCAGTTCGTGGATCTCGTCCTCCAGCCCGGCCATCTTCTGCGCGAAGACATTCGACATCCGCTTCAGCACGTCGCCATCGACGCGGATGCCAGCCATCTCCATATCGGCCAGCACCGGCACCAGCGGACGTTCCAGCGTCTCATAGACGGTCGTGACCTGC
Organism: Paracoccus marinaquae; assembly: GCF_018860165.1. Classification (GTDB taxonomy): domain Bacteria; phylum Pseudomonadota; class Alphaproteobacteria; order Rhodobacterales; family Rhodobacteraceae; genus Paracoccus; species Paracoccus marinaquae. The sequence goes on from NZ_JAHKNG010000006.1 coordinate 76,633, forward strand.
TCGGAGGGCAGCATGGGCGCGAAATTCTGCCACAGCCGCAGCGTCACCTCGGCATCCTCGGCGGCATAGGGCGTGGCCTTGTCGATGGCGACCTGGGCAAAGCCGATCTGCGACTTGCCCGAGCCGATCAGATCCTTGATCGGAATGCACCTGTGACCAAGGTAACGCTCGGCCAGTTCGTCCATGCCGTGGTTGTGGATGCCCGCATGCAGGGCATAGGACATCAGCATGGTGTCGGCGATGGGCGCCATGCGGATGCCGTGGCGGGCGAGGATCTTGTAGTCGTATTTCAGGTTCTGGCCGATCTTCAGGATGGCCAGATCCTCCAGTACCGGCTTCAGCGCCGCCAGCACCGCGTCCAGGCCCAACTGCCCCTCGACCAGCGCGCCCGATCCGAACAGATCGCCCTCGCCCTGCACATGCCCGACCGGGATATAGCAGGCCCGGCCCGGCGCGACCGACAGCGAAATGCCGACCAGCTCGGCCTGCATCTCGTCGAGCGAGGTCGTCTCGGTGTCGATGGCAACATGCCCGGCCTCGCGGATCTCCGCGATCCAGCGATCCAGCAGCGCCTGATCGGTCACGCAGTCATGGCCCGCGGCACCGATCCCCGGCTGCTCGGGTGCCGTCGGACCCTCCGAGGGCGGGGCCGAAACCACCGCCGGCGCCTCGGCGCCCAGCTTCTCGGCGACCCGCGCGGTCAGGGTGCGAAACTCCATCTCGGCCAGAAAGCCCAGCAGAACTTCCGGCTCGGGGTCGCGCATCTCGAGGCTGCCCAGCGTGAAGTCCAGCGGCGTCTCGCAATCCAGCTGCACCAGCCGCCTCGAGACGCGGATCAACTCGGCATTCTCGATTAGGGTCTGGCGGCGCTTGGGCTGCTTGATCTCCTCGGCCCGGGACAGCAGCGTTTCCAGATCGCCGTAATCGTTGATCAGTTGCGCGGCGGTCTTGATGCCGATCCCCGGCGCGCCGGGCACGTTGTCGACCGAATCGCCCGCCAGCGCCTGCACATCGACCACCCGCTCGGGCCCGACGCCGAATTTCTCGCGCACCTCGTCGGGGCCGATCATCTTGCCCTTGATCGGGTCCAGCATGTCCACGCCGTTCCCGACCAGTTGCATCAGGTCCTTGTCGCTGCTGACAATGGTGACCGCGCCGCCGGCCTCGCGCGCCCGGCAGGCCAGGGTGGCGATGATATCGTCCGCCTCATAGCCCTCGATCTCGATGCAGGCGATGTTGAAGGCGCGCGTGGCCTCGCGCGTCAGCGGGAATTGCGGGCGCAGATCCTCGGGCGGCTCGGGGCGGTTGGCCTTGTAGAGGTCGTAGATCTCGTTGCGGAAGGTCTGCCCGGAGTGATCGAAGATCACCGCGGCATGGGTCGGGGCGTCGTGGCCGCGCTCATCGGTGACATATTTCCACAGCATGTTGCAGAACCCCGCGACGGCCCCGACCGGCAGGCCGTCGGACTTGCGCGTCAGGGGCGGCAGGGCGTGATAGGCGCGGAAGATGAAGGCCGAGCCGTCGATCAGATGCAGATGGCAACCCTTGCCGAAGGCCGGCGCGTCCGAGGTCATGAAACGGTCCTTTCGCGATGTCGGGACCGTTCTGGCAGAAAGCCGGCGCGGGCGCAAAGGGGCGCGGCGCCCGAGATCCGGTGCCGGGCGGCACAGCCGCCCAGCCTTGACGATCCCCCTCGACGGGGGTCGGCAAGGCTTCACCACCCCGGGACGGAATAGGGGATGGCCGTGCCCCGGCGTGCGCCGGTGTCAGTGGTCGTCATGGGCGTGATCGCGGTCGATCACGAAACGCTTGTCGCAATAGCCGCAATCGACCCAGCCGGTCTCGCGCGAAACCGACAGCCAGACCCGCGGATGGCCGGACCCGGCGGCCTCGTCGCCGTCGCAGGCAACCTTCCAGCTGCTGACGATCTGGGTTTCAGGCGCGGCGTGGTCCGGGCTGGCGGTCATGGCGGTTCCTTGAGCTTTGACGCGAAACGCGGGATATGTCGGCGGGGATCATAACGGGGAGGCGTCGCCGATGCCAGACGGATCGGGCGCCAGCGCCATTGAAATCAGCAACCTGCGCAAGACCTATGCCGCGCAGGGCAGGGCCGCCCCGAAAGAGGCGCTGAAGGGGATCGACCTGAGCATCCGCGCCGGCAGCATCTTCGGCCTTTTGGGTCCGAACGGCGCCGGCAAGTCCACGCTGATCAACATCCTCGCCGGGCTGGTGAACAAGACCGCCGGCAAGGTCATCATCTGGGGCTTCGACCAGGACGTGAACCCACGCCAGTCCCGCGCCGCCATCGGGGTGATGCCGCAGGAACTGAACATGGATCCGTTCTTTACCCCGCGCGCCAGCCTCGAGGTGCAGGCCGGCCTTTACGGCGTGCCGAAATCCGAACGCTGGACCGACGACCTGCTGGAACTGGTCGGGCTGACCGATCAGGCCAATGCCTATGCCCGCAACCTCTCGGGCGGGATGAAGCGGCGGCTGCTGCTGGCCAAGGCGCTGGTCCACCGCCCGCATATTCTGGTCCTTGACGAGCCCACCGCCGGCGTCGACATCACCCTGCGCGAAATGCTGTGGACCAATGTGCGGCACCTGAACCAGGCCGGGATGACCATCATCCTGACCACCCATTACCTAGAAGAGGCCGAACAGATGTGCGACGAGATCGCCATCATCAACCATGGCGCGCTGATCGTGCGGCAGGGAACGCGCGAATTGCTGGCCCGCGCCGACGGCAAGACGCTGGTGATCGATGCGGGCGGGCCGGTCGACCTGCCCGCCCTGCCCGAGGGCGCCCATCCCGAATGGCGCGCCGACGGGCGGCTGGCGATCAGCTATCCGCCTTCGCGCATCCGCGCCGATCAGCTGCTGGACGCGCTGCGCGGCGGCGGCGTGCCGATCATCGACGTGGCCAGCGAGCAGCCCGATCTCGAGGATGTCTTCGTCGAGTTGACCCGCGGCTGAGGCTCAGTCCCGAAGCGACAGCATCGGCCCCATCATCCGCCCGCCCATGATGTGCAGGTGGAAATGCGGCACCTCCTGCACGCCGTCCGGCCCGGCATTGGTGATCGCGCGGAATCCGTTGCCACCTTCCAGCGATACCCCCTCCTTGCGGGCGACCTCGGCGCAGAGCCGCATGAAGCCGGCGATCTCCTCGGCCGAGGCATTGGCGGCGAAATCGTCAAAGCTGACATAGCGGCCCTTGGGGATCACCAGAACATGGCTGGGTGCCTTGGGTGCGATGTCGCGAAAGGCCAGCGCGTGCAGGTTTTCGGCCACCGTGTCATTGGGAATCTCGCCGCGCAGGATCCGGGCGAAGATGTTGTTGTCGTCGTAATCGAAGGCCATGCCTGATCTCCTCGTCAGTCAGCGAACAGTTTGGGGGTCGCGGCCAGATCCTGCGCGATCGCGGCCGGAACATCCAGAAAGCGCGCGATGGCCCCGGCGTTGAGATCCGCCGGCAGATGCCCGGCCATGGTTTCGAAATGCTCGAACTCCATGTCGCGCAACCGCTCGGCCTCGTCCTCCAGATCGCCCCGCACCACCGGCAGCAGCCGCCGATACATCTCGGGCGGCGTGCTGTCGCTGGCCAATCCCATGCGGCGCATGTGACCGCGCAGATAGTCGTCGTCAAAGCGGCTGTCGATGAACAGGATGCGCGCCTCGGCCCGGTCGGCGGCAAAGTCGCGGATCAGGCTCAGCGCCGCGGGATCGAGGCACAGAACCAGCCGATCGAATTCGAAGCGCTCGAACATCAGCTTCAGCAGGGCGCGGCGGTGCCGCTCGCGCTTGGCCAGGCTCGATGCCACGCCGCCCATGTCGGGCAGGCCGGCCTCGGTCTCGTTGAAGACGTAATCGACGGCCGGGATCTCGGTCAGGGTCCGGATGCGCCGGGTCAGCCGCTTGGCGATGTGCCATTTCTTGGCGACGATCAGATGCACCACCCGCGACCGACCGAGACTGCCGTCGGTTTCCCAGAAACGGGGCGCGAAACGCCGCCCGATTCGCCCGCGACCAGTCAGAAAGCCGAACAGCCGCGGCCCCTCGGCCGAGATCGGAAAGGCCTGATCCTCGGCCTGCCACAACTGGCCCAGCCGCTGGCGCAGGTCCAGCGCCTCGCCGCTGATCTTGCGTGCGAACAGGAAGTCCTGCCGCAACAGAAGATCATAGTGATCGTTGTAGAAGGTCACCGGCATGCCATAATCGGTGAACATCAGAAAGGTCAGGCTGCGCGAGCGGATCCGCGCCCTCGGCACGACATGCGCGACCAGCGTCTGGAAAAAGGTTTCATCGGGGATCCAGGTCGTGCGAAAGAAGCGCACCATCTGCGGCCAGCCGGCGATCAGGTCGAGGACCGCCTCGACCGTCTGGCGCCGCAGGCACCACCATTGCGAGCCGATCATGATCTGCAATCCCTCGGGCAGCCGGCGGTTCAGGCCCAGCCGCTTCTGCAGGTCGATGCTGGCATAGAACAATGTCTTGTTCCTGCGCTCGTTGAACCAGTGCCGATAGATCAGCCGCTCATCGCGGATCCCGGTCTTGATCCAGTTGCCATCGAAGAAATCGACGCTCTCGATATAGTCGCAATCCTCGCCGTCAAGAAAGCTGCGGGCATATTCCGCCGATTTGATCGGCATGCAATCGCCCGATAGCAGGTAGAAATGCGTCGCCTGCGGAAAATCGCGGGCGGCGGCGCGCAGCGTCTCAAGCGTGGCGGCGACCAGCGACCAGTCGCCCCAGCCACATTTCATCCGGCGCGCCGCGAAGGTCACGCCCGGACTGTCCGCCAGCGCGTCGCGGATGCGGCGATAATCCTCGGCCGGTGCATTCCGGTCGAAATGGATCGCCACGAAGTCGCCCGAGGCCGTCAGCCGTCGCGCCTGATCGATCACCCGTTGCGGGTCCTTGTGGGTCAGCAGGATGAAGGCGATGCGGGCCATGTAGAACAGAAATCCCTGCCGTTTCCGGATGCGGCGCGGGAACCGATTGCCAATTCCCGCTGCTTTTGCTTTTGTCTGTAAACATTTTCAGCGCGCGGACAAGCGGCGCAGGGCCGGAGCCGCGATACACCGGCCCAATGCGGATCGGAGTTGGGTCGGAATGAGTTTCCCCGGGGTCTGGATGACCGAAAGCGAAAGCATGATCTACCGGGTCGTGCCGAAATGCGCCTGCTCGACCATCGGCCAGATCATGTATTTCTCGGATCACGGCCGGTTCTTCGACGGCGACATCCACGATTCCAAATCCGGCCTGCACAAATGGTCCCAGGACGAAAGCCAGCCGCTGATCGCCCGGGCCGTCCGCGACCATGCCGCCCCAAGCTTCACCTGCGTCCGCAACCCCTATGCCCGCATCCTGTCCTCGTTCTTCGACAAGATCGCCGGCATCCAGCGCAACGGGCGGCGCTATCGCGGCAATCTGGTGCCGCAACTGATCCAGCGCTATGGCATCGATCTGGGCAGCCCCGAGAACGGCTTCGACTTCGACCAGATCGCCAGCTTCCGCCGTTTCCTGCTGTTCGCCCGCGACACGATCCGATTTCGCCGCCCGATGGATCCCGATATCCACTGGTCCGCCATGTCGGGCCATATCGCCACCTTCATCGTCAACGGCGGCCGCTACGACCGCATCTTCTTCACCGAAAAGTTCAACGAGGGCATGGCCGATGTGCTGGCCAACACCCGGCCGCCGGTAGCGGTGGATCTGGAAACGGTTCCCCGCTTCAACGAATCCGAAGGGCACGGCCCCAAGCGCGCCCACAAGGTCAGCGCCTATTTCGACGACTTGTCGCGGCACCTGATCTGGGAGATCTACAAGGACGACTTTCTGCTCTTCCGCTATGATTTCGACGATCCCGACAACAAGATGCCGCTGGGCGAGATCGACCTGGATGAGGTTCACGCCAAGCTGGGCCGATAACGGACCCGCCGGGCGGGGATGACGCTCGCATCAGTTCCCGCGTTGACAGGAATCGGACGGGGGCAGACAGTGGCGGAAACGGGATGCCACCACAGAGGTCGCCATGCGTCACGCCGAACGCAGCCCCCACCCTGCCCCCAGCTGCACCGCGCGACCAACGCCCCGCGGCACCAGCGCGCTGCAACGCGCCGCCGACGCGGGCGTCGCGACCCGGCGGCTGAACCAGCTTCAGTCGCTGGCCGATCTGCGACCGCAGGATCTGCCCGGGCCATCGACGATGCAGGGCCCACCGCTTCAGGCCCGGATCCTGCGCGACATTCCAAAAGGCGCCGACGGCTGGTCCGACCGCGCGACGCTTGGTGCGGGCATTGGCACGCAGGTTCGCGGTTTCATCGCTGGCCCCGTGGCCGGTCACCCGAACCGGACGGTCGAGGCGATGGCCGGCCATCTGGACGATCAGGCCTTCGGCAACCAGGCACAGGAAGCCCGGGTCGCCACGATCAGAACCCATTTCACGCAGATCTTTGACGATCTGCCGACACATGACTGGGCCTGGCTGACCGGTCAATGGTCGAACCTCGACTACCGCATCGAAACACTCTTCTCCGAGGTTCACGGCAACAAGGCCAGCATCGGCGGCATCGAGATGCGCATCGGCCGCGGGCATGGCGCCAGGATCCAGGAGGCCGACAGGGGCGAGGGCGGCGAGGGCTGGCGCAAACGCGGCGCCTATGGCGGCCTGCGCTCGCGCATGCCACGCAGCGAACAGCATTACGTCGTCGGCGGCGGAACCGAGGGCAAGCCCGGCGCCGAACGGCTCTATACCTCGAAGGCCAGGACCGAAGAGGGGCATGGCGGCCTGCATGCCTTCTACTCGCCGACCCATGGCGATGCGCGGGCCAAAGGCGCCCAGGAATATGCCCTGGTCGACAACACCAATACGATCGGGGGGGAACGGATCGTCGCGCCCTGGGACCCCTATCTGCTGTAGGCCGGCCGTGGTGCCACAAAGAAAAGCGGCGCTGTCCGAAACCGGAAAGCGCCGCCCGTTCAGACCGTCAAACGACGGCGAGCGTCCTAGACCGCGCCCTTGATGAAGGTCACCGCATCGCCAACCGTCTGGATGGTTTCGGCGGCGTCATCGGGGATCTCGATGCCGAACTCCTCCTCGAAGGCCATCACCAGTTCGACGGTATCAAGGCTGTCGGCGCCCAGGTCATCGATGAACGAAGCCGATTCGACCACCTTGTCCTCGTCGACGCCCAGATGCTCGACCACGATCTTCTTCACGCGATCAGCGATATCGCTCATATCATATCCTCATTCTCGCGGGCATCCGCCCAGGATTTGCCCGGGCGTGGCGCCCGGTTCAGCACAGGGCGGTTCCCCTGCTGCTAAAGGCGGGGATATAGCACCCGATCACGGTCATGCAACCTGTTTTCGGCGCTTTCTCACGCCGCGTTGCAGCGCCACCTATCCGCCTCAGACCATTGCCATTCCGCCATTCACATGCAGCGTGGCGCCGGTGACATAGCCCGCCTCCGGGCTGGCCAGATAGGCGACGGCCGCCGCGACATCGGCCGGCCTGCCCATCACCCCGGCCGGAATCTGCCCAAGGATCTTCGCCTTCTGCTCGTCGTTCAGCTTGTCGGTCATCGCCGTCTCGATAAAGCCCGGCGCCACGCAGTTCACGGTGACGCCGCGACTGGCGACCTCAAGGGCCAGCGATTTCGACATGCCGACCAGACCAGCCTTGGCGGCGGCATAATTGCCCTGACCGGGATTGCCGGTCTGCCCCACCACCGAGGTGATGTTGACGATCCGCCCCCAGCGCGCCTTCATCATGCCGCGCAGCACCGCCCGCGACAGCCGGAAGACGCTGGTCAGATCGACCTCGAGGACCTGGGCCCATTCCTCGTCCGACATCCGCATGAACAGGTTGTCCCGCGTGATCCCGGCATTGTTGACCAGGATATCGACCGAGCCCATGGCCTCGGCCGCGGCCTTCGGCAGTGCCGTCACCGCCTCGGCATCGGACAGGTTGGCCGGCACCACATGGACCCGCGCCCCCAGCCTCTCCGCCAGGTCCCGCAGGGGCGCCTCGCGCGTGCCGGACAGCGCCACCACGGCGCCCGCCCCGTGCAGCACTTCGGCGATGGCGGCGCCGATCCCGCCCGACGCCCCCGTCACCAGTGCATTCTTCCCGCTCAGATCGAACATGCCTGCCCCTTCTTCTTCATGCAAATATCCCGGGGGGTCCGGGGGGCTGGCCCCCCGGCGCACCCCTACCCCCGCAACGCCACGATATCGGCCGGCACCCCGATGTTGCGAAGTTCAGCCTCCTTCGCGATCCGCCGGATCATCCCCGACAGTGCCTTGCCCGCGCCGATCTCCCAAAACTCGGTCACCCCGGCCCGGCTCAGGTTGGCGACGGATTCGCGCCAGCGCACCGTCCCCGTCACCTGCTCCACGAGCAGCCGCCGGATCTCGCCGGGATCGTTCACCGCCTCGGCGCGGACATTGGCGATCAGCGGCACTGCCGGCGCCTGGATATCCACCGCCGCCAGCGCGTCGGCCATCACCGCGGCCGCCGGCTGCATCAGCACCGAATGGAACGGGGCCGAGACCGGCAGCATCAGGGCCCGCTTGGCGCCCGCCTCCTTCATCGCCGCCGCAGCCCGCTCGACCGCCTGCTTGTGCCCCGAGATCACCACCTGCGCCGGGTCGTTGTCATTGGCGGCCTGCACCACCTCGTCGCCCGCGGTCTCGCGGGCGATCCGGTCAACCGTCGCGAAATCCAGGCCCAGGATCGCGGCCATGGCCCCCTCTCCGACCGGAACCGCTTCCTGCATGGCCTGCCCGCGCAGTCGCAGCAGGCGCGCGGTATCCTCAAGGCTCAGCGCCCCGGCCGCGCAGAGGGCCGAATACTCGCCAAGCGAATGGCCCGCGACATAGTTCGCATCCTGAATGCCGAACCCTTCGGCCTCCAGCGCCCGGAAGGCCGCCATCGAGGTCGCCATCAGCGCCGGCTGGGCGTTCCGGGTCAGGGTCAGCGTCTCGATATCGCCATCCCAGATCAGGTCCGTCAGCTTCTCGCCCAAGGCCTCGTCGACCTGATCGAAGACCTCGCGCGCGACCGGATAGGCATCGGCCAGTTCGCGCCCCATGCCGATGGTCTGCGCCCCCTGCCCCGGAAAGACAAATGCCCGCATCGCGGCCCCCCTGATCTGTTTTCGTCCGCAAAAGCCATAGCGCGGGGGCGCCGAAGCCGCAACAGAACCCGTTCGGGGGGCGGAAGCGCGGCCACCGCAACGAAATGAGCGCGCGGGGCCGTCAGAAGTGGAAGGTCGCCCCGACCAGCGGGCCGCTCAACCCGAGATCCGCGTCGATCCCGCCGATCTCGCGCTCGATATCCATGTGGCGATAGCCAAGCTGCGCCGACCAACGCTCGTCGAAACGATAGCCGATGCTGGCAAAGGCCTGCCAGGTCGAGGTATCGCCCGAGGTGCCGCCGATATCGCCATAGGCGGTCGCGAACCATTTCTCGTCCAGCGTGAGGATCGCCCGTCCCGCGACCAGCGGCACGGTCCAGGTGTCGCCCGCCGAAACGTCGCGATCGGCCGCGGCTCCGGCCGAGTTGAACCCGGCATCCAGATCGACATCGAATGTGCGGAACCCGACACCGGCATCGAGGGCAAGCTGCGGGGTTTCATAGGCACGATAGAGCGCATAGCCGCTGACCGCCGCCGTCCTGGTCTCAAGCCGGACATCCCGGTAGGCGAGATCGAAGGGGGTCGCCTTGTCGTCCGACAGATCGGCATAGAGCACATCCAGAAGCAGCCCCCACCTGCCGCGCCGGGCCTGAAACGTGCCCATGAAGGCCATGTCGAGATCCTCCAGCGCGTCACCGCCGCTGCCATCGGCTTCGACCTGCCCCAGGGCCGTGTCGAGCGTCGCGTCCAGACTGGGAACCCAGCCATAGAGCGACGCATCAAAGGTCCATTCCTGGCTCAGCGCCGCGACCGGAAGGACGGTCAGGCCCGCCGCCAGCCCCATCACCAATCTCATGTGTCGCCCCTGTCTGTTGATCGTGGAAGGTCCGGTACGAATACCGCCGGAGGCTGTCCGGAATCGCGATCACGGCCAGACCTGCGCGCAGGTTATGTCCCTGCGGACAAGCCCGTCAAGATTCGGTTGACGGGCCGCCACATCGCGATGAAAGCCCCGTTCCCGACCGCTCGGGACGCGCCCATGTCACGGCGGGAAACGCTTGGCCCCGTCAGGTCGGGACAAGGCTCATTCTGCCGCATCCGCGCTCAGGAAACCGCCCGACTGCCGCGCCCAGAGCCGGGCATAAAGGCCGCCGCGGGCCAGCAGTTCGGCATGGCTGCCCTGCTCGACGATCCGGCCGCGATCCATCACCACCAGCCGGTCCATCGCCGCGATGGTGGACAGGCGGTGGGCAATCGCGATCACCGTCTTGCCCTCCATCAGCACATCGAGCCGCGACTGGATCGCCGCCTCGGCCTCGCTGTCCAGCGCGCTGGTCGCCTCGTCAAGGATCAGGATCGGCGCGTCCTTCAACGCCACCCGCGCGATGGCAATGCGCTGGCGCTGGCCGCCCGACAGCTTGACGCCGCGCTCGCCCACATGCGCCTCGAGTCCCTGCCTGCCATGGCCGTCGGCCAGGTCGGGGACGAAGTGATGCGCCTCGGCCATGCGCAGGGCAGCGGCGATCTGGGCCTCGCTGGCCTCCGGCCGGCCATAGGCGATGTTGTCGCGCACCGAGCGATGCAGAAGCGAACTGTCCTGCGTCACCACACCGATGGCGGCGCGCAGGCTGTCCTGCGTCACCCGGCTGACATCCTGCCCGTCGATGGCGATCCGCCCGCTGTCGATATCGTGGAACCGCAGCAGCAGGTTGACCAGCGTCGACTTGCCCGCACCCGAGCGGCCGACCAGCCCGACCCGTTCGCCCGGGGCGACATGCAGGCTGAGATCGTCCAGCACGGCCAGCGGGCGCGCGCCCTCGACACCGCCGTAATGGAAGGTCACCTGGTCAAAGCGCACCACGCCCGGACCGGGCCGCAATGGCTGCGCGTCCGGCGCATCCACCACCGCGCGCGGCAGCGCGAGGCTGGACACCCCGTCGCGGACGGTGCCGATATTCTCGAACAGCGAGGCGAATTCCCAGGTGATCCAATGCGCCATGTTGTTCAGCCGCAGCGCCAGCGGGACCGCCGTGGCGACCGCGCCGACCTCGACCGCGCCCTTGGTCCACAGCCACAGCCCGAGGCCGGTGACCGAAAAGACCAGCGCCACGTTGAGGGTGATCAGGCTGACCTCCTGAATCGTCGACAGCCGCATCTGCCGGTGGACCGTCTGCAGGAAGGCATCCATGCCTTCGCGCATCCAGTTCTCCTCGCGCACGGAATGCGAGAACAGCTTGACCGTGGCGATATTGGTATAGCTGTCCACCACCCGCCCGGTCATGGCCGAGCGCGCATCGGCCTGCGCCTGCGCCACATGGCCCAGCCGCGGCACGATCTGCCACAGCAGCAGCCCGTAGCCGATGATCCACATCAGGAAGGGCAGCGCCAGCCGCCAGTCCTGGCTTGCCGCCAGAAGCAGCGCGCCAAGGAAATAGATCAGCACATAGCTGCCCACATCCATGATCTTCATGGCGACCTCGCGCACCGCCAACGCGGTCTGCATCAGCCGTTGCGCGATCCGGCCGGCGAATTCGTCCTGAAAATAGCCGATCGACTGGCGCAGCAGATAGCGATGCGCCTGCCAGCGGATGCGCTGCGGGAAATTGCCCATCAGCGACTGGTGCATGATCAGGGACGAGACCAGATCCAGCAGCGGCAGCGCGATCACCAGCACCACCGCCATCACGGTCAGCCGCGCGCCCTCCTGCGCCCAGAACCGGTCGCGCGGCGTGTCGGCCAGCCGGTTGACCAGATCGCCCAGCCAGCCGAACAGCATCACCTCGATCATCGCGAAGGCGGCCGACCCCATCGCCAGCAGCACCAGCCACGGCAACGCGCCCCGGCTGTAATGCAGCATGAACCGCCACAGCGAACGCGGCGGCATCGCCGGCACCTCACCGGGATAGGGATCAATGCGTCTTTCGAACCACGCAAACATGGTATTCATTCCCGAAACCACAGAAACCCGAGGCAGGGCCGCCGACGCTGGCCCTGCGGCGACAACACGTCAAGCCGGACAGGAAGGTGCCAGCGCCTCCAGCGCGTCCAGATCGGCCCGGGCCAGCGCGCCGGTGACTGCTGCGATCCGGTCGGGCGGCCAGTCCCACCATGCCAGCCGAAGCAGCCGTTCGATCTCGGCCGGTCCGAATCGCATCCGGGTCACGCGGGCCGGATTGCCGGCGACGACGGCGTAATCGGGCACCGTCCCGCCGACCACCGCGCCGGCACCGACGATCGCGCCATTGCCGATCCGGGCGCCGGGCAGCACCGTGACGCCATCGCCCAGCCAGACATCATGGCCGATCACCGTATCCGGCAGCCCGGTGATCTGGTCGATATAATCTGCCAGCCGTGCAGGATCGAAGATCGCGAAGGGATAGGTCGAGATCCCCGCCATCGGATGATTGGCCGAGGCGGTGACGATCCGCACACGATCCGCGATCTGGCAGAAACGGCCGATGCGCAGCCGCTCGGGCGCGCCGGGATAGGTATAGGGCGCCAGCCGCACGGCCCAGTCGTCGGGCGGATCGAAGCTGCTGGCATAGGTGAAATCGCCGATCTCGATATTCGGATGGTCGATGACGCGGCTCAGGTGAACGAGGCCGCGATTGACCCGGCCATCGGCAAAGCGCATCGGATAGGCGGAAGAAGCGTCAAGGAAGCTGACGGGCATGGCATGTCCTTTCTGGTCTGAACGGGGCTGATCAGATCGTGGACTTGTCCATGACACCTTCTCCTTTTCTGGCTGGCCCCTGATAGCACAGGGGGCCAGCCGGCGCTACAGGTGGCGCGTCTCGGGGGCGGAATTCCACCAGTTGTCATGCGCGCCGTCGGCCCAGTGGATCGGGGCGGCGATCAGTTCGGCCTCGGTCGCATCGTCCAGCGCGGCGATGACGACCTGCACGAAACGCCCGCCCATCTCGGCGATGTCGCCCTCGGTCCACAGCCGCGTGCCGCAGCGGGCACAGAACCAGTGATGCATGTCGATATCGGCATCGTCGCTGCGCGGCGTCTCGGCCAGGGCTTCGCGCCCGCGGATCAGGCGAAACCCGTCCGGATCGGGCAGGCGCATCTCCCAATAGCGCATCTTGCGGCAGAAGCGGCAGTTGCAGCGCATCGTGCCCGCGGCCAGATCGCCATCGGCCTCGAAGGCGACGGCACCGCAGAAACAGCTGCCGTGATAGGTTCTCATGCCGCGCCCTCGCCATGGCAGACGGCCTCGATATTGTTGCCGTCGGGGTCCAGCACGAAGGCGCCATAGTAGTCGGGATGATATTCGGGGCGCAGGCCCGGGCCGCCATTGTCCCGCCCGCCCGCCGCCAGCGCGGCCTTGTGGAAGGCATCGACGCCAGCTTGATCGGGCACGGCGAAGGCGACATGAGTGCTGTTCGAGGCGGGCTTGCCGTTGCCGATCCAGAAGAACGGCTTGCCGTCCCTGCCGAACCCTATATGGGCGCCGTTGCCGCCGGTCATCGCTTCGGTGACCTCCATCAGCACGGCAATGCCGAGGGGCGCAAGCGCCGCCTCGTAGAAGGCCCGGGCCCGGGCAAGGTCCGAGACGGCGAATCCGATATGGTCGATCATGGCTGGTCTCCTTTCCCGGGGCAGATTGCCCGATCCCTGCCGCCAGTTCACGTCAGCAGCGCACAGCCGGATCAGCCGCCATAGTCATGATCGCTGACATGTTCCTGCCAGTTCACCGTGCTGTCGCCCTGCCGTTCCTGAATGGCGATATGGGTCATCGCGGTGTCGGGGCCGGCGCCGTGCCAGTGCCGCTCGCCCGGCTCGAACCAGACGACATCGCCGGGGCGCAGCTCCTCGACCGGGCCGCCCTCGCGCTGCGCCCGGCCCAGCCCGGCGGTCACTATCAGCGTCTGGCCCAGCGGATGGGTGTGCCAGGCGGTCCGCGCACCGGGTTCGAAGGTGACCATGGTGGCCGCGACCCGTGCGGGCTCCGGGGCCGAGATCAGCGGATCAAAGCGCACCTGACCGGTGAACCAGTCGGCGGGACCGGCGGTCGAGGGACGACTTCCGTTGCGGTGGATCTGCATGTCGGCATCCTTTCACTCGCGGGGATCGCGGACAGATTGCGCGCCATGTCACGACCTGACCAGCGAAAAGGGCCGCGCAGTCCCGGCACGGCCCCGTTTTCGGACATCTGCCCTGTGACCCGTTCAGAGATTGCCCGCCGCCATCTCGGAGGCGATGCGATCGGCCTGCCGGATCGCCAGCGCCACGATGGTCAGCGTCGGGTTCTCGGCCGCGCCGGTGGTGAACTGGCTGCCGTCCGAGACGAACAGGTTCGCGATGTCATGGCTTTGCCCCCATCGGTTCACCACCCCGTCCTCGGGCCGTTCCGACATGCGGTTGGTGCCCAGGTTATGGGTCGAGGGATAGGGCGGCGTCGGCAGGGTGCGGGTCGCGCCCACCGCCCTGTAGATCGCCTGCCCCTGCGCATAGGCATGGTTGCGCATGGCGATGTCGTTGGGGTGATCGCTGAAATTTACATTCGCCACCTTCAGCCCGAAACTGTCCTCGACATCCGACAGGGTGACGCGGTTTTCGGCCTGCGGCATGTCCTCGCCCACGATCCACATGCCGGCCATGTTCTCATAGCTGTCCAGCGCAGTGGTGAATTCGCGCCCCCACGCCCCCGGATCGAGGAAGGCCGCCATGAAGGGGATGCCAAGGCTGAGGGTTTCCAGCTCATACCCGCCGACGAAGCCGCGCGAGGGGTCGTGACGCGCCTCGTCGCGGACGATCCCGGCCATGGTGGTGCCGCGCCACATGCGCACCGGCTGCTCGAAGATCGCATAGACCGAACCGGTGGTGTGCCGCATGTAGTTGCGCCCGACCTGACCCGATCTGTTGGCCAGCCCGTCGGGGAACATCGACGAGGCCGAGTTCAGCAGCAGCCGCGGGCTTTCGAAACTGTTGCCGGCCACGCAGACCACGCGGGCCTTCTGCATCTGCAGATTGCCGTCGCGGTCAAAATACTCGACGCCGGTGACGCGGCCGGTATCGTCATGCAGGATGCGTGCCGCATGGGCGCGGTCGCGAACCTCCAGATTGCCGGTCGCCTCGCCGCGCGGGATGTCGGTATAGGCCGAGGACCATTTTGCGCCCCATTTGCAGCCCTGAAAACAGAAGCCGGTCTGCTGACAGGCCATCCGGTCGTCATATTCGACGCTGTTGATGGCCATGTTGCCGGTATGGACCTCGCTGTAGCCAAGCGCCCTGGCGCCCTTCTCGAAGACCAGATAGTTGTTGCAGCCCGGCAGGCGCGGCCGGTCGCCGGTGCCGGTCACGCCCAGCTTGGCCTCGGCCTTGTCGTACCAGGGCGCCATTTCGGCGGCATCAAGGGGCCAGTCCAGCAGGCTCGCGCCCTCGACCGCGCCGTAATTGCTCAGTGCCTTCCATTCGTGATCCTGAAAGCGCAGCGAGGCCCCGGCCCAGTGGATCGAGGTTCCGCCCACCGCCTTGACGATCCAGGCGGGCAGGCCGGAAAAATCCTTCGCCACCCGCCAGTCGCCGCTGGTCGTGCGCGGGTCGGTCCAGGCCAACTGGCCGAAACTGTCCCATTCGTCGTTGATGTAATCCTCGGGCAGATAGCGCCCGCCGGCTTCAAGCGCCACGACCTTGACGCCCTTCTGCGCCAGTTCGTTGGCCAGAACCCCGCCGCCCGAGCCGGTGCCGACGATGACGACCACGCTGTCGTCGTTGAGGTCGAATGTTGCTGCCGTTGCCATGGTGGCCTCCTCCCTCACAACCAGTCGATATCGTCGAAGCCGCGGTCGATATAGCCGCCCTTCGAATAGGATTCGCCCTCATAGCCGAAGATCGGCCAGACCTCTTTCTGGTTGTAGAGCCCGGTCACCAGCCCGCCGCGCACGGTCTGGAAGAAGGCCGTATCCTCGATGCTGCGCAGGATGGCAACGCGGTCCGCCTCCCATCCGGCGGCAAGATAGCTGTCAAAGCCCGCCTCTTTCGCCGCAGCGTCCAATGCCGCGACGCCTTCGGCCACCGTGGATTTCTGATCCTCGCTGTCATAGCCCTTCACGGCGATGACGTAGAAGCGGTCGCCCACCCGGTCATGCGGATAGATGTCGCGCGCCATCTGCAGCAGCGTCGCCATCTCGTGTTCGCTGATCGCGGTGACCTCGACCGCCCAGGCGGCGTCGGGCGCCGCGATGAAGCCGCTGCCGGCAACCGCCAGCGTTCCGGCCGCCACGGCACGCGACAGCAGCGCACGCCGGGTCAGCCCCTGTTTTCTCAAGGACATGTTCTCTCCTCCCTTGTCGTCGCACGGCCGGCCCTCCCCGGCCGCCGCGTTACCTGAAGCGGCCGCCCCGCTGCAGCACCTCGATCTGGTAGCCGTCGGGATCCGCGATGAAGAAGAACCGCGCGATCACCTCGCCGCCGGGGGCGAAATCGACCAGCTTGCGGGGCGCGAACCCCTCGGCCTCCAGCCGCGCATGCAGCGCGTCCACGTCATCGACGGAAAAGGCGACATGGCCATAGCCATCGCCCAGATCATAGGGCTCGGCGCGGCCCTTGTTCACGGTCAGTTCCAGCTCGGTCTCGCTTTCCGCGTTGGACAGGTAGAGCAGCGTGAAGCTGTCGAAATCCAGCCGGTCGGCAAGTTTCAACCCGAAACAGCGGTCGTAGAACGCGACCGAGCGCGCCTCGTCCAGAACCCGGATCATCGAGTGGATGTATTTCGCCATGTCGGCCCCTTGCCCGTTCGTCGTCAGGCAAGTCTAGGAGGCCGCGTCCGGGCGCGGGTAGTATCGGGCTACTACAGGCGGCTTTCGCGGCTATTCGGCGGCAATGGCCGTCTGTGTGACCTGCTGATCCTCGCCCAGATGGATCGTGCAGGCACAGCGCAGAAGCGAGGTGAAGTTCCGCGCCTCGCCATGCAGTTCCAGCACCTCGGAATGCAGCTTCGAGATGAAGGCCGGGGTCGAGACGCCCTCGCGCGCCGCGATCTGGTCGAGGATGCGCCAGAAGGCGCGCTCCAGCCGGATCGAGGTCGATTGCCGGTTCAGCCGCAACCTGCGGGTTTCGGATTCGTAACGGTCCGGGTCCTGCCCGGCAAAGATCTGGCACATCAGCTTGATCTCGGGTGATTATGGGTGCCCGATTTTGCGGCAGAAGCGCGCGGCGGTCAACGTTCGGCTGGCGTTCAACACTGTCATGTGCCGGTGATCCATGTCGCACGGCGCCCGGAAGGCCGATCATCGGCTTCGGGAACAATCGAAAAAGGGCCGCCCTTCGGGACGGCCCTTCCGACTTGGGTTACGCGGATGGGGCAAGACCCCACCCTGCGTGCTGATCACTCGATGATCTTTGCGACGACGCCGGCGCCGACGGTGCGGCCGCCTTCGCGGATGGCGAAGCGCAGCTTCTCTTCCATCGCGATCGGCGCGATCAGTTCGACCTCGAACTTCAGGTTGTCACCCGGCATCACCATCTCGGTGCCCTCGGGCAGCTTCACCGTCCCGGTCACGTCCGTGGTGCGGAAGTAGAACTGCGGACGGTAGTTCGCGAAGAACGGCGTGTGGCGGCCGCCCTCTTCCTTGGTCAGGATATAGGCCTCGGCCTCGAACTTCGTGTGCGGCTTCACCGAACCCGGCTTGCACAGGACCTGACCGCGCTCGACGCCGTCACGTTCCACGCCGCGCAGCAGCGCGCCGATGTTGTCGCCGGCTTCCCCGCGATCCAGCAGCTTGCGGAACATCTCGACGCCGGTGCAGGTGGTCTTCTTGGTCGGGCGGATGCCGACGATTTCCAGTTCGTCGCCGACGTTCACCGCGCCACGCTCGACCCGGCCGGTCACGACCGTGCCGCGGCCCGAGATCGAGAACACGTCCTCGATCGGCATCAGGAACGGCTGGTCCACGGCGCGCTCGGGCGTCGGGATGTATTCGTCGACCGCGGCGATCAGCGCGCGGATCGAGCTTTCGCCGATTTCCGGGTCGCGGCCTTCCATCGCCGCCAGCGCCGAGCCCTTGACGATCGGAATGTCGTCGCCCGGATAGTCGTAGCTGGACAGCAGCTCGCGCACCTCCATCTCGACCAGTTCCAGCAGTTCCTCGTCATCCACCTGGTCGACCTTGTTCAGGTAGACGACCATGTAGGGGATGCCGACCTGGCGACCCAGCAGGATATGCTCGCGCGTCTGCGGCATCGGGCCGTCGGCGGCGTTCACCACCAGGATCGCGCCGTCCATCTGCGCCGCACCGGTGATCATGTTCTTGACGTAGTCGGCGTGGCCCGGGCAGTCGACATGCGCGTAATGGCGCGCGTCGGATTCGTATTCCACATGCGCGGTCGAGATGGTGATCCCGCGCGCCTTTTCCTCGGGCGCACCGTCGATCTGGTCATAGGCCTTGAAATCGCCGAAATATTTCGTGATCGCAGCCGTCAGCGTCGTCTTGCCGTGGTCAACGTGACCGATCGTCCCGATATTGACGTGCGGTTTCGTCCGTTCAAACTTTGCCTTTGCCATCTACGGCCTCCTGATCGCGGGGCGGCGTGATGATGGCCCCGGTTAAACGTGCGCCGCGATTTAAAAGGCGCCAGAGGAAAAATCAAGGGCAGCCGGGGCCTTGCCGGCTGCGATTCCGGCTGCGACGGACAGGGACTGAGGGAACCGGGATGCGCCGCGAAGCATTCTGCTGAAAAGGCGGTGCCACGGGCCGCGACAACAGGGAGAGGACAAGACCATGAGCCTGATGAAAACTCTGGCCCGCGTGGCCGCCGGCGTCATATTGGCCAAGGGGGTCGGCGCCATGATGCAGAGCCAGCGGCAGGGGCGCAGCAATCCGGGCACCGGCACGACCAGCCGGCGCGGATCGGGCGGCGGGCTGCTGGACGATCTGCTGGCCGGCGGCACATCGGGCGGCAGCCTGAATGAGACTCTGGGCCAGGTGCTGGGCGGGCGCCGCAATCCCGGGACGGGCAGCCGCTATGGCGGTCAGCGATCGGCGGGCGCACAGGGCGGTCTTGGCGGAATCCTCGACAGCCTCACCGGCGGCAGCGGCGGTCTGGGTGACGTTCTGGGCCGGGCAGGCGTCGGGCGCCCGGGAACGCGCGCGGATGGGGGGCTGGGCGACCTGCTGGGCGGATTGCTGGGCGGCGCCGCCGCGGGCACGGCCGCCGGCGGGCTGGCCCGGAGAGGTTCGCAGGCCAGCAACGACGCGAGTTTTGGCGAGTTGTTCAACGACGCCATCTCGACCGGAGAGGAACCCGAGGTCGCGCCCACCCCCGAACAGAATGCCGTGGCCGGGCTGATGCTGCGGGCGATGATCCAGGCGGCGAAATCCGACGGCAAGATCGACGAGGAGGAAAAGCAGCGTCTGCTTGGACATCTCGGCGACGGGCTGGACGACGAGGAGCGCCGGTTCATCGGCGAACAGATGGCCGCGCCGATCGACCCGCAGGCCCTGGCCCGCGAGGTACCGCAGGGGCTGGAGCCGCAGGTCTATCTGATGTCGCTGATGGCGATCGATTTCGACAACCAGCGCGAGGCGGAATATCTCCACGGCCTCGCCCAGGCCCTGGGCATCGACCCGCAGATCGTGAACCGGATTCACCAGCAGGTCGGCGTGACGCAGCTTTACGGCTGATCCGCCTTGGCACCAGCCTGCACCGCCGGCGCCTCATGCCAATGGCGTGATCGGAGTTCGGTCAGGTTGATCGTTGTCCCGGCCTCTGCCAAGGTCGGGGCGGGAGAACGTCCCGTCATATCCAGCAGGAGCCAGCCATGCGTCTGATCAAGTCCGCCGTTGTCGCAAGCCTTGTTGCCTTTCCCGTGATGGCAGCCGCGCAATCCGCAGAAGTCGCCATCGAGGCCCGACAGGGGTACATGGAACTGCTTGCCATCAATATGGGCCAGCTTTCCGGCATGGCCAAAGGCGATATCGCCTATGACGAGGGGGCCGCCTCCACCGCCGCCGCGAATATCGCGACACTGACGAACTATACCGTGCCGTCGCTGTTCGTCGCCGGCTCGGCGGATGGCGAGGCCGAAGAATCCCGTGCCCTGCCCGCGATCTGGCAAAAGCCCGAGGAATTCGCGCAGCGCTTTGCCAGTCTCCGCGAGGCCGCGACCGGCGCCCCCGAGGCGGTGATGGGCGGCCAGGCCAATGTCGGCCCGGCCTTGCAGAAGCTGGGCGGCGCCTGCAAGGCCTGCCATGACGATTTCCGCAAGCCCGAATGAGCCTGCAGGGTGAAGCCCGCCGGGTCCGGGTCTGGGATCCGGCGCTGCGCGTCTTTCACTGGCTGCTGGCCGCCCTCGTCATCCTGAACTGGCTTCTGGGCCAGTTCGGGCCGGATATCATGACGCTGCATTTCCTTACCGGATTTGCGATCCTGGCGCTGCTGGTCTTTCGGGTGATCTGGGGCTTTGTCGGCCCTGAGCCGGCGCGTTTCGCCAGTTTCATCCGCGGCCCGCGCGCCATTCTGGACTATCTGCGCCATCTCGGCAGCCGCCAGCCCAGCAACTGGCCCGGACATAACCCGCTGGGGGCGCTTTCGGTCGTGGCGATGCTTCTGGCCCTGTTCTTTCAGGTCGGAACGGGGCTGATCTCGGACCCCGACGATTTCATCAATGTCGGGCCTCTGGCCGATCAGGTGGCCCGATCGACCGCCCGCAAGGCGGTCGGCTGGCACAGCCTGGGCAGCAATATCATCCTGCTGCTGGTGCTGCTGCATATCGGCGTGATCCTGTTCTACCGCTACTGGAAGAACGAGGATCTGGTGCGGCCGATGATCACCGGCTGGAAATGGGTGCGGCAGCGCCTATGAGAACGGCCGACGCCCGCATCCCGCGGGCGCCGGCCCTCCGGCTCAGCCGGCCTTCTGCAGATCCGCGGTCAGGGCGGCCACGTCGCCGTTGCGGCGGGCCAGCATCGCCGCCATCTCGGCGCGTTCGCTGGCCAGCATGTTCACGCCCTCGATGATGAGGTTGAAGAACAGCACCCGGCCCGACTTGTCCGAGACATGCCATTCGATCTCCATCGGCGCACGGCCGTTCAGATAGGCCGTGGCATCCACCGCGTAATAGCTTTTCAGCGGGCGGGCGGCGCCGACCTCGACCTTGCCGCCGACGAATTCTCGGAACCGCTTGCCGTATTTGCGCCCCATATAGCCCTGGAAGGCCTGCCGGTAGGCCGCGAACTGCGCGGCGTCGATCTGGCGTGCCGCCGGCCCCAGAACCGAGCGCGCCATGATGTTCACGTCACCGTAACGTGCCAGGACCGCCTCGAACTGGCGATACATCTGCGCCGGAGGCTGGCCGGAATTGATCACGGCATAGACATCGGTCACCGCATTCCGGATCAAAGCCTGCGAGGCATTCGCGTCAAGCGCGAGGGCCGGGCGAAGGGGTAGCAGCACCGCCGCCCCGGCGATCAGCGCCAGGACCGAGCGGCGGTCACTCCGCGGCATAGGGGTCGATGAAGCCGGCCTCCTGACCGGGTTCGGCATAGGGGTCGTCATACGGGTCAAACTCGGCTCCCTCTTCTCCGACATCGTGGCGGCGGTGCATCAGATAGATCAGCCGCGTCTGTGCATAACTATCCGCACTGTCCTGCAGGACGCTATCCACTGTATCCCCGAAACGCGCCCGCTCACCGGCTTTTGAGGCGATCCGCAGCGTGTATTCCACCGCCCGGCCCGGCCACCAGTCGAGAACGAGGCCAAAGGGATCGATCAGCACGTCGACACCCTTGCCAAAGCTGTCCCGCTGGGTCGAGGGGCCCAGCACCGGCAGTTCCAGATAGGCGCCCTCGGGCACCCCCCAGACCGCCAGCGTCTCGCCGAAATCGGTATCGACCTCGGTCAGTCCCATGTGGCTTCCGGCCGGATCCAGCAAGCCCGCGATCCCCAGCGTCGAGTTCACCGCGAATCTGGAAATGTTTTTCGCCGCCGGTCCGGGGCGTCCCTGCAACAGGCTGTTGACAGCCTTGCCGGGCAGCGACAGGTTCGACCCGATGTTGATGACCAGATCCAGCGGCTTGATCCCGCCCGCATCGGTACCGGCGGGCGCCGGTTCGTCGTCTGACAAGGCAAGATCGGACACCGGCCCGACGATCTTTGCGTCCAGCGCCTTGTTGAAGGCATGGACGCGGCGGTTCTGCGCCTCGTAGGGATCGTTGATGAGAATCCCGTCCTGCATGACCGGCCGCGAGGCGCATCCCGCCAGACCCATTGTCAGGGCCAGCGACAGACAGGTGATGAGGCGGATGGGATGGCGCAAGCGAATTCCTAACCTTTTCGGCGTAAAGCGGCGCAAGGCCTTGCGTGTGCTGGCAGTCGGCGCTCAAAGGGGAATAATGGTCGGGACGCGGGGCGGCAAGCCCGGCAACATCGTGACAACAGTACGGGACGACGGCATGGGGACGAGACCGGCATGAGCAAGGCACCATTTCTTCAGGATGGCGGCGGCGAGCTGCGCCAGGCCCGCGCGGCGGGACTGCATCTGTTCGTGGCGGTCGGGCTGTTCTCGGCCGTGGTCAACCTGCTGATGCTGACCGGGCCGCTGTTCATGCTGCAGGTCTATGACCGGGTTCTGGGCTCGCAATCCGAGGAAACGCTGGTGGCGCTGTTCGTGCTGGTGGTGTTCCTGTTCCTGATGATGGGCGTGGTCGATCTGGCCCGAAATCGCGTGACCCAGCGGATCGCGGCGCGGTTCCTCGACCGGATGGAAGGCCGGGTCTTCACCGCCGCCTTGCGCGAGGGCGCGATCACCGGCGACGAATCGGCTGCCGCCGCCAGCGGCCTGCGCGACCTTGATTCGGTGCAGCGCTTCATCGGCTCGCCGGTCCTGCTGGCGCTGTTCGATCTTCCCTGGGCACCGGTGTTTCTGGCCGCGGTCTATATCTTCCACCCCTTCCTCGGCGTGGTGGCGACCGTGGGCGGTGCGATCCTGGTGGTCTCGACCATCGCGAATCGCTGGTTGACCAAGCGCCCCCTGCAACAATCCGCCATCGCCTCGACCCAGGCCCAGCGGATGGCGGATCTGTATCGTGACGAGGGCGAGGTGATCGGCGCCCTCGGGATGCGCAGCGCCACCTTCGCGCGCTGGCGCAGGGCCCGCTCGGAAGCCCAGACCAATGCCGTGCGCGGGGCGGATCTGTCGTCGGGCTTCACGGTCTTCTCGCGCAGTTTCCGGCTGTTCCTGCAAAGCGCGATGCTGGCCGCCGGGGCCTGGCTGGTCCTGCAGCAGGAACTGACCCCCGGCGCGATGATCGCGGCGTCGATCATGATGGGCCGGGCGCTGGCCCCGGTCGATCAGCTGGTCGGCGGCTGGGCCGTCGTGCAGGCCGCCCAGGACGGGTGGGAGCGGCTGTCGCGCCTGCTGTCGCGGCAACCGCCCGAGACCCAAAGGACGCCCCTGCCCCGCCCCGAAGCCCGGATCGATGTCCGGCAATTGTCGGTGGCGCCGCCGGGCCAGGGCATCGCCACCGTCCGCGGCGTCAGCTTCATGGTTCCGCCGGGACAGGCGATGGGGGTCATCGGCCCCTCGGGCGCGGGCAAGACCACGCTGGCGCGGGCATTGATCGGCGCCTGGCCGGTCGGCGCGGGCTCGATCCGCCTGGGCGGCGCCACGCTGGATCAGTTCGACCCGGATGTTCTGGGCTCGCTGATCGGCTATCTGCCGCAGCAGGTGACGCTGTTCGACGGCACCATCGCCGACAATATCGCCCGGCTTTCGCCCAGTCCCGACCCCGACCGGGTGGTCCGGGCGGCGCGGGCGGCCGCGGCGCATCAGATGATCCTCGATCTGCCTCAGGGCTATGACACGCGCATCAGCCAGACCTCGGGGCGGCTGTCGGGCGGCCAGATCCAGCGCATCGGACTGGCCCGCGCGCTCTATCCCGACCCGGTGCTGCTGGTGCTGGACGAGCCGAATTCGAATCTCGACAATCAGGGTTCCGAGGCGCTGAACGCCGCGATCCGGCGCGTCAAGGCGCAGGGCGGCGTGGTGATCATCATGGCCCACCGGCCCGCCGCCATCAATGAATGCGAATTGCTGCTGGTAATGGAACAGGGCATCCGCCGCGCCTTCGGACCCCGCGATCAGGTGCTGCAGGAGATGGTCCAGAACTCGGCCCAGATCAGGAAAGCGCAGGAAACCGGCCGCGGCGGAGGTGTAGCATGACCGAGGACAACCGCCGCGAGGGACCTGCTGCCCCCGGAGAGAAACCGGCCGCATCGCCAGACCGGCAACAGCCGCAACTGCCCCACGGGGCTGACCAGCCGGCCGTGACCGCCCGGCCGCCCGAAGCCGCCATGCCGCCGCAGCCAAGCGCGCCCCCGCCTGCCGGTCAGCCCGCGCCGGGCCAGCCTGCAGCCGCCCCCGCAGGGGCGCAGGCCGGCCGGCCGGCCGATGTGGTGAGGCGGCGCCCGACCCCTCCTGCGGCCGGCAACGTGCCGCCGCCATCGCCGCCGCCCCCGCCCAAGCCGATCCCCGTGCCCGAGGCCGGGCGCTGGTCGGTGCGCGGCTCGATGATGACCGGCTTCGTGGCGATCGCGATCCTGTTCGGCGGGTTCGGGCTCTGGGCCTGGCAAAGCCGCATCGCCGGCGCCGTCGTCGCCTCGGGACAGGTCGAGGTCGAGCAGCAACGACAGGTCGTCCAGCACCCGGATGGCGGCGTGGTCGAAAAGATCGCCGTCAAGGAAGGCGAGATGGTCGATGCCGGGCAGTTGCTGATCGGCCTCGACGGGACGCTGCTCTCGACCGAGCTTGCCATCGTCGAGGGCCAGTATTTCGAGATTCTCGCCCGGCGCGGCCGGCTCGAGGCCGAACGCTCGGATCTTGAGACCATCACCTTCCCCGAGCCTCTGGTCGAGGCGGCCCGATCGGACGAGGAACTGGTGACGCTGATCGCGGGCCAGCGCAGCCTGTTCGAAACCCGCCGCGACACGCTGCAAAGGTCGCTGGAACAGTTGCAGAAACAGTCCGAACAGGTCAGGGCCCAAGTGGTCGGCATCGACGCGCAGATCGACGCGCTGAAGCGTCAGCGCGAGTTGATCGGCGAGGAACTGGAGGATCAGCAGAGCCTGTTTGACCGCGGGCTGGCACAGGCCTCGCGCGTGCTGGCGCTGCAGCGCGAAGGCGTGCGGCTGGACGGTCAGCTGGGCGAATTGCAGGCCAGCCGGGCCGCGGCGGAAACCCGCCAGACCGAGCTGGACATCCAGCGCCTGCGGCTGGGCGCCGAGCGGCGGGAAGAGGCCGAAACCCAGCTGCGCGATCTGGGCTATCGCGAGCTGGAACTGGCCGAGCGCCGCCGCAGCCTGCGCGAACAGATCGAGCGGCTGGAAATCCGCGCCCCGGTGGCCGGCATCATCTACAACCTGCAGGTCACCACGCCCCGCTCGGTCATCCGCCCGGCCGATCCGGTGATGTATATCGTTCCGCAGGACCGGCCGCTGGTGATCGGCGCGCGCCTCGCCACCATCAATGTCGATGAGGTCAGCCCCGGCCAGCCGGTCGTGCTGCGCTTTTCGTCCTTCTCCTCGCGCACCACGCCCGAGATCGACGGCGTCCTGCAAAGGGTCTCGGCCGACGCGCTGATCGACGAGGCGACGCGGATGCCCTATTACCGGGCCGAGGTGACGATCCCGCCCGAGGAACTCGCCAAGCTGGGCGATCTGGCCCTGATCCCCGGCATGCCGGTCGAGGTCTATATCCAGACCGGCGAGCGCAGCCCGATGACCTATCTGGTGAAACCGCTGAGCGATTATTTCAACCGCGCCTTCCGCGAGAACTGAACCCCGCCGGACGGCCTTAGCCTTCGTTGCGCTTTGGCCGTCTGCGCGGCCCAAAGCGCCTGTCGGGTTGCACTTCCTGCTGCGCTGCCGCAGCCTGCCGCACGACCCGCAGAGGAGGAACCCCATGCTGAGAGCCCTGTCCCGTCCCGCCACGCGCCTGATGGAGCGCTGGCTGCCCGATGCCTTCATCTTCGTCATCATCCTGACGCTGGTCGCGGCGGTGGCGGCGATCGCCTCCGAGGGTACTTCGCCCGTCGCGCTGGTCCGGATGTGGGGCGACGGATTCTGGGCGCTGCTGCAATTCGCCATGCAGATGCTGCTGGTTCTGGTCACCGGCTTCATCCTTGCCAGTTCGCCCCCGGTGCGGCGGATCCTCGAGCGGATCGCCGGTCTGGCGCATTCCCGCGGCTCCGCGATCGTTCTGGTCACCTTGGTGTCGCTGGCCGCAAGCTGGATCAACTGGGGCTTCGGGCTGGTCGTCGGCGCCATCTTCGCCAAGGAACTGGCGCGGCAGATCCGTGTCGATTACCGGCTGCTTGTCGCCTCGGCCTATTCCGGCTTCCTGATCTGGCATGGCGGGCTGTCGGGCTCGATCCCGCTGACCATCGCCACCGAGGGACATTTCACCCAGGATCAGATCGGGGTGATCCCGACCTCGGACACCATCTTCTCGGTCTGGAACCTGATCATCGTCGCCGCGGTGGTGATCGTGCTGCCGCTGGCGAACCGGATGATGCTGCCGCTGGAATCCGAACAGGTTCTGGTCGATCCGGCGCGCCTGGGCATGGACGCGCAACGGGCGTCGCTGCCCGCCCATGCCACCCCGGCCGAGCGGCTGGAAAACAGCCCCGTTCTGATGTGGCTGGTGGGCGTGCCGGGACTGATCTGGCTGGCGCTGTATTTCGCCGGCGGCGGCGGCATCAACCTGAACGTGGTGAATTTCCTGTTCCTGTTTCTGGGCATCATCTGCCACGGCACCCCGCGCAGCCTGCTGGCGGCGCTGGACGAGGGTGTACGCGGCGGCGCCGGCATCGTCATCCAGTTCCCCTTCTATGCCGGCATCATGGCGATCATGACCCAGAGCGGCCTGGCCGCCAGCCTGTCGGAATGGTTCGTCTCGATCTCGACCGCCGAGACGCTGCCCTTCTGGAGCTTCATCAGTGCCGGGATCGTCAATATCTTCGTGCCCTCGGGCGGCGGGCAATGGGCGGTGCAGGCGCCGGTGATGCTGCCGGCCGCCGAGGCGCTTGGCGCCGATATCGCGCGGGTCTCGATGGGCGTGGCCTGGGGCGATGCCTGGACCAACCTGCTGCAGCCGTTCTGGGCCCTGCCGATGCTGGGCATCGCCGGGCTGAAGGCGCGCGACATCATGGGCTTCTGCATGGTGCTGCTGGTGATCACCGGGGTGCTGATCGGGGGGCTGCTGTATCTGCTGTAGCGGTGGGGGCTGTCTGCCCCCACACCCCCGAAGGTATTTGGAAAGAGCGCGAGGGGGCCGGTCAGGCCGCCCCTATCTCTTGCGCCGGCGCTTGCTGGCGCGCTTGATCTCGGCGAGGCGGGATTTCACCGAGATGCGGCGCGGGCCCTGGCCGCGCCTGCCCTTTTGCGGGCCGCGCGGCAGCGGCTTGCCCTCGAGCTCGATCAGTTCCAGCGTCAGGCCGCCGGTGGTCGGGATGGCCTCGGTCAGGCGCACGGTGACGCGCTGGCCGATGCCGATCTCCAGCCCGGTATCGGCGCCGATCAGCATCTGCGCCTCGGGGTCGAAGTGGAAATATTCGCGGCCGATCTCGCGGATCGGCAGCAGGCCGTCGGCGCCGGTCTCGTCCAGTTTCACGAAGGCGCCGAAGCGCTGGATACCGCTGATCCGGCCGGTCATCTCGGTGCCGACCCGGTCGGCCAGATAGGCGGCCAGATAACGGTCGGTGGTGTCGCGCTCGGCCGCCATCGAGCGGCGCTCGGTCTCGCTGATATGGGTGGCGGTGTCGGACAGGCGCGCCATGTCATCCTGACTGAGCCCGTCCTTGCCCCAGCCGTGGCCCGAGATCAGCGCACGATGCACGATCAGGTCGGAATAGCGCCGGATGGGCGAGGTGAAATGCGCGTAGCTTTTCAGCGCCAGCCCGAAATGGCCGAAGTTTTCCGGGTGGTAATAGGCCTGGGTCATCGAGCGCAGGGTGGTGATGTTGATCAGCTCGTCGAAATCGGTGCCCTCGGATTGTGCCAGCAGCCGGTTCAGCTGGCTGGTCTGCAGGACCTGCCCCTTGGCCAGAGTGAAGCCCGAGGCCTGCGCCACCTCGCGCAGCGCCTCGATCTTTTCCAGCGTCGGCTCTTCATGGACCCGGAACAGCAGCGGACGCTGCCGCCGGGTCAGTTCCTCGGCGGCGGCGACATTGGCCAGCACCATGAATTCCTCGATCAGCCGGTGGGCGTCGAAGCGGTCGCGGAAGTTCACCGATTTCACCCGGCCATCGGCGGTCAGTTCGATCCGGCGTTCGGGCAGGTCCAGATCCAGCGGCTGGCGGCGGTGGCGGGCCTGTTGCAGCAGTCCGTAGGCATGCCAGAGCGGCCGGATGACGCTGTCGATCAGCGCGGCCGTCTGGTCGTCGGGATTGCCATCCGCCGCCGCCTGCGCCTGTGCATAGGCAAGGCTGGCGCGGCTGGACATCATGCCGCGGTGGAAATTGTGGCTGATCTTGTTGCCCTGCGCGTCCAGCCGCATGCGCACCGCGATCACCGCCCGATCCACATTCTCGTGCAGCGAGCACAGATCCGCCGACAGCGCCTCGGGCAGCATCGGCACCACCCGGTCGGGGAAATAGGTCGAGTTGCCGCGCGTCCAGGCCTCGCGGTCCAGCGCCGAGCCGGGGCTGACGTAGTGGGCGACGTCCGCGATGGCGACCCAGATGGTGGCGCCGCCGTCTTCCTCGATGACCGCGGCCACGGCGTCGTCGCGGTCGCGGGCATCCGACGGATCGATGGTGATCAGCGGCAGATCGCGCAGATCCTCGCGCCCCTCCATGGTGGCGGGCTTCTGCGCCTCGGCCTCGGAGATCACCGCAGCGGGGAATTCGTCGGGGATGCCGTGCTGGTGGATGGCGATCAGGCTGACCGAGCGCGGCGCCGAGGGGTCGCCCAGCCTTTCGATGATCCGTGCCATGGGCGGGCCCAGCCGCCCCCTGGGGCCGATCTGTTCGGCCTGCACCAGTTCGCCATTCTGCGCCCCCTGCGTGGCATCCGCCCGAACCCGCCATTCGCGGTCCTGGCCCTTGTCGATGGGGATGATCCGGCCGCCCTCGGTCTCCTTGCGGAAGATGCCGGTGATGCGCTGCGGGGTGGCGGTGATGCGACGCATCAGCCGGGCCTGATACTGGTGATCCTCGCCCGTGACCTCGACCAGCCGGGCCAGGAAGCGTTCGCCCCGGCCAAGCGCGGAGTCGCTGTCACGCGGCAGATAGAGGATGCGCGGCATCGGCCCGTCGCCATGCCATTCCAGCGGGCGCGCGAACAGGTCGCCCGAACCGTCCGGGGCCAGCAGTTCCAGCACCGTCACCGGCGGCAGCTTCTCGGCGTCCAGATAGTGCCGGCGGCGGCGTTCCAGATGACCCTCGGCCTCGAGTTCCTTCAGCAGCCGCTTCAGTTCGATCCGCAGCGCGCCCTTGATGCCGAAGGCCTTGGCGATATCGCGCTTGGAATTGGCGTCGGGGTTCTCGGCCACCCAGTCCATGATCTGCTGCTTGCTGGGGAGCTGGGTCATCTTGCGGGCCTGCGGATTGGGGCGATTGCGCCGGGCATATCAGAGTTCGCGGATCATGTCCCGATGCGGGATGCCGGCATCGTCGTAAACCTCGCCCAGGGCAGCGAAGCCCAGCTTTTCGTAGAAGCCGATGGCATGGGTCTGGGCGCCCAGCTTCGCATGGGTGATGCCGGGCCGGCCGCGCAGAACATCCATCGAGGCGCGGATCAGCTGCCGGCCCAGCCCGGTGCCGCGCGCCTCGGGCAGCACGCAGACCCGGCCGATCTTGCCGATATGGCCCTGCAGCAGCAGCCGCGCGCTGCCGACCGCTTGGCCGTCCTGGAAGGCCAGCAGATGGATCGCCTGCCCGTCCAGATCGTCCATCTCGTCGGCCTCGGACACGCCCTGCTCCTCGATGAACACCCTGCGGCGCAGGGCGCGGCAGGCGGCGATATCCTCGGTCTGCTCGATCCTCATCCGCGCCTCATGTGAAAAATCTTTCCAGAATGCGCCTGTAGATGGTTTGCAGCTGCTGAATTTCGGCCACGGGCACCCGCTCATCGACCTGATGCATGAAGCGGCCGACCAGCCCGAATTCGACCACCGGGCAGTGATCCTTGACGAAACGCGCATCCGATGTGCCGCCCGAGGTCGACAGTTCCGGGTCGCGGCCGGTTTCCTCGCGCACCACGCCGCGCACCAGATCGACGAAGGGGCCGGGCTCGGTCAGGAAGGCCTCGCCCGAGATGTCGGCCTCGACCGTCAGCGTGACGCCGGTTTCCTCGCTGACGCTTTGGGCGCGTTCGGTCAGATCGCGGGTCAGCGAGGCGCCGCTGTGCAGATCGTTGAAGCGGATATTGACCACGGCCGAGGCGCGTTCGGGGATCACGTTTGAGGCCGGATTGCCGCAATCGATGCTGGTGATCTGCAACCCGGACGGGTCGAAATGCGCCGTACCCTGATCCAGCGGCGCGGCGATCAGGTCGTTCAGATAGCGGGTCAGCGCATGCAGCGGGTTCCTGGCCCGATGCGGATAGGCGGCATGGCCCTGCACCCCCTGCGCGGCAATCCGGAAGGTGACCGAGCCGCGCCGGCCGATCTTCATCATCTCGCCCATCAGTTCGGGATTCGTGGGCTCGCCGACGATGCAGACATCCATCCGCTCGCCTTTTTCGGCCATCCAGTCCAGCAGCGCGCGGGTGCCGTCGCGGCCCGGCCCCTCTTCGTCGCCGGTGATGGTCAGGATCACGGCGCCGTCGGGTGGCGTTTCGGTGACGAAATCCACCGCCGCCGCGACGAAGGCCGCGACGCCCGACTTCATGTCGGTCGCGCCCCGACCCCAGATCGTGCCATCCTCAACATGGCCGCTGAAGGGCGGATGCGTCCAGGATCCCAAATCGCCCGGCGGCACCACGTCGGTATGGCCGTTGAAGCCAAAGCTGCGCGCGCCCCGCGCCCCCCAGCGGGCAAACAGGTTCGGCGTACCGTTGCGGTCCACGCGATGCACCTCGAAGCCCGCGTCTTTCAGCAGATCGGCCAGCAGCACCAGCGCGCCGGCCTCTTCGGGGGTGACCGAGGGGCAGCGGATCAGGCGGACGGTCAGGTCGGCGGCGTCGGTCATCTCAGTCCCATGATGCAAAGGCCCGGCGGATCAGGTTCCCGCCGCTCAGCACCAGCAGGATCAGGGTCCAGCGCCGAAACTGCACCACATCCAGCCGGTCCTGCAAGGCAAAGCCCGCCATCATGCCGGCAAAGGCCGGGATGCACAGCACTGCGGACAGGGGCAGGGTCTGCGCGTTCAGCACACCGGTGGTCAGATGCGCCACGGTCATCGTCACCGCCCCCAAGAGGAAGACCACGCCCTGGATGCGCACCTGTTCGCGCTTTTCGACGCCCAGCGACAGCAAGAGCACGATCAGCGGCGGCCCCCAGATGCCCGAAATCCCGCCATAGAGCCCGCCGATGATGCCGGTCACGATCTCGGCCCGGCGGCGGTGATGCAGCGGCAGGGCCAGCGGCCGCCCGGACAGTTGCCACAGGGCGAAGCCGACGATCGGTACCCCCAGCAGCGCGAACATCAGGCTTTTCGGGATGCCGCGGGCGAAACTGGCCGAGACGCAGATGAAGATCAGCACCATCCCGATATGCCAGCGGAAACGGACGACCGAGCGCCAGGCTTCGGCCGGGCCCTGCCGGCCGGCCTGCTGGATATTGGTCACCAGCGTCGGCAGGATCAGCGCCGCCAGCGCCGTCGTCGGCGACATGATTGAGCCAAAGGCTGACATGGTGATGATCGGCATGGCAAAGCCGATCGCGCCCTTCACGAAACCCGCGAAGGCGGTCACGGCCATCGCCGTCCAGAATTGCCATGTCTCCAGCCCGAACATGGCGGCGACGCTAGCCGCGCCACGAGGGAATGGAAATCCCGCTTCTTCTTCAACCAAATATCCCGGCGCCACGGTTTGGCAGGTGAGACATTTTAGGTCGCAAACAGCCTTTGATGCGCATTATAGTTGCGCTGCATCTGCGAAAGGCCTAGCTATGCTGCGATGCCGAAAGAGGACGAATCGATGAAAGACATGCCGCAGGAAACCCAAGCCGTTCTGTCCGAGATCGAGGATCTGCAGAGCCGCGCGACCGAGGCCCTGCGGGCCATGGTCGCGCCCGAAGGCAAGGTCGATGCGGCTCTGCTGGAACAGCATCAGCACGCCGCCCATGCGCTGTCCTGGCTGGCCACCTATGTCGAGGCGCTGAAACAGCTCTCCGCCTGGTCCGACCGCGTCTCGGGCGAGATCGAGGGGCTGATCGCGCAGATCGGCTTTGGCGAATATCTGACCCAGATCGCCGGCGGCATCCTGATGAGCCAGAACGAATTCGCCCGGCTTTCGGATCTGGGCATCGACTGGCAGCCCTCGCAGGCGGCGCGGGGCCTGATGTCCGGCAACAACCCGCAGGCGCGCGCCCGGCTGGCCGAACTGATCGCCGACAATCAGGGCAGCGCCACCTTCGGCGCCACCGGGCTGGACGAGGATCTGGAGATGATCCGTGACCAGTTCCGCCGCTGGGCCGACGACAAGGTCGTGCCCCACGCCCATGAATGGCACCTGAAGGACCAGCTGATCCCGATCGAGATCATCGAGGAACTGTCCGAACTGGGCGTCTTCGGCCTGACCATCCCCGAGGAACTGGGCGGCCTCGGCATGTCCAAGGCGGCGATGGTCGTCGTCTCCGAGGAACTGTCGCGCGGCTATATCGGCGTCGGCAGTCTTGGCACCCGCAGCGAGATCGCGGCGGAACTGATCATCGGCGGCGGCACGGATGAGCAGAAGGAACACTGGCTGCCAAAGCTGGCCAGCGGCGAGATCCTGCCCACCGCCGTCTTCACCGAACCCAATACCGGCAGCGATCTGGGCAGCCTGCGCACCCGGGCGGTGAAGGATGGCGACAACTGGAAGGTGACCGGCAACAAGACCTGGATCACCCATGCCGCCCGCACCCATGTGATGACCCTGCTGGCCCGCACCGATCCCGACACCAGCGACTATCGCGGCCTGTC
Organism: Paracoccus marinaquae; assembly: GCF_018860165.1. Lineage (GTDB taxonomy): Bacteria > Pseudomonadota > Alphaproteobacteria > Rhodobacterales > Rhodobacteraceae > Paracoccus > Paracoccus marinaquae. Next base: position 109,847 of record NZ_JAHKNG010000006.1, read on the forward strand.
GATGTTCCTGGCCGAGAAGACCCCGGGAGACGATGCCGACCCCTTCCCCACCCCCGGCATGACCGGCGGCGAGATCGAGGTGCTGGGTTATCGCGGCATGAAGGAATACGAACTTGGCTTCGACGGCTTCGAGGTGAAGGGCGAGAACCTGCTGGGCGGGGTCACCGGGCAGGGCTTCAAGCAACTGATGCAGACCTTCGAATCGGCCCGCATCCAGACCGCCGCCCGCGCCATCGGCGTGGCCCAGAACGCGCTGGAACTGGGGCTGCAATACGCGCTGGACCGCAAGCAGTTCGGCCAGCCGCTGGTCCGGTTCCCGCGCGTCGCCGACAAGCTGGCGATGATGGCGGTCGAGATCATGATCGCCCGCCAGCTGACCTATTTCAGCGCCTGGGAAAAGGATCACGGCCATCGCTGCGACCTCGAGGCCGGCATGGCCAAGCTTCTGGGCGCACGCATTGCCTGGGCCTGCGCCGACAATGCGCTGCAGATCCATGGTGGCAACGGCTTCGCGCTGGAATACCAGATCAGCCGGGTCCTGTGCGACGCCCGCATCCTCAACATCTTCGAGGGTGCGGCCGAGATTCAGGCGCAGGTGATCGCGCGGCGGCTGTTGGGCTAGGTCAAACTGGGCTACATTGCTGGAACCAAAGCGGATTCACCGCGTTTCCATCCGTTGTTTGCCCAAGGAGATTGATCATGCCCCGCCCATCACGCCTCGGAATAGCCGGCGCAATGACCGTTGCCGGCCTGGCACTGGCCGCCTGTGAACCGACAACCACCGTGGTCGACGGAGAGGATCGGGGCTTCATTCCCGGCGGGAACTATGTGCTGGTCGGAATGGACGGGGCCGCGGTGCCGCTGCGCAACGTCACGCTGCTGGTCGAGGAGCAGCGGGTCTCGGGGCAAGGTCCGTGCAACAGCTATTCGGCGGCCAATAATGCCGAACTGCCTGCCGTCGCCCTGTCGCCGATCATCTCGACCAAGATGGCCTGCAAGGATCTGAAGCTGGAGAACCGTTACCTCTCGGTGCTGCAGCAGGCGACCGAGATGGAATTCTTTGGCGGCGTGCTGAAGGTCAAGTCGCCCTCGACCTGGCTGGTCTTTGAGCATGGTGTCCGCGCCAGCAGCGTCAGCGCGCTTGAGCAGGCGCGCGGCACCCAGTAGCGATCAGCCCTCGGCCGTCTCCAGACGCCGCAGCAGCCGCCCGCGGGCGGCTGGCAGCGGCCGGCCGACCAGTTGCGCCGCAAGCCGCGTTTCCAGGAAATGCCCGGTAATGGCCAGCCCTTCGGCCAGCCCCCTGCCACGGTTGTCGCCCGCGCCCCCCATCAATGCCGGCAGGGGCAGCAAGCGGTCGGCCCATTCGCCGGCCCCGGCCCGGCTGACCGCGCGCCCCGAGCGCGGGCTGACATAGGCCAGTCCCTCACGCGCGCCGGTGACGGCGCAGGACGACAGGTCAAGCCCGAAACCCATCTCGTCCAGCAGCCGCATTTCCCAAGCCAGATAGTGCTCGGCCCAGTCGCCGCCCGCCTCCATGGCGTCCAGCAGGGTCTCGGTCATGGCGACCAGCGCCGGATGCGGGTCGCGTTCGGGCAGCGCAAAGACCAGCAGCGCGCAGACCGCGTTCAGCCCGGCCAGCGCCAGCGGGTCGCCCAGCAGCCCGGCGCGCAGCCGGACCGGTTCGGCGCTGAAATGGCCCAGTTGCTCGTCGCTGCGCGCCCGCCAGCGCAGGTCCAGCCGTGACCCCGGCTGCAACATCGCCGCCCGCTTGCGCGAGGCCCCGCCCGGCACCAGCCCGGCATGGCGGCCGTGCCGGGCCGTCAGCACGTCGATGATCACCGCCGTCTCGCCATGCGGGCGGCGCGCGATCACCGTGCCTTCGGCCTGCCACTCCATCGCCCGTCTCAGCCCTCGGGCAGCGTCAGCGAGCCATCCTCGGCCAGCGGCCAGAACGGGTTGGTGGCGATTTCCCAGACATGCCCGTCGGGATCGGCAAAATAGCCGGAATAGCCGCCCCAGAACACCTTTTCGGGGCGTTTCAGGCAGGTCGCGCCGGCCGCCAGCGCCGCCGCGAAGACGGCATCCGTCTCGGCATCATCGGTGCAGTTCTGCGCCAGCGTCACGGCACCGGTCCCTAAGGCCGCGCCGGGCCGGCCCTGATCGGCGGCCAGATCCGCCAACCCGAACAATGCCAGCACCGCACCCTGCATCTGGTAGAAGCACACCCCCTCCGGCGGGGAAGGATGCGGCTGCCAGCCCCATGCCGCATAGAAATCGCGCGCGCGATCCAGATCGGCCACGCCAAGGGTGACCAGCGTGATCCGCTGCCGGGGATGCGTCATGTCCTGCCTCCTGAAGCGATGCGATCACAAGGCTGTCACGCCGGGACGGCGGGAACAAGAGGATCGGCCCGTGCCGGCAGATGACCCGCCTATTGGGCGCGATGGGTGGTTCCGCCGCGGCGCGCCCGGCGCGCCAGACCGGCGCCGCGCAGCAGGCTGAACGAATAGATGGCCAAGGCCGCCCAGATCATCGGGAAGGCGATCATCCGGGCCGTTCCCATCGGCTCTCCGAAGATCAGCACGGCGCAGAGGAAAACCATGGTCGGGGTGAGATATTGCAGCAACCCGATGGTCGACAGGCGCAGCAGCTTGGCCCCGTTGGCATAGAACAGCAGCGGAATCGCCGTGATCGGGCCGCAGCCGATCAGCAGCAGCGTATCGGTCAGGTTTCCGGCGGCGAAATGCGACTGCCCATTCACCGACAGCCACAGAAGATAGGCCAGCGCGGGCGGCGTCAGCAGCAACACCTCCAGCGTGAAACCCTGATTGGGCCCCAGCGGCAGGCTTTTCTTGCACAGCGCATAAAGCCCCCAACTGAGTGTCAGACCCAATGCCACGGCGGGCAGCCGCCCCATCTGAACGGTCAGGACCGCCACCGCCGCGGCGGCCAGCGCGACCGCGACCAGTTGCGCCCGGGACAGCTTTTCGCGCAAGAGCGTGGCCCCCACCAGGACGCTGAACAGCGGGTTGACATAATAGCCAAGCGCGGCATTCAGGGTCTGATCGTTGGCGATCGCCCAGACATAGATCAGCCAGTTGACCGAGATCAGCGTCGCCGTCAGCGCCGCCATCGCCAGCAGGCGCGGGTTCCTGATCGCCGCCACCACATCGGCCGCGCGACGCTGCCACAGAAGGACCGCCGCGGCGATCGGCAGCGACCACAGGACCCGGTGGGCGATGATCTCGGTCGGCGGGATATGCGCCATCGCCTTCATGTAAAGCGGCAGCACGCCCCACAGCCCATAGGCCGCCAGCGCATAGGCCAGTCCGCGGGGCGAATCGCCCGTCTGAGGTTGCGACATGCTCATGCGAATTGCATATGCTGCAAACCAAGCCTGCGCCAGAGCCTCCGGCCCGGACCGACGCGGTTCAGGTCAGCCCGTCCTGATCCAGCAAGGTCCGTCCGTCCCGGCTCTCGATCTCGATCACCCAGAGGTCGGGGTCGAAACCGCGCTGGCGGCGGATGGCTGCATCGACTTCGGGCTCGGGCCCGTCTGCCGTGACCTGCCAGGGGCGCCGGTCGGTCTCGAAATCCCATTCGCGGGCATAAAGCTGCGCGGTGCCGTCCAGCCGGGCGCATTTGACCAGCACCGCGCCGGCGGTCTCGTCGCCATGCGCCACCACATAGGCCGGGATATTGGCCAGCCCCAGCCGCGCCAGATAGGCCGCGACCCAGACGCCGGCGGCCAGCCGCGGCTCAGCCATGCCCCTGCCTAGTCGCCATCACGGAAATCGAGGCCGATCTCGCCATAGCGTTCGGCCTCTTCCTGCCAGTTCTCGCGCACCCGGACCTGCAGGAACAGATGCACGCGACGGCCCATGAACTCTTCCAGTTCGGCTCGCGCCGCCTGCCCGACGGCCTTCACCGTCTCGCCGCCCTTGCCCAGAACGATGCCCTTGTGACCGGGCCGCGACACATAGATCACCTGATCGACCTTGGCCGATCCGTCCTTGCGTTCCTCCCAGGCCTCGGTCTCGACCGTCAGCTGGTAGGGGATTTCCTCATGCAGCCGCAGGGTCAGCTTTTCGCGGGTGATCTCGGCGGCGATCATGCGCATGGGCAGATCGGCGATCTGATCCTCGGGGTAAAGCCAGGGGCCTTCGGGCAGCGAGCCGGCCAGCCAGTCGCGCAGGTCGTCGCAGCCATAACCCTTTTCAGCCGAGATCATGAAGGTCCGCTCGAACGGGAACGCCTCGTTCAATTGCTGCGACAGAGCCAGCAGGACCTCGGACTTCACCCGGTCGATCTTGTTGATGATCAGCGCCACCGGGGTCTTGCGGTCCAGCCCGGACAACTGGTCGATGATCGCCCGCGCACCATCGGTCAGTCCGCGATGCGCCTCGATCAGCAAGAGGATGATATCGGCATCCGACGCCCCGCCCCAGGCGGCGGCGACCATGGAACGGTCCAGCCGGCGGCGCGGACGAAAGATGCCGGGCGTGTCGACAAAGACGATCTGGCTGGCGTCTGCGATGGCGATGCCGCGGATGCGGGCGCGGGTGGTCTGGACCTTGTGGGTCACGATGCTGACCTTGGCGCCGACCATGCGGTTCAGCAGGGTGGACTTGCCGGCATTGGGCTCGCCGATCAGCGCGACAAAGCCCGCGCGGGTGGTGGTGTCGGTCATTCGCGGCCCTCCAGCCGGTCCAGCAGGGCCTGGGCGGCGGCCTGTTCGATACTGCGCTTGGTGCCCGCGCCCCTCGCCCGCGCCTCGCGGCCATCGCTGAGACGCACGGTGATGTGAAAGACGGGCGCATGGTCGGGGCCGCCGCGTTCGGTCTGCTCATAGGCCGGCGGCGGCATGCCGTTGGCCTGCGCCCATTCCTGCAGGGCGGTCTTGGCGTCGCGGGGGTCGTCCTCGAGGCTGTCCAGACGATCCTGCCACAGCCGCAGGACCACCTCGCGCGCGACCTCGAAACCGGCATCCAGGTAGATCGCGGCCAGCACCGCCTCCATCGCGTCGGCCAGCAGCGCCTCCTTGCGGCGCCCGCCCGACAGCATTTCCGAGCGACCCAGCTTCAGCACCTCGCCCAGCCCGATCTGCCGGGCGATGGCGGCGCAGGTCTCGCCCCGGACCAGCGCGTTGAAGCGCGGGGCAAGCTGGCCCTCGCTGGCCTGGCGGTCGGCCCGGAACAGCGCCTCGGCCATGACCAGCCCCAGAACCCGGTCGCCCAGAAACTCCAACCGCTGGTTGTCGGGCCGCGTCGCGCTGGCGATCGAGCCATGGGTCAGCGCGCGGATCAGCAGTTCGGGCCGCGCGAAGTCGTGGCCCAGGCGTTCCATGAAGGCGGTTATGTCGGCGCCGGGCTTCACTCCACCGCCTTGAAGAAACGGTCGGCCCGCCAGGTCCAGAAATACAGAAGCGAGCGCCCGGCCGAGGAGAACATGATCCGGTCGGCGCGACCGATCAGGAATTCGGCCGGCACGAAGCCAAGCCCCCCGACCTGCTGGGGAAAGCGCGAATCCTCGGAATTGTCGCGGTTGTCGCCCATGAAGAAATACTGGCCCTCGGGCACGGTGAAGGTCGGCGTGTCATCGGCGATCCAGCCATCGGTGATGTTCAGGATGTCATGGCTGACGCCGTTCGGCAGGGTCTCGGTAAAGCGCGGCTTGATGCATTCGCCGCCGTCTTGCACCGGGTCATTGGCACAGCGCGGGGTCAGCCCCTGCGGACCCTGCTGTTCCTTGATCTCGACGAAGTCTCCGGCGGAGACGGTCGGCACCTCCTCGCCATTGAGCCACAGCCGACCATTGCGCATCTGGACGGTGTCACCCGGCAGGCCGATCACCCGCTTGATGAAATCGACGCCGCGGGTCGGATGCCGGAACACCACGACATCGCCGCGCTCGGGCGCGCTTTCGAGGATGCGCCCCGAGATCGGGCACAGCGAGAACGGGCAGGACACCGCCGCATAGCCGTAAGCCATCTTGTTGACGAACAGGAAGTCGCCGATCAGCAGCGTGTCCTTCATGCTGCCCGAGGGGATCCAGAAGGGCTGGAAGAACAGGGTGCGGAAGATGCCGGCGATCAACAGCGCCCAGAAGATGGTCTTGACCGTCTCCCAGAGGCCTTCCTTTTTCTTGCCTGCCGTACTGTCGGCCATGATCTGATCCTTGTGGCATTGCGCTGCGGCGTCATCGCGCGTTCATGGTCCGCTGAAGGGGGCAAGTCAAGCAGGCGGGCCATCAAGCCGGCGTGCCTCGATCACCACGAAGGCCTGTGCCCAGGGGTGATCGTCGGTCAGCGTGACATGGACCAGGGCCTCGTGTCCGGGCGGGGTCATCTGCGCCAGCCTTTCGGCCGCCCAGCCGGTCAGATGCATCACCGGCTGGCCGCTTCGCAGATTGCTGACCGCCATGTCGCGCCAGCTGATGCCCATGGCGAGCCCGGTTCCCAGGGCCTTCGAGCATGCCTCCTTCGCGGCCCACCGCTTGGCCAGGGTTCCGGCCTCGTCCTTGCGGCGCGCCGCCTTGGCCAGTTCCGTCTCGGTGAAGACCCGGTTGCGGAAACGGTCGCCAAAACGGTCCAGCGTGCCCTGAATCCGCTCGATATTCGCGAGGTCGGTGCCGATGCCGAGGATCATGCCAAGGACGGCCCCGGCGGGATCATGGATATTTGAATGAAGAAGAAGCCGCGAGGCATCCGTCGGCCTGCTGGCCGATGGTGACGACGGGTGCCCGGCTCAGGCGCCGCGACGGTGGTTCGGATCATCGCCGCGCCTCGTCCATGCAGCGGCGCATCTCGCGGATGGCAGCACCCAGCCCGGTAAAGACCGACTCGGCGATCAGGAAGTGCCCGATGTTCAATTCGGCAACCTGCGGCAATGCGGCGATGGGACCGACGGTATCGAAGGTCAGCCCGTGGCCGGCATGAACCTCCAGCCCCAGCGAGGCGGCCAGCGCGGCGCCCGCGCGCAGCCCGGCCAGTTCGGCATCGCGGTCCTCGCTCCGCCCCTCGGTGTCGTAATCGCAATAGGCGCCGGTATGCAGTTCCACGACCGCGGCGCCGATGCGGGCGGCGGCCTCGATCTGGGCGGGCTCGTGGCCGATGAACATCGACACCCGGCTGCCCGCCTCACGCAGGGGCGCGATGAAATCGGCCAGCATGGCCTCGTTGCCGGCAACGTCCAGCCCACCCTCGGTCGTGCGTTCCTCGCGTTTCTCGGGCACGATGCAGACCGCATGCGGCCGGTGGCGCAGCGCGATCCGCTGCATCTCGGGGGTGGCCGCCATCTCGAGGTTCAGGGGCAGGCGCAGGCCCGCCATCAGCGCATCGATATCGGCATCGCTGATATGGCGGCGATCCTCGCGCAGATGGGCGGTGATGCCGTCGGCGCCGGCCTCTTCGGCGATACGCGCGGCACGCAGCGGATCGGGCCAGGGCGTGCCGCGGGCGTTCCGGATGGTGGCGACGTGATCGATATTGACGCCAAGACGCAGCATGGCTTCCCTCCGCTTGTTTCCGGCGCAGTCTAGCGGGGCCGCAGCGGCGGTGCCAGTTCCGTTGCCACCGCCCACCAGCCATGCTGTTTCAATGCTTTGGCGGCCTTGTCGGCCTGCGCCGCAGCGGCAAACAGCCCGAAACAGGTGGCCCCCGACCCGGACATACGCGCGAAACCGGCCCCTTGGGCGGTCAGCGCGGCCAGGACCCGGGCGATCACCGGCGCAAGCCGCAGCGCCGGAGGCTCGAGGTCGTTGCGGGTTCCGCGCAGCCAGCCGATCAGCGCGGCCAGATCGGCGAAGCGGGGGATGTCGGGCAGCGGCGGATTGTCAGTCCGTTCCAAGGCCCCGAAAACCTTCGGCGTGGCAACCGCTACGCCGGGATTGGCCAGCACCACCGGGACTGGCGGCAAGGCTGGCAGGGGCGTCACGATCGCGCCCACGCCCCGCATGCGCGCGGGCGCCGAGAGCAGGCAGACCGGCACATCCGCGCCCAGCCGTTCCGGCATGTCCGGCAGGGCATGGCCCATCCGCGCCAGACCGCGCAGCACCGCCGCCGCATCGGCCGAGCCGCCGCCGATCCCCGAGGCCACGGGCAGGCGCTTGTCCAGAACGATCGCCGCCTCGGCCGCGGCCAGCCGCGCGGCCCGCAGGCAGAGATTATCCTCGTCCGCCGCCAGCCCCGGCGCGAAGGGTCCGGTCACCTGCAGGGACAGGGGGCCGAGCGAAAGCTGCACCTCGTCGCCGGTCGCGGCAAAGGCGACCAGAGAATCCAGCAGGTGATAGCCGTCACCCCGGCGCCCGGTCACATGCAGCGCAAGGTTCAGCTTGGCCGGCGCCGGCTCGACCACCGCGTCATGCGTCATCGCCTGCAATCACTCGGATGCGGTGGTGGACTCGGCCTGCTGCGGATGCGGAGCACCAGCGGTATCGCCCGCCTTTTCCCCTGCCAGCACCGCATCAAGCCCCTGATCCAGCTTGGCCCGTATCCGGTCCGGATCGACATCGCCGCTGTCGGTCGGTTCCAGCGACAGGGCACGGCGCCACTGAATCTCGGCCTCGCGGTGGCGCCCCACCATCCAGTAGATATCGCCCAGATGATCATTGACCAGCGGATCCGAAGCCATGGTCCCGACCGCTGCCTCCATCGGCTCCACCGCCTCGTCATAGCGGCCGAGGCGGAAATAGGCCCAGGCCAGTGAATCGAGGATGTAGCCGTCGCCCGGCGACAGCTCGACCGCCTTCTGGATCATCTCCAGCCCGCGATCCAGCTTTTCGTTGCGGTCGATCCAACTGTAGCCCAGATAATTCAGGAGACTGGCCTGATCGGGATTGATCTCGATCGCCGCCAGCAGATCCTGCTCGGCCCGCTCGAACTGGCCCGAGCGTTCCAGCGCGATCCCGCGCGCATAGAGCGGGAACCAGCGCGTCTGCCCGGGCCCGTCCTGCAACAGCGTCAGCGCCTTGTCATAGGCGGGCACGGCCTGGGCGAATTTCTCCTGCTGCCGCAGCATGTCGCCAAGCGCGATCCAGGCCTGGGGCAGATCGGGATAGGCCGCGGTCAGCGCGAGCGCGGCCTTTTCGGCCTCGTCATGGCGTTCGGCCCGCGACAGCGCGTCGATCCGCGCCAGTTCGGCGACCGGACGCATCTGGCCCATGCGGCGCAACGCCTCGAATTCGGGCTCGGCAAGATCGAACTGCTGGCGTTCCTGCAGAAGCTGCGCCGCCACCAGCCGGGCCTCACCCATCTCGGGCGACAGCCAGGCGGCAAGACGTGCATGGATCAGCGACAGCGGCTCGGGATCGGGGCTGGCGGCCAGCGCACTGGCGAAGGTCAGGAAGACCTGAGCGATGCCGTCGGCGGGCGTGCGGACGACATCGAAGCCCACGGGTTTTCCGGACTGAATCCGCGTACGCAGGTCCAGCAGTTGCGGTTCGGCATCGAGACCCGGCAGGTCGTCCAGCATCCGCACCGCGTCGTCGCGCCGTTCCAGCAGCGTCAGGATCTGGGCGCGGGCGGTGACACCCAGCATATGCGCGCCGGTGGCCTGATCGGCCAGCAGCGCCTCGGCGCCCTCGTAATCGCCCACCAGCGCCCGGGCCAGGGCCAGGTGGTAATTCACCATCGGCGTGATATCTGGGTTGACGGCCAGCGCCTCGAAGGCGGCCAGCGCATCCGAAGCCCGCCCGGCACCCAAAAGCGCCCAGGCCTGGATCATCCCCCCCATCAGGTCGTCCCGAACCTCGACCAGCCCCTCTTCGGCCGCCGGGCTTGCGGCCAACAGGGCATTCCAGTCGCCCCGATGGACCAGGTCCGCGCGGCCGACCAGCCGCGACAGCTCGGTCACGCCCCCCTCGGCCTGCATCTGCTCGGCCAGCTTCACCGCGCGATCGATCTGCCCTGCGGACACGAAGGCAACCAGGGCGCTGTCCTGCAGGAAGGGGTCGCCCGGGTCATGAGCCACGGCCTGCGCGAAATACCGCGCGGCGGCCCGGAAATCGCTTTCGGCGGCGGCCATGCGGGCGGCGAGATAGGGTCCGGCAAGACCGTAGGTCAGGGGCGGCGATGCTTCCACCCCCGCCTCATCAGCCTGAGCAGGGCGCGGCTCGGGTCGATCCTGCGCGTGCAGGACGGTCGGGGCGGCAAGCGACAGCAGCAAGGCGGCGATCAGGCCCGGATTCGGGCGGGTCAGGTTCAAGGCAATTATCCCAGACTTCACGAAATCGTTGACTTTGACCCTAAACCTGCACCTTCCGCCCCGCAACGGTCAGGCCGCACCGAGAGCGATCACATATTCGGGTAATTCGGGCCGTCGCCGCCCTGTGGCGTGGTCCAGTTGATGTTCTGGCTGGGGTCCTTGATGTCGCAGGTCTTGCAGTGGACGCAGTTCTGGAAGTTGATCTGGAAGCGCGGGCCATCGTCACCCTGCAGCACCTCATAGACGCCCGCCGGGCAGTATCGCTGCGCCGGTTCGGCATAGTCGGGCAGGTTCACCGTGATCGGGATCGACGCATCCTTCAGCCGCAGGTGGCAGGGCTGGCTTTCCTCGTGATTGGTGAAGCTGAAGCTGACATTGGTCAGCCGGTCGAACGACAGCTTGCCATCCGGGCGGGGATAGTCGATCGGCTTGTAATCCGCCGCCTTGCCGGTCGCCTGCGCATCGGTCTTGCCGTGTTTCCAGGTCCCCATCGGGTTCCAGCCGGTCAGGTTCGCCACCCACATGTCGAAGCCGCCAAGCATGAGGCTGGGCCAGAGCCCCAGCTTCGACCAGATCGGCTTGACGTTGCGGACCTGCTTCAGGTCCCTGGCGATCGCGCCCGAGCGCACCGCCCTGTCGTAATCCGTCAGCCGGTCGCCCTCGCGGCCCGCGGCGATGGCCCCGGCCGCGGCTTCCGCCGCCGCGATCCCCGACAGCATGGCATTGTGGTTGCCCTTGATCCGCGGCACGTTCACAAGCCCCGCCGAGCAGCCCAGCAGCACGCCGCCCTCGAAGCTGAGTTCGGGGATCGACTGCCAGCCGCCCTCGCTGATCGCGCGGGCGCCGTAGGCCACGCGCTTGCCCCCCTCGAGGAGTTCCGCGACCATCGGGTGATGCTTGAAGCGCTGGAACTCCATGTAGGGGTAGAGATGCGGGTTGGCATAGTTCAGGTGCACGACGAAGCCGACCAGCACCTGATTGTCCTCGAAATGATAGATGAAGCTGCCGCCGCCCGCATTCCTGCCCAGGGGCCAGCCCATCGTGTGGACCACCCGGCCCTTCTGGAACTTCTCGGGCGAGACCTCCCAGATTTCCTTCATGCCGAGGCCGAATTTCTGCGGCTCGTGGTCGTCCGAGAGGCCAAAGCGGTGGATCACCTCCTTGGCGAGGCTGCCGCGCACGCCCTCGGCGATGAAGACATATTTGCCGTGCAGTTCCATCCCGGGCTCATAGTTCGGCCCCGGCGTGCCGTCGGCCTCAAGCCCCATCTCGCCGGCCACGACGCCCTTCACGCGGCTGCCCTGCCAGACCAGCTGGCTGGCGGCCATGCCCGGGAAGATCTCGACGCCCAGTTCCTCGGCCTGCTCGGCCAGCCAGCGGCAGACATTGCCCATCGAGACGATGTAATTGCCGTGATTGTTCATCAACGGCGGCATCGGCCAGTTCGGCACCCGCACTTCGCCGGCTTCGCCGAGGATGTAGAAATTGTCGTCCACCACCTCGGTCTTCAGGGGCGCGCCCCGGTCCTTCCAGTCGGGGATCAGCGCATCCAGCCCCGACGGGTCCAGCACCGCACCCGACAGGATATGCGCGCCGATCTCGGAACCCTTTTCCAGAACCACGACGCTGATTTCCGGGTCGATCTGCTTCAACCGGATCGCCGCAGACAGGCCCGAAGGCCCGCCGCCCACGATCACAACGTCATATTCCATCGACTCGCGCGTCATCTCAGAATCAACGGGCATGGCTGGGCTTCCTCCTTCGCTCTGGCTGCATCAGCACTACCCTGCGTTTACGCCCGGGGCAATTGTTCCGCGGCGGCGCGGCAAGCCGAAAACCGCCATTGCCGCCGCGGGCAGGCTTGCAAAGCCCCGGAAATTGGGTGCACGATAGTTCGGACGGAATTCGCGCCCCTGCCATGACCAATGGCGGGGGCGTTCGACTAGCGTCAGGACGGCAACCGCATCCCGAAAGGACTGGGCAGCGATGGACAAGATACCGATGACCCGCAGCGGCTTTCAGACGCTGGAAAGCGAACTGGGCGGGCTGAAATCGAAGGAACGCCCGGCGATCATCCGTCAGATCGCCGAGGCCCGCGAACATGGCGATCTGTCCGAAAATGCCGAATATCATGCCGCGCGCGAGAAGCAGGGTTTCATCGAGGGCCGCATCAAGGAACTGGAATCGATTCTGTCGCGGGCCGAGGTGATCGACCCGACAAGGCTGTCCGGCTCGGTCAAGTTCGGCGCCACGGTGCATCTGGTCGACGAGGATACCGAGGAAGAGCGCGTCTATCAGATCGTCGGCGAGGCCGAGGCCGATATCGAGCGCGGGCTGCTGAACCTGCGTTCGCCGCTGGCCCGCGCGCTGATCGGCAAGGATCAGGGCGACAGCGTCGAGGTCACCACGCCGGGCGGCCAGCGCAGCTATGAAATCCTCGCCATCCGCTACGAATAGGCGCATGTCCCCGTTGACCCGGATCACCGCACTGGCTCGGCGCGACGCGACGACCACGATCGGCGTCGCGCTGACCGCGGCATGGCTGCTTCTGGTGCTGCTGTTCTGGCTGCTGGCCCCGGGTGAGGCCGGCCGCCCGGGCGGCGTGGCATGGCTGTTGAGCGCGATCGGCGTGGTCCTGCCGCTGGGGCTGATCTGGATGGCGGTGGGACTGGCGCGATCCGTCGCCGCCCTCCGCGCCGAGGCCGACGATCTGCGCCAGCGCCTGAGCCAGCTGCGCGAATATGCGGCCACGCGCGGCGCGCCGCTGCCTTCGGCCGAAGGCCGCCGCGCCGCCCCGGCGCCGGCCGAGCCCCGTCACGCCCCGCCGCAGCCGGCGGCGACCGCCGCGCGGGCACCGCAGCCGCGCGCGGGCGCAGCCGCCGCGCCCCGCACGCGCCCCGTGGACAGCCGCCAGACGGCCATGCCCTTCGATACGCCCGAGCCGGTGGACATCGCCCCCGAAACCCTGATCCGGGCGCTGAACTTCCCCGATGGACCGGATGATGGCGAAGCCATCGCCGCCCTGCGCCTGGCGCTGAAGGATCACGAAAATTCGCGTGTGCTGCGGGCCGCGCAGGATGTCGTGACGCTGCTGGCGGCGCAGGACATCTATATGGACGACCTGCCGCCCGACCTGGCCCCTGCCGCGGTCTGGCGGCGTCAGGCCGAGGGCGCCCGCGGCAGCGCCATCGCCGCCCTAGGCGGCATCCATGACGAGATCGCGCTGGAGGTGGCCTCGGTGCTGCTGCGCGGGGACGAGATCTTCCGCGACACCGCCCATCACTTCCTGCGCCATTTCGACGGGCTGCTGAGCCGTCTGGTGCCACAACTGGACGACGACCAGATCGCGATCCTGGCCGATACCCGCTCGGCCCGCGCCTTCATGCTGGTCGGGCGCGCCGCCGGGATTTTCGGCTAGGCGCCCTCCGGGCGCCGCAGCAACAGGACCTCTCCCGACCACGGCCAGCCATAGCGGCCGCGCCCGATCTCGGCAAATCCCAGCCGCCGGTAAAAGGCGCAGGCGGTGTGGTTCCGCGCCGCCACCTCGACCCGCAGGCCGGGATGGCCGCCGGCGCGCGCATGGCCACCGGCAGCCTCGATCAGCAGGCGTCCGACACCCTGCCCCGGTTCCCGCACGACGATCCCGTCGATGACCAGATCCGCGGTGGCCGGTGCGGCGCGGAACGCCAGCCGGGCCAGCAGCGGCACATGCGCCGGAAACCCGCCCGCACCGTCGCGCAGGCCCGCGACCCCCTGCACCTCGCCCCGGGCATCCAGCGCGACGATGCCATGGCTTGCCCGGACCTCCGGCACCTGGCGCGGCCAGCCGGGGCCGACACCGCCCCACCACAGGGCCGCAGCGGCAGGCAGCGCTGCTGCGGGAATCGGGCTGCGGATCTGCAGCGGGTGGACTTGTCTTGACTTGCGCATCGTGCAAGCAAGGATGCCGCGAACCGCACGGAAACGGAAGGCATCATGGCCCCCTCGCCCGCCCCTCGACCCGACCATCAGACGCCGGTCTCGGATGATCCGGCCGGCGCCCGCGCGCTTGCCCGGACCCCGCGCGAAGCGTTCCTGCACGGGGTCCTGCAATCGCTGCCCTTTCTGATCGTCATCATCCCCTTCGCCATCCTGTTCGGCGTGGTCGCGCTGGAGGCCGGAATGGATGTCGCCCAGATCATGGGCTTCTCGGTGCTGGTGCTGGCCGGGGCCTCGCAATTCACTGCGGTGCAGCTGCTGTCGGACAATGCCCCGGCCTTCATCGTCATCCTGTCGGGGCTGGCGGTGAACCTGCGCATGGCGATGTATTCGGCCTCGCTGGTGCCCTGGCTGCGCGGGGCCACCGGCAGGCAGAAGATCTGGATCGCCTATACGCTGATCGACCAGAGCTATGCCCTGTCGATCCAGCATTATGAGCGCCATCCGCGCCTGTCCCTGCAACAGCGCCTGGCCTATTTCGCCGGCACGGCCGTGGTTCTGTGCCTGCCCTGGATGGCGGCCTCATGGGTTGGGGCGACGGTCGGGCGGGCGATCCCCGACGATATCGCGCTGGATTTCGCGCTGCCGATCACCTTTCTGGCGATGATCGCGCCGATGCTGCGCACGCCGGCGCATCTGGCCGCCTGCTTCGTCGCGGTCCTCGGCGCACTTCTGCTTGCCGGGCTGCCCTCGGGGCTGGGGCTGCTGATCGCGGCACCGCTTGGCATGGCGACGGGGGCCCTGGTGGAACGCTGGGCCGAGACACGGAAGGGCATGGCATGACCGGCGGCGCCTCGGACCTGACGGTCTGGATCATCATCGTTGTCCTCGGGATCGGCACCTTCCTGATCCGCTGGTCATTCCTCGGCGCCCTCGGCAACCGCGACATGCCGGCCTGGGTGCTGCGCATGCTGCGCTATACGCCGGTCGCGGTGCTGCCGGCGCTGGTTGCGCCGCTGGTCATGTGGCCGGCCGCGACCGGGGGCGAGCCCGAGCCCGCCCGACTGGCCGCCGCGGCCGCGACCGCAGCGGTCGGCATGCTGACCAGGAACGTGATGCTGGCGATCCTTGCCGGGGCTATCACGCTGTTCGGGATGCTTTACGTTCTGGGCTGATTGGTGACGACGCCGTCCTTCTGGCGCAGAAGCACGTCGTGATTGTTGGCCGGATCGCCGTCCATGTGGCGCTGCGAGACAACACCCGGAAGGGTCAGGAACCAGTCGCGCAGCCTGATCGGCGAAAAGCCCGTCGGCGCGCGTTCGAACCCCGGCAGGCCGCGCAGGATCGTGCCGGTCTCGACCGCGCAGAAGCTCTTGTTGGCGGCGCCGTTGGCCTCGGCCCGGCGGATGGCGAGGTCGGCGACCTCGCGGCTGACCGGAACCCTGTCCTCGGCGACCCAATAGGTGCTGCGGGCGTGGTAATCGATGTAGAAGCGGCGGTAATTGTCGGTGATCCCGTACAGCACATCATGGCGCTCCGGGATCCAGGGATGCTTCCACGAGCCTGCCGGATCGTAGATCACCCGCTGGCTGCCGTTCAGCATCAGCGCCGAATGCCCGCCCTGTCCGCGCGGAATGCCGATCACCGTGAACAGCGTGATCGAGGGCGGCTGATCCAAGACGAAGCGGGCCGAGCGCACCGCCTCGTCGCTGGCCCAGATGTTATCTGCGCCGCAGGCAGCCAGCAGCGCCGGCAGGGGCGCCGCCAGAAACACACGTCTTTTCATGGATTGGGCCTTGCGCGATCAGGCGTTGGCCAGCGCGAGGAACACCAGCACCAGCAGCGACAGTCCCGTCACCCAGATGGCGAACCTGATGAAGCCTGCAAAGGTCTTCTGTTGCGCGGCGATATCCATCTGTCCCGGCTTGAAGTCGGTGATCTCGTCATGCGTGGCCATGGCTGCCCCTCCGGATTGACTTTGCCCTGCGATAGCCCAATCCGGCAGCGCTGTCACGCCCCCCAAAGCGTCCCACCATCCCTTTCTCCGACCGCGCGGACCCGCCCGCCGAACCGCAGGTGGTTCACATGTGCCACCGCCTCGACCAGGGCCAGCCCGAATTCCATCGCGGCGATGCGGCGCTTGTAGAGGATGTCGAAACAGCCCACCGCCGTGCGCGGTGCCTCGCCCAGGGCCTGCTCCATCCGGTTCAGTGCACCGAGATGGTTATCAACCAGTTGCCGCAGCCGCAGCGGCAATCCGGTGAAGGGCAGCTTGTGGCCCGGCAGCACCAGATGGCGCGGCTCGGCCAACCCGGACAGCCGCGCGCAGCTGGCCAGCCATTCGCCGACCGGATCGGCCTCGGGCTCGGTCGGATAGACCCCCAGATTGGGCGAGATCGAGGGCAGAAGCTGGTCGCCGCCGATCACCAGATCGTCATCCAGCGACCAGAAGGTGGCATGGCGCGGCGCATGGCCATCGCCCATCGCCACCCGCCAGCGCCGGCCGCCAAAGCGGATTTCCTCGCCCTCATGGACGCGCCGGTAGCCCGGCGGCAGCGGATGGACCACATCGGCCGAGTTCCACGGCCGTTCGGCGGCGCGCCGCGCCAGCAGATCGGCGGGCATTCCGGCCCGGCGCCAGAAGTCCAGCGCCTGCGGCGTCGGCCGCTCCTGCACATCCATCTGCAGCATCCGCGCCGTCAGCCAGGCGGTCCGGCTCATCATCAGTTCGGCACCGTCGGCCTGCATGAACCAGCCCGCCAGCCCGATATGATCGGGGTGATGATGGGTGCCGATCACCCGCCGGATCGGCCGGCCGGCCAGGGGCCCGCTGCGCAGCCCCTGCCATATGTCGCGGGCGCGGCGGGTGTCAAAGCCGGTATCGACGATGGTCCAGCCGTCATCCTCGCGCAGCGCATAGACATTCACATGATCCAGCGCCATCGGCAGCGGCAGGCGCAGCCACAGCACGCCCTCGGCCACTTCGATCGCCTCGCCCTCGGCCGGAGGCGCCGCGAACGGATAGTCGATCACGCGGCAAAATCCCCGGCCATGGCGGCATCGCTGAGGGCGGTCAGATCGTCCAGACCGGCCTGCGCCTCGACCAGATCGGCACTGAACCGCGGCAGGACGCGGGCCACGAAGACCTGCGCCAGCGCGACATGCTGCGCGCCGCCGGCCTTGGCCGCCCGCAGATGGAAATGCGCGCCAAGCACCCGCGCGAAGGCATGAAGATAGGGCACCGCGCCGGCGAATCGCTCGGGCAGGGACCGTTCCAGCATGGCCTGAGTCGCCTCGCGCAGCGTCTCGGCCGCCTGCCAGACATGGTTGGCCAGATCCGGGTGACCGGCCTGCGCCGCCTTGGCGTCGTCGAGGATCTCGTCCAGCAGCCGCATCGCCGCCTCACCGCCATCGGCCAGCTTGCGGCCGACCAGATCCATGGCCTGAATGCCGTTGGTGCCTTCGTAGATCGGGGTGATGCGGACATCGCGCAGATATTGCGCCGCGCCGGTTTCCTCGACATAGCCCATGCCGCCATGCACCTGCACGCCGGTATCGGCCACGCGGCAGCCGACATCGGTGCCATAGGCCTTGGCGATCGGCGTGAGGAAAGCCGCCCGCGCCGCGCTGTCGGCATCGCCGGTCGCGGTCTCGAGGTCGATCGCCGTCGCGCAGGCCAGACAGATCGCCCGTGCCGCGAAGATCTCGGCCCGCGAGGTGGCCAGCATGCGCCGCACGTCCGGGTGCTGGATGATCGGTCCCATCTGGTTGCGTTCGGTGGCATAGGCCACCGCCTGCTGCAGCGCCGCCTCGGCCACGCCGACGCCCTGCACGCCGACGCCAAGCCGGGCGCAGTTCATCATGGTGAACATCGCGGCCATGCCGCCATGTTCTTCGCCCACCAGCCAGCCGGTGGCGCCCTCATAGCTCATGACGCAGGTGGGCGAGCCGTGGATGCCCAGCTTTTCCTCGAGGCTGACGACCTTGAGGCTGTTGGCGACGCCGGGATTGCCGGACTCGTCGGGAATGAGCTTCGGCACCATGAACAGGCTGATCCCCTTGGTGCCCTTGCCCCCGTCCGGCAGCCGCGCCAGCACCAGATGGCAGACATTCGAGGTCACGTCGCTGTCGCCCCAGGTGATGAAGATCTTCTGCCCCGAGACGGAGTAGGTGCCGTCGCCGTTCCGTTCGGCCTTGCTGGTCAGCGCGCCCACGTCGCTGCCCGCGCCGGGCTCGGTCAGGTTCATCGTGCCCGACCATTCGCCGCTGATCAGCTTGGGCAAATACAGCGCCTTCAACGCGTCGCTGGCGTGATGTTCCAGCGCCTCGATCTGGCCCTGGGTCAGCAGCGGGTTGAGCTGCAGGGCAAGATTGGCCCCGGCCGTCATCTCGGCCACTGCCATGTTCAGCGCCTGCGGCAGCCCCATGCCGCCATATTCCGGATCGGCGGCAATCCCGATCCAGCCGCCCTCGGCGATCGCGCGGAAGCCGTCGGCGAACCCCTCGGACGAGCGCACCTTGCCGTTCTCGAGCCGCGCCGGCGTGTGGTCACCGTTGCGGTTCAGCGGCGCCAGGACCTGGCTGGCCATCTTGCCCGCCTCGGACAGGATGGCCGAACTGGTTTCCTCGGTCGCCTCGGCGAAAAGCCCGGTCCGCCGAACCTCGGAAAAGGGCACGACATGGTTCAGGATGAATTCGATCTGTGCGACCGGCGCCTCGTATGTCATCTGATCTTCTCCCCGCTGCTTGGCAAAGACTGCCTGCGCAATTATCACTCGGCTTCCTGCGGCATCTTATGTGGATGCCGCCAAGTCTCAACCCAAACCCAGCGTCACAGATGCAAACCGAACGGCTGCCGCCCACCCTCGAAGGACTCGCCCGCGCCGCCCGGCTGCTGGCCGATGGCCGGACCGTCGCCATGCCGACCGAGACCGTCTACGGGCTGGCCGGCGACGCGCGGAACGGGCTGGCCGTGGCGCGGATTTTCGAGGCCAAGGGCCGCCCGGCCTTCAACCCGCTGATCGTCCACCTGCCCGATCTCGACAGCGCCCGGCGGATCGCCGTTTTCGACCCCGAGGCCGAGGCGCTGGCCATGGCCTTCTGGCCCGGCGCGCTGACGCTGGTGCTGCCGCTGCGCGCGGAATCGGGCATCGCGCCACTGGTCAGCGCCGGCCTTCCGACCGTCGCGGTCAGGGTGCCCGCACATCCGGCAGCCCAGGCCCTGCTGCGCCGCTTTGGCGGGCCGCTGGCGGCCCCCTCGGCAAACGCCTCGGGCCGGATCAGCCCGACCAGCGCCGACCATGTGCTGGACCCCGAGGGCGGGTTGTCGGGACGGATCGCGGCGGTTCTGGATGCGGGGCCCTGCCCGGTCGGGGTCGAATCGACCATCATCGGCTGGCCCGGTGGTCAGGCAACGCTGCTGCGTCCGGGCGGCATCCCCGCCGAGGCCATCGAAGCGGCGCTCGGCCGGCGGCTGGCCCGGCACGAACCCGACCCCGGCGGCCCCAGCGCACCGGGGCAGCTGGCAAGTCATTACGCGCCCAAGGCGACACTGCGCCTGAACGCAGCTACGCCCCGGCAGGGTGAAACCCATATCACCTTCGGGCAGCCCGGCCGGTTCAGCCTCTCGGAGCATGGCGATCTGACCGAAGCCGCCGCCAATCTGTTCGAGATGCTGCGCCGGGCCGACCGCGAGGGCAAACCCATCGCGGTCGCACCGATTCCCGAACACGGCCTTGGCACGGCGATCAATGACCGCCTGCGCCGGGCCGCGGCACCGCGGCCATAGCCGCGGCAAGCCTTACAGCCCCAGAGAACCGTAAGCCGTCGAGATGCGCCGGATCGCCACCACATAGGCGGCGGTGCGCAGGTCGTCGATGTTGCGGTTGGCCATCCAGGCCTCCTTCATCGTGCCGAAGGTCTCGCGCATGGTGTCATCCAGGCCAGAACGCACCAGTTCCAGCTCGTCCGCGCCGATCAGGAACTGGTCCTTGAACCCCTTGGCCAGCTTGAAGTTCGTGCCGGTATCCGCGGAGATGCGTTCGAGTTCCTCGATCAGCATGCGCGCGCGGGCCTCTTCGTGGCGCCGCTCGAGCCGGCCGAGGCTGATCTGCGACAGGTTCTTCACCCATTCGAAATAGGACACCGTGACGCCGCCGGCATTGGCATACATGTCGGGAACGATCACGACGCCCTTGCGCTTCAGGATCTCGTCGGCATCGGCGGTGACCGGGCCGTTCGCGGCCTCGATGATCATCTTGCATCTGATCCGCTCGGCATTGTCGGCATGGATGACGCTCTCGACCGCGGCCGGGATCAGGATATCGCACTCATCCTCGAGCCCCAGCAGCCCCTCCTCGCGGTAATCGCCCCCGGTGAAGCCGCGCACCCCGCCGGTGGCACGGATATGGCCGCGCAGGGCGTCGATATTGATCCCCTGCGGGTTGCTGATGGCGCCGTCGCGCTCGATCACGGTGGTGACCAGCGCCTTGTCCTCGAGGGACAGGAACTGGGCGGCGTGATAGCCCACATTGCCCAGCCCCTGCACCACGATCCGCTTGCCCGCCAGACCGCCCTGCAGCCCGGCCCGCTTGAGCACGTCATCATGTCGGAAAACCTCGCGCAACGCATATTGCACGCCGCGGCCGGTGGCCTCGACGCGGCCGGCGATCCCGCCCAAACCAAGCGGCTTGCCGGTCACGCAGGCGCGCGCGTTGATATCGTCGGGATGCAGCCGCTTGTAGGCATCGGCCATCCAGGCCATCTCGCGCTCGCCCGTGCCCATGTCGGGTGCCGGGACGTTCTGGCTGGGCGAGATCAGGTTGCGGCGCGACAACTCGTAGGTAAAGCGGCGCGTCACCTTCTCGAGTTCCTCTTCGTCCCAGGCCCGCGGGTCGATGCACAACCCGCCCTTCGATCCGCCGAAGGGAATATCGACCAGCGCGCATTTATAGCTCATCAGCGCCGCCAGCGCCTCAACCTCGTCCTGGGTCACGTCCAGCGAATAGCGGATGCCGCCCTTCACCGGCTCCATCTGCTCGGAATGCACCGAGCGATATCCGGTAAAGGTGTGGATCGCGCCGCGCAGCCTGACCCCGAAGCGCACCGTATAGGTCGAGTTGCAGACGCGGATCTTCTCCTCCAGCCCCGGCGGCAGATCCATCAGCCCCGCGGCGTGACCAAACATCCTGTCAACTGAGTCGCGAAAAGAACTCGTTCCGACCGCCATCTCTGCTGCCTCCCCTTTAAGCAAACGCGATTCGTCTCAACGTGCCGCGACGTTAAGCGAGCGGCGCGGAATGATCCATGTCATGCGCTCCGGACCAGTCCAAATGTCAGGGATTACTTGTGGCAGTTTTCGGCCTAAGCTGGCGCATCCGAGAAACCGGACGGCCCATCTCGGCATTATTCGCTTGAACGATCATTTTGAAGCACATTGCGAGGTCACGACATGTTGGCAAAGCCAAAGCCCAATAGGGGGCGAAAATTCGAGCAGGTCTGCAACGGCGCCCGGGACGTTTTCCTGCGCGACGGCTATTCCGGGGCAAGCGTCGATGACATTGCCAGAACTGCCGGTGTCTCCAAGGCAACGCTCTACAGCTATTTCCCCGAAAAGGGAGAGATGTATCGCGAAGTGCTGATGGACGAGATCGCGCGGGTGGCCACGCAGAACCCGATCCGGATCAGCCCCGAGGCCAGCGCGGACGAGGCGCTGCCGATGATGACCCGGCAGATCGCGGCCTGGCTGGTCTCGGGTCCGGCACTGCAGATTCACCGCAGCAGCGTCGCCGAGGCGGCACGCTTTCCCGAAGTCTCGCGGCATTATTACACGACCGTGACGGCGCAGTTGCGAGAGGTCGTGCAGGGCCATCTCGACCGTTGGGTTGCGGCGGGCGAGCTGAGCATCGAGGATACGGATCTGGCCGCGGATCAACTGATCCGCCTGTCGGGCGCGCTGCTGCATGAACGGGCATTGCTGACCTGCACCCCGGGCGCCCGCGAGGCCGCGATCAGGCAGATCAGCGACAGCGCCGCGCGCCTGTTCATACTCGCCCATCGCGACCGGGACAGTCTGCCGATCTCATCCGCCCGTCAGGACGGGGCGCGGCGGGACAAGCCCAGCCGGGCGGTCGGCCAATGATGGAAACGTGATTCGCCACTCGGGTTCTCAAGCAGCGGCGTAGCGCCTATAAGTGCGGTCACGAGAAAAATGCCTGCAGGGCTACCGAGGGACGCCGACAACATGATTAAGACCAGGATCCTGCCACTTGCCGCGATCGCGGCGGCACTTGCGGGCTGCGCCCCCGTGCCTGCCCCGGTGCCGGTTGCCACCCTGCCCGCCGTGGTGCCACCGCCCCCCACACCGACCGAGGGCATCAGCGGCCTCGAAGAACGCCAGCCGGATCTGTGCAAGGCCAAGGATTACGTGCCCTATCTGGGTCAGCCCGGCTCGGTCATTCCGACGCTGGGGATCACCCGCGACCATCGCGTGGTCGAGTATCGCGGCATCGAATCGCAGGAATACGATCCGAACCGGATCGTGTTCCGGCTGGATGCCTCGGGCAATATCTACAATATCGATTGCGGGTGATCCGATGCGCCTGACACTTCTGTTTCCTGGCCTGATCGCGCTGGTGGGGCTTGCCGCCTGCGAGCCGGTGCCACCCGTGACCGTTCCCGACACGCCTGCGGACGAGTGCGGGGCCGCGGGCTATCAGGGCCTGATCGGCCAGCCGCGCGAGGTGCTGCAGCAGATGACCTTCCCGATCGGGACGCGGCTGATCGGCCCCGAGGATGCGGTGACCTCTGATTTCCGCCCCGAGCGGCTGAACATCGAATATGGCCGCAGCGGCCGTATCGAGAAGGTCAGCTGCTATTGAGCCGCGACATGCGACCGGCCTGTGACAGGCCGGTGATGACCGGGACCGGCCGGACAGCGCGCGCCACCTGCCTCGGGCTGCTGGTGCTGCTTGGCGGTCTTGTCGGTGTGCCCGCCGGCGCGGACGCGCCGCTGATCGTGCTGGACCAGACGCAACTGCCCTTCGATCTTGGCCCCGGCCATCCCGCCAACAACCCGGCCAGGCCGGCGAATTCACCCAACGCGCCCTGGAACTCGGCCGGGAATACGGCGAATTCGACTTCGGCATGGGAGAACCAGCCCACGAACCCGGCGAACGAAAAGCGGCTGATCATCACCGCCGATGGCACCGTGCTGGGCTATTACGCGACCAATGCGGGCGGCGTGCTGAACCTGTTCGACGTGAACGGGCGGCGCATCGCCTACCGGCCGGCGCGGGGCACGCGCAGCCTGTTCACGACATCGGGGCAATGGTGTGTCACGGTCGATGGCGGCCGGCAGGGTTTCGTCCTGGCCGTCACCCGGTCCTGCGCCGCAGGTTTTTCCCGCTGAGTCGCCGGGCGCGACGAACCGCCTTAATTCCGTTACATTCCTGCCCTAGACCCTGCCGCAAACGCCGGAGAGGACGATGAAAGACCAACCCAAGGACTGGCTCGACGCCGAGTTGCAGGACACGCTTGACGAAGATTACGAAATCGAGCTGGAAGACGCCATTCTGTCAGCCGAGATCAAGCGGATCTATCGCGAGAATCATCCCGAGCAGATGGACCGCAGGCTGTATTTCTCGGAGCTTCTGCGCCTGCAGGCCGAGATGATCAAGCTGCAGGACTGGGTCAGCCATCACAAGGAAAAGGTCGTGGTCCTGTTCGAGGGGCGCGATTCCGCCGGCAAGGGCGGCGCCATCAAGCGCATCACCCAGCGGCTGAACCCGCGCGTGGCGCGCGTCGTCGCCCTGCCCGCGCCCTCGGATCGCGAAAAGACCCAGTGGTATTTCCAGCGCTACGTCCCGCACCTGCCGGCCGGTGGCGAGATCGTGCTGTTCGACCGCAGCTGGTACAACCGCGCCGGGGTCGAGCGGGTCATGGGCTTCGCCGGCGAGGATCAGGTCGAGCAGTTCTTCCAGGACGTGCCGGAATTCGAACGGATGCTGGTCCGCTCGGGCATCCGGCTGGTGAAATACTGGTTCTCGGTCACGGACGAGGAACAGCAGATGCGATTCCTGATGCGCATCCACGACCCGCTGAAGCAGTGGAAGCTGTCACCGATGGACCTGCAGAGCCGGGTCCGCTGGGAGGCCTATACCAAGGCCAAGGAAGAGATGTTCGAGCGCACCAACATCCCCGAGGCGCCGTGGTATATCGTGCCCGGCAACGACAAGAAACGGGCGCGGCTGAACTGCATGAGCCATCTGCTGGACATGATCCCCTATGCCGAAGTCCCGCATGAGGAGATCACGCTGCCGGACCGTGTCTTCAACCCGGATTACGAGCGCGAGGTGCTGCCGCGGGACCTCTATGTTCCGCAGCGCTACTGATTGCACAGCCTGTCCCCTCCCCTGACCGCCGCCGCGGCCGGGGGATACGGCCTTACATCGAGGCCGGAATCAGCGTGGAAATGATTGGGAACAGGATCAGGATCAGCAGCACCAGGATGTCGATCGCCAGGAACCGCATCACCCCGGCGAATACACGGTCGATGCCCACATCGCGGGCGACATTGCCGATGACGAAGACATTCAGCCCGACCGGCGGCGTGATCAGCCCGATTTCCAGCAGCTTGACCACGACGACACCGAACCAGATCAGGTCCATGCCGAACCCCTCGACCAGCGGCACCGCGAAAGGCAGGGTCAGCACCAGGATGCCGATCGGTTCGAAGAACATGCCGAGGATCAGATAGATCGCGACACTGGCCGCGATCATGGCAAAAAAGCTGAGCCCCGCGCCCTCGGCCCAGTTGACCAGCGCCGCGTCCAGCCCGCTCAGCGCGACGAAGCCGACAAAGATCTTGGCCGCCGCCGCGACGAGGAAGATGGCCGCCGTCTGGATCAGGCTTTCGCGCAGCGTCCGCAGCAGGATCTCCGGCGTCAGCCGGCGCTGCACGAAACCCAGAACAACGACCAGCACGACGCAGACCGCCGCCGTCTCGGGCGCGGTCAGAAGCCGGCTGTAAAGCCCGCCGACGATGATCACGAACAGCAGCACCGCCGGCCAGGCCGCCAGAACGGCGTCGATCCGGCTGCTTTCGGCGGCCTCGGCGCGCGGCGCCGCCGCCGGATCGCCGCCGACCCACCAGGCCACGACCAGCAGCATGCCCGCCAGCGACAGCAGCCCCGGCAAGATCCCGGCCAGAAACAGCTGGGCGATCGGCGTTCCGGTGAATACGCCGTAGAGGATGAACAGGATCGAGGGCGGGATCAGCGCCCCCAGCGTGCCGCCCACCGCCACCGAGGAAGTGGCCAGCCGCGGATCATAGCCCAGCCGCAGCATCTCAGGCACGCAGATGCGCCCCATGGTCGAGGCACAGGCAACCGAGGATCCCGAGATCGCCGAAAAGCCTCCGCAGCCCAGGATCGAGGCCATGGCGACACCGCCGGGCAATGGGCGCAGCCACACCGCCGCCGCGTCATAGATGCGGATCGTGATGCCTGCATAGAAGGCGATATTGCCGAGGATGATGAACAGCGGCACCATCGACAGATCGTAGGAATGGACCAGATCGAAGGCATCCGCGAAGATCGCCGCCCCCGTCTGCACGGCAGCCTCGGCGGGCAGCCATGCACCCTGCCCCGTCGCATGGACAAAGAAGGTTCCCAGGGCCGCGACCCCGGCCAGCGCGAAGGCGATGGGAACCCGCAACGCCAGCAGCAGGACGACCAGCAGCAGGGCGACAAGGCCGATGGTGACGGGCTCCATCTCAGACGGCCTCCTGTCCGTGCTCGTCGGTGATGGTGCCGGTGGCCCGGAATTCGCGCAGATCGGCGACCAGCATGATCGCTATGCGCAACCACATGAGGCTGAGCCCGGCCAGAAACAGGGCGATCCCCGGCCCGCGTGCCGGGCCGGTTTCCACGTCGGGCAGTTCCGTCGTCGCCCCGAGGCGCATCACCTCGGCGAACCCGGCATGGATCAGAGGCAGCAGCGCCAGCAGCGCGACGGCATGCCCGAACAGGATCAGCCAGCCGCGCGGCCGGTGCGGCAGCCGGTCGGTCAGGAAAGTGACCGCGACATGCGCCCGGGCGGCGCTGGCCGCCGCCAGCGGCAACATGATCGTGGCAATCATCAGGTCGCGCACGAGGCCGGTCGCGGCGGCTGTGCTGCTGCCGAAGACGGCATTGCCGACCACCACCGCGCAGAGCATGACCGTGGCCAGAACCGCCAGATCCAGAAGCGTCCGTTCGATCACCCGCATCAAAGCGCGCGCCCGGGTCGGGACCCCGCGGCGGCGCGCGCCCCAGGGATCATCGCCGCACGAAGCGGACCGGCGGCAGCAGCCGCCGCGCAGGCTAACCGGATGCTGATCATGTTCCCCCCGACTTCGACCCGCAGGCTATTGTGCAGTATCATGAAGCTCAAGTTCGAATTGACCCGATTGTGACCTCCGGACTATCTGGCGGATTCGGCGCAAAAGCCGGATGCTGCACGGACCCATCACGGAGACGCAAATGCCCCCCCGCCCCCTCTGCCTGCCGCTGGCGCTGTGCCTGTCGCTGGCGACCGTCCTGCCCGCCTCGGCGCAGACCGATACGCCCTTCACGGCCACCCAGATCGACGCGGCGGACTATGCCGGCGGCGATCTGCCCGCTGGACGATCGGCGCTGACCGCAAAGGTGCAGGTGCTGCTGGATCGCTCGGGCAGTTCGCCGGGGGTCATCGACGGTTTCCGGGGGGCGATGAGCCGAAGCGCCATCATGGCCTTCGAGCGACGCTCGGGGCTGCCGATCGACGGCGCGATGGACCCGCATGTCTGGAACCTCCTGCAGAGCTTTGCAGGCCCGTCGGTGACCATGGCCTATACCATCACCGGGGAGGACACCGAAGGCCTGGTCGCATCGATCCCCGGCGATTACGCCGAAAAGGCAAAGATGAGTTCGATGGGCTATACCAGCCTTGCCGAGAAGCTGGGCGAGCGTTTTCACATGGACGAAAAGTTCATCGCCTTCCTCAACCCCGGCATCGCCCTGCAGCCCGGCGCCACCATCAGCGTCACCGCCCCCACCGCGCCGATCCGGGGCGAGGTGACACGGATCATCATCGACAAGGCGACCCGGCGGGTTGCGGCCTTCAACGCCAAGGGCAGGATGGTGGTGGATTACCCGGCGACAATCGGGTCATCGGCGACGCCCTCGCCCACGGGGACACACAAGGTCGTCACCGTGGCGATGAACCCGAACTATACCTACAATCCGCAGCGCAATTTCCAGCAGGGTCAGAACGACAGGCCGCTGATCGTTCCGCCGGGGCCGAACGGACCGGTGGGAACGGTCTGGATCGACCTGTCGAAGCCCAGTTACGGCATTCACGGCACCCCGACCCCGTCGCAACTGTTCAGCAACCAGTCCTATGGCTGCGTCCGTCTGACGAACTGGGACGCGCAGGAACTGGCCGGGCTTGTCCGGGGCGGGGTCACCACGGTCGAGTTCCTGGAACCCGGCGTCTCCATCGCCGACGCCATGCGTGCGCCCGCAGCCGCGCCGGTGGCAGAGCCGCTGGCGACAGCCGCAGCCGCCGTGCAGCCGGAAACCACCACGTCCGCCCCCGCCACCGATGCGGCCACCCATGCGGCCCCTGAGGAGGGCCCGGAAGCGGCCACCAACCTGCTGGCACCGCCTTCCGGCGATGCGCTGAGCGACGCGCTGTCGAACATCCTGCCCGACGATTTCGCCGCGTCGCCGGAGGGCGAAGGGCAATGATCCGGCCGGTCCTCGCCGCCGCCATGCTTCTGCCCCTCTGGGCCGGCATGGTGGCTGCGCAGGACCGGCCTCCGAAAGCCCCGCCGCCCGGCAATCAGGTCGAGCCTGTCCGCCCCCCCGAGCGACCGGCACCGCCCGTCGCGGAAGCCCGCGCCCCAGTCGCGGCGCCCGTCCGTTCGGCGAATGGCGCCGCCCCCGTCTTCGGGCCGCCGGCGCCGCCGGATTGGTGGGGTCTGCGCGAAACCGATGCGGATTATGCCGCCTGCCGTCTGGCGCTGTCCCTGTTGGGAACGGTCTATGAGGAACTGCCGCAGATCGACGGCGGAAAGAACCGGAATTGCGGTATCGCGCGTCCCGTTCGGGTCAGCCATATCCTGCCGGATCTGGCGCTGGAGAACGGCGCGGTCATGCGCTGCGACACCGCCCGGGCACTTGGCTTCTGGGCCCGCGATTTCCTGCGCCCGGCAGCCGCCACCCTGCCCGACGCCCCCCGCGTGACCGGCCTGCGGCTGGGCAGTACCTATGCCTGCCGAGGCCGGATCGGTGCCGGGCAGGACGCGCAGAAGCTGTCGGAACACGCCCTCGGCAATGCCATCGACATCTCGGCCATCCTGTTCGAGGAGGGGGCAGAACCCCTGCCGATCCTGCCCCGCACCGACAGCGGCGACCGCGCCGAGGCGTTCCAGCGCGCGATCCGCGGGGCTGCCTGCCTGTATTTCACCACCATCCTGGGGCCGGGCACGGACCAGGCCCATGACAACCATCTGCATCTGGATCTGTCCGCGCGGCCCGGCGGCTGGCGGTTGTGCCAGTAGCGGTCGGGCCGCAGCCCATATCCGTCAATCGGCGCCGGGCACGGCGCGCGGACGGGCGGGCGGGCGCAGGGCCTCGGCCAGTGCAGCAAAGCTCTGCGCGATGCTGTCGCTGCGGCGGGTGGCGAACGCATCCAGTTGCGGAAAAAGTTTCACCGCCTCGTCCAGACGCGGATCCGAGCCCGGCGCATAAAGACCCGCACGGATCATCAGCTCCGATTCGGCATAGACCCCGAGTGCAGCCCGCGCCCTGCCGATCATCGCGTTTTCCTCGGGCGAGGCCGCATCGGGCAACGAACGCGAGACCGAACGCACCACATCGACGGCGGGAAAGCGGCCGCGTTCGGCAATCGCGCGGTCCAGCACGACATGGCCGTCCAGCGTGCCGCGCAGGATATCGGCCACGGGTTCCTCCATGTCCGATCCCGCCACCAGGACGCTGAAGATGCCGGTGATGTCGCCGCCGCCTTCGGGGCCCGGCCCGGCGCGCTCGGCCAGCGCCATGATCAGGTTCGACACCGAGGGCGGAAAGCCGCGATAGCTGGGCGGCTCGCCCGCGGCCAGGGCGATCTCGCGATGCGCCTCGGCAAAGCGGGTGATCGAATCGGCCAGCAGCAGGACATGCCGCCCCTGATCGCGGAAATGCTCGGCCACGGCCATCGCCGCCCAGGCGCAGCGCCGCCGGAGCAACGGCGAGCGATCCGAGGTCGCGGTGACGATGACCGAACGGGCCATGCCCTCGGGGCCGAGCGTCTTGTCGACGAATTCGCGCAATTCACGCCCGCGCTCGCCGATCATGGCGATGACGACCACATCGGCCTCGATCCCCCGGGCCAGCCCCGAAAGCAGCGTCGACTTGCCCACGCCCGAGCCCGCGAACAGACCCAGTCGCTGCCCCGCGACAACCGGCAGCAGCGTGTCGAAGACGGCAAAACCTGTGGGCAGTCGCCCTCCCAAACGCTTGCGCCCGACAGCCGCCGGAGCCTCGCAGCGGAACGGCCGCAGCTCGATCCCGTGCGGCAGCGGGCGTCCATCCAGCGGCTGCCCCAGCGGGTCGATGATCCGCCCGATCCATGCGTCGCAGGGCGCGATGGTCGGCGCGAACAGCAGTTCGGCCTCTGCCCCGACCGACAACCCCTCGGGGTTGCCCTCGGGCAGCACCTCGGCCGACAAGGGCGCCAGCCCGACGATCTCTCCGGTGACGTCGCCTTTCTTGCCGGATATCGACACCCTGTCCCCGACCGAGGCGTGACCGTTCAACCCCTCGACGCTGATCAGTCCCGCCCGGATCGACCGGACCCGGCCGAAATGGCGTGCGACGCGCATCCGTTCGATCCGGTGCGCGATCGACTCAAGCCGGTCCATGACACGGCCTTTCCCGGCAGGTTCCGCACATCGAGCGAGATCCTGAGGTCATATTCCGGGCCAGTAACCAGCTTGCAGACAAGAGATATGCACCCGACCGTTGCCACATTGCGTGGCAGTCAGCCTAGCACCGCAAACCTTAAGGAAACGTCAAGCGCCCCCGGCCCGGATACCCATCGGCGCTTTCGCGGCGGGCCTGCACTCGGCCCGCGCCGCCGGATCGGCTATGCCGCCAGCCGCGCGCCGTCATGGCCGGCGATCGTCACGTCGATCAGTGTTCCTTCGGCCTGATCCGATCCGAAGCCTACCTCGGCAAACTGCTCGGTCCGTCCAAGCCGCGGGCCTTCAGTCAGCACGCGATGGGTGCGGCCGATCTGCGCCTCCAGATGCTGCCGCAACGCCCTATCCCCGGCGGCGCGCAGACGTGCCGCCCGCTCGCGGATGAGCGCGCCCTTCACGGCTGGCATCCGCGCCGCCGGCGTGCCCTTGCGGGCCGAATAGGGAAAGACATGCAGGAAAGTCAGGCCGCAATCCTCGACCAGCCGCAGCGAGTTTTCGAACATCGCCTCGGTCTCGGTCGGAAAACCGGCGATGATATCGGCGCCAAAGACGATCTCGGGCCGCAGGCGCCGGGCCTCGTCGCAGAAACGGATGGCGTCATCGCGCAGATGCCGGCGCTTCATCCGTTTCAGGATCATGTCGTCGCCTGCCTGCAGCGACAGATGCAGATGCGGCATCAGCCGTTTCTCGGTCGCTATGGCCAGCATCAGGTTCTCGTCCGCCTCGATCGAATCGATGCTGCTGATCCGCAGCCGCGGCAGATCGGGCACCAACCGCAGGATGCGCATCACCAGATCGCCCAGTCGCGGCTGGCCCGGCAGATCCGCCCCCCACGAGGTCAGGTCCACGCCGGTCAGCACCACCTCGTTGAAGCCGCGCCCGACCAGCCGTTTGATCTGTTCGACCACCACGCCGGCGGGCACGCTGCGCGAATTGCCACGCCCATAGGGGATGATGCAGAAGGTGCAGCGGTGGTCGCAGCCGTTCTGGACCTGAACATAGGCGCGATGCCGACCGAACCCGTCGATCAGGTGGCCCGCCGTTTCCCGCACCGACATGATGTCGTCGACCTGGATCTTCTCGGTCTCGCCGATCAGGTCGGGGGCACCCAGCCCGGCCCAGGTCGCGGGCTGCATCTTCTCGTGATTGCCGATCACGCGGGTCACTTCGGGCATGGCGGCGAAGGTCTCGGGCTCGGTCTGCGCCGCACAGCCGGTGACGATGACCGGCGCGCCCGGATTCTCGCGCGCCAGCCGGCGGATCTCCTGCCGCGCCTTGCGCACCGCCTCGGCGGTCACCGCGCAGGTATTGACCACGACCGCGCCCGACAGCCCGGCGGCCTCGGCCATCTCGCGCATGGCTTCGGTCTCATAGGCGTTCAGCCGGCAGCCCAGCGTGGAAAAGACCGGCGCGCTCATCCCGCCAGCCAGTCCGGCGTCAGCACGCCCGAAAAGACATGCGCCGTCGGCCCCTCCATCCAGACGCCGTCCTCGCGCCAGTCGATCAGCAGCACGCCGCCCGGCACGTTGACCCTGACGCGGCGCCCGGTCAGGCCGCGCCGCGCCGCCGCCACCGCCGCCGCGCAGGAGCACGACCCCGAGGCCAGCGTCGGCCCGGTGCCGCGCTCCCATATCCTGAGGAGGACTTCGTCGGACGAGATGACCTGCACGATTTCGACATTGGTGCGCTGGGGGTAAAGCGGATGGTGTTCGTGCTCGGAGCCGAACCGGTCCAGATCGACCGCCGCCGCATCCGCGACGAAGAAGGTCAGATGCGGGTTGCCCATGCCGGTGGCGACCGGATCGCCGGCGATCGGCAGATGGTCGATATCGACCTCGCGCGCCAGCGGGATCGCCTGCCAGTCCAGGACCGGCTGCCCCATGTTCACCCGCGTCAATCCGTTGCCGGCATCCTCGGCCCAAAGCACCGCATGATCGGTGCGCAGGCTCAACCGGGACGTTCCTGTCTCGTCCATCACAAAGCGCGCGATGCAGCGCGTGGCATTGCCGCAGGCCGAACTGGCCGAGCCATCCGCATTCCAGAACCGCAGCCGCAGATCGGCCCGATCATCCCCGGCGATGGTCGCCAGCTGATCGAAGCCCACGCCGCGGTGACGGTCCGCGATGCGCGCAATCACCTCCGCCGCCGGAGCGTGTCCGCCGGCGCGCAAATCGATCACCACGAAGTCATTGCCCAGCCCGTGCATCTTCATGAAGGGCAGGCCGGTATCTGGAAAATTGCTCATGGCAGGGCATATAGCCGCGGCGCAAAATTTTCGCCAGTAGGGACGACATTTCCGCTTGACCCTCCCGGCCCATCTCCCTAGTAACCGCCCCGTGTTGGGCCCGTAGCTCAGTTGGTAGAGCAACTGACTTTTAATCAGTGGGTCACAGGTTCGAATCCTGTCGGGCTCACCACTTTTATTAGATAAATCAGTTGCTTAGCTGGTGCGGGCTATTTCGCACGTCCGACGATCCGGCAGCGTCCGTGTCGGACGCTGCCGCGTCGGCTGTCGATCACGGGTCCGGAAAGGCGTTTTCGGGAGCCTGCCCCATCACCCAAGTGCGCTCCGCGGCTCGATCAGCGGGCACATCGTCGTAGACGCGCAGGGCGGCAATATCCACGACCTGGCCCGTGCTGCTCTCGTTGCGACAGACGTAAAGATTCGTCGTGGTCAACGATCCGGCGCCGGCACTCCCCGATGCCTGATCAGTGCCGCCGTTGGCGCAGATTCGGGCGATTGAGCCGCCATCAACAAAACCTTCGATCACCGCCCAAGTGCCATTGAGGCCAAGGCCGGCGGTAGTCTCTCCACTTACGGCCAAACCAATAACCGTGCTGTAATCACCATAATTCCCGTTCGCGGCAATCATATACAGCGGCCAGTCCCCATAATTTCCGTCATTGAACGATGTGATCAGGATGGAGCCACCAGAGAAGCTTGTTTTTCGGACAGCCATGACAACGTAGACGCTGCCACTCAGCGCGAGAGGCAGAACCACTGGCGCCGGATCGCCGGGCGTGAATGTGCGATATCCGCCAGACGCAGCCGGCCAAGCCCCGCTGCTCGGCGTCGGGCCGGTATAGGTCGTTGGCGTCAGTTCCAGCAACGGAGTCGGGCCGCTTGGCGTGGCGGCCGTCTCGAACGCCCCCCACGCGCTCGGGGTGGACGATCCGAGCGCGTTGATCGCGGTGATGCGTGCCTCATAGTCGGTTTCCGCCGTCAGCCCGGTGAGCGGCTCGGACAGCGTCGTGATGTCGGTCACGGTCGCGATGCTGCCGCCAACAGGGCGCCACTCCATCGTATAGCTGGTGATGGCAGAGCCGCCGTCAGCAGGCGCGACCCACGACACGGTGGCCCCGGTATCGGTGATCGCCGAGAATGTTGGCGCGGCGGGTTGTGCGGGCGGGCCGGGCAGCGGAAGAGGGCTGGACAGCGGGTCCGAGGCCACCGGCCATGCGGTGACAGTGGTCGTGCCCAGGCCGGTGCATCCGTAGGTGGTCAGGATTGCCCAGGCGTTGTCGATGTGGGTTTGCAGCACGGCCGCGCGCTCGGGATCGTCAGGCGATTTTGCTCCGGTCAGGAACATCTTGACCATATGGCCGAGGCCATCGTCGATCTGCTGCCACGCGTGCAGGTGGATTTCGTCTGACGGGCGCGTGTAGTTGCCATCGGCGGCGAATTGCACCGGCTCAGCCTGACGGACGAATTGCGGCGTCGGGATCAGGTAGACCGGGGTCGTCACGCCATGCGCGGCCAGCCACTCGCGCCAGTATTGGGCCTTGCGCAGCATTTCCAGATCGCCGGCAGACGTGATGCTGCTGTGCGGCCAGCCCAGATAGATGCCGAACAGCCGGGCGCCCCTGGCCTGCGCGGTCAGCGCGTACCAGTACAGGTATTGCAGCGTCTCCTGCCCCTGCGTGCTGGCGGGATCGGCAAAGACCTCGGTGCCGGTGTTGACAAAATACGGGAGTGTCCGATCTTTTGTGTATGATTGATCGGGTCCATGCTTCACCGAAAGGAAGCATGTATGACGATCTCCAAGGAAATTCTGGACGAGTTGCTGAAAGGCGTTGAGCGCCCGGAGGACCTGC
>NZ_JAHKNG010000070.1 GCF_018860165.1 Paracoccus marinaquae
TGCCGACCTCGGCCTGGCAGCCGCATTCGGCCCCCGAGATCGAGGCATTGTGCTTGATCAGCCCGCCGATCGCCGCCGCGGTCAGCAGGAAATCGGGCAGATCGCGCTCGCTCGCGCCCGGCACATGATCCAGCCAGTATCGGATCACGGCGGGCACAACGCCGGCGGCGCCATTGGTCGGTGCGGTGACGACCTGGCCGCCGGCGGCGTTTTCCTCGTTCACCGCCATGGCATAGACCGACATCCAGTCGTTGATGACATGCGGCGCGGTCAGGTTCATGCCGCGTTCGGCCATCAGTTTTTCGTGGATGGCATGGGCGCGGCGGCGGATGTTCAGCCCGCCGGGCAGGTTGCCACCGGTCGCCAGCCCGCGTTCCATGCAGTCGCGCATGACCTGCCAGATACGGGCAAGGCCATCGCGCAGCTGTGCCTCGGTCAGCGATGGCATCGTGGCACTTGCGAGTGTCGCAGGCACCGTCTGCGGTGACGCTGCCGATCTCCTGATCTGGCGGGACCTGGTCCAGCAGTTCCGGTAGCATCGGCGCATCGCCGATGTCGCTGCTGGTGAATTCGACCGCCCGGATTTCCAGTGTTTTCTCATCGATCCCAATGTGGCACATCGCGATGCCGGAAGCGGGCGCCATCCACTTCATCAGTGGCGTTTTCATGGCTCGATCTGCCTGAGCGCCATGCCGAACAGCGCCTTGATCGTCAGGCAGGATTGGATCGCGGCGCCGCTGTATGCAGGCTGTCGGCCGCGCTTGCCGGTCGGCTTGGCCTCCCACATCATCTCGGGGTCGAACCAGATCGTCAGCGAACCCCGGCGCTTCAGCGCTTCGGTATAGGACCGCCAGTTCCTGGTCTCGCAGGTCGGGGGTATCGGTCTGCTCATGTGACCCAGCTATCACGCTGGATGCACCGGATGAATCCCAAACCAGATTTGCGCAACAGCGCCGCCAGGCCGGTTCACCCTTCGTGGCACTGGAAATATCCACAAGCTGGAGCTCGACCGCAGACCAGTCGATCAGGCCCGACAGATCATCCAGCGAGGAACGATTGCGGCCCTGATCGCGGGCAAAACCGAAGCTCTCCTGACCAATCCGACGGCGCGACATCCCAGCCTCCCGATCCCTGCCCAACACAGGGAATCACGGCCGCAACCACCAGTTCCGAAATATCCGCGCACGGGCCTCCTAGAACGGTATCTCGTCGTCGTATTCGCTGCGGCTGCTGCCCGATGTACTGCCGCCCGAAGAACTGCCGCCGCGATAGTCGTCGTATCCGCCGCCACTGGTGCCGCCCTGGTCGCGCCCGCCGCCGCCTTCGCCGCGGCCGTCCAGCATCTGCAGGCTGCCGTTGAAGCCGCGCAGCACGACCTCGGTCGTATAGCGGTCCTGGCCCGACTGGTCCTGCCATTTGCGGGTCTCGAGCTGGCCCTCGACATAGACCTTGCTGCCCTTCTTCAGATAGCGTTCGACGACATTGACCAGCCCTTCGGACATGACCGCGACCGAGTGCCATTCGGTCCTTTCGCGCCGCTCGCCGGTATTGCGGTCCTTCCATTGCTCGGAGGTGGCGATGCGCAGATTGGCGACCTTGCCGCCGTTCTGGAAGGTGCGGATTTCCGGGTCTCGGCCCAGATTGCCGATCAGAATGACCTTGTTGACGCTGCCTGCCATGACGGGATTCCCTGCTTCGATGTCTTTGCGCTGGTCTATCCCAGCACGAGCGCCTCCTGCAAGCGGTTCACCGGCCGGTTGCCGGGACTGCGGAACTGGCGGAAATCCGCCGACTTCCGGGCGCTGCGGGGTGGCTTGAACCGCCCGGCTGGCGATGAGACCGAATTGTAGTATAGTTTCGGCACAACGCGGTAGAAAAACGCGACGATTCAAGGTGAATGAGGGAAACGCGATGCAGATCCTTCCGGCGGTTAAACTGGCGCTCTGTGCAGCGGTGATCGGTGTCATGGCCGTGCCCGCCACGGCCGAAGGGCTGCGCCTGTCCGGCAGTTCGTCGAAATCGCGGGCCGAGCAATTCGCGCGGCAGACCCGGCTGATGGATTCGCGGCTGGCCGCGCAATATCAGCAATCGGTGCGCCTGCAGCCCGGCGGACGTGACCGCAGCATCGTCGATATCCAGCTTTCCGACAGCCGGGTCCCGGCCTATCGCGGCAAGCGCAGCGACTTCATTCCGCATGCCCGGGCGGCGGCGCGGCGCTATGGCGTGCCCGAGGATCTGTTCCTGCGCCTCGTGCAGCAGGAATCGGGCTGGAACCCGCGGGCGCGTTCGCACAAGGGGGCGACCGGGCTGGCGCAACTGATGCCGGGAACGGCCGCCAAGCTGGGGGTCAACCCGCATGATCCGGTGGAAAACCTGCAGGGCGGGGCCCGTTACCTACGGATGATGTACAATCAGTTCGGCAACTGGCGTCTGGCGCTGGCGGCCTATAATGCCGGGCCGGGGGCGGTCCAGAAATATAACGGGATCCCGCCCTATCGCGAGACGCGCAACTACGTCCGCATCATCGCCGGAAGCTGAGGGCCGATCAGCCCGCCCCCGGACGTTTCAGGGTTGCCGATGCGCCCATCCGGCGCAGCACGGATGCGGGGATGGCATAGAGCCTGACCACCGCATCCCAGTCACGCAGCCCGGCCATTTCCCGCATCACCATGAACTCCCAGGCGATCCTGCCGGCCTGGTCGAGATGCGTTGCCCGGCTGTCATCGGCGGCCGCGTCAAGGGCGGCCAGCGCGCGTTCGAGCCTGCGGCCGGCGGCGCCAAGCGCCGAGGCGCGCTCGGCCTGCAACTCCTGCGCAAGGATATCGTCGCCGGTCTGCGCCATCGCTGTCGCCCATTCGATATGGGCAAGGAATCTGCTCATCCTGGTTCCTTCCGGACCGGTGGGGCGATGATGCCGGGCCGCGGAGGTGCTGTCCAGACAGGTGGCCCGTGTTGGTGGCCCGCGTCGTCGGCCGGGGCCGGTTGCCGGTTGCCGCTGGTTCCCCTAGGATCGCGGCGCTTGGACATGGGGGCAGGGCATGCGGCAGAGAACCGTCGGGTCGACGATCGGAAACCTTCTGCTGGCCCTGGTCAATGCGACCCTGATCCTCGTCCTGCTTTGCCTGTTCGTCGGGCTGCAACTGGCGAACCGGGTCAGTTCGATCTCGAACGAGATCGCCCGGAACCTCGTCTCGCTGCAACCTGTCCGGGAGGAGGTCGGCGACATGACGGCGGAACTTGCCGATCTGCGCGCGGATCTTCGGGTGGCGCTGGAGGGCGGCGAGGCGTTCGGATCAGAGGCTGCGCAGCGCCTTACCGACAGGCTCGATCGGCTCGATACCCGCCTTGCCACTGCCGCGGGACAGTTCGAACGGCTGGCAGCCAGCCCCGAACTGCTGGTCGATCACGCGATAGGCCGCGCCGCGCAGGAGGTGACGCAGGGGATTTCCGAGCTTCGCGGCTGCAGGCCCGCTGACGCCCCCGGAATATAACCCCGTCAGCCGGCCGGCTCTTCGACCAGAAAACGACCGTTGCGGGCATGGCGCTGTGCCAGCCTGCGGCTTTCGCGCCCGGTCAGCAGGCGGCGGGCGCCGGCGGGCCGGAAATCCGGATCGGCCAGTTGGGGAAACCGCGCCAGGATCTCGCGCCGCGCCGACGGACCGACCGCCTCCATGGCCTGCGGGCCGGTGAACAGGCTCTCGCTCCAGGCGCCGTTCGACTGCACGACCTCGTGGCCGTCGAACAGCAGGTGCCAATAGGTCACCCCGGCCTCGGGGCGGACGACCTCGATCCCGGGAAGCCCGACCAGATGCTTGGCCGCGGCGAGTATCTCGGTGTCGCCAAAGAGGTTCCGCGCGGCGGCAGACCGAAGCAGGACGCGGTGCTGCGGTGACACGGTCAGGTCGCGCGCGGGCACGTTCGGCCCCAGTGCCCCGGCCCGGATCCGGACCGGGCGCAGGTTCGGTTTCAGGTCCAGCCGGGCGGCGTCGAGATGGGTCGAGCCGATCCAGTCCAGCCAGCGAAAGCCGTTGTCGCGCGTGCGGATCAGATCACCGGGCGACAGTGTCTCGACGCCGCGCGGACCGAACATCGTCTCGATGATCGTGCCGGCGGTAAAGCAGGGAACCTGGTCCTGCGGCGGATAGGCCTGGGCATCGCGGCCATTGTTGGCGATGCCCCGGACCGAGTCGAAGCGATAGCTGCCCGCCGGATCGAAGACCGGAAAGCTGCTTTCGCCGGTCACCGGATCGATCCGCGCTTGCGGGAAGATCAGCACCGAATGGCGCCCGCCCAGTCCGGGATCTGGCAGAGCGGCGTCGAAACGCCGGGGAAACAGCATGATGAAGGAATTGCCCTGATCGTCGAGGATCAGTGACGCGAGGAAATTGCCCAGCTGTGTGCCCGCTGGCAGGGTCTCGGCTGCGGCGCCATGACCGAAGGTCGTGTCCTCGCTCAGCCGCTGCTGTGTTTCGCCCGGCGTGTAGAGGCTCGATTCGAAGGCCGGATCGTCATCGCTGATCGAGATGGTGCTGAGAACCGGATCATGGAAGGTGATCGGCTGCCGGCTGTTGGACCACGGCGCATGGGCTGCATTGCCCGAACTGGCCGTCGGGATCACCTGGCTGACCGTCAGCATCGTGACCGCGTAATCCATTGCCCCCGCCGCCTCGCGCCTGTCCCGGCCGCCGGTGTTCCGGCTCGGCCTTGCGGTTTTCCTGCGGAACGGGCCGCGACCGGTTCCTGACGGCACGGATACCGGATCGGGGTTAACGAAGGGTTAAGATCGCCGGGGACCGCGATCAGGAGGGGCTGTTTCCGCCTTCGACGGGCTGGCCGGTGCCGCGTTCGCGATAGGGGGTGCTGCCATATTGGGCGCGATAGCATTTCGAGAAATGCGACGGGCTGGAAAAGCCCGAGGCCAAGGCCACCTCGATGATCGACATCTCGGTTTGCATCAGCAGGTTGCGGGCGCGCGACAGCCGCGTTTCCATGTAATAGCGCTTGGGGCTGCGGTTCAGATAGCGGCGGAACAGCCGCTCCAGCTGGCGCGTGGACATGCCGGCATCGGCGGCCAGCTGGGCGGGGCTGATCGGCTCCTCCAGATTGGCCTCCATGCGGGCGATGACGGCGGCCAGCCGCGGGTGGCGGACGCCGATCCGGGTGGGGATCGACAGACGCTGGCGGTCCTGGCCGGTGCGGATCGCCGTATGCAGCATCTGGTCGGCCACCTCGGCGGCCAAGGCATCGCCCTGGGCTTCGGCGATCAGATGCAGCATCAGGTCGATCGACGAAGTTCCCCCCGCCGCCGTCAGCCGGTTGCCGTCATGGACGAAGACCGAGCGGTAGAGATCGATCTCGGGGAAGGCTTCGGCGAAGCCGTCATGATTTTCCCAGTGGATCGTGGCCTTGCGCCCGTCCAGAAGCCCGGCCTCGGCCAGAACCCAGGCACCGGTGCAGACCGCGCCCATCACTGCGCCGCTGCGGGCCTGCCGGCGCAGCCAGTTCAGCACTGGCTTGGTGGCTTCGCGCGCGATCTCGGTGCCGCCGCAGACGATCACCACCTCGTCGCGTCCCGGCGCCTGATCGTTTTCCAGCCCGCCATCGAGCAGCATGCGCGTCCCGTTCGAGCAGGCGGCCATATCACCTTGCGGGCCGATCAGCCGCCATTCGAACAGGGTCTTCCCGGCCGCGCGGTTGGCCAGCCGCAGCGGTTCGATGGCCGCGGCAAAGGGCATCATCGTGAAACGATTGAGCAGGAGGAAGGTGAATCGGCGCGGCTTTTCGGATGGCATCGGGCT
The DNA here is from genome assembly GCF_018860165.1 of Paracoccus marinaquae. GTDB lineage: Bacteria > Pseudomonadota > Alphaproteobacteria > Rhodobacterales > Rhodobacteraceae > Paracoccus > Paracoccus marinaquae. The sequence goes on from NZ_JAHKNG010000070.1 coordinate 5,799, forward strand.
GTCTTAACGCGGATATGTCAGGCACCAGACTGCAGGAAAACCTGTTCCCTGCAAGGATAGAAAGCAATCTGCGACATTGGTCGGAGGCTCGCGCTGCGGATGGTCTGGCCCTTTCCCTGCGGGCCGGAACAGACTATATCGACCGGACAGCATTTCAAGGAGCCCGTGCCATGACGCAGGATGACCGCAAGACCGCCGCCCCGACCTGGGACAAGGCCGGCTGGCGCAGCTATCCGCGCGTCCAGATGCCGGATTATACCGACCCCGAGGCGCTGACCGCGGCAGAAACCCAATTGCGCCGCTATCCGCCGCTGGTTTTCGCAGGCGAGGCGCGGCGCCTCCGCGAGGAACTGGCCGAGGTCGCGGCGGGCCGCCGCTTCCTGTTGCAGGGCGGCGATTGCGCCGAGAGCTTCTCGGAGTTCAGCGCCGACAATATCCGTGACACCTTCAAGCTGCTCTTGCAGATGGCGGTGGTGCTGACCTGGGGGGCGCAGCTGCCGGTGGTCAAGGTCGGCCGCATGGCCGGGCAATTTGCCAAGCCGCGCAGCGCCCCGACCGAGACCGTGAACGGGGTCGAACTGCCCAGCTATCGCGGCGACATCATCAACGGCTTCAACTTCACGCCCGAGGCGCGCATTCCCGATCCGCAGCGGATGCTGGCGGCCTATACGCAGGCGGCGGCCTCGCTGAACCTGTTGCGGGCCTTCTCGACCGGCGGCTATGCCGACATGCATCGCGTCCAAAGCTGGATCGCCGATTTCGTCGGCGGGCCGGAAGCCGCGAAATACCGCGACATCGCCGACCGGATCGGCGACGCGATGGCCTTCATGCAGGCGGCGGGCGTGAACAGCGATACCGCGCATCAGCTGTCCAAGGTCGATTTCTACACCAGCCACGAGGCCTTGCTGCTGGAATATGAAGAGGCGCTGTGCCGGATCGACAGCACCAGCGGGCTGCCGGTGGCCGGCTCGGGGCACATGATCTGGATTGGCGACCGCACCCGTCAGCCCGATGGCGCCCATGTCGAATTCGCGCGCGGGGTGCAGAACCCCATCGGCCTGAAATGCGGCCCCACGACCACGGCCGAGGATCTGAAGGTGCTGATGGCCAGGCTGAACCCGGCGAACGAGGCGGGCCGGCTGACCCTGATCGCGCGCTTCGGCGCCGGCAAGGTCGGGGATCACCTGCCGCGCCTGATCGGGGCCGTGCGGGACGAGGGCGCGAATGTCGTCTGGTCCTGCGACCCGATGCACGGCAATGTCATCAAGTCCTCGACCGGCTACAAGACCCGGCCCTTCGATTCGATTCTGCGCGAGGTGCGCGAGTTCTTTGCCATTCACAAGGCCGAGGGCACGATCCCCGGCGGGGTGCATTTCGAGATGACCGGCAAGGACGTGACCGAATGCACGGGCGGCGTGCGCGCGGTGACCGACGAGGATTTGTCGGACCGCTATCACACCGCCTGCGATCCGCGCCTGAATGCCAGCCAGTCGCTGGAACTGGCCTTCCTGGTGGCCGAGGAACTGCGTGCCCGGCGCGAAGGGCAGAATCCGACACGGGAAGCGCGCGCCGGCTGAGGCGACCGGGCCGAAACCGAGGGGCGCGCGGCCGACGCGCGCCATCCCGGCCGCGGCAGGGCGCAGCGATCGGGAGGTTGGGCAAAAGTCCTGTCATTCTTTCGGATTTTCGGACGCGCCGGGCCGTGACAATTCCGGCGCGGCCGGTATGATCGGCCCGGTCCCTCGTCGTAGGGGTGTTTTCGGTTCCGGTGCCGGGGGGAGTGCGTTGACCCGACCAAAGAAGCTTGTTGTCTGCCTGTCGCTTGCGGACCGGGCCACGACAAGCCGCGATTTTCCCGAGCCACTGAGATTTCTCGAGGAGCGCGGCTATGAATGCCGCGACATCGGGCTGCCATGGTCGCACCCGGCCGGACGGCTGGCGCGCGTGCTGCGCCTCGCGCCGCTGCTGCGCCGTGCCGATCTGGTCATCACCACCGAGTATTTTCTTGCCGCAAGCGTCTCTGCCGTTCTGCGGCTGAGCGGTTCGCGGGCGAAACATGCGGTTCTGGGCTTGAACATTTCCAGCAATCGCACGCTGCGGACGCGCGCGAATTGGCTCAACCGGGCGATCAACGGGCTGTTCTTCGGCCGGATCGACATGGCGGTGGTCGCCTCGAAGCCCGAGGCCGGCATCTTCTCGCGGGTCCACGCCATCCCGCGCGAGCGCTTTGCCTTCGTCCACTGGGCCTATGACCTGCCCGAGGGCAAGGGCGCCTTTGTCCCGCCCGAACGTCCCTATTTCTGCCTGATCGGCCGCAACAACCGCGATCAGAGAACCTTTTGCCGGGCGCTCGAGGGGCTTCCGGCCGATGGCGTCATCGTCTCGCATACCGCACCGGATTTCGCGCTGCCGTCCAATGTTCACAGCCTCGTGGAAATTCCCTATTCCGATTGCATCGACTGCATCCGTCAGGCGGTGGCGAACGTGATCCTGGTGCAGGATGCGGAACGCGGTGCGGGTCATATCACCATGGTCACCGCCATGCATTGCGCCCGCCCGCAGATCATCTCGCATGTCGATACCGCGCTGGACTATTTCATTCCCGGCGAACATGCCCTCACCGTACCGGTTGCGGACATGGGGGCGGTGCGCGAGGCGATGCAGACATTGCTGAACGATCCTGCGCTGGCGGATCGCATGGGGCAGGCGGCGGCGGCCCATGCGGCGCAGCGCTTGACCCATGCCCGCAGGACCGAGATCCTGCAGGACCGGATCCGAACCTGGTATGATACCGGCCGGATCGACTGGGAAGAGCGTGAGGATGGCCAGCCCCCCGAGACCGGGACCGCGACCGGCTGAGAGTCCGATTCAAAATGGGGTGAGAGATTTCAGTCAGTTGTGATTGCCCTGGTCAATCGCCTGATATGAGCGATGAGTACCCTGATCAGCCCCACCTGAGTGGTCCAGCTTGATTTTCCATGTATCGGATACAAACCACCGGCTTTCAGCCGGTCCGCTTCAGCGTTTTTGTCGATGATCTCCTCTCCCGGATTTGAAGCCGCCAGAGGCGGTATGGCTTCAAATCCGGGAGAGG
>NZ_JAHKNG010000071.1 GCF_018860165.1 Paracoccus marinaquae
CTTCGGAAAGCTGAAAGAGAACAGAGGCATCGCGATGCGCTCCTGCAAGACCGATCACAGCTTCATCGCGTTCATTGCGCTCGCCGCAACCATCATCCTCACAAAATGAACGTCAACAGACCCTAGCAATCGGGCGGGCTTGAGGCAAGAAAACCAGAGCGCTGCCCCGGCTTTCGGGCAAGCGACATCTCGCCCCGGACAAGCCTGCCCGAAGGCTGATTTCCGCTGTCACGGGGCAGGGTCTGCGACGGCTGGGTTCAGCGAACCTGCTCCATCAGGATGTCGGGGCGCGCGCAGTCGCGGAGCACATCGCGGGCGCAGTCGCGTGGCTGCAGGTCGCGGGTCAGGCAGATGCGAACCTCCTGCAGGGCGGCATCGCGGCAGGTGACGGTGATGCCGTCGCGGCTCAGCTCGGGATTGGCCTCGATGAAGGCCTCTTCGACGACCGAGGGGGGCAGGCGGATATCGCGGTCCAGATCCTCGAAAACCTCGGGGATGGCGATGCGGGCGGCGGCGTCGCGGGTCGCGGCATAGTAATCCGCCGCCGAAAGGCCCGAGCAGCGGCCGTGCTTCTGCCACTGATACCAGGCCAGCCCGCCCGATCCCATCAGATCCGCCATGGACGCGCTTTCGCGCCGCGATGGATCACGCTGGTCCGTGCGGCAGTCCTGCGGCCAGCCGCGTTCGTATTGCGGCCACAGCCCGTGGACGGTGAAGTCGATCCCGCGCCCGCGATCGCATTGCGCCGCGTCGCGCGCATAGCCCTCCTGCCGGCACCAGGCCGGCGACCAGCTGAGCGACAGGACATAGTAGTCGAAGCGGCCGGCGACATCCTCGGCAGGCGCTTGCAGCGGCAGCAGGGCGATCAGGGCAAGGCAGAAAAGGCGGGTCATGGTGGCGCCAGCCTAGCCATGCCGCCGCCCGCGTCCATGCCGAATCTGTGCGAAACCCCTTTTCTCGGCAGCCGGGAAAGGCTATATCCGCGCCCAATTCCCCCCGAAAACGAGGAATGGCGCCCGCCGAAAGCCGTTTTCCCGGCCCGAAGAGGCCATGCATGGGGCCAAGACGCGAAGGAGACTGACATGAACAAGCCGCTGATGGCCAAGGCCACTGCCGTCTGGCTGGTCGACAACACCACGCTCAGCTTCAAGCAGATCGGTGATTTCTGCGGGCTGCACGAGCTGGAGGTTCAGGGCATTGCCGACGGCGACGTGGCCACCGGCGTGAAGGGCTATGATCCGATCGCCTCGCACCAGCTGGACGCGCAGGAGATCAAGAAGGGCGAGGCCGATCCCGCCTACCGGCTGCGCCTGAAATACAACCCCGCCGCCGAGGGCGAGGAAAAGCGCCGCGGGCCGCGCTATACGCCGCTGTCCAAGCGCCAGGACCGCCCGGCGGCGATCCTGTGGCTGGTCAAGTTCCATCCCGAACTGGGTGATTCGCAGATCGCCCGGCTGGTCGGCACCACCAAGCCGACGATCAACTCGATCCGCGAGCGGACCCACTGGAACATCAGCAATATCCAGCCGATCGACCCGGTCGCGCTTGGCCTGTGCCGGCAATCGGAGCTGGATGCCGCCGTGCAGAAAGCCGCCAAGAAGCGCGGCGCCGAGGGTGAGGTGATGACCGATGACGAGCGTCGCAAGCTGGTCAGCACCGAAACCTCGCTGGCGATGAGTGACGAGCCGCGCCTGCCGACCGCCATTGCCGGGCTGGAGAATTTCAGCCTCAGCAGGGACGTGGACGAAAAGCCGCAGCGGGATCTGGACGCCGACAGCTTCTTCAACCTGCCCGACAGTGACGAGGATGAGGACGAGGACGACAACTGATCCGCGACCCGGATCGTAAATCCGAAAGCCGGCGCCATCACGCGCCGGCTTTTTTCGTGTGACGGGCCGGGCGGTTCAGCCGCGTCCGCGCACCAGCCTGCCAAGCCAGATCAGGATGCAGGCGCCGATCACCGCGACGATGATCTGGCCGATGGCACCGCCCGCCGTCGTGCCCAGCAATGTGCGGAACAGCCAGTTGCCCAGCAGCGCGCCGAGGATGCCCAGCACGACATTCATGATCAGGCCGTGATCGCTCTTCATGATCCGCTCGGCGATCCAGCCCGCGACGGCGCCGAGGATGATCGACAGAATCCAGCCGAAGCCTTCCATTGCACGTTCCTTTCCTTGTCCTGCCGGGATGCGCCGGCGGCTTTCGCAAAGGAAATGCGCGGCGGAAGCTTCTGTTCCCGCCGCGCATCGATTTTCACGTTCCTGTCACTCAGATCGACAGGCAGATATATTTCATCTCGAGGAAATCCTCGATCCCGTGGCGGCTGCCCTCGCGGCCGAGGCCCGACTGCTTGATGCCGCCGAAGGGCGCCACCTCGGTCGAGATGATGCCGGTATTCACGCCGACGATGCCGTATTCCAGCCCCTCCTGCACGCGGGTGATGCGGCCGATGTCGCGGGCGTAGAAATACGAGGCGAGGCCGAAGATGGTGGCATTGGCCTTCTCGATCACCTCTGCCTCGGTCTCGAACCTGAACAGCGGCGCCAGCGGGCCGAAGGTTTCCTCGGTCGCCACCTTCATGTCATCCTTGACGCCGGTGACCACGGTCGGCTTGAAGAACAGCCCGCCGATGCGCTCGCCTCCGGTGACGACCGCGCCACCGTGATCCAGCACGTCCTTGATATGCTCTTCGACCTTCTCGACCGCGCCCTGGTTGATCAGCGGGCCGGTGGTGATGCCGTCCTCAAGACCGTCGCCCACGCGCAGCTTGTCCACCGCCGCCGCGAGGCGCTTGGCGAATTCGTCATAGACGCCGGCCTGCACATAGATGCGGTTGGCACAGACGCAGGTCTGGCCGTTGTTGCGGAACTTCGAGGCCATGGCCCCCTCGACCGCCGCATCCAGATCGGCGTCGTCGAAGACGATGAAGGGTGCGTTGCCGCCCAGTTCCATGCTGCATTTCAGCACCTGATCAGCAGCCTGACGCAGCAGGATGCGGCCGACCTCGGTGCTGCCTGTGAAGGTCAGCTTGCGGATCAGCGGGTTTTCGCAGAATTCCTTGCCGACCTCGCTGGACCGCGACGAGGTGACGACCGACAGGATGCCCTTGGGCAGGCCCGCGCGCTCGCCCAGAACCGCCATGGCCAGCGCCGACAGGGGCGTTTCCGCCGCCGGGCGGGCGACGAAGCCGCAGCCCACGGCCAGCGCCGGGCCGGCCTTGCGGGCGATCATGGCATTGGGAAAGTTCCAGGGCGTGATGCTGCCCACCACGCCGATCGGCTGGCGGATCACGGTCAGGCGCTTGTCGGGCATATGGCCGGGAATGGTCTCGCCATAGACCCGCTTGGCCTCTTCGCCGAACCATTCGATGAAGCTGGCGCCATAGGCGATCTCGCCCTTGGCCTCGGGGAAGGGCTTGCCCATCTCGGCGGTCAGGATGCGGGCCAGGTCGTCCTGGTTCGCCATCATCAGGTCGAACCACTTGCGCATCACCTGCGCGCGTTCCTTGGCGGTGCGGGCGGCCCAGCCCTTCATCGCGGCGGCGGCGGCCTCGATGGCCTTCGCCACCTCGGCGCGGCTGAGATCGGCGACCTTGGCGATCACGTCGCCGCGCGCCGGGTTGGTCACATCGAAGGTCGCGCCATCGGCGGCATCGACCCATTCGCCGGCCACGAAGGCACGGGTTTCCAGCAGCGAGGGATCGCGCAGCAGGGTTCTCAGATCGGTGGAATGTTTGGTCACGGCAGCCTCTCCCGCTTCGGTTTGGTCAATATATTAAACAATATGCTTAACGATTGTCAAAGCCGGACGCGCGGGTCTTCGCTGATTGGGACCCTGGCGCGGGGAGGCCGCCGCGATTCCTTGCCGTGATGGCGGCAAGATAGGGCAAAACTGTCGGATGGGCTGTGCGACTCGGTGCAAAATAGCTATAATTTGACTGGTGGCCGGTTTGCCGTGGTCAATCCGAACGACGGCAGGGCCGCTGACATCAATCGCTGAGCTTTCCCTCTTGGCGATCTCTGGGGGCGGTGCGCGTCGCGCATCGCCCTTTTCATGCCGGTCGGATGGCCTGCCAGCAGGGTTGCAGATCTCCGATAGCCGGGATCGCGGCATGGACCGCCCGCGCCGTGGCGCGGGCCAGGACGCAGGCCGCGGCATGGCCCAGAAGAAACGGATCGGCGAGCGGATCGGACAGCGGTTTCGCGCCGGTCGAGGCGGCAAAGACCAGATCGCCGTCGAAGGGGGTGTGACTGGGCACCAGCGCACGCGCCAGCCCGTCATGCGCAGTGGTGGCCAGGCGCTGCAGGGCGGCCTTGTCCATCCCGGCATCGGTCGCGACGATGGCGATGGTGGTGGCCTCGCCCAGACGCTTTGCCGGGGCTGGCTCGTGGTCGCGGGGAAAGCTGGCCGGCAGCCCGAGGCCGCCGAACTCGTCCTCCAGCTCCCATGGGGCGGCCCAGAAATGCGGACCTTCCCCCACCGTCGCCTGCCCAAGCGCGTTGACCACCACCAGCGCGCCCACGCCAAGGCCGTTCTGCAGCACCGCCGAGGCCGATCCCAGCCCGCCTTTCAGCGATCCGGTCAGCGCGCCGGTCCCGGCGCCCGCGCTGCCGATCGCGAAATCCTCGGCCGCGGCCTCATAGGCGCGGCGACCGAGGCTGGCATAGGGATTGTCCGCCCAGGCCTTGTCGCCGCCATTCAGCAGGTCGAAGACGATGGCGCCGGGGACGATGGGCACCCGCGCCGGGCCCACCGCGAAGCCGCGCCCCTCGGACAGAAGCCCGGCCATCACCCCGTCGCAGGCCGCCAGACCGAAGGCCGATCCGCCAGCCAGCACCAGGGCATCCACCTGACCGACCAGCTTGTCGGGGGCCAGCAGGTCGGTATCGCGGGTTCCGGGCGCGCCGCCCATGACCTGTACCGAGGCGGCGAAGGGCCGTGTGCCGGTCAGGACGGTCACACCCGACTTCAGCCCCGGATCCGAGGCGTTGCCGACCCTGAGGCCGGCGATGTCGGTGATCAGGTTGCGGGGGCCCGGTCTCATGCTTCGGTCCTCTCCATGACGTCACTCCCTTTCACTCGGCCTGCCTTCCGGGTAGCCTGCGATCCGTCCCCGTGGCAATCGTCGTCACCGGACTCTGCCCTGAAAGCCCCGCCATGCGCCACACCTCGATCCTGTTTGTCTGTCTGGGCAATATCTGCCGTTCACCTCTGGCCGAAGCGGCCCTGCGTGCCAGCGCGGGCGCCCGCGGCATCCCGGTCACCGCCGATTCGGCCGGCACCGGCGACTGGCATGTCGGCAAGCCGCCCGACCACCGTTCCATCGTCGAGGCAGCGCGTCACGGCATCGATATATCCGGCCTGCGCGCCCGGCAGGTCGGGCCGGGCGACTTCGACCGATTCGATCTGATCGTGGCGCTGGACATGGCCAATCTGGACCATCTGCGCGGCATGCGGCCGGACGGGACGCAGGCCCGGCTGTCCCTGCTGTTGGACCACGTTCCGGGGCGCGAGGGGCAGGGGGTGATCGATCCCTATTACGGCGGATCGGAAGCCTTCCAGCGGGTCTGGGCGGATGTCAGCGCCGGGGCCGAGGGAATCCTGAACCGGTTGACCTGACGGCGGCGCGGCCGCCGTCTTTACAGCCGCCCCCCGCAGCCCTATCTAAGCCCGTCATGGCCAAGCAACCCGAAAATCCGAACTACAAGGTGATCGCCGAGAACCGGCGGGCGCGCTTCGACTATTTCATCGAGAGCGATCTCGAGGTCGGGATCGTGCTGACCGGGTCCGAGGTGAAATCGCTGCGCACCGGCCAGTCCAACATCGCCGAAAGCTATGCCAGCATCGAGAACGGCGAATTGTGGCTGATCAACGGCTATATCGCCGCGCTGAGCCATGCCGGGGTCTTCGGCCACGAGGAACGCCGCAGGCGCAAGCTGCTGGTCAGCCGCCGCGAACTGGCGCGGCTGTGGCAGGCGGTCGGGCGCGAGGGCATGACGCTGGTGCCGCTGGTGATGTATTTCAACCATAAAGGGCTGGTGAAGCTGAAGATCGGGGTCGCCAAGGGCAAGAAGGTCGCCGACAAGCGCGCAACCAGCGCCGAGCGCGACTGGAACCGCCAGAAGCAGCGCCTGCTGAAACAGGGCTGAACGCCCGCGGCATTGCAGCCCGCGTTTTCCGCCTGTAGATCGGAGGCTGTGCCCTGAGAGGCGGCCGAGTAACGGGGGATGGCATGCAGGACGATCCGAAGACACTGGTCTCGACCGACTGGCTGGCCGCGCATCTGAACGATCCCGATCTGCGGGTGATCGATGGCAGCTGGCACATGGAGGCGGCGGGCCGGAACGCCCGGGCCGAGTATGACGCCGCCCATATCCCCGGCGCGCGCTTCTTCGATATCGACGCCATCGCCGAGACCCGCAGCGAATTGCCGCATATGGTGCCGCCGGTGGAACTGTTCGTCAGCCGCATGCGCGCGATGGGCATCGGCGATGGCCATCAGGTGGTGATCTACGATCATTCCGATGCGCGCAGCGCCGCGCGTGTCTGGTGGACCTTCCGGCTGATGGGCAAGTCCGATGTGGCGGTGCTGGACGGCGGTTTTGCCAAATGGCTGGCCGAGGAACGCCCGACCGAGGACATGCCACCGATCATGCGCGATCGCCACATCACCGTGCAGCGCCAGTCCGGACTGGTGCGCGACGTGACCCAGGTCGCCGCCGCCTCGAAGCTGGGCGATACCCAGATCATCGATGCCCGCAGCGCCGAACGGTTTCGCGGCGAGGCGGACGAGCCCAGGCCGGGCCTGCGCAAGGGCCATATTCCGGGTTCCAAGAACCTTCCCTTCGGCCGCCTGTTCAATGGCGACGGCACGATGAAGGACCCCGAGGCGCTGCGCGGCGAATTCGAGGCCGCCGGCGTCGATCTGTCCCGTCCCGCCATCACCACCTGCGGCAGCGGCATCACCGCCTCGGTGCTGTCGCTTGCGCTCGAGCGGATCGGCCATCGCAATCACTCGCTCTATGACGGAAGCTGGACCGAATGGGGCAGCTTTCCCGACCTGAACATCGCAACCGGAGACGCCTGATGTTGTCCAATCTGAAACCGCAAGCCGCCGACAAGATCCTGATGCTGATCGAGGAGTTCAAGGCGGATACCCGCCAGGGCAAGATCGACCTGGGCGTCGGCGTCTACAAGGATCCGCAAGGCGTGACGCCGGTCATGCGCGCCGTGAAGGCGGCCGAGCAGCGCATCTGGGAAAGCCAGACCTCCAAGGCCTATACCGGCCTCGCGGGCGAGCCCGAGTATCGCAGCGCCATGGCCGAAATGGTTCTGGGCGATGTGCCCGCCGACCGGCTGGCCTCGGTCGCCACCGTGGGCGGCACGGGTGCCATCCGTCAGGCGCTGGAACTGGCGCGGATGGCCAATCCCGGCCTGACCGTGCATGTCGCGGACCCGACCTGGCCGAACCATCTGTCGATCATGAAGTTCATGGGCCTGCCCTTCGTCGAATACCGCTATTTCGACGCTGCCAGCCGGGGTGTCGATTTCGACGGCATGAAGCAGGACATCGCCCGCGCGGGCAAGGGTGACATCGTGCTGCTGCACGGCTGCTGTCACAACCCGACCGGTGCCAACCTGACGCAGGAGCAGTGGCAGGAGGTCATCGCCATCCTTGCGAAATCGGGCGCCGTGCCGCTGATCGACCTTGCCTATCAGGGTTTCGGTGACGGTCTCGAGGCCGATGCGGTCGCCACCCGGCTGGTCGCCGGCAGCCTGCCCGAGGTCCTGATCGCGGCCTCATGCTCGAAGAATTTCGGCATCTACCGCGAGCGCACCGGCATCCTGATGGCACTGGCCGAGAACGGCGCGGCGCGCGATCTGAGCCAGGGCGCCATGGCCTTCCTGAACCGCCAGACCTATTCCTTCCCGCCCGATCACGGTGCCCGTATCGTCTCGACCATTCTCACCGATGCCGCGCTGCGCGCGGATTGGGCGACCGAACTGGAGGAGGTGCGGGGCACCATGCTGGGGCTTCGCGATCAACTGGCCGCCGAGTTGCGCGAACTGTCGGGCAGCGATCGTTTCGACTTCATCCAGCGTCACCGCGGCATGTTCTCGCGCCTGGGCGCCACGCCCGAGCAGGTCGCGAAGCTGAGAAGCGATGCGGCCATCTACCTAGTCGGAGATTCGCGGCTGAACATCGCCGGGCTGAACCGCGATACCGTGCCGGTGCTGGCCCGCGCGATCATCGACGCGGGGATCTGAGCGACCGCTTCGGGCGATCTGCTGACGCGAAACTAATTATTCTGGCAAGTCGCCGCAAGATTGCGGACCCTGCTGGCCGCAAGTTTTTCAGGCAAAATTAAGGGGTTGCGGAAGTTCGTGCCAGAATAATTGGTGACAGAGGTGGCTCCGCCAAAGTCTTTGATTTTCCATGTATCGGATACAAACCACCGGCTTTCAGCCGGTCCGCTTCAGCGTTTTTGTCGATGATCTCCTCTCCCGGATTTGAAGCCGCCAGAGGCGGTATGGCTTCAAATCCGGGAGAG
>NZ_JAHKNG010000072.1 GCF_018860165.1 Paracoccus marinaquae
GAGACGGCGAAAAAGAAACGAAAGGAGACATCTGCATTGACGCCAACATGACGCGCAGAACATAACAACCGGGTGGGTCAGATCTCGGTGACAATGCCGGGTCAATTCTCAGTGGCAATCAACAGCCTTCGGCGCAGCGACGACCACCGGTGTGGAAGCGCCCTACACCCACGAGTTCCAGTCGGGGTCCTGGACGCTGCCCAGCATGTCGATCGAGACCGGCATGCCGGAGGTGCCGCGCTACGCGATGTATTCCGGCTGCGTGCTCGACCAGATCACCTGGCAGATGCAGCGCTCCGGCCTGCTGACCGCCACGGCGCGGCTGGTGGCGCAGGGCGAGACGGTGGGAATGACCACCAGCGCCGGGACACCGGCGGCGCTGGACCTGAAGCGCTTCGGGCATTTCAACGGGGCGATTACCCGGAACGGCACCGCCCTCGGCAACGTGGTCTCGGCCGAGATCACCTATGCCAACAACCTCGACCGGATCGAGACCATCCGCTCGGACGGGCGCATCGACGGTGCGGATCCGTCCATCGCCGCGCTCACGGGTCGGATCGAGGTGCGGTTCGCTGACCAGACGCTGGTGACGCAGGCGATCAATGGCGAAGCGTGCGAGATGGAGTTCGCCTACGTCCTGCCCTCGGGCGAGAGCTTCACCTTCACCGTGCACGCCGTCTACCTGCCGCGCCCGCGCATCGAGATTTCCGGGCCGCAGGGCGTGCAGGCCACCTTCGACTGGCAGGCCGCGCGCGACAGCGTCGTCGGCCGGATGTGCACCGCAACCCTGATCAATGACATAGAGGTGTATTGAGGATGTTGACGCTCGACCTGACCAACGCGCCGCGCTGGCATGACCTCGCCCCCGGCGTCCGGGTGCAGCTCCGCCCGCTGACCACCGCGCTGATGGTGGCGACGCGCAGCGACCCGGCCGTGGACGCCGTGCCCGAGGAGGCGTCGGACGAGGAGCGCGCGGTCGCCTTCGCCAAGGCTCTCGCGCGGCGGGCCGTGCTCGCCTGGGAGGGAATCGGCGATGCCGATGGCGATCCCATCGATCCGAGCCCGGAGGCCATCGACGCGCTGCTCGATTTCTGGCCGATCTTCGAGGCGTTCCAGCTGACCTATGTCTCGACGGGCCTGCTGCTGGAACAGGAAAAAAACGCCTCCGCGCCCTCGCCGAATGGTCCTTCGGCGGGGGCGAGCGATACTGCGACGCCTGCACGCAAGCCTGCCCGGACTGCCCGGCGCGGGTGAACCGGCCCCTGACGCATGAAGGCTGGCAGGTCTGGAACCTGGTTGGTCGTCTCGGCGGCCAACTGCGCGTCCTGCCTGGGGCGGTGATCGGCTGGGATATGTCGGCGGCGCTGGCGCTCGGCGACGCCCTCGGCGTGCCGCCGCTCGCCATGGCCGAACTGCTGCCCGTCATCGAAGCGGTGATGGTCCGGAAGCTGAACGAGGAGCTGAGCGCGAATGGTGGCCCGGGGGTCAGGCCTTGATCTTCTCGATCAGCGTGACGCCGGGCAGTCCCTCGAAATGTGCGTCGCAGGTCAGGAGCATCGCGCCCTGTGCGCGGGCAGTTGCGAAGATGATCGCGTCGGCGGTCGCAAGCTTGTGCTCGCGGCACGACTCCGCCGCCGCCAGCGCGATCTCGGTGTCGAGCGGCACCACATGGCAGACCTGCGTGAAGGCGATTACCTGATCCGCCTTGTCCTCGCCGACCTCGCGTGTCAGCCATTTCGCCAGCTCGAGCTGGACCATGGTCGGGACGAGCCAGTCGGCCTGTTCGGGCAGATGTTCGGACAGCTTCTCGCCGGTCGGCGAACCGACGAGCCACTCGATCCACGCCGACGTGTCGACGAGGATCATCAGAACCGATCCGTCCGGTCGCGATAATCGGTGGCGGACGCCCCTCGCGCGAGCCCCTTCAGCGCCTCCCGCTTGGGCACCGGCACAAGCAGAACGCCCGTGCCTTTCGGGATGAAGGCGAAGGTCAGCCCGGCCTCCCAGTGCTGGGCGGCCCGGATCGCCTTGGGAATCGAGATCTGGAACTTCGAGGACAGGGTCGCGGTCTCGGCCATGGTCATACCTTCACTTGATCGATAGCATAAACGTAAGACGCCCATGCGGCGAAAGCAAGGAGTCTGACCGATGGCCGAGAAACGCGTCAGCGTCCGCCTCGCGGCCGTGGGCGGACGGCAGGTGCGCGCCGAGCTCGAAGGCGTGGGCGAAGCGGGGGCCCGCGGCTTCGGACGACTGAGCCGCGAGATGGAAGCGGCGAACGCCCGGCTTGCGGCCTTCTCGCGGCGGGTGCGCGTGGCCGCTGCTGCCGCCGTGGCAGCTGCCGCCGCCGCTGGCGTGGCGATGATCCGGTCCGGTCTGCAGACCGTCGATGCGCAGGCCAAGCTCGCGCAGTCGCTCGGCACTACCGTCGCCTCAATCCAGACGCTGGAGCGGGCGGGCGAGCTGGCGGGCGTCTCGATGTCCGGCATCGAGCAGGCCACCAAGGATCTGACGCGTCGTCTCAGCCAGGCCGCGGCCGGGACCGGCCCCGCCGCCGACGCGCTGGACCGTCTGGGCCTTTCCGCCAACGAGCTGATCGCCCTGCCGCTGGACCAGCGCGTCGGCGCGATCAACGCGGCCATCGAGCGCTTCGTGCCTGCCGCTGAACGCGCTGCCGTCGCGGGCCAGCTCTTCGGTGAGGAAGGCTCCATCGCCATGTCGCGCATCGACACCGCGACGCTACGCCAGGCGACTGAGGACGTCCTCGCTTTCGGGGTCGTCGTCTCCGAACAGGATGCCGACCAGATCGAGCGCACGAACGACGCCATCTCCCGGCTTGGGCTGATCTGGCGCGGGCTGTCGAACCAGCTGGCCGTCGCCGCCGCGCCTGCGTTGGAAGCCGTCGCCAACGCCATGGCGGCGGTGGCCAGCCGGACCGGCCCGCTCGGCATCGCCATTCGCGGTCTCTTCGACAACATCGGCCGCCTGACGACCTATGGCGCCACCTTCGCGGCGTTCCTCGCGGGCCGCTGGGTCGCCGGCATGGCCGCTGCTGCCCTTTCCGTCCGTGGCCTCGCTACGGCGCTCGTCGTCCTGCGCGGCGCGCTCATCCGCACCGGCATCGGGGCGCTCATCGTCGGCGCGGGCGAGCTGGTCTATCAGTTTACCCGCCTCGTCTCCGGCGCGGGCGGCTTCGGCGAAGCGATGTCGCTCCTAAAGGACCTCGCGGTCGAAGTCTGGGAGCGGATCAGGATGGGCGCGGCGGCGGCGGGCGCTGCCGCCACGGCGATGTTCTTCGACCTGAAGGCCGATGCGGCCTCGGGAATGCAGAGCGCCATCGAGAGCGTCGTCGGTTTCGGCAACACGGCGTCAAACACGTTCGAAGGCGCCTACGAGGCGATCAAGACGATCTGGGGCCTGCTGCCCGCCGCCATCGGCGATCTGGCTTTCCAGGCGGCGAACAGCCTGGTCGACGGCGTCGAGGCGATGCTGAACGGCGTGGTGTCGCGCATCAACGGCTTCATCGGCGGCATCAACCAGGGGCTCGAAGCGCTGGGGTCGGAGCGCCGCATCACGCTGGTGCCGGACCTCGACCTCGGCGAGATCGAGAACCGCTTCGAGGGCGCGGCGACGGCAGCGACCACCGCCGCGCAAACGGCGTTCGACCGGGCATTCGAGGACAATCCGCTCACCGCACCCGATCTCGGTCTGACCGAGGCGGCCGCTCGGGCGCTCGAGTCCGCGAACATCTACCGTGGAGCGGCGCGTGATCTGGCCGAGGGCACCCGCGCCCCTCTGGAAAGCTGGCAGGCGCTGCGCGATGCGGTGCGCGGCACCGACGAGGCCAGTGCCGATGCGCTGACCGAGGCCACGAGCGCGGCCGAGCGGCTGGAGACGGCGCTTGGTGAAGCCGGGCGCGCTGCAACAGATGCAGGCGCGGCGGCCGGAGCAGCCGCCGCTGCGGCGGAGCCCGACACCGAGGCGGCCGTCACCGGCTGGCAGGCGGTCACGGCGGCACTCTCCGACTACGCCAGCAAGGCCCGCGAAATCGGCGGCGACATCGGCCAGAGCCTCGTCGGCGCCTTCCAGTCCGCCGAGAACGCGGTGGGCCAGTTCGTGAAGACCGGCAAGCTGAACTTCCGCGATCTGGTCACCTCGCTGCTCGCCGATCTCGCCCAGCTGGCGGCGCGGCGGTTCATCCTCGGGCCGATCGCCAATGCGCTCTCCGGCGTGTTCTCCGGCGCAGGCGGGATCTTCGCCAACGTCCTGCATGCAGGCGGGATGGTCGGATCGGCCGGGCCCTCACGCTTGGTCCCGGCCATGGCTTTCGCCGCCGCCCCGCGAATGCATTCAGGCGGCATGGCGGGGCTACGCCATGACGAGGTGCCCGCGATCCTCCAGCGCGGTGAGCGGGTGCTGTCGCGGCGCGAGGCGCAGAGCTACGGCGCTGGCGGCGGGGTCAACGTCACCATCATGGCGCGTGACGCCGAGAGCTTCCGGCAGTCCCGCACGCAGGTCGCGGCGGACATCGCCCGTGCCGTCTCGCTCGGGCGGAGGGGCATGTGAGTGCGACCCCGCAAGTGGGAACCGGTTGCGGGGGCCAGAGCACGAACGAGGGAGAAACTTGATGGCGTTTCACGAGGTCCGGTTTCCTGACAACATCAGTCGCGGCGCGCGCGGCGGGCCCGAAAGACGCACACAGATCGTCGAGCTCGCCTCGGGCGACGAAGAACGCAACGCCAGCTGGGCCAATTCGCGCCGCCGCTACGATGTGGCCTACGGCATCCGCCGCGCCGACGATTTGGCGGCAGTCGTCGCCTTCTTCGAGGCGCGCAACGGTCGCCTGCACGGCTTCCGCTTCAAGGACTGGGGCGACCACAAGTCCTGCCTGCCTTCGGGCACGCCGTCGCCCACCGACCAGGCGATCGGCACCGGCGATGGCGCGACGACCGCCTTCCAGCTGGTGAAGCGCTACGCCTCGGGCGCGCAATCCTGGGCGCGCGCCATCGCGAAGCCGGTGGCGGGCAGCTTGCGGATCGCGCTGTCGGGCGTCGAGCAGCCCTCCGGCTGGTCGCTCGACACCGCCACCGGCGTGGTCACCTTCGGCACCGGGCCGGCCGCTGGCGTCGCGATCACCGCGGGCTTCGAGTTCGACGTGCCGGTCCGCTTCGACACCGACGTGCTCGACGTGACGCTCGATCTCGAGCGGCTCGGCTCGATCACCTCCATTCCGCTTCTGGAACTGCGCCGATGAACGACGAATCCCGCTTTATTGCTGCGGTTCTGAAAGAACTCGCCACGTCCACGGCGGTGATCCTCGCCGCCTGGGGCGCGCTCGGCGGCGCGACGAACGCGCTGACCACGAAGATGCGGCTGCGCGATGCGCTGCGCCACATCCTGCTTGGCGGGCTGATCGCGGCCGGGATGGGCAGCCTCTCCATGGCCGTGATCACCGCCTGGCTCAGCCTGCCGCCTGAGGCGATCCCCGCAGGCGGGGCGGCAGGCTCGGCCGCCTATCTCGTCGGTGTCTTCGGCCCGGCCTTCATCGAGATGCTGCTCGCCCGCCTTCGCCGCGCCAACGAAGGCGGCGGCGATGAATGACCTTCTCCGCCTCGCGCGCTCCCTCCGCTGCGACCCCGCCGACCCTCGGCAGGCCTTCGCTCACCGCCTGCGTATCGGTCTCGTTGTCGCGGCGCTGATCCTGATCCTCTCGCTTCTGAGGTAATCCCATGCACATGACCGACCGGGGCCTCCTGGCCCTCGTCCGGCACGAAGGCATCGTGCCCGGACCCTATCTCGATGTGAAACAGGTCTGGACCTTCGGCATCGGCCACACGGCCGCGGCCGGGCCGCCCGATCCGGCGACCATGGCCCGCGGCATGACCGCCGATCTCGACGCCGGGATCCGCGAGGCGTTCCGGGTCTTCCGGACCGACCTCGCGCGCTACGAGGCCGCCGTGATGCGCGCGGTGAAGGTGCCGCTGGCGCCGCACGAGTTCGATGCGCTGGTCAGCTTCCACTATAACACTGGCGGCATCGCCAAGGCCGCGCTGACCCGACATCTCAATGCCGGAAATCGCGTTGCAGCTGCCAACGCGTTTCTGAACTGGCGGCGACCGGCCTCGATCATTCCGCGCCGGGAGTCCGAGCGCGACCTGTTCCGCCATGGCCGCTATCCCGGCGGAACCATCCCGGTCTGGTCCGTGGATCGCGCGGGCCGCGTGGACTTCTCGCGGCCGATCCGTCGCCTGACCGAGGATGAGGCTCTGGTCTTGGTTCGCGGGCCGTCGCCGCTGCCGAGGCCACGGGTCCTCGATCCTGCGCCCGACGCGCCGACCGGCTGGCTCGCCCGGCTGGCCGCCTTCTTCTCCACTCTGATCCGGAGGGCCTGATCCCAATGCGCTACGTTCGCCCCAACTCGCTCACCTGGTGGGCGGGACTGCTCGCCATGCTCACCGGCATCGCGTCGATGACGCTGCCCGCGACTGGCTCGCTCGGTGAGCTCGCCCGGCTCGTCGCACTGCTCGCTGGCAGCGGCGACGCCTCGCCCGCGGGGCTGATGTTCCTCGGGCTCGGCCTCATCGGCCTGCGTGACCGGATTGAGCGCGGATTCCGCGGCGATGCTTGAGTTCCTCGCAGGTGTGGTCGTGGGCGGCTGCCTCGGCGTCTTCGTCGCAGCCCTCTGCGTCGCCGCCGCGCGGGGGGAGCGGGACGATGGCTGATTTCCTGATCTGGCTGATCGCGGCTCTGGGCGCCGTCGGGGGCGTCGTCCTCGGCCGGGTCTGGGGGCGTGCGGAAGGGGAACGCGCGGGCAAACGGGAGGCGGAACGTGATGCCATCGAAGACAAGAACAAGCGCGTCGAGCGCGGGCGCGACGCGGTTCGCGACGGCCGCGGCGCTGGCGATCCTGCTGACCGGCTGCGCCGCAACGATGGGCGCTGGTGACGCCGGCTGTGCCTCCTATGCCGAGGCGCGGCTCGCCCGGCCGAATCCCAACACTGTCGCCGCCGTGCCGCCGGACTGGGCGAACTGGATCGCCGATCTCGACGACCGAATGACGGGAACCTGCCGATGAAATCCCTCTCGCCAGCCCTGCAGGCCCATCTCGACGAGGGCACGACCACACTCGCCTGGTGCTGGCGGATCACCCGAGCCGATGGCGTCACCTTCGGCTTCACCGACCATGACCGGACGCTCGGCTTCGATGGGACCGACTTCGAGCCTGAGAGCGTGTTGATTGCCACTGAGAATTGACCCGGCAACCGCCAAAATTGTCATTGAGAATTGACCCATGTGCAACCCTGCCTCGGCTTGAAGCAGCTGGAGGCATACGGAGTGATCGACATGGGATTTTTGAAGGTTATCAGGAAGTGGGCGCTGCGGGACAAGATGCCCATTCGCGAGATCGCGCGGCGCACGGGCATTTCGCCGACCTGCCTGATCAGCTTTGATCGCACCCGTTATTCTGTGCCCGCCAGCTTTGCGAACCGCCCCGTCAGCCTGCGCATTTACCCTGAGCGGCTAGTGGTCGTCGCAGAGGGGCACGTGATTTGCACGCATGAGCGCATCATCGACCGGTCGCACCGCCAACTGGGGCGCGTTGTCTATGACTGGCGCCATTATCTGGCGGTGGTGCAGCGCAAACCTGGGGCGCTGCGCAATGGCGCCCCCTTCGTGGAAATGCCCGAACCCTTCCGCATGTTACAGGCGAAGATGCTGCGCCAGCCTGGCGGGGACCGCGAAATGGTCGATATCCTGTCCTTGGTGCTGCACCATGATGAGCAAGCCGTGCTGTGCGCCGTGGAATTGGCACTGGAGGCGGGCGTGCCGACCAAGACCCATGTGCTGAACCTGCTCCATAGGCTGCTCGATGGCAAACCGACCGACCAGCCAGACGTGAACCCTCCAGCGGCATTGTCGCTCAGCAAGGAACCCGAGGCCAATGTCGCGCGCTATGATGGGCTGCGCACCCAGCAAGGAACCCGTCATGCGTCATGATCCCGCGGGCGCTGCGCTGATCATCATGCTGCGCAGCCTGAAGATGCCGGGCATGGCGCAGGCTGTGCAGGATCTGCATGAACAAGGCTCACCCGCATTTGAAGCTGCCATGCCGATCCTGTCGCAGCTGCTCAAGGCTGAAATGGCCGAGCGTGAGGTGCGCTCGATCGCGTATCACATGAAGGCTGCTCGCTTCCCGGCATACAAGGATTTGTCCGCCTTCGACTTCGCGGCCAGT
The DNA here is from genome assembly GCF_018860165.1 of Paracoccus marinaquae. GTDB lineage: Bacteria > Pseudomonadota > Alphaproteobacteria > Rhodobacterales > Rhodobacteraceae > Paracoccus > Paracoccus marinaquae. The sequence continues at coordinate 8,237 of NZ_JAHKNG010000072.1, forward strand.
GAAATGCGTGAAGCTCTGGTCCGCCAACTTCATCGATGCGAGTTCCTTGACGCTGCCGAAAATGTGGTCCTGATCGGCGGCCCGGGTACGGGGAAATCCCATGTTGCAACGGCCCTCGGCATCCAGGCCATCGAGCA
>NZ_JAHKNG010000073.1 GCF_018860165.1 Paracoccus marinaquae
GTGCTCGACCGCATCCATGACCACAAGATCAACCGGCTCGACGAGCTCCTCCCGTGGAATTGGACGCCGATCGCCGACACTCAGGCCCAAGCCGCCTGAGTAACCGCGGTAACAACCGGGCGGTTACCATGCACGCGCTCGCCTGGCTGTTTTCGGTAGGCGAGCTCGATCGCGTCAGCGCGGCTGCGCTTGGTGTTCTCGAGTAGTGTCAGCATCTCGCCGAAGACCTGAGCCGGGTTCCTGCTGCGGCTCGGATCGCATCTTGAAGATGAACGATGTCGATCCTCAGGCCTGGCTCGCCGATGTCCTGGCCAGACTGCCCGGCACGACGGCTTCTCGGGTGCCGGATCTGCTGCCATGGAACTGGTCTCGAACTCCGCAAAGGATGGCAGCATGACCCTGATCGCCCGCCTCCGGATTATCCTGAACGATGTCGACCCGCAGCCGATGCGCCATATCGAGGTGCCGCTGAAGATCAGGCTCGACCGGCTGCATGAGGTCATCCAGGCGGCCATGGGCTGGACCGACGCCCATCTCTACGAGTTCCGGGTGGGGGATGCCGGTTGGGGCGTGCCCGATCCGGACGGGATCTACGACGGCCCCATGGACGCGAAGAAGATGAGCCTGGAAAAGCTGATCGACCAGATCGGCACCAGGACGATCCAGTATATCTACGACTTCGGCGATGACTGGGACCACAGTATCCGGATCGAGCGGGTCAACGAGGCCGCCCCGGGTATGACCTGTCCACGGCTGCTGAAGGCCGCCGGGGCCTGCCCGCCCGAGGACGTCGGCGGCGCCTGGGGCTACGAGGAGTTCCTCGAAGCGCTCGCCGATCCCAATCACGAGCAGCACGCGGATATGGTCCACTGGTCCGGCGGGAACTTTGACGCCGAAGATGCCGGGATCGCCAGCATCATCGAACGCTTCGAGCGGCTTGCGAAAAAATGGACCACGCAGCCCCGCAAACCCAAACCTACGATCTGAGAGACGCCAGCGACCGCGGCCTACGCCGGATGGTTACGAATTTGGCCGTCCAGCGCCGAACCGTTTCATAGGAGACGTCGATGCCACGTTCGAGCAGCATCTCCTCGACCTCCCGCAGGCTCAGATTGAACCGGACGTACAGCCAGACCGCGTGGGCAATGATCGAAGGCGGGAACCGGTGCCGCTTGTAGCTGATGGAAGGTGTCTGCATCGCCGTGACCTACGTAGCAAACAGCGAGGAGGCAATCGCTACCCGATTAACGTGACAACTCCCCGGGCTCCGGTCGCGGCTCGATGAAAGATCACTGGCAGGTCACCTGTGCCGTACGCACCGCGCGATCCGGCTTTTCAAGCGGGCCGAGAGAATTCAGATAGCTGCGGTCGAAATCCGGTTTGTAGACCCTGAACTCCACGCTGCTGTCGCGAAAGCTCTTCAGCGGCTGCCCCATGTTCAGCAACCCTTGCTGCCGCTGGCGACGCAGCTCGCCCAGATCGACGTCGATCGGGATCAGTTCCTCGCCGACGCTGCCGCGATGGATGATCCGGCCGGCGGGGTCGACAACCGTCGAGTATCCGTTTCCGCCGGCGTGGATGCCGTTGATATGGAAGACATAGCACTGGAACATCGCCCCGGTCGCCTGCGCGATGGCCAGATCGGCGGGACGGTCGACGAAGCTGGCCAGAACCGGATTCAGGATCACCTCTGCGCCCATCGCGACCATCGTCCGCGAAACCTCGGGGAACCACAGATCGTAGCAGATCGAGACGCCGAACCGGCCGACTTCGGGCACGTCGAAGACGCAGAATTCGGCGCCCGGAGTCGTGCCCTGCTCATAGGGCGTGAAGGGGAACATCTTCCGATAGCGGGTGACTATCTCGCCATTCGGGTTGATGACCGGAGTGGTGTTGTAGATCAGACCGTCGCGTTCCTCGAAGATCGAGCCGGGGATCAGCCAGATCCCGTGCTTGCGCGCCATGTCCTGAAATTCGGTCTCGAACTCGCCACCCATCGGCTGTGCGCTGGCATGGTTGGGGCCGCTTGCTGCCAGTTCGCTGAACAGCACCATCTCGACCCAGGGGTAGACATGCATCAGTACGTCGAGACGGCTCCTCATCGCCTGAATATTGTTCTGCATGCCGACGGACATCTGGATGCCGGCTATGGCGAAATGGGTCATGAGACATCTCCATATGGCAGGGCGGAATCGGAATTCGGCGCCCAGAACTTGCCCAGGCTGGCCCAGTCGCGCTGCCCCGCCATGCAGGCCGAAAGCTGCGCCATGAAGCCGGCCAGCGCCGCAGGCTGCGCGCCCGTTTTGTGTTGCGGCGATGCGGGGGTATCCTTCCACCGCCCGACGACCGCCGATCCGCACTGCGAATAAGCCACATTCGCGCGCGCCGGATGGAAGTCGTCGATCTTCCAGACCAGCGGCTCGCCGTCCTTCCACAGCAGCATCGCCTCGCCCGTCGCGGGCCGGTAGGCTGCGGTATAGACCGTGCCGAACCCCTTGTCGTAATTCGTCGAGAACAGAGGCGCGCGCAGGAACGACTGCGTTGCCCCGGCGCCGGTCAGCCGGTCAGGCTGGGCCAGCATCGATTCAAGATGCGTTTCGCGAACCTGTGTGCGTGTCTCGCGTCCGTGGCGCGGCCATTCGACGCCCAGCTGATGATTGGTCGCCAGCGGCCGGTCGGACAGGATCGCCGGGCGATCCGGCGCCAGAAACACCGTGGCCCAATCGCCGGTCCGGTCGGCGACGGTAACGTTATAGGACATATGGCAGGGCACGGCGCGCAGCGCCTCACGTGCATCCGACACATCGCGGCACATTTCAAGCACATAGCGAATGATCAGCGGGATGCCGAAACCGCGCCCGCTTTGCGTCCGACCGCCAAAGGTCAGCGAGGCGGCCAGCCCCGCATCGTTCATGCCGTCGGCAAGCCCGGCCAGCCCCTCGACCATGCCCATGACCCGCCGCCCGCGCCAGGCCGAGTGCAGCATGGTGCTTTCGTTCAGTTCGGGGTCCAGATCGTAGTTGCGCAGCAGCAGCGGGCCGGAATCGTCGGACAGCACAAGCTGGCTGCACGACACCAGATAGCGCGGCGGCATCCAGAAGCTGAGAAAACGCGCCGCATCCTCGTCGCCGCCTACGGTCGCTACAAGCTCGTCCCATAGGCTTTCGAATTCGGGCATGTGACGGCGCAATGCCCGCCGCGCTTCGTCCAGCCGGGGGCCTTGACGACCACCCTTGGCAAGAAACCACTCACGCCAGCCCGGCCAGCCATGGTCGAAGACCGCCCGCCATGCCGTGCCGGGCCGCTGCTCGGTCAAACCTCGAAACTCAAGCTGCATCAGCCGTCCTTCCACGCCTTGGGCCGGACGATTTGTCCGGCCGGTCTGCCGTCCGACCGCCGCGGGCGGTCAGACACTATGCATCATAATGTAGTAAGCTGGCAGTTTGGTTGCGAAAGTCAAGAGGACCGCCCGGCGCGCCGAATCACGACCGCTCGCGCCGCTGTCAGAACCATTTACCCACATCCAGCCCCTGCGGCGGATGGACGGGCGCCTCGGCGGTCAAGGGGACGCTGGTAAAGGCGGCTTTCAACCCGGCATTCCACGCCTTTGCGCGATCGGACAGGGCGCGCTCATCCGACTGCATCCGTCCGCGCGCCAGCAGGCAGCCCAGATCGGCGCCGTGATAGCAGTATTCGCCGACGCCATAGACGCGAAGATAGAACGCCTCGTTCTCGTCACCGACGCTGGTGATGTTCAGCGCACCTCGCAGAAATTCGACATTGCCGTCCGGGTTCATCCGCCAGATGCCCGATTTCGGGGCATCGGTGATCAGTTCGACCTTGTCCTCGGTCTGCTTGAGGATCAGCTGTGTCCAGTTGTCATAGTCGTTCCAGCGTCCCTGCACCTCGTCGGGGTCGATCTCGTAATCGACGTCCAGATATTCCAGCAGGTGGAACAGGAACAGCGGACAGCCGCCATAGGTGGTGGTGATCAGATTCGTGGGCGGGGTGGCACCGCTGACGCGCGGGTTCAGCTCGCCCAGATAGACCTGGTGGTCATCGGTATCCAGAAGAAAATCGAGGCAAAATACGCCCTTGTAGCCTTCGGAGTACAGACGGTCCCCGAATTTCCGGGCCATTTCCCGAACCTTTTCGGGAACGCCGTCGGGCAGCAGCGTGGTCGAGATGTCGTTGCCGCACCAGCCGCCCTTATAGGGGGTGATTTCCTCGAACCCGGTGATGTCGGTCATGACCGGGCCGACCAGCGTGCCGTGCCGCGTGGCGCAGCCCTCGATGGTGCCGGGAAGGTGATTGATGCGCTTCATCACCTTCAGTTGCTGGCCGACGATCTTGCTTTCGAACTTGTCCCAGTCCTCTTCGGACTTGATGAAGAAGGTCGTGCGACCGCTGTCGCCATAGGGGGTCTGCACGACCAGATCGCGCCCCAGCCCGGCCTGTTCCGCGATCTGCAGCAGGTCCTGAAAGCTGTCGGCTTCGCCAACGGCGTTCGGTGCGCTGGCCACGCCTGCCTCATTGCCAAGCCGCGTCGTCTCGATCTTGGAATCCAGCCGCGTCCGCAGCGCGGCGGAGGGCAGTGCGATGTCGATTCCGACCTTTTCGCACAGCCGTTCGGTTTCCTCGTCGAACATCACGAAGATCGCCTTGCCGCGCGGCTGCTGTTTGACGCGCGCGGCGAATTCGGGGTGTTCGACCAGATAATTGGCGACGTCCTCCATCGAGTTGAACTCTTCCGGGCCGTCGCGGTGAGGTACGAAAACCCGTGGATGTGTGTCGTCGAATATGTTGAAATAGTTGATGAACTCCAGCCCGCCGATCCATTGGTCCAACCCCAACAAGCTGAAGGGCGTAGGAGTAATAACATAGATGGGCGTCTCATTTCGGCGCAGATATCGAAATATCTGGGTAAGGCCATTTAGCTTTGGACGTTCTTCACCTCGGACCGATTCCGTCATTTTCGCTCCTATTGGACAAATTCTGGGCAATTTTTGTTTCGTGCGGCGCCTAGAGATAGCACTTTGTTGCGCGGCGAGATCGAGTCAGCTACATTATGTTACATAATGCAAGCGGATTGTTCTAAGAGACATCCAGAAATATTCAACTCGGAGACATGGTGAGCAATATGGCTGAAGGGAAGTTCGAGAGAGTTCTCGATTCAAAGGAGGTGCTGGCGTTGGCCTTCGGCGCCATGATCGGCTGGGGCTGGGTGGTTCTGGCCGGAGGATGGGTCAACAGCGCCGGCGCCTTCGGAGCGATGCTGGCCTTCGCGATCGGCGGCTTTGCCGTGGTGCTGATCGGACTGACCTATGCTGAACTGGCATCAGCCATGCCGCTGACCGGCGGCGAGCATGTCTACAGCCATCGCGCCTTCGGAATGGGCGGGTCGTTCATCTGCACATGGGCGATCATCCTGGGCTATATCTCTGTCGTCGCCTTCGAAGCGGTCGCGCTGCCCACCGTGGTCGAGGAGCTGTTCCCCAACTACAAGGTCGGGCTGATGTGGAACGTCGCCGGGTGGGACGTCTATTTCACCTGGGCGATGGTCGGCGTCGTCGGCGCGATCACGATGACCTGGATCAATATCCGCGGCATCAAATCCTGCGCGCTGCTGCAGAAGGTCGTGACCCTGCTGATCCTGATCGTCGGCATCATGCTGGTCACCGGGTCGCTGTTCAACGGCGAAACCGGGCATATGGAGCCGCTGTTCGCGGACGGAGCCAAGGGGATCATGGCGGTCCTGATCATGACGCCCTTCATGTTCGTCGGTTTCGACGTGATTCCCCAGGCGGCCGAGGAGATCGACCTGCCGCACAAGCAGATCGGCCGCATCCTGATCCTGTCGGTCGTGATGGCGGTCACCTGGTATATCGCGATCATCCTTGCCGTCTCGCTGGCGCTGTCGGCCGAGGATTCGGCCGCCTCGAACCTGCCGACGGTCGACGCCATGAGCGCGGTGTTCGGCGGCGCATGGGCGGGCAAACTGCTGGTTCTGGCGGGTATCGGCGGCATCATCACCAGCTGGAACGCGTTCCTCGTCGGCGGCAGCCGGGCGATCTATGCGATGGCGCATGCCAAGATGCTGCCGGCCTTTCTGGGCAAGCTGCATCCGAAGTACAACACCCCGGTCAACGCCATCCTGATGGTCGGCGCGCTGTCGATCGTCGCCCCGCTGTTCGGCCGGAAAGCGCTGGTCTGGCTGGTTGATGCCGGCGGGCTGGGGATCGTCGTCGCTTATGCGGCGGTCGCCGCCTCGTTCCTTGCCCTGCGCCGCAAAGAGCCCGAGATGCCGCGCCCGTTCCGCGTGGCCAACGGCAAATTCGTCGGCTGGGGCGCCCTGATCCTGTCTGCCGGCATTATCCTGCTTTACATGCCGGGCAGCCCGGCGGCGCTGGTCTGGCCCTATGAATGGGCGATCGCCGGCGGATGGGCATTTATCGGACTGTGCTTCTATCTGTGGAGCCGGGCGGCTCATCCGGGTGAATCCGAGGGTATAGTTCACCGCGAACTGGCCTCGGGCCACAGTGACTGACACCGCCTGGCTGTCATTTTGGGGCCGGGCGATCGGCCCTATTTGAACGAGAGCCCGCTGTGGGGATCGAGCTGATCCTCTTCGGCGGGTTCTATGTCGTTTCGTACCCAGAAAAAGCGAAAGCCCATGCGGCGCAGCCATTTTTCCAGCCGGTCGAGGCTGCTCCATTCCCGCCGCAAGCCCCGCGCGCTTTCGACATGCGCCCATTGCCCGTCGACAAGGAAATAGACCGTCCACGTATAGGGATAGCGGTCCTGATCCGCGAAGCCGCCGGCCTCGGTTTCACGCCACGATCGCGCGGCAACCGGATGGGTCGTGATCCGATAGCTGGCCAGCAGGTCGGGAAGTTCGTTCTGGCGGACTGAGATCGCGGGTATCGGGTTCGGTATCATGTTCTCGGGCGGTCAGGCCCGCCTGTGGCTGACGGATTCGGGCTGTGTTACCATGGTAGCCGAAATGGTCGAATGGTTCTTTGCCGAAATCACCTTGTAGCACATCCGGCGCGGCAGGTATGCTAACATCTGCGGCGAAAGGCAGGTTCTGTCCCGCATGGCTGCCGCCAATCCGGCGAAAATGCTGCACCGGTAGTCGAAGGGCTGGTCTGGCGAATGCCGCAACGCAGCGCAACGTCCTGTCGAACGGCGGGTGAGGGTCGGCCTTGCCTCGACCGGCCAGCGACAGACTTCCAAGGCGTCGCTGCATCGCCGCGCGAGCGGCTTCGTCCTTGGGCCGAATGATGATGTCCTTCCTTGCCTACGGCGATGTCATACTGGCAGTGGAGCACTACTGCCTGAGGGGGGCCTTGTCGCCGATCAGCGCCGTCTCAATGTTCTCATCGTCGCCGTCGGACCTCATGGCGTCAGCTATCAGGTGATTGACCGTATCCTTGAAATACGCCACCAGTTCCGCGTGCAGGGCGCGGAACTCCGCACCAACGGTTTTGTTGAAGGCCGCCGGTCGGACACGGACCATCACGGTGGTGCGTCGCTGTCGTGGATACCGATAGGGTTTCACGCCGTGCTTGCGGCACAGCGCCACGAAGATGCGCACCGCCCATGCGTCAGGGAGCGAGTATTGCAGCTCGGTCTCCTTTTCGTCAGCCGGGGACTTCAGTCTTTCAGCCAGCCGATCCCGGGCTGCGCCAGCTGCGGCGCGTTCGCCTGGTGTGGCCCCGCGTGCAAAGAGCTGTTCGAGTTTCTCCAGCCTGGCGCGGATGTCTTCAGATCGTTCCATCTCGTTCCCCATTCCTGCCACCAGACCTGCCGCGTGCCGCTGGCCGGGTCAATGAGAGATATGCGCGAAAGTTGGTGATGCCTGATCAGGCGGCGGTTTGAAGTTGGCGGAGGCCATCGCGGAATTCAATCCCCTGGATGATCTCGGGCAGGCGGTTCTGGCCATCAAGCTTGCGCCATTTC
>NZ_JAHKNG010000074.1 GCF_018860165.1 Paracoccus marinaquae
TCAAGGGCCGGTCGTCACGCCGCATCCAGATGGAGTTCCCGGACCTGCGCAAACGATATTGGGGCAGGCGGTTCTGGGCCCGCGGATATTTCTCGACAACCTCGGGCAATGTCACCGACGACATCATGCTTCAGTATCTGGAACTGCATGGAAAACGGGATGCTACCGGCGTCAGCCGGTAGTGGTTCACTGGGATCAGTCATGATCTTGCCCGCAATCGTAGCGGTATGGGCAAGATGTATGGCTCCGGCGGTAGGGATCGAACCTACGACCAATTGATTAACAGTCAACTGCTCTACCGCTGAGCTACGCCGGAACACGGGGCGGGATATATCAATGAGGCTCGGGGCCGTCCAGTGGCGTTGCGACGTTTTTTTCACAAAGCCGCGAAGCGCGCCTCGGCGCCGATTTCGTCCAGCGCGGTCACGGCGCCAAGCGTCGAGAGTGCGATCAGATGGGCCAGGACGTTGCGCGCGGCGGCGCCAAGCAGTTCGGGGCCGACATCGTAGATGCGTCCCGCCAGACCCGTCGCATCGTCGGGGCGCTCGCGCAGGGCGGCGAGGATCTGGGCGCTGCGCTCGCGGCGATGGGCGGCAAGCTCGGCGATGCGGTGGGACGGCGCCTCGACCGGGTCTCCGTGTGCGGGCAGCAATCGGCGCGGTGCCATCTGAACCATCCGGTCGAGCGATCTGAAATAATCGACCAGATCGCCGTCGGGAGGCGAGATGATCGTCGTGGACCAGCCCATGACCACATCGCCGCAGAACAGGCTGTCCTGCCAGAGAAAGCTCAGATGCCCGCCGCAGTGGCCCGGCGTATGCAACGCGGTCAGCGCCCATTCGGAAGTCTCGACGCAATCGCCGTCGCGCAGCAGCCGGTCGGGGGCGAAATCCATGTCCAGCCCCTCGCCGCCGCCGACCAGACCCTGCGCTGCCAGCTTCTGCATCACCGGCGAGCGGCCCGACAGGGCATCGCCGAAGGCCAGAACCGGAGCCCCGGTCAGGCGCGACAGGCCTGCCGCGCCGGCACTGTGATCGCGGTGGGCATGGGTGACGAAGATATGGCTGATCCGGCCCTGTGCCGCCTCGACGATGCGGGCCAGATGCCCCGGATCGTCGGGGCCGGGGTCGATCACCGCGACCTCGTGGGTGCCGATCAGAAAGCTGTTCGTGCCCGGGCCGGTCAGGGCCGAGGGGTTGGGCGCAAGGATGCGGCGGGGCTCTTTCGTCGGGCGGCTCATGCGGCTAGCCTAGCGGCAGTCGGGCGAGGTTTCCATGACCAACCAGGGCGAGACGGGTCAACTCAAGTTTCTGTTGCCGCGCGGGCTCTATGGCCGGGCGGCGCTGATCCTGTTCCTGCCGGTGGTGGTGCTGATGCTGGTGGTCAGCGTGATGTTCCTGCAGCGCCATTTCGAGGGCGTGACCCGGCAGATGACCGCAAGCATGGCGCGTGAACTGGGCTTTGTGGCGCAACAGATGGAGCAGACCGACAATGCCGCCCTTGCCCTGCTGGCGGGGCGCTCGATCGCGGTTCCGCTGGAGCTGACGCTGGATCTGCCCGCAAGCGGGTCCGATGGCGACCAGCGGCTCTATTATGACCTCTCGGGGCGGGTGGTGATCGAGGGGTTGCGCGCTGCCCTGCCGCAGGTTCTGGCGGTGGATCTGGCCAGCGACGACAAGCGGGTCGCGGTCGTGATGCAGGGCCGCTTCGGACCCTATTCGCTGACCTTCGCCCGAAGGATGGTCAGCGCCTCGAACCCGCATCAGCTGTTGGTGCTGATGGGCTTTACCTCGCTGCTGATGACCGGCATTGCGACCGTGTTCCTGCGCAACCAACTGCGGCCGATCCGGCGGCTGGCGCGGGCGGCCGAGGAATACGGCAAGGGCCGGATCGTGCCCTATCGGCCGGGAGGCGCCACCGAGGTGCGCAGCGCCGGCACCGCGTTTCTGGACATGCGCAACCGGCTCGAGCGGCAGAACGAGCAGCGCAAGATCATGATGTCGGGGATCAGCCACGATCTGCGCACACCGCTGACCCGCCTGCGTCTGGGGCTGTCGATGCTGTCGGCCGACCTGCCGCCCGAGGCCGAGGATATTGCCGCCATGGAAAGCGACATCGCCGAGATGAACCGGATGGTGGACGCCTTTCTGGACTATGCCCGCGATGAGGGGCAGGACAGCGCCCCCGAGCCGACCCGGCCGTTTGATTTCCTGCGCGAGATCGTCGCCGACGCACAGCGCGCCGGGCAGAAGGTGGCGCTGCTGGATCTTGAGGGGGATCAGGCGGGCGAGGCGACCTTCCGCCGCGACATGCTGCGCCGCGCGCTTGAAAACCTGATCGGCAATGCCGTTCGCTACGGCACCCATGCCGAACTGGACGCCACCCTTGGCCCGCGCAGCCTGCGCATCGGTGTCGAGGATGACGGGCCGGGCATCCCCGAGGGCAGCCTCGAGGCGGCGATGCGGCCCTTTACCCGGCTCGATCCGGCGCGCAGCCGCAACCGGGGACAGGGGGCCGGACTGGGTCTGGCGATCGCTGCGGATGTCGCGCGGGCCCATGGCGGACAGTTGCGCCTGGGGCGCGGCTCACGGCATGGCGGCCTGCGGGCCGAGATCGTCATTCCGCGCTGATTCCCCATCGCATCGTGCGGCGGCGGACACAGGGCCTTGGGGGGCTGCGGCGCGGGGCCGAAATATGTGGTATTGTCGGGGCCATATTGAACGGCGGATCGCGCAGCCCTAGATTGACGCGATGCAGGGGTCGCGCGCCGCCATCACGGGGCCGCGGCTTCGGGCGGGAAAGGAACGCAACGAATGAACGAATTCGCTTCTCAGACCTATCCGGTGCTGCCTTTGCGCGACATCGTGGTGTTTCCGCACATGATCGTGCCGCTGTTCGTGGGGCGCGAGAAGTCGGTGCGTGCGCTTGAGGCGGTGATGGAATCGGACAGCCCGATTCTGCTGGCCGCGCAGAAGGACGCCTCGGTGGATGAGCCCGACGAGGACGGGATCTATCGCACCGGCGTTCTGGCCAACGTGCTGCAACTGCTCAAGTTGCCCGACGGCACGGTCAAGGTGCTGGTCGAAGGTCAGGAGCGCGTCGAGATCACCGGCTTCGTGCCGAATGACGACCATTTCGAAGCCGCCGCCGTGGTGCTGCCGGAGGTCCCGGGCGACGAGGCAACGGTCACGGCATTGGTGCGGACCGTCGCCGAAGAGTTCGAGCGCTATGTCAAGGTGCGCAAGAATATCCCCGAAGAGGTGGTGACCGCCGTTGCCGAGGCGGGCGAGCCGGCCAAGCTGGCCGATCTGGTCGCCGGCCACATGGGGATCGAACTGGACAAGAAGCAGGACCTGCTGGACACGCTGGACATCGCCGAGCGGTTGGAGAAGGTCTATGCCCTGATGCAGGGCGAGATGTCGGTCCTGCAGGTCGAGAAGAAGATCAAGACGCGCGTCAAGACCCAGATGGAGAAGACGCAGCGCGAATATTACCTGAATGAGCAGATGAAGGCCATTCAGAAGGAACTGGGCGACGGCGAGGACGGCCAGAACGAGATCGCCGAACTGGAAGAGAAGATCGCTAGGACCAGGTTCAGCAAGGAGGCCCGCGAAAAGGCCGAATCCGAGCTGAAAAAGCTGAAATCCATGTCGCCCATGTCGGCCGAGGCCACGGTCAGCCGCAACTATCTGGACTGGCTTCTGGCCCTGCCCTGGGGCGTGAAATCGCGCACCCGGAAGGATCTGGGCCGGGCCGAACAGGTGCTGGATGCCGATCACTACGGGCTGGAAAAGGTCAAGGAACGGATCGTCGAATATCTGGCCGTGCAGGCGCGCAGCCAGAAGCTGAAAGGCCCGATCCTGTGCCTTGTCGGACCTCCGGGCGTGGGCAAGACCTCGCTGGGGCGGTCGGTCGCGCGGGCCACGGGGCGCGAGTTCATCCGCATCAGCCTGGGCGGCGTGCGCGATGAAAGCGAAATCCGCGGGCACCGGCGGACCTATATCGGCTCGATGCCGGGCAAGATCATCCAGGCGCTGAAGAAGGCCAAGACGACGAACCCGCTGATCCTGCTGGATGAAATCGACAAGATGGGACAGGATTTCCGCGGCGATCCGGCCTCGGCGATGCTGGAGGTTCTGGATCCGGAACAGAATTCGACCTTCGTCGACCACTATCTTGAGGTGGAATACGATCTGTCGAACGTGATGTTCCTGACCACCGCCAACAGCTACAACATGCCGGGGCCGCTGCTCGACCGGATGGAGATCATCCCGCTGGCCGGCTATACCGAGGATGAAAAGCGCGAGATCGCGCGTCAGCACCTGCTGCCCAAGCAGATCAAGGCGAACGGGCTGCGCAAGGGCGAGTTCAGCGTCAGCGATGAGGCGTTGACCCATGTGATCCGCTATTACACCCGCGAGGCGGGGGTGCGCTCGCTGGAGCGCGAGATCGCCAAGCTGGCCCGCAAGGCGGTGACCGAAATCCTCAAGGGCAAGGTCAAATCCGTCGAGATAACGCCCGACAAGGCCGAGGAATATCTTGGCGTGCGGCGCCATCGCTATGGTCTGGCCGAGAAGGAGGATCAGGTCGGCGTGGTGACGGGTCTGGCCTGGACCTCGGTGGGCGGGGATCTGCTGCAGATCGAGGCGCTGCGCCTGCCCGGCAAGGGCCGGATGAAGACCACCGGGAAACTGGGCGAGGTGATGAAGGAATCGATCGACGCGGCCTCCAGCTTCGTGCGCTCGATCTCGCCCGAGATCGGGGTGAAACCGCCCGAGTTCGACAAGCGTGACATCCATGTCCACGTTCCCGAAGGCGCCACGCCCAAGGATGGTCCTTCGGCCGGCGTTGCCATGGTGACCTCGGTCGTATCGGTGATGACCGGCATTCCGGTACGCAAGGACGTCGCCATGACCGGCGAGGTCACGCTGCGCGGCAATGTCCTGGCCATCGGCGGGCTGAAGGAAAAACTGCTGGCGGCGCTGCGCGGCGGCATCAAGACGGTGCTGATCCCGGCCGATAACGAGAAGGATCTGGCCGAGATTCCGGACAACGTGAAGAACGGCTTGAAGATCATCCCGGTCAGCAATGTCCGCGAGGTGCTGAAGCACGCACTGGTGCGGCAGCCCGAGCCGGTCGAATGGGACGAAACCGCCGAAGAGGCTGCCGAGGCCGCCCGATTGGCCGCACGCGAGGCAGGAGGCGGCAGCGCGGTGGCGCATTAGGCGAAGCGTCTGCGCGGTGGAGGGGGGGGGACTTTCATCTAAGACGGTGGGAAATCTTCTAAGATGAAGCATCGCCAATGGCTTAGCCGGAAAGTGTCGAAAGCTGAGTTGCAATTCAGGTGTCGAAAGTGACGGATAGCGGGCGTCCGACCGCGCATTTTCTTGCAAAGGGCCCGCAAGAATCGCGCATCTGGCGACATCGACCTGACATTCTGGCCGCGCGATGCTAAGGTGCTGATGTGGCTCGGTCGGTGTGGTGGTGATGGCCCTGGTAGGCGCCCGAGCAGCTGCGACAGATCACCCTGGGCGCGGCGCCTTCAGCCAGTTCCCTTCCGGGCATGTTGAGCGCACGATGCTGTGGCCCAATAGACTCGGTGTGCGGGCGCGCAAAGACAGGTGGTTGTCCAGGTAGATCCTCGCGATGACGGTCCGATCATCCGGGCTGTCCTTTTTATGTTCAGAGAAACCTGCCAACGCATAGCACAGTTGATGATCTCTAGTCCTGCCGCTATGTTTGTCGGCGCTGGCTGGCGATATCCGGTGGTCGAAGCCTGAAGCTACCAGCATTGTCGGGTGGGTCACCGCACCTGATAGTTGGCCGGAGATGACTGACTGGTGATGGGTCCTGTAAGTCAAAGGCTAGGCAGTGCGGATCACCTCGTGCTGCCATTTTCCTGACAGATGCGAGTGGGGCTGGGATAAGCGGGTCCCTGCGCCTGGCCGAACGAGCAACCGCCAATGGTGGGACCAGCGTAGAAGGATCCTGCGGCACCAAATGCCGCAGCGGTGGAAAACAGGGTGCCGGCGGCGGCGCTCCCGAAGGAGAACATGCCGGCCGCGAATGCTGCGACGGCCGCCATGTTATTGCCTCTCCCGGCCGGGGGTGATCGCTTCCCCCAACCTGTCGGGCCAGTTCTCCAAGCGGACGGTGCGGACGCCCGTCGCATCGACGGTTGTGTAATCCACACCGCCGCCAATAAGAAGTGCTTGTCGGTGGCGTCGTTGAGCAATCCGGCCTCCAGCCGCATCAGGTTCATGATTTCAAGCCCGAGATCGGGGAAGGAAATCTGGCCGTCATCCGCAGCATAGTGCCTGGCCGGTGGCGATATCTCGGGACCGAGATAAACCCAGGAATATCGAGCGAACGGCTGTGGAGGGGGACTCCACGGCTCGAACGCCGGGAATGGGCTGCGCCCGTGCTAGGTGGACAATGAAGTGCTTCGCCCCACCAAATTCCGTTGCACAAGCCACAATGAATTCGGCATCCGTTGCCGCCTGACGCGCGAAATAGTCCCTGATCACGCCCAACACCTCGGGAACGGACATGGTTTTCTGCTGTGCACCGATCTCGATATAGGCACCGTCATATTCGCGGGCGAGATGGTAGAGGGCAGTGGTCTTGCCGCGTCCGGGCGAACTGATGATATGGGCCGGATAGGGCGAGATCATCGCGAACTCAATGGCATCGCGAACGCGCTTAACGGCTTTTGTTTCGACGAAAATTTCGCTGATGATAGGTTTGGTCAGCATCAGGATGCCTTTCTGTCTGCGGGGTAGAGAATCGAGGCGCGGGCGGCGTCCACCGCAAGGGCTTCGTCCTCTTCCTCCTGGTTGGATAGGGATTCGGGAGGGGCAATCGGGGGTCGCATCAGCCCCTTGCCGCCAAGGCCGTTGACGGTCATCACGGCGTCCGGCTCGTTGGGTGTCACATCGCCGCGCCGTTCGCCCCAGGCGATCAGCTCCTGCAACGCGTCGATGTCAGGAGCTGATTTATCCATGGCGGTCATCGCGCGGTTGTAGAGGCTGGTGCGCCGGGCGCTTTCCTTGGCCCCGCGCATGTCCATCACGTCATAGGGCGTGTCGGAATAGGCAAAGCCGAGATGATCGCCCTTGGCATCCGTGATGCGAAGGGCCGAGAACCCATGGTATTTCGGGATATGCACGGTCACCCGCCCGTCACCCATGGCGTTGAGCGCATCGCAGGTGAAGTATCTGTTTTCGTGGCGAATACGGCCCTGCCGAGGCGTTGTTGAAGGTGCGCGGGAAGGCTGGATGCCTGTACAAGGCGCATACGCCCGCCATGGCTGCGGGTGCCCTCAACGGTGGCGACATGGATCGGATCGCCTTGGATTTTCCCCGCAGTGATGGCTTTCCTCGCCGCCTGTACGGAAATTCCGGTGAATAGCCCCGTGTATCGTGGACGCCTTCTTCGCTAATTTTGAGGCAAGGAGGCCATAATGAGCAGCAGCAAGTTCAGCGATGAGTTCAAACGGGACGCGGTCGCGCAGATCACCGAGCGGGGCTACCCGGT
>NZ_JAHKNG010000075.1 GCF_018860165.1 Paracoccus marinaquae
GTGCTCGACCGCATCCATGACCACAAGATCAACCGGCTCGACGAGCTCCTCCCGTGGAATTGGACGCCGATCGCCGACACTCAGGCCCAAGCCGCCTGAGTAACCGCGGTAACAACCGGGCGGTTACACTCTACGAGCGCACCAGCGTCATCATCACGACGAACTTGAGCTTCAGTGAATGGGCCACGGTCTTTGGGGACGCCAAAATGACCACCGCGCTGCTCGATCGCCTCACCCATCGCTGCCACATTCTGGAGACCGGAAATGACAGCTATCGATTCAAGGCCAGTTCCGAGACGGCGAAAAAGAAACGAAAGGAGACATCTGCATTGACGCCAACATGACGCGCAGAACATAACAACCGGGTGGGTCAGATCTCGGTGACAATGCCGGGTCAATTCTCAGTGGCAATCAACACCTCAGAGCCCGGCGCGCAGAATAACGCAAATGCGGATCAGCACTTGACCAAGGCGATTAGAGAACGTCCTCGGACGCTAACTGGGTCATGCGGTTCAGGGCGCGGGTGGCGATTTTGGTTTCGGTTGTCTGGGTCTCCATTTTGCGGCTCCGCAGGTTCGGTCCGATCACCGCCTTATAGCGCCCGATTTGAGCCTCGCCGCATGATTGTTGCCCATAACCGGTGGCCTTTTGCCAAGCCATGCGGCCGTGCTCGGCAATCATCTCGAGATGGGCATTGCGCGCATCGCAATCGCCCGGGATGGCATTTTTCGGCGGCGGGATGATCAGCTCAACATCCGGCCCCAAAACCTGCCGGATTGCCGTGGCTGTAGGCTCGCTTGACCCCGGACAGGTGCCCTGCCCCGTCACAGGATGCCCAACGCCCGCCAGCCTTGCGGCCACGTTGGTCGCTATCGATCAGCGTGGTTCAGACCGAGAAGCATGAGGGAGAAATTGCCATCGATGAATATGGTCGGGCCGGACCGCCACCTTGGAAACTCAACGGCATCAGGCTGAAACACCGCGCCGTTTCCGCCACTGTTCTTGCTGCATCCTGCTTGGAACGCTGCCTCGCCTTGCTCAAACCCTTTCCCAGAATTATCGCGCATGTGAGATGCGAGAAAATTCTTGCCTTTCGCCTCGAACCATGGAATTTTCGCGCATCTGAAATGCGGAAAGATCGGTCCTATGGCGATCCACTTCGTCGGTGAAACACTCGATGCCAGGTGCGCCCACCAACGCGCACAGGCCGGAGAGATCATCCAACTGGTACGCGGCATCTATGTCGATGATGGCGTCGATGCTGACGCGGTCGTCTTGGCTCATGCGATCCGCATCGCACAATACCTCTACCCCAATGCCTACCTGTCATCGGCGAGCGCAGCTCTGTTGGCGCCTACGCAGGATGGCCGGTTGTTCATCAGCGGCCGACGCAACCAGCGCACCAGGCTGCGCAGTCTGGAGATCGTGCAGAACGAAGCCCCGCCGCACCCTTCCACGGCAACGGCAATCGTGGGCGATGACTTGGGCGAGTTACGGGTCCCGGTTTCTTCGCCCCGACAGCGTTTCCTGGAAGCCTTCCGCCTGCGCAGCGAACATGCCACAGCCATCAACACAGAGATGCGGGCGCAAATGGCAGCCCGCCTCGTCGAAGAACATGGCTCCCCCAAGGCGGCCGCGGATGCAATCTGGGCGTTGGCGCGCGAGAACAACTGGTATCGCGAAGGCGAAGGTGCTGAGCGCTACCTACTGGCACAGCCTGGGGCACCTAAGCCACCGGCAAACAAGGCGGCGCTCGATCTTCTTGTCGCCTGGCACGGCGAGCCGCTCGGGCACCTTGCCCATGACGGTTTCGAATGGCGCTGGAAACCGACCCGGCGCACTGGGCCGACGCTTGTCCGAGAAACCACACCTGGGAAGCTCCCGGCCTTCATTGAATCGCTCCTGCCGGAAGGCTGGCTTGCGCAAGTGCTGCAGGAGCGCGATGACCGTGAAGCGCTACGTCGCGGGCAAAGGTATATGTCGAACATCACAGTGGTCGCAGCAGACGAGACCGGAGCGGACCTACCGCAGGATTTCCTCTCGACCCCGCTACGCGATTTCATGGAAGCAGGCCAATTCACGGGGCGCTATGCTGGCCCGGCGCGGGGAGCGATCGAGGAGAGTTTCGAGCAGAACCTTGCGAAGATCTATGCGCGCGCCGAGACGCCGCGCCTTTCGGGTGTCCAGATTAAGGCCCCGATGCACCTCGCGCAGGACGGCTCACTCGTGCCGGCAATTGATCTCCCCTTCACGCATATCCTGAAGCCCGCCGGAACGGCCGGCTTCGAGATGCTGCCAATTGTCGAATGGCTTTGCCTGGAAGTTGGCCGCGCGTCAGGCCTCACCGCGCCGGATGTCGCACTGACTGCGATGCCGGACGGCATGTCGCCCGCCCTGATCGTCGAGCGTTTCGACATTCGTCGCGGCCCAGAGGATCTGCGCCGGTTCGCGCTCGAAGACTTCTGTTCCGTCCTCAATCTGCCTGCATCGGCGAAATACGACGGAACAATCGAACGCATGGCACGCGGCCTGCGGTCCCTGTCTACAGACCCGACGGGGGACCTCGACATCTTGTTCCGGCGCGCCGTCTTTGCCTGGTTGATCGCTGATGGCGACATGCACCTGAAGAATCTCGCCCTCCTCAAGATCGCAGAGGCCAAGGCAAAGTCATTCACCTCGGTTCGCTTCGCGCCGCTTTATGACGCGGTCACGACGCGGGTCTTCCCCGGTCTTGCCGGTGATCGCATGGCATTGAAGCTGAATGGCAAGGATGACCGATTGACGCGCGGCGATTTCATGACGCTCGCGCGCACGATCGGCCTGTCGCAAGGTGCTGCGGAAACAGCCATCGCCGATCTTACTACGAGTCTCATGAAGGCGCTCGACAGCGTTCGCCTTCCCGAGTTTGCCGCCGCAACTGCGGCTGCGCGGGCCGCTCAGGATCAGGTGATCGAATTAGCTGGTGAGCGTTCTGCGGCACTCGTCAATGATGCCAGATAAGACCGCACTCTCAGCGTGACGGCGCCGTTCGAGGGTACTTTATCGACAAAAGCTGGGCTTTCGGCCCCGGTCTTTGGACCGGGGCCTTTGCCTTGGCGATCAGTCGCCGCGGCGGGTGTTGGGGCGGGACCAGATGAGGCTGTAGCCCTCGCCGTCCTCGTCATCGAAGAGGTTGGCGTAGATGGGCGCGGCGAAGCTCGGATCGTCCAGCTTCAGGCCCAGGTATTCGCGGCCCTCGTTCGATTTCTTCGTCCATGCGGCGCCGATTTCGGCGCGGCCGACCAGGACCCGGTGGGAGGGGGCGTTCTCGCCCGAGGCCCGCAGATCGGTGACGAGGCGCACACCCTTGGCCTGCAGGCTGCCCTGACCGGTCGCCCCGCGCCCGTGACCTGCCTGACCGCCCCGGCCCGGCTTGCACTCTGCGCCTGGGCCACCGATCAGGCCGATGGCACCAGGCGCGCAAGGATTGCCCAGGCGATCAGGGCGCGGCGATAGCCGGCGACGGGTACCTCCCGGGCTCCGCGGAATGCGGGGACCCCACGACCTTCATGATCTGGTCGCGGTTCGCCTGTTTCGATCCACGCCCCCGCGAAGGGGGCGAACAGTGCGCCAACCTGGTCATACCCTTGGGCGTGATCGGTTCATCCCCGCGTGGGCGGGGAACAGGCCTGCTTGCTCGCGCTCAGCATCCCGATTGCCGGTTCATCCCCGCGTGGGCGGGGAACAGTCGACGCTGACGATAGAGGATTACTATCGGGCCGGTTCATCCCCGCGTGGGCGGGGAACAGCGCGATGCGCTGAATTGCCACGGTCGCGGCGTCGGTTCATCCCCGCGTGGGCGGGGAACAGCGCGGCGCGGGCCGTCACATCCGCCTCTCCAGCGGTTCATCCCCGCGTGGGCGGGGAACAGCAGACATTGATACATCGTCATACGCGGATTCCCGGTTCATCCCCGCGTGGGCGGGGAACAGGACCGCCATGCCATGATCGAAAAGCCCCTCATCGGTTCATCCCCGCGTGGGCGGGGAACAGGCGCGTTGCGACCACATGCCCCCGATAGGTTCCGGTTCATCCCCGCGTGGGCGGGGAACAGGCAGGTTACATTCTGCACCAAATGGGGCGATCCGGTTCATCCCCGCGTGGGCGGGGAACAGCGTTTCGAGTGATGGATACTATTATCCTGCGGCGGTTCATCCCCGCGTGGGCGGGGAACAGTCGCTGTCTCAAGCGCCTCATACAGTTCCGACCGGTTCATCCCCGCGTGGGCGGGGAACAGGGCTTTGCCCGGACGCGGGCGGGGTCATTCAGCGGTTCATCCCCGCGTGGGCGGGGAACAGGCGCGTTCACGAGCGATCTTCTCGCCACGGGTCGGTTCATCCCCGCGTGGGCGGGGAACAGACAGCATCTATCGGTTGCCGAGCGGCCCGACACGGTTCATCCCCGCGTGGGCGGGGAACAGATCTCTGGCCCGCGCTCACCGACGACATACGCCGGTTCATCCCCGCGTGGGCGGGGAACAGTCTTGTTGGAAGCCATTGATCTGCCGGTAGAAACGGAAAGTCAAATTCCCTACCGATTTCCGCCGCTGCTTTCGGGCAGGAACTGGACCAGTTTCAGCCCGTCGAAATCCACCGGCATGCGGCGGTTGCGGCCGACCGTGGCGAAGTCGAAGCCCTGGTCCGTCGGCGCCTTCCAGACCATCACCGCATCGCCCTCTTCGATATGAGCCGTGACCTGGTCCCAGATCCGCGCTCGGGTGCGGGCGGAATAATCGCCGACGAAGACCCCGGCGCGGATCTCGAGCAGCCAGGCCGCCAACCTCCCGCGCAGGCGCGGAGGGGCGTTGACGAGGACGATCACCATCATCCGCGATGGCCCCCGTCCCCGCCGGCGGGGTCGTCGGGAAAGGCCGGGCCGGCGGCCTCGGGTGGCGCTTCGGGACGGGGCAGATCGCCCGCGGACAGCACCTCCTCGATCCGCGGGATGATCTTTTGCAGCAGGCCCGCGCGGCGGAAGGCATCGCGGCAGGCCAGTCGCACGGCGCGGTCGGGCGGCATCTCCAGCCGGCCCCGGCGGTGCTGGCCGGCGACGCGGAAAGCCTCGGGAACGACCGTATCCAGCTTGTAGAGATCGGCGATGTCATAGACGAAGCTCAGCGCCTTGCCCGTGTGCAGAAAGCCGATGGCCGGGGCATAGCCCGCCGCCAGCACCGCCGCCTCGGTCAGGCCGTGCAGGCAGGCGGTGGCGGCCGACAGGCAGCGGTTCGGCACATCGCCCGCCTCCCAGTCCCTGGGATCATAGGACCGGCGCGTCCACGAGACCCCGTATTGCTGCGCCAGCGCGGCATAGGTTTCGCGCACCCTCACCCCCTCGATCCCGCGCAGCTGGTCGATCGAGCGGCGGGCCGGCGCCGCCTCGCCAAAGCGCAGCTCGTACATGCGCCGCACCACCCGCAGCCGGGCCGCCGCCGGGTCCAGCGCGATCGAGGCCTGCCACAACAGCCTGTCGGCGCGCGCCCCGCCCGGCTGGCCGGCGGAATAGAGCCGAACCCCCGCCTCGCCGACCCAGGTGACCAGGGTGCCGGTGCGCGCCGCCAGCGCCACTGCCGCATGGCTGATCCGGGCGCCGGGTTCCAGCATCAGGCCGGCCAGACCGCCCACCGGGATATGCGTGCGCGTGCCGTCGGCATTCACCGCCACAAAGGCGCCGTCCTGCACATCCAGTTGCGCGCGCTCGACAAAGACCAGCGAGGCCCGGTCCTTCAGGGGGATCGGTGCGGGTGGCGGCAGGCCCTTCATCAGCCCCCCGGTGCCCGCCGGATCAGCATCAGCCCGCAGCCGAAGGCCTTGGCCCGGCCGAAACCCTGCGCCAGTGCCGGCAGGAAGGTTTCGGGATCGGCAAGCGAGATGATCCCGGTCAGATCCAGAACGCCGAACTGCGGCTGCCCGCCGCGTCTGCCCCGGTGGCCAGGCAGCGCCCTGACCGAATAATCGCCCGCCACCACCTGTCCGACGCTGAACCCGGCCCGCGCCCCCTGCCCCGCCAGCCAGCGCAGCGCGACCTCCTGCGCGGCCCGCATGCGCGCCTCGGCCCGGCCCTGTTTCAGCGGGAAAAGCGCGTCCATCACCAGATCGACATGCCGCTTGCGGTCGCGCCCGCCGGATGAGGTCTCACCGGTCTTTTCGGTCCGCGTCGCGTTTGCGCGCAGGGCAAAGGCCAGCCGGTCACCGGCCCGCAGATCGGGTGCGAAGACGCGGGTCTCGACGGGCTGGAACAGCGGCGTCTGTTCGGGCCGGCGGCGGGACAGCACCAGATACTGCCCCCTGCCCTCGGATCGCCACAGAAAATCGCGCTGCTGCGCCGGATCTCCGGCGAAGGCCGACCAGATCAGCCGGTGATCCGCATCCATGCGCGGCCCCTCGCCCGAGGGCTGCAACAGCGCCTCCAGCGCCTTGGCCTGGGGATCGCGCGACAGGTTCAGCCGCGAGAGATACAGCGTCATCCCGCCACCTCCGGCGCGATCTCGACCGGCACCATCGCGACCCGGCGCGGGGCAAAATGCCACCTGCGCCGGTCGATGACCCGGTCGTGGCGGGTTTCGGCGGCCGCATCGGCCGGATCCGCGTCGCAGGCCATAACGCGCGCCACGGCGCCGCCGTGCCACGGCGGCAGGCGCAGCAGGGCCAGCGCCTGGCCGGGGCCGTCCGCCGTCACGATCCTGGGGTCGAGGGGTGCCGCCAGCGGACAGGACTTGCGCCCCAGATAGGGCACGAAGACCGGATGCCGCAGCGCCTCGGCCAGCGGCGGCAGCTCGCCCCCCCACACCGCCACGCCAAACAGCGGACCGCAGCGATAGTCGCGCAGCGTGATGGTGACATTGCTGCGCCCCCGCGCCTGTTCCAGCGCCTCGGGACGCGATTGCGGCGTCTGGGGTCTGATGCCGGAGGGGGCAGGATCCTACGCTAAGGCATATTTTTTGCCGAATTTCGCTGCAGGGTCCTGTAGACGGTCGGTCTTGAGACGGAGAAGAGCTCAGCAAGATCGCTGATAGAGTATTCGCCGGATGCGTGCATCCGGCTCAGTTCTC
>NZ_JAHKNG010000076.1 GCF_018860165.1 Paracoccus marinaquae
GATGAAACGCGCGGGGTCTGTTCCCAAGCGGATTATAACGGACAAGCTCCGCTCATATGGCGCGGCCAAGCGCGAACTCCTGCCCGATCTGGATCACTGGTCGCATAAGGGGCTCAACAATCGTGCCAAGAACAGCCATTTACCGTTCCGAAAGCGAGAGCGCGTGATGCAGGGTCATCGCTCGCCAGGCGGCCTGCAACGCTTCGTGTCCATCCATTCAGCCGTCCGCAATTGTTTCTCCGTTCCAGCTCGCCGACGCGCCGCCCTGACCATTCGCTACCACCGGATGGAAGCTCTCCGCACGTGGAAAGTAGCAGCCAGCATCGCCTAAGACCTTCATTTACGGCCTTGCCAGCCAACCCTTCGGTTAACGTGACAACACCGCGGGAACGGTTGACGCTGATCCGCATCTTTGAGGAGTTGCGCGGGCTGGGATACGAAGGCGGCTATGATGCCGTGCGCCGGTTCGCGAAGGGTTGGTCGCAGAACCGGGGCGCGATGACAGCCGAAGCCTATGTGCCGCTCTACTACGCACCGGGTGAGGCATACCAGTTCGACTGGAGCCATGAGGTCGTGGTGATCTCGGGCATCACGGTGACGGTGAAGGTAGCGCATATCCGGCTTTGCCACAGCCGGATGATGTTCGCCCGGGCCTACATGCGCGAGAGTCAAGAGATGGTCTTTGACGCGCATGACCGGGCCTTCGCCTTCTTCAAGGGCACCTGCACGCGCCGGATTTACGACAACATGAAGACGGCGGTTGAAGCGGTCTTCACGGGCAAGGAACGGCATTACAATCGCCGCTTCCTGCAGATGTGCAGCCATTACCTTGTTCAACCGGTCGCCTGCACACCCGCATCGGGCTGGGAGAAGGGACAAGTCGAGAACCAGGTCGGGCTGGTGCGGGAACGGTTCTTTACGCCGCGCCTCCGCGTCAAAAGTCTGGACGAACTGAACGCCTGGCTGCTGGACAAATGCGTGGCCTACGCAAAGGCGCACCGCCATCCCGAACAGACCGACAAGACGATCTGGGAGATGTTCGAGGCAGAGCGGCCCCACCTCGTTCCATACGTCGGCCGCTTCGATGGCTTCCACAGCGTGCCCGCCTCGGTATCGAAGACCTGCACGGTCCGGTTCGACAACAACAAATACTCGGTCTTGGCCACGGCAGTCGGACGTCCCGTAGATGTGCATGCTTACGCCGAACGCATCGTGATCCGGCAGGATGGCGTGGTGGTTGGCGAGCATGCCCGCGCCTTCGGGCGAGGCCAGACCGTCTATGATCCGTGGCATTATGTGCCTGTTCTGGCACGCAAACCTGGAGCACTGCGCAATGGAGCTCCGTTCAAGGACTGGGTGCTTCCGCCCGCCATGGCCGCGATCCGGCGCAAGCTGAAGGGCAGCGATGACGGCGACCGGCAGATGGTCCAGATCCTGAGCTGCGTGCCCGATGACGGGCTCCAAGCCGTCGAAGCCGCCTGCCGCGAGGCCGTGGATCAGGGCGTCCATTCCGCCGCGGTCGTCATCAACATCCTCGCCCGACGACGCGACCCGGGCTCTGTCGCAAACTTTGACGGTTGACGGGCGTCAGCTCTGCATCCGACCGTCTTGCTGTGAAACGGGGGGGGAGTTTGGACGATAGGTGGTGATGCGGACGAGTTTCTGCGGACGTGGTGCGGGGCCGTTGCGACTGGATGCGAGGAAGGCTTCCGGACGGTTAGGAGGCTGATGAATTGGGCAGATCAGGCCAGGCAGGCGACAGCGCGCATCAAGGGCGGCAATGCGGCACTGGCAATTGATGCACTGGTGGCGCATCCGGTCCTGTCGGCAATGGCGCTGGAATCCACAACCGGGCTGAGCCGCGACACCGCCGAACGGCTGCTGGTGCGGCTGAAAGGCCTGGGGCTGATCCGGGAAGTGACCGGCGGGAAGCGGTTCCGCCTCTGGACGGCGGCAGTCTGACGGCCTGCCGATCTGGATGCGTGATGTTTCTGTACACCCGCATGTCGGCTGTGAGCTCAGACTCTTGCCGATCGCCGCGGTGCAGCTTCACTAGACCGGCCATTCGTCCATGGCGCAGCATCATCGGAGGATGAAGGTCGGCAGGGCGGGACAAAGCCGTCATCCCGCCTTCAGGTGATCCAGGACGAAAGCAACACGCTCCTCGACGGTCACTTTGGGAAGCTCAACAAGCTGGTAGCCGAAGCGGGCGTAAGTATCAGCCATGACCCGGTTGGTTGCCTCGGCTTCCTCGTGATCCTGCTTTCTTTCGGCGTCCTGCCCGAAAATGTCCTCCCAATATGGGGCGATAAAGACCATCCTGTTGTAGCGATATGTCTTCGCGGCAGCCTCCACATGGGCGGGAACCCGAAGGCCAGACAGCGTCAGATAGCCGACAACATCAGGGACGCCCCTGTCCATAAGCACCGGCTTTTCCAAAGCCGAAGCTTCATGCCACGACCGCAGCTCCCATCCGAGCATGAGTTCGGCAAACATGACTTTGTCTGCCCATGGCAAAGCGGTGCCCTCAATCTGAACCTGATCGCGAATGATAGCCCGCCCGGCCTCTGGCATCGAGGCAAATCCCCTGTCGCGCAGGGCGTCGATCAACGTGCTCTTGCCGGAACCGGGGCCACCAGTCACGACAAACATATGGTCACACATGTGCCATCCGTATTTTCCATTGGAGGGGAGCGCGCTGATGATCGACCCTGCAGGTCGATCTTTATGCGCGTCCCACAGGCTAACGTCATCGACGAAGGTCAGCAATGGGCTCCGAGGATGGGGGTGCGAGCTGATCAATCTCGGCTGCCATTTCGGGTCAGACAGGCGTTGAACTATGATCTAGCGCAACGATCTTTTCCACAATGGCGCAAAGGCTAAGGACGCCGTTGTCATCCAGATGGCGTCCCATGATCTGCAATCCGATTGGTCGGCCATCCTTGGTGAAACCAATGGGCACTGAGGCGGCAGGCAACCCGGTGAAATTCGCGAGCGCGGAGAACGGAACCCATGACGACGGTGGCACCACCTGCCCTGCAATCTTGTCAGGGCCGTAGGTATCAATCGGAAAGGCGGCGCTTGCGGTTGTGGGGGTTAGCAGAAAATCGAAATCACGCATGAAGTCCGCAGTGATATTTGCGATGCGCTTGCGGTCCATGATGGCGGCTGTGAACTGGTCCCCTGTCCAGGTTCGCTCAAGGATGCTTCCGATCCAGCCATCAAGATCAATGCCCTGCTCCGCAGCCATAGCTTTCAGACCAGCCCGATCCGTCTCAAGCGCAACAAGCGTGTCGAGCAATGCTTCGGTATTGCCAACGGCCGGGTAAGCACATTCGATATGGCTGATTGCCATCCTCAGGCGCTCGACAGCCTGTTCAAAAACAGAGCGCACTTCCGGATCCACGATCGCAAATCCGAGGTCGCTCGTAAATGCGATGCGGATGGTTGCCATTGCGTCCAAACTACTCAGAACCCAGTCACCGCTCTCAGACGGAACAGAATGGCGGTCGTGGGCTGAGGGGCCGGATATGACAGAAAGCGCAAGTGCTGCATCGGTTGCATTTCGGGTCAAGGGGCCGATGTGCTCAAGGCTCTCCCAACCGGACTGTCCGGGGTAACGTGGATCGCGACAGCTTGGGTATAGAGGCACCCGTCCCCAAGACGGCTTCATGCCGAAGACGCCGCAAAGTGACGCTGGGATGCGTATCGAACCGCCGCCATCGCTGCCCAAGGCCAATGGAACCATGCCGGTGGAAACGGCTACTGCCGAACCGGCGCTCGACCCACCCGGCGTCAGTGCCACATTCCAGGGATTGCGGGTTGTGGGGAAAACGTGATTGTGGCCAACGCCACCATAACCGAATTCAGACGTGTTTGTCTTACCGATGATTGTCGCACCAGCTTTTCTCAGGCGTTCGACAACTATGTCATCTTGCTCAGGCACAAAATCCGCATAGAGGCGTGATCCAAAAGTTGTTCGCATCCCTCGGGTGCAAATCAGGTCTTTCACAGCAACCGGAACGCCCGCCAGTGGTCCCACCGGCAAACCGGCGGAAAGGCGACGGTCGGTTTCATCAGCCTGCTCCAAGGCCGTCTCGTCCAATGTGCAAAAGGCATGCAGGCCGTGGTCAAGCTCCTCGATCCGAGACAGCGATGCTTCCGCAAGCTCGCGAGCAGTCCACTGACGCTGAGTGACCGCGTGGGTCAACTCAAGCAGGGTCAGGCTTAATGGCGTGTTCTTTGCCAAACGATCAAATCCCTTGTTCGGGGGCAGTGCCATGCTTTTCCCCATTTCCTTTCGGCCGGTCTATGGGAGAAGTGGAAGAAACGCAGCCCTGAACGTGAATGTCCGCAATGGGCTCAAAGCGGCCGATTTCCGCGCTCGCATGATGATATGATGGGTCGTCGGCGCCGTGCCGACGATAGGGAGGGCGTGGCGGATCAGAGGATTCGCCATGACCATCGAAAACTTGCCTGCCATCTGTACCCGCCGTCCAGCCTGGAACAAGGGACGAATCGTCGGCCAGAAACGCCCTCTTCTTCCCAAGCATGTCTGGGCGATACGCGTCCGGCTTGAAATCGCAAACAACGTTCGGGACCTTGCGCTGTTCAATCTGGCAATCGACAGCAAGCTGAGAGGCTGCGATCTGGTCAAGCTGTTGGTCGCCGATGTCTTTGCTGCGGGACAGGTGAAGGAGCGCGCTTCCATCATCCAGAGCAAAACCCGAAAACCTGTCCGTTTTGAAATCACCGAGGGAACGCGAAAATCGATCGCCGCATGGCTTGACGACCCTTTGATGATCGGGTCGGAACATCTGTGGCCGGGGCGCTTCCACGAACGGCTGCACATCTCGACACGTCAGTATGCTCGACTGGTCCGGGATTGGGTTTCGTCAATCGGGCTGGAACCGACATCATACGGAACGCATTCGATGCGTCGAACCAAGGTTGCCCAGATCTATCGTAAAACTGGCAATCTACGCGCCGTTCAGCTTCTGCTCGGTCATACCAAGATGGACAGTACCGTCAGGTATCTTGGCGTCGAGTTGGAGGACGCGCTCGCTATCGCTGAGGCGGTCGAGATCTGAAGCAGGGGGCCGCCCCGGTAAGGGCGGCCCTGACCTGCCGTTCATCGGGCTTGCCATCGCCGCGTCGCACCTCCCCAATGCGGTCACTCGCATTATCGTGCAGCACGACCAAATACGGGAAGGACCGCAACGCGAACAAAGTGGAGGTAGCTAATGAACAATGATCAGCAGACGTATCTAGAGTACGGTCAACGCTTGTTGAAACTGAGACGAGAATCAGACGACCTTATCGATCGCATGGGGGGGTCTTACGACAGACAATTTGGTCGCCGAGTAGTCGAAGAGGGACTCCATGTTGACCCTGTCACTGGAAAGAAAGCTGATCGACCAACGCGAGTGGCTTGTATGTGGGCAGCCGAGGATATCGATCGCTTCAAAATTTTTATTGCGCGCTATCCCAATGTTAAAAAGGTCAGAGGACTCTATGACCGATTTAATCAAGAGGAGAGAGGCGAGGATTTGGACCCCTGCGTGTACATCTACAGAATGAAGAGCCCTCTCTCCGGACAGATATTTGAGCCAAAAATGTGTAAGATCGGCTACGCGAAGGCGGGAGCCGCCGAGAGGGTCGCGTCTCAATCCCAAAAGGCCGCAGTCGGATATATTCCAAATATAGAAATCACGATTAAGTGCGACAATCCGGAGCGCTTAGAGAAACTATTGCACAAGGCTTTCGAGGACAAACAAATCAAAGTTGCTGGCCGTGAGTGGTTCAACGTTCTTCCTGACGACATCGAAGCAGCACTGGAGCAGTTTGAAAGCGATGGCATACTGTGGCGCAAAGGTGGATGGGTGCATTTCGGAAAGCGGGCAACAAAGAAAAGAAAAGAATGGAGCACAGAAAAGACTGCAGCCTATGTTCTTTACAAGAAAATTCTTCCGAGATGGTATCCACTCGCTAGCGATGACCCCTCGTCCATTCGAATGATAGCGGAGGACAGTGGACTTGGTGAAGATGCGGTAAGGGCCGGACTAGCTTGGTTGATAGAGCATAAGTACTTGTACAGATGGGAGGGCGGGCAGCTTACGCCATCCGAGAAATTCCAGAAAGAGTGGTACAGGAAGCAAGCCGAACTGACACCGGACGATATCTGACGCGAGCGGGATAATGCCAGGGGTAACGACCGACCCGCGAAGATTGGTCGCTACTTATCGACGACAGTTGCCGTCAATCGTTGGAGCCATCGACGGCCTCCGTGCTTCGTCTCACCTTCCGGGATGCTCAGTTGGTGCAGAGGAAGGCATTTTGTACTGAGGTGAAGGTCAAAGAGGCTGCAGTAGATGGCAATCTTTCGGGTGATCCTCAGCTTCTTGCAGACTACATCAACTAGCTGTCCTGCCTTCACTCCATTTGGAAGACAGAAACTTGCAGGGTTGGGCTCTTTTCCGCCATAGGATCGGTCGCAGCATTTCAACTCGATGGGCGAAACATCACCGGTAAGATCGGCCCGGAGCTGCCGTTCGACTTCATTGGGTGGTGTCGCGTATCTGGTGGAAATTCGTCGGCGGCATCTCCGAGCATGTGATGGATGGCCGCGTCAGGCGGCGCGGTCAAGGGCGCACGGCTCGATCGGCTGAGAAAGGGTTTCCCAACCGTCG
>NZ_JAHKNG010000077.1 GCF_018860165.1 Paracoccus marinaquae
CGCCTATCTCAAGGCAACCCTGACCGCCATCGCCAACGGCCATCCGCAAAGCCGCATCGACGACCTCCTGCCGTGGAACTTCAAGACGTCAAGCTGACACGGCGAGTGACGCCCTGAAAACGCTTACACTCGATCAGCGATCTGGCCGAGCTGTTCGATGTGTCGCGGCCGACCGTCTATCGGGTCCTGCAACGAACACCAAGCGTTGAGGCATTATAGCAATCGGTAGCTGCCCTTCGCTGCGCACCACATGAACTTTCGCTACGCGGACGAACCGGACGTTCCCTGCAACTGCAAAAGATCTCGATCTAAGATGCGCGCGTTGAGTGCGCTACGCCACCCGCCGCACAGCCCACCAGCTTGCCGCCGCCATCGCGCCTGCCGTTGCGAGGCACAGTGCCAGTCCACCGAGTTGATAGCTGATGCCTGACAGTAGCGTGCCCATGAGCCGCCCTGCCGCGTTCGCCATGTAGTAGAAACCGACATCCCGAGTAATCCGGTCAACCTGACCGAAGGCGAGGATCAGGTAGGAGTGAACCGACGAGTTGATGGCGAAGACGTAGCCAAAAGCCAGCAGGCCCAAGACCAGCAGCCCTGTCAGCCAAGGCGCAGGATTGCCCGCAACCAGCACGGCCAAGGCCAGCACGAAGGGGATCGGGACGAGCAGTCCCGCCCACCGGATGGCGTCCTGCGTCACAGCAGGTTCAGGGCGATGCGCGCCGCCAAGTATGCGTGGCGCTGTGGCCTGCACGGCGCCATAGAGGATGATCCAGGCTGCCATGAAGCCGCCGACGAGAAAGAAGGCCTCGCGCCGGCCCTCGGCCGTGCCGTCCGACATGACTGCCTGGAAATAGATCGGGATGCCGACCACGAACCAGACGTCGCGCGCGCCGAAGAGGAACATCCGCGCCAGCGACAGCCGATTGACGCGCGGGTCCTGCGAGCGCCAGCCGGACCAGCTTTCCGCCGACTTCATGCGCCCGGGCAGGCCCGGCGGCAGGAACAGCGCCACGGCCAGCAGGATCACGGCCAGGACCGCGGCCATTCCCCAGACCGCAGTCTGGAAACCTGCCCACGCCAGCAGCCCCGCTCCCAGAAAGAAGCCGAAGCCCTTCACCGCGTTCTTGGACCCGGTGAGGGCCGCCACCCACCGGAAGAGCCCGCCTTCCGCAGCTGGTGCCAGCACCTTGACCGCAGACTTCGACGACATCTTGGCGAGGTCCTTTGCGACCCCTGAGGCGCCCTGCACGGCCATCACGAAGACAACCGAGGCTCCGACGGACCAAGCCGGGTCCAGCTGCGCCAGCGCCACCAGAGCCGCAATCTGGATGCCGAGGCCCGCATAAAGCGTTGCCGCCAGACCGAAACGAGCCGCCAGCCAGCCTGCTGCAAGATTGGTGATGATCCCGGCGATCTCGTACAGCAGGAACAAGTAGGCCAGCTGCACGGGCGAGAAGCCGAGCCCGTTGAAATGCAGCAGTACCAGCATCCGCAGCGCGCCATCCGACAGCATGAACGCCCAGTAGGCCGCCGTCACCGCCGCATAGGCACGGATCGGATTTGCGGGGGTGGCAACGCTCACAGTGACTCCGCCACCATTCGCGCCACGTCCACCAGACGGCAGGCATAGCCCCATTCGTTGTCATACCAGACGTAGATCTTCACCTGTGTGCCATTCACGACCATGGTCGATCCTGCATCGATAATCCCGCTGCGCGAGTCGTTGATGTAATCGGTCGAGACGAGGGGCCGCGTCTCGAAGCCCAGGATGCCTTTCAGCGGCCCATCGGCAGCGGCGGCGAACAGGGCATTGACCTCTTCGGCGGTAGTCCGGCGCTCCACCTCGAAGACGCAGTCGGTCAGCGAGGCGTTCAGCAGCGGCACCCGCACGGCATGGCCATTCAAGCGGCCCTCCAGTTCAGGGTAGATCAGGGTAATCGCCGTGGCGCTGCCGGTGGTGGTCGGGATCAGGTTCATCAGCGCCGAACGCGCCCGGCGCATGTCCTTGGCCGGGCGGTCCACGATGGTCTGGGTGTTCGTCACGTCATGGATCGTGGTGATCGAGCCGTGGCGGATGCCCAGGGCCTCGTGGATGACCTTGACAACCGGAGCGAGGCAGTTCGTCGTACAGGAGGCTGCCGTCACGATCCGCTGGCTGCCGTCATAAAGATCGTGGTTCACCCCGTAGACCAGATTCAGCGCACCACCATCCTTGACCGGGGCGCTGACCACGACGCGGCTCACGCCGGCGTCGAAGTAGGGCGCAATCTTCGCCGCCGTCTTGAAGATCCCGGTCGCGTCGATGACCAGATCAACCCGCATGTCCCGCAGCGGCAGGGCTTCGATGGTCTTCTCCTGCGTCAGCGGAATGCGGCTCCCGTCCAGCACCAGCGCGTCACCATCTGCCGAGACAGGCACCGGCCAGCGGCCATGGACGCTGTCGAACTCCATGAGCAGGGCGTGCTGTTCGGCATCGCCCGCCGCGTCGTTCAGCAGGACGATCTGCGGGCCTAGCCCTTCGTCGATCAGGCGGCGCAGAGCCAGCTTGCCGATCCGGCCAAGGCCGTTGAGTGCGATCCGGGTCATGGGTCAGTCCTTCGTCAGAGCGTCGGCGTCGATCTGATCGACGTGGTTTTGCAGCGACATCCGATCCAGCGAGGCGATGGGCAGTGCCACGAAGGCTTCCAGTCGGCGGCGTAGCGCGCCGTAGGTCTGCGCAAAGACCAGGGCCTTCTCCGCATCAGTGCCGGCCGCCTTGACCGGATCTGGCAGACCCCAATGGCCGGTGATGGGCTGACCGGGCCAGGGCGGGCATTCCTCGGCCGCTGCCGTGTCGCAGACGGTGAAGACGAAATCCATGACCGGGGCACCCGCGGCCTGGAACTCGGACAGGTGCTTGGAGCGCAGCGCCGAGACATCGTGCCCGTTCCGCTCAAGCACCTGCAGCGCAAAAGGGTTCAGCTGGGTACCCGGTCGGGTTCCTGCAGAATGAGCCACAAACCTCTCCCCGCCGAGATCGCGCAGCAGCGCTTCGGCAAAGATCGAGCGGGCGGAATTGCCCGAGCAGATGAACAGCACATGATAGCCGGTAGCGGGCATGGTTGTTGTCCCAGATGACAAAAGGAGAGCCAGCAGATCGGGGCGCGCGCGGCCCAGATCCAGCGCGAGATAACCCAGAAGAGCCTCGGTCATGTCGAGGTCGACCGAGTAGAACAGCGACCGTCCCTCGCGCCTGACGTTGACCAGACCGCAGGCGGTCAGGTCCGAGAGGTGATGCGACAAGGTGTTTGCCTTGAACCCCAAGGCTTCCGCAATCTCGGTCGGCCGCACACCGCGCGGCGCGAAGCGCATCAGCAGGGCAAAGACAGAAAGCCGGGCGGGGTGGCCAAGCGTGGCGAAGGCATGAGCGGCGCGATTGTGTTCCATATTTCCCGAATACCGGAATTAAGTTGGAATGCCAGTGAAGTTTCCATGACAGTCTGGTGACTGTCACGTCGCTGCGGACAGATTAACCCGCGCAATGAGGGCGTCGGCCGTTTCCTTCCGCTCGGAATAGCGATCTGTCAGGTAGGAGCTGCGGCCGCGGCTCAACAGGGTGAACTTCACCAGCTCCTCCATCACGTCCACGATCCGGTCGTAGAGCGCCGAAGAACGCATCCGCCCGTCCGCATCGAACTCCTGGAATGCCTTGGGGATGGAAGACTGGTTCGGGATTGTCAGCATCCGCATCCAGCGACCAAGAACACGCATCTGGTTGACGGCATTGAAGCTCTGAGATCCGCCCGACACTTGCATGACCGCCAGCGTCTTGCCCTGAGTAGGCCGTACGGCCCCCTCCGAGAGCGGTATCCAGTCAATCTGGGTCTTCATGAGGCCCGTCATGGCGCCATGGCGCTCAGGGCTGGACCAGACCATCCCCTCTGACCAGGCAACAAGATCTCGCAGCTCACGCACCTTGGGATGGCTGGCATCCGCCTGGTCGTCCACCAGCGGCAGGCCAGAGGGGTGAAAAAACCGCACCTCAGCACCAAGATGTCGCAATATCCGGCCCGCTTCTTCCGCAGAAAGCCGTGAGAAGCTGCGCTCGCGCAGCGAGCCGTAGAGGATCAGGATGCGGGGCGCATGGTCCAGATCAGGCGCGTCCAGCAGAAGGCTGCGGTCAATCACGGGCAGCAGGGAGCCATCCAGCGCAGGCATGTCATCGGTCATGTTGTCGGGCCTCAGGTGATGCGGGGAAACGGGCACGGGTGCGGTTGGCGAAGGCCACGAGGGTCAGCATGACCGGCACCTCGACCAGCACGCCCACGACCGTGGCCAGCGCCGCGCCGGAATTGAGGCCGAAGAGGCTGATTGCGACCGCCACCGCCAGCTCAAAGAAGTTCGACGTGCCGATCAGGGCGCAAGGGGCGGCGATCCGGTGGGGCACGCGCATCAGATAGGCGGCGCCGTAGCCGATGACAAAGATCAGGTAGCTCTGGATCAGGATTGGCACGGCGATCAGGGCGATGATGGCGGGCCGGTCCAGGATCGTCTGTCCCTGCAGGCCGAAGAGGATCGCGACCGTGGCAATCAGGCCGATCATCGACCAAGGCTTCACCCGCGCCGCGAAAGCTTCGATCCGCGCGGGGCTGCCAAGCACGCGCCGCGTCAGCAAGCCTGCCGCCAGCGGCAGCACGACATAGAGAACCGTTGCCAGCACCAGCGTCTGCCACGGCACCGCAATCTCCGTAACGCCCAGAAGCAGCGCGACGATGGGCGCAAAGGCCACGACCATGATCAGGTCGTTCACCGACACCTGCACCAGCGTGTAGGTGGCATCACCACGCGTCAGCTGCGACCAGACAAAGACCATTGCGGTGCAGGGCGCGGCTCCCAAGAGGATCAGCCCGGCAATGTACTGCTGCGCATCCTCCGGCGCGATCCAGGGGGCAAAGACGTAATCGAAGAACAGGACCGCCAGCAGCGCCATGGTGAAGGGCTTGATCAGCCAGTTGACAGCGAGGGTGATCAGTAGCCCCTTCGGCTGACGCGCAACGCCCGCCACGGCGCCGAAGTCGACGCTGACCATCATCGGATAAACCATTGCCCAGATCAGCACGGCAACGACGAGGTTGATCGAGGCCACCTCGGCTCCGGCAATGGCCTGCACCAGGCTTGGGGCCAGCACCCCCAGGGCCAGCCCCGCGATCATGGCCAGCCCGACCCATAGGGTCAGCCAGCGCTCGAAGGTCCCTAGGGGGGTCACTTGGGGTTGTGTCATGTCGGTCATTGGTGCTCAACTTCCCGTTGATGAGGTCAGTCTGCGATCAGCAGTCACAGGCGATCTGATCTCTGAGCGGTCATATGCTGCATCACGCGCAAAGGTCTGTTTTATTGTTTTAGCCAAACATCCGCGTCATTTAGCGCTGAAGAAGACGCGCCAAATAGCGCTGGAGGTCACAGGACAGAAAGGACCGTATTTGTCCCGCATGTTGTGACCATAGGTTTTGGTCCAACAGCAAGCGTTCGGGGACAGCGCGGCGAAATTCCGGTTCGAGCCCAATTCTACCGATGCTGCAAGGACAACAAATGGCTGTTCACCGACCGTCAAGGACGGTTAGCCGCCGGTAGTAACATCCCAAGGCATTCGTTCCGAGCTCAGCTTTCCGCGTTTGCCTTTTCGCGGTTCCACCAACGATTGGGATTGGAATTGTGCGGGTCGTAGCTGGCGCGGCTGGCCCAACAATCCTTGATGAAGATCAAAGGCTCTTCGTAATGATGTACATCGCGTATAGCATCCAGGACGCGCCCCAGCGTTTCGGGGTTCTGCTCGACCGAAATAACGACAAGGACGCTTGGGAAGGTCTGGACCTTGTTGGCGGCTCCCAGATGCACGGCGCTGGTTGAGTTTTCTTCTGGCAAGTAAGTCTCGCTGCCGATAGCGCTGACAAATGCGTTGCGCTTGTACCGGCCATAGATCAGTGGATCGACCTCCATCACGTTGTCGATGATCTTGTCCGCATCTTCAGGTGTTGCCTGAATCTCGATCTGCCAGACGCGTTCCACTGTGCCTGTTCGTGTCTTGAGTTTGCTGATGTCGATGCCTTGCATTTTCCGTAAGCGTTTTCAGGGCGTCACTCGCCGTGTCAGCTTGACGTCTTGAAGTTCCACGGCAGGAGGTCGTCGATGCGGCTTTGCGGATGGCCGTTGGCGATGGCGGTCAGGGTTGCCTTGAGATAGGCG
>NZ_JAHKNG010000078.1 GCF_018860165.1 Paracoccus marinaquae
AAACACAGATCGCCGTCAAAGCCCTGAACCGCATGACCCGTCTCGGGCGTGCGGTCTATGAGCGTGCCGCCTGAAACCATGGGGAAAGGGGGCAGTCTGTCCCAAAACTTATTCACGCAACACGGTCTATTGGGGGCAGCACCTGTGGGCGCGCGGTTATTGGGTCTGCACGAGCGGCAGCGTGACGGACGAGATGTGGATGGACTACATTGCGAACCAAACGCCGCCCGAACCTGACGACAACTTTGACGTCACCTGAGTCCGCCGAATGGCGGACCGATCCGGCTTTGAGCCGTAACCTGAAGTCACCTGCTTTCAGCAGGTGGAGTATTCACGGGCCGATTCGGCGCGGGATATAGCTGGCCGATAGCGTTGATCTGTGACGACCCGGCGCCCATCGCGCCAACTTTGTCGGCCAAAGCCTGCCAGCGCCTGCTTATGCGTGCGGTTGCAGTTTTTGGTGTTCGGTGTTGATGTGGCGTTGATGTAAGTGTGCGATTGGGTGATGGTATAATGATACCATCAGATTATCTGTTTGATTTGTTTCAGTTTTTTGGTTGCTGGGGTAGGATTTGAACCTACGACCTTCAGGTTATGAGCCGATCCGGGCAAAAATCTGGAAAGTGATTGATTTCAGCACCTTACGCTACAGCCGTTTGATTTCTTGAGATTTCCATTCCGGCGTTCGGCTGCATCAGACGGCTTTGAACGGCACAGCCTGCGCGAAAACTGCAGCCAAGGGTTGAGGTGACGGATTTTCATCACCATCATGCCATCGGCGAGCGCAGCGAGTACGTCGCGCACACATGCTCCCGTGCCGCTTCCGACTGTACCCATCCAGCAGCAGCCTTGGATCAGTGGCGGTTGTCGATTGCTTTTAGACGCTAAATCTTGCGCGTTTAGAGTGGGAGGGAGTTGGTGGCGGCATCGCGCAACATCTCGCCAACTTGCCTTGATCAGGGCGCGGCAGAGATGGTCCTGCCGCGTCCCGTTTCAGCTTTCAGAAGACGGAACTCAGTATCAGGATCGCAGCCAGCGATACGAAGGATGCGATCGAGACGGCCAGACTGAAGGTTTTCAATGTCCCCCTCAGCGTCATGTGCATCAGCGTCTGCATCAACCAGAAGGTGTTGCTGGTAACATGAATCAGGAACAGCGAACCTGAGCCTGCGGCCAGGGCAATCCAGACCGGTTCGACATCCAACTGTGATGCCACTGGCGCCAGAAGGCTGGCGGCCGTGATCGCCGAGACCGAGACGGATCCGATGGCGATATGCAGGACACAGGCGACGAGCCAGACCAGAAGCAATGGAGCAGATCCACCTGCAGAGAAGTATCCTGAAAGGATGCCACCCAGATCGGTCAGCCCGACGACTTCGGACAGCGATCCCGCGACGCCGGTCAGCAGCAGTATCTGGCCGCTTTCACGAAAAGCCTGTGACACGGCTTCCTTGCGCGCCTGAATTGGCAGATAACGTTTGCCGACCAGAAAGGCGATGATCAGCCCGATCAGAAGCGCGAAGGTCGAATTTCCCATTGCCGAGAGGATTGGCGACTCCAGATCAAATGCGCGATTAATCGCGCCGATGGCGATCATGATGATCGGCACCAGAACCGGCAGCAGGGAAACCGCCAGCGGCGCTTTTGTGTGGAAGTGTTCTGGCGCGGGATCTGCCGGCGCCGGATCCTCGTCGGCCGGCAGTTGATCGCGTTCGACATCCCAAAGACCCATCTTCAGCAAGGCGGCATAGATCATCAGCGTGACGATTGCGGTCGGGATGGCGACCATCAGGCCATAGATCAGCATCGTACCCAGATCCACCTCCAGCACTGCGGACAGGGCCAGGGCGGCGACACCGGGTACCACGATGACCAGTGCAAGCTCCATGCCGACGCCGACCGCCGCTGCCATCATCGGCAAGCCGTTGGGGCCAAGGTTGCGCGCCAGCATCTTGGCCAGCGGGGCCGAGATCACCAGCAGCACATCCGTATAGATGGGGGGAAAGATGCTGCAGAGGATGGTGGCGAAAGCGAAAGGCACCTGCCGCTTTCGAAGCCTCGTCATGATCAGTTCGGCGACATGCTGGAACACGCCCATCTTGTCCATGAAGGCGCCGATCATGACGCCGAAGCCGATCAGCAGGCCAATCCGGGCCATCAGGTCACCGAAGCCGGTGGTGATGGCCTTGATGGTTTCATCGAAACCGATGCCGGAGGACAGGCCCAGATAGAGCGGCCCGATCACCAGCGCGATGAGTGGATTTACTTTCACATAGATGATCAGAAAAACGATCATCAGGATCGCGAACGCGCTGTTCGCGAGTACAAGAGCGTCGTGCATCGTTCCCCTCCCAGGTCTGTCGCACAGAAGTTTTGGGATCCTGTTCTGTCGGGGCGTTCAGCCCCTCGCGTTTCCCCCGCCGTCGCGCAGGCGGGGGAAGGGTTCCCGGCCGATCAGCGATCAGCTGGGAAAGGACGCCTCCCGCGCCCGGATGATGGCGACCACGGTCTCGTTGACCGGGGTTGGAATGCCATACTGTTTGGCAAGGCGCGGGATCGAACCGTTGATCGCATCGACCTCGCCTCGCCGCCCGAGATTATAGTCGAGCAGCATTGAAGGACGTGCGTTCGGAATTTTCGAGCCGAGCTTGCGCACATGTTCGATGGGATCGCCGACATCCAGCGTGATCCCGGCTGCTTTCGCCACAGCAATCGCTTCGCGGCAGCATCCTTCGGCGACCTTCCAGGCATCGGGATTGGCCATGACCTCGCCGATGGTCAGGCCGGTGGCGCAGGTCGTGCCAGAGAAGCTGACATTCATGATCAGCTTTTCCCAGACCATCTGCTTCACGTCCTCGAACAGCGCGACCTTGAAACCGGACGAGCGCCAGACCTCTGCCGAGGCCTCCAGCTGATCCATCGGCAGACCGTCAAAGGCGCCGAAGCGGATCATCTCCATGCCGTTGTGATGGGCGTGGCCCGGTGCGCGGATCGAGGCCCCGAAGCCGCCTACGACGCCGATGGCGATGCGGTCGCCAGCGATGGATTCAGCGGCAACCTCGGGCGAGCCCAGACCGTTCTGGATGGTCTGAACAACCGTCCTGTCCCCGATCAGGCCGGTGCTGGACTTGGCGGCGGCATCTACATCGAATGCCTTGGTCGCGATGATGACCAGATCACAGACACCGATGCCGTCGGTGGTCGTCCCGGCACTGGCCAGGGGAACGGTCCGATCACCGCTTGCCCCCTCGACCCGGATACCCTTTTCGGCCATGGCTACGGCATGATCGGGCCACAGCGTCACGGCATGCACTTCATGGCCGGCATCTGCCATGAGCCCGGCATAAACCGACCCCATGGCGCCGCAGCCGACGAGAGCAACTTTTGCCATCTCTCACCCTTCTCAAGCCGTAACAGTCGCGTTATTCAGCGCGCTGACAATTGCATCGGTGACTTCGTCGGTCGAGGCCGTGCCACCGATATCGCGCGTCTTCGGACCGCTCGCCAGCACCTTGCCGGTCGCCGCGCGGATCGCTGCCGCAGCCTTTGCCGCTGCAGGGGCGTTCTGTTTTTCGGCGATCCAGTCCAAAAGCATGGCGCCCGACAGGATGGTCGCCACCGGATTGGCCAGACCCTTACCCGCGATGTCGGGGGCAGAGCCATGCGACGGCTGGAAGATGCCCAGCTTGTCGTTCACGTCTCCCGAGGGCGCGACACCCAGACCGCCGACAACGCCTGCCGCGATTTCAGAGGTGATGTCGCCGAAGACGTTTTCGGTTACGACCACGTCGTAACGCTCGGGATCGGTGATGAACATCATCGAGCCTGCATCGATATACTGCCGGTCGCTGCCGATATCGGGATAGCGGGCTGCGACCTCGTCGAAGAGCTTGCGCAGGAAGGCGTTGCTGCGCAGCACGTTCGCCTTGTCCAGCAGCGTGACATGTCCCGGCGTGCCCTGCTTGGCCTTGCGCAGACGCGCCTGTTCAAAGGCGATGACACAGAGGCGTTCGGCACCGGCCCGGGTAATGGTCAGCCGGTCGCTGCAGCTTTCGTCGCTTTCCGGGATGGGGTCGTGACGTCCGGCGAACAGGCCTTCGGTCAATTCCCGGATGACCAGCATGTTGATATGCTTCACGTCCAGCCGGGTCTTCACGCCGGGGAGCAGCAGGCAGGGGCGCAGGCTGGCGTAGAGGTCGTAATGTTCGCGCAGGTCGATCTGCGGCGCGATTTCGGTGCCATCGGCCTTGCGCACGCTCGGCAGGCCCATAGCACCCAAGAGCACGGCATCTGACTCGCCGACAGCCTCGACGCCCGCGTCGTCGATCGATTTGCCGGTGCGCTGATAATAGGCCGCCCCGGCATCGAAGGTCTGGTAGTTCAGCGTGATGCCCTGATCGGCAGCCGCCGCGTCCATCACCTTGACGGCAGCGTTCACGACATCCGGGCCAATCCCGTCTCCGGGCAGCAGCACGACGTTGAATTGCGATTTGTCCATGTGAGCCTCCTCCTGTGAGTAAGGAGGTTCTATCTCATTCTCATTATCCATGCAACACTTGCATGCAAGATTGGAGTTTAAGCTATGGCTGCAGGAAACGCCTCTGATTTGCTTCGGCTTTTTCGAGGATCGGGATCAGCGCGGCCATGCCGCGCATACGATGCATGCGCAGAGCATCACGCGCCGCGTTCGAATCACGGCGCCGAATCGCATCCAGAATTTCGTCGTGATCGATGTTCGACTGGACCGGCGGCGGTCGGTCGAACAGTGTGATCAGCCGTGCCCGATGTGCCTTGTCCATGATCGACCGTGCCAGACGATAGAGATCGGGATTGCCGCAAAGCTCGACCAGCAGGCGGTGAAACTTGTCGTCAGCCTCGGCCCATCCCGATAGATCCTTCCGATCCAGTGCCGATTTGGCGCCTTCTGCCGCTTCAGCGATCATGGCATCGATCCCGTCATCCGTATCGGCGGGGCGTGATGCGAGGCGTTCGGCCGCGATGCTCTCAAGCCCCATCAGGATCTCATAGATGTTCCGCATCTCCTCGGCGCTGACCGGGGCGATAATCACCCCGCGCTTCGGCAGGACGCGCACCCAGCCTTCCTGCTCAAGCAAGACAAGCGCCTGATGCACCGGCGTCCGGCTGACCTTAAGAAGGGTCGCGATCTGATTTTCCGCTACCTGCTCGCCCGGCGGAAGTTCACTGTGAATGATTGCCGATTTGATCTTGCCATAAACGACTTCGGCAAGAGGAACGGCACCCACCGCGGCGCCCTTGGCAGATTCAGTTGGCTTTGGGCTGGAATTGACTGACACGTTCATGGGCATTTCTTGTTGCGTATGGGATCAAGTACAATCGAAGCCTCTAGTTTGCTCAAGTACATCGCCGCGTAAAGTACTGCGCCGTTTCAGAACAAGGCGAGTAACGGGAAGTACTGAAACCAACGACTTGAATTCCGCAAAACCCTTTCCCATTCGTTCTGCCATTTGACACCGCTAACAGGCCGCTGAAAAACGCTGCGTTGCGGAACGTCTTCCCGGTGCGGTGGGCATTATGGGTTCGTGCGCGTGGGCAAGTGGGCCGTGGGCGGTTCTTCCGACCTCAAGCCGCGAGCAGTTTCGGCAGCCCCGCTAGATTGCAGGCTGCCATCGTCAGCGTGAAGCGGGCGCGCACCCGCTCGATGCCCCGATACATGGTTTGGGTCATGCCGCCGACGGTCTTGGCCCAGCCGAAAGGCTCCTCGATCTTCTTCCTGCGCCGCTGGGATTTGCCATAGCCGGGGTGTCTGGTGGTCCGGCCATCGATGGCTGAATGCCGGGATTTCTGGGCGACGTGCGGTGTGACGACCATCTGGCGCAGTTCGGCGACGAAATCGGCGCTGTCATAGCCACGATCCGCTGCCAGGGTCAGGCGCCGCGTCGATCCGGGTGAGTGGCGGTGGAGCATGTCGATGGCGGCACGGCGCTCGGCGTGACCGTCAGCTTGTG
>NZ_JAHKNG010000079.1 GCF_018860165.1 Paracoccus marinaquae
CTTTGGAGATCATCGGGACGGCCACGAAGTCGAAGTTGTCGATGGTCTTCCCGGGCGGCAGATGGGCTTCGGCCAGATGTCTTGCCGTCCTGCGATGGACACGTTCGGCCAGTTCGTGTTCGGCGATTGCAGAGAGGAAGCGCGCGGCGGGCCAGCCCTCCTTGTCCGCCTGCCGCGCGAACTCGGGCCAGAGGGTCTTGATGGTGGGCAATCTCAGCTCGTTCAGCATGATGCCGAGGCGGGCTTCATCGACGCTGTGATCGTTCTTCATGCGCGTGCTCCTGCCATGGCCGCGGTCCTGACAAGCGCCTCGTAGCTTCCCAGCGAGACCGGCCGCACCGAGACGACCGGCAATTCGGCCGGGTCCGGGGCGAACTTCCTTCGCAAGGCAGCAATGTCCGGGAGGGTGTCGGTCCCCAGAACACGGGCGAGTTCACCGGCCAGTTCCCCCTCACAGCCGCGGTCATGGGCAAGTGCAAGCAGTTCGACCGTGATCTTGCAGGCCTGCCGATCGGACAGTCGCTCGCAGAGCAGATCAAAGGCCCGCCGGTATTCCTGCCGGGGAAAGAGCTTGTCGCGATAGACCAGCCCCAGAAGCGCCATGGGCTTCTTGCGCAGTGAATGGATGACATGGTGGTAATTCACGACCTGGTCATGCTTGCCGTTGGCCTGCGCGCGGCCTCTGGGCAGCGTCAGCAGCTGCGTGCCGCCGATGAAGACCTCAAGGCGGTCATCGAACAGGCGCACGCGCAGCCTGTGGCCGATCAGACGGGAGGGGACGGTGTAGAACACCTTGCGCAAGGTGAAGCCGCCGGTCGAGGAGACGGTGACGATCACCTCCTCGAAGTCGGTGCTGCGGCGCGCCGGCAGTCCCTGCAAATGGGGCCGTTCCGCCGCAATACGTTTGCCATGGGCCGCGTTCCGGCGGCCGGTGATCTCGTCGATGAAGGCCCGGTAGCTGCCAAGATCGTCGAAGTCGGAACTGCCGCGCATCAGCAGCGCGTCCCGGATCGCGCTCTTGAGATGGCCGTGGGCGCTTTCGATCGAACCGTTCTCATGCGCCACACCCTTGTTATTGCGGGTCGGCTTCATCCGGTAATGGGCGCACAGCGCTTCGTAACGTGTCGTCAGGTCCGCCCGCGCGTCGCTGTCAAGATTGCGGAAAGCCGCCGACAGGCTGTCGCTGCGATGATAATGCGGCGCAGCCCCCACCGACCACAACGCATTCTGAAGCCCCTCCGCCAGGGCGACGAAGCTCTCCCCGCCGAGGATGACATGGGCATGCTCGAACCCTGACCACGGCAGGCGGAAGTGGTAGAGCAGATGATCCAGAGCCTGGCCCCCAATGGTTACGCCGATCGGCCCCATGTCGGTAAAATCCGACAGGCCGAGCCGACCGGGCTCGTGAACCTGCCGGAAGATCACCTCCTGATCTTCCCCATGCTGAGCCCGCCAGGCACGGATCCGGCGCTCCAGCGTCCGGCGAATGCCCGGGGACAGTTCAGGGTGGCGGCGCAACATCTCCTCGTAAACAGCCACCGGACGGATGCCCGGCGCAGATTGCAACAAGGGGACAACCTCGGCATCGAAGATGCGCTCCAGCGGGTCTGGCCGCCGCCGTTCCCGAGACAGCGTCTTCTGCGACGGCAATTGCGGATCCTGCACGATACGATAGCCCGTCGCCCGGCTCATCCCGGCCTTGGCCGCGGCCGTCTCGATGGGGTGGTCTTGTCTCAACTTCATGAAAAGTCTCATCTGATGATCGGTTACATGGCGCCCCGGCACAAAGGTGGGTCTCCCTTCCTGGAAACCACCAGTGTAGCGGGCCGGCCGCGATCACAGACCCCGTAACCGGGCGAAGCGGCGGGTGTGTGCCTCCGGTCGGGCTACGCCCTCCCTCCGACACACACCCGCCGCACCGTCTCATCCTGATTGACGCAGAATCTCATCCTGATTGTCGCGCGGCAGGCGGCGCTTCGCCTTCATCTCGCTCGAGCCCATGCTGAACGATTCCTGGGCCGCATGGTGCGCGGATCGCGGGCTCGACAGCGACATGGTGGATCTGATCCGGGCGCGCATGACGGCGCTGAACGACGAGATATCCGGCGACAGGACTCTAGGTCAGCAGTTCCGCGTCGGCCACTCCTACATCACGCCAACCGAGCCGCTGGCCGATCCGAAGGGCTGGTTCAACGACGTGATAGAAACGGAGATCGGACCGCTGCTCGACGAATACTGGTTTGATGCGCCCGAGAGGGCTGCCGGAGCAAAGGCGCGGCTGCGCGACGGGCTCTGATGGCCTCCGAGATTCCGCTTCGCAACATCTGGATCTTGTTTCTCTATGCCGCCGATCTCGTTCAACTCCAGGGTCGATTCGAGCGCGATGTCGAGCAGGCCCAGGACTTGCCGGATCTCATCGGCCGCCTGATGGCCCACGTGGTCGAAGATCGACTTCACCGCAACTTGAGCCGTGGCTACCAGGCGCGGACAGCAGTTCTGCCGCGTGTACGCGGTCGCATCGACATGCTGGCGACAGAGGCGGGCCAGCTCATGGAGCGCGGTCAGATCGCCTGCCGGTTCGAAGAGCATGTCATGGACACGCCGCGAAACAGGCTGGTTCGCGCTGCGCTTGAACGTCTCTCTGCCCGAGTCTCCGTCCGGGAGACCGGACATCGTTGTCGCAGCCTCGCGGCGGATTTCGCGCGCGCGGGCGTCTCGGCGCGCAGGCCCTCTCGCGCCGAACTGGCGACCGACCAGATAGGCAGGAACGAGAATGCGGACAGGATGATGGTGGCACTTGCCCGGATGGTCTTCGATGGGACGATACCGACCGAAACCAAAGGGGCCTCGCTACAGCCCGGTGATGAGACGA
Source organism: Paracoccus marinaquae (assembly GCF_018860165.1). Classification (GTDB taxonomy): domain Bacteria; phylum Pseudomonadota; class Alphaproteobacteria; order Rhodobacterales; family Rhodobacteraceae; genus Paracoccus; species Paracoccus marinaquae. The sequence goes on from NZ_JAHKNG010000079.1 coordinate 2,873, forward strand.
CCGAGCACCTGATCCGCCGTCTCTTCGAACGCGCCATCGGCAATGCGCTCCGTATAGCCCTGAAGCCAGAGGGGTGGTCCATTGCCCAGGGGCGACGCCTCGCTTGGCCTGTGTCCGGCACAACCCCAGGCCTGTCCGCGATCCTTCCTGGCATGCAGACCGACATCGAACTGACCCATCCCGAAACCGAACGTCACGTGGTCATCGACACCAAGTTCACCCGAATTCTGACCAGATCGAACCACAGGGACGAAATCTTGCGAAGCGGGTATCTATACCAGATGTATGCATATTTGCGTACACAGGAACACATGGAGCAGCCTCCCAGTCTGACCTCGGAAGGAATTCTGCTCCATCCGCAAGTTGGCGGCAGCGTTGACGAAACCCTGGTTATTCAAGGACACCCCATTTCGTTTAGAACGATAGACCTGACCGCGCCCACAACAGAGTTTGCTTCGCATTTGCACAAGACTGCTACTGCGCAAGCGCGGATCGGAATTTGACGGCCCACTCCTGCCGTTCATAAAAGTCGCCTTCGATGCGGAGCAGCCTCGCCAGACCGGCCATTCGCCGTGGTTGCAAAGCCGAGGCATAGGCGAACTCACGCTTGGAGTTACTGGACGTTCGGCGATGGCGTCTCAAAGCAAACCGTCGCTCACGTCCACGTTCCGGAGCGCCGGAACTCGGCCTTGCAGCCATCGCCGCGCTGCCACCACAATATGCGGCAGCGCGGTTGCCTTCAGCCAGAATAGTCCGCGTCCGAGACCTTCTCCAGCCAGGTCACCGGCGTGCCATCAATGCTCTCCTGAATGGCGATATGCGACATGGCGGTATCGGGCGATGCGCCGTGCCAGTGCTTCTCCTCGGCGGGGAAGAAGACCACGTCGCCGGTTGTGACCTCTTCGATCGGGTCGCCTTCGCGCTGCACCCGGCCGCGGCCGAAGGTGATGATGATGGTCTGCCCCGCCGGGTGGGTGTGCCACGCGGTGCGGGCGCCGGGCTCGAAGGTGACATGGGCACCGCTGGTGCGGCCCGGGGCGTCGGCTTGGAACATGGGGTCGATCCGCACGGTTCCGGTGAAATAGTCCTCGGGACCGGGGGCGGAGGGCGTGCTGCCAGCTCGGATGATCTTCATGGAATGTCTCCGTTGGTGAGGCGGCGGGGCCGGGGCCGCGCCGCAGGATTTCAGTCTGCGCGGCTCTCGAACACCTGCCGCGCCACGGGCATCGCCGAGAACACCTTGGGCCAGCCCGCATAGAAGGCAAGATGCGAGAGCATCGCGCCTGCCTCGTCCTGCGTCAGCCCGTTGTCCATCGCGCGGTTCAGGTGAAAGGTCATCTGCTCGGGTTGACCGGCGGTGATCAGTGCCGCGACGGTGACCATGCTGCGGTCGCGGGGCGCAAGGGCCGGGCGTAGCCAGAGGTCGTTGAACAGCAGCTCGCGCGTGCTGTCGACGACGCCGGGGCTGACGGCGGCGAAATTTGACTGAACAGTCTCTTCCCGCGCGGCTTCGGCCTCTTCGTCCAGCGGCAGGAGATCAGGGGCGAGAGCGGGCAGGTCTTCAGCGGTCACGCCGCGCGCGTCATAGACCGGGGCCATGGCCTCGGCGGCTGCGATGGCGTTGCCCCAGCCGGTGTAGAACGCGAGATGGGTGATGGTTTCCGACAGTTCCGCCGGGGTCACGCCCGCGTCGAGTGCCAGTTCGGTGTGAGGGCCGAGCGTGTCCGCCTCTTGGCGTGTGACCAGCGCCGCGAAGGTAACGAGCGCGCGGTCGCGCATCGAGAGCGTCTCATCGGTCCAGACCGAGCCGAAGAGGTCTTCGGTAGCATAGGCGGCGAGCGCCGGAGCCACCGCATTGGCGGCGGCAGGAAGGGTCCGGGCAATGTCCTGCGCCGAGGCGGTGGTGCTGGCGAGAGCGAAGGCGGAGGCAATGATCTGGGTTTTCATGGGAGCATCCTTAGTATCGGTGACTTGGCGAAGTGACGGGGACCGGTCATACCGGTCTCCCGTTGCAGGCATTCGGTCTCAGCTGCCGTAGTCCTCGTCGGACACCAACTCGCCCCATGTCACCGCGGAGCCGTCCTGAACCGCCTGAACCGCGTAGTGGGTTACAGAGGTTCCTGCGGTTGCGCCGTGCCAATGGTTCACGCCCGCCGGGGCGAACACCACATCGCCGGTGCGCATCACCTGTTTGTCCTCGCCTTCTTCTTGGTACCAGCCGGTCACTGCGGTCACGACGAGATATTGGCCCGCCGGATGCGTGTGCCACGCCGATCGGGCGCCGGGCAGGAAGGTCACTTCACCTGCGCTGACATCGTTCATCTCGGGGCCGAAGACCGGCGCGACGAAGACCGTGCCGGTGAAGGTCTCGGGGCTGCCGATCTGGCCGCCCCGCTCCAGAGGTGTGGTCTGCGTCATCTGCTGGGCGAAAGCTGCGGGGGCGGTGAGGCTCAGTGCAAGCGCGGCGAGGGTCATCTTCATTGGGGCGTCTCCATGATTGGGAAAGGGGCGATGAGACCTGCCCCCGAATTCGAGGGCAGGCCCGGGGATTCACGCGAGGTGGCCTTCGAAAAACGCCTGAAGGCGGTCGAAGGGGATGATGTTCTTCCGGTCGTAGAGATCGCAGTGATCCGCGCCGTCGATGATCACCAGTTCCTTGGGGTCGCGTGCCGCGGCATAGGCGTCTTCGCTGAAATAGCGGGAATGCGCCTCGGACCCGGCGATGATCAGCGCCGGACGCGGCGAGATCTCGTGGATGTAGGTGAGCTGCGGCATGTTCATGAAGGACATGGCCGAGGTCACGTTCCAGCCGCCGTTCGAGTTCAGCGAGCGCGGGTGATAGCCGCGGTCGGTTTTGTAGTAGTGTTGATTGCCACTGAGAATTGACCCGGCAACCGCCAAAATTGTCATTGAGAATTGACCCATGTGCAACCCTGCCTCGGCTTGAAGCAGCTGGAGGCATACGGAGTGATCGACATGGGATTTTTG
>NZ_JAHKNG010000007.1 GCF_018860165.1 Paracoccus marinaquae
TGATCTCCTCTCCCGGATTTGAAGCCATACCGCCTCTGGCGGCTTCAAATCCGGGAGAGGAGATCATCGACAAAAACGCTGAAGCGGACCGGCTGAAAGCCGGTGGTTTGTATCCGATACATGGAAAATCAAGACTGACCACCGTATGCGCGAATGAATCGAACAGAGTTTGCGCGATAGGCAGCCCGCGCTCCAGACGCGCAGCACTTCCCGAGGTCACGGCCACGGCATCGATCCCGAACCGGGATTTCAGTTCAATTACCCATTGCTCCACCAGATGCGGCGGGCAGAGAACAGAAAATCGCTCGACCTCCCCTCGATCCATGAGTTCGCGCAGGATTAGTCCGGCCTCGATGGTCTTGCCGATACCGACATCGTCGGCAATGAGCAGGCGCGGAACCTGCAGGCGCAGTGCCATCAGCAGAGGAACAAGCTGATACGTCCTGGGCTCGAACGCCAGCTGCGCTGCGGACCGGAACGGTCCGGCGCCCCGCCGCAGGGTGAGCCGCAAGGCATCGGCCAGGAGTTCGGCCTTGGCCTGCACCGTGGGTGCAGCGTCAGGCGGCAAATCGAACCGAGCCGATTCCACCGGTGAAAGCTCGAAACGCGGATCGAGAACCACTGTGTCAGCTTCACCACCTGACAGCGGGCGAAGCGCGAGGAGATCATCCCTCGGCGCGGGCATCGCAACCCATTCACGGCCGCGGGCCCGCACAAGATCGCCTGGAGCAAAAGAGAGGGTCATGAAGTCACTCCTTGAGGCGTTCAATGAGATCAGAAGGCAATCCGTCTGCGGGATCGAGACTGAGTTCGAAGATGTCCCACCCTCGGTCGTCGGCCTCCTCGCGCGCAGCGGCAGAGACGGAGCCGATAAGCGCAGCTGTCCGTGCGTCGGACCAGACGAAGGAGACAGCCTGGCCACCAAGCGTCAGCGACTTCCCATCCGGCATGGGTATGCCAGCGGCCTTGAATACCGCATCCCAGACCGTTGGGCGCCCAGCCGCCTTCAGCACCGGAGCACCACGCGCCAAGTCGATCAGCATTTTTTTGGCTGCGGTATCTCCGCGATCGATCAACTCATGGTCGGGCTGGTTGAAATACGAGAGCAGGCAGCGATAGCAGGCCCGCGCGCACTCGGCCTTGGGATCATCGGTCAACAGCTCTGGATCACCCTCCGCAATCGCCTCGGAGACCCGCTCGAAATGCATCAGTGACAGCGCGGCCCGCGCAACAGCAGGAAGCGCCAAAGGATCCTCGACCAACCGACCAAGCACCCCAGCACCGCCCTCGGTTGCTTCATAGATGAGGATCGTGCGCCGGTTGTCCCGCGCGGGCAGCGGCTCACCCAGAACTTCCCCCTCTTCCAACTGGAACACGATCTCGATCCCGCGCAGGATCGCATGCTGAACAGTTGCGAGGGCCTCGGGCGACTGGTCTTCCGGCGAAGAAAACCGGATCAGGAGTGCGTTCTTGTGGTCTCGAACGATCGGAACGATCCGGACCGGCTTGATGACATCCGGGGGTGCGTCGCTCTCTTCACCCTCATCGTCAGCCTTCGACCAGAAGCCGCTGCGCGGATCGATCCAGAACCCGTTGATCGACTTCGCCTTGCGCCGTTTCAGGCCGAGGTTCAATCGGCTGATCTCTGCGCCGTTGGCATACTGAAGGGTGAGGATCGAGGTTTCGCCAACCCGGAAATCCGCCTCGGTGATCTGGACACGTCCGTCTCGTCGTGGCCATGAAAACACCGTCTGGACTTCGAACCCCTGACGGACACGCTCTTCATCATTGGCCGTAATGCGTTCAGCCGGTGCGGCCTCCACATTATCGATCCTAAGTGTCCGCTCGATCGGGATATGACCGGCCATCGGCTGGTTGCAGGCATGGCAGCGCTCGGTTTCCTCCTCGTGGCTGGCACCACAATTCGAACAGATGAAGACATCGCGAGTGGCCAGATCGGCACCATCACCTTCGCGCAATTCAGGCGGTAGCTTTGCTTTGGTGACCCGATAGGCGCGACCTTCGTGGTAGATCAGACTCCGAGGTCCAAATTCGGAAATCGCCAGGAAGCGGGCTCGCTGCAGATACGCCCCCGATTTGCCGTCCCCAGGAACAAAGGCGTACAGAGGAAGCCTCGGGAAGTTGTAGCCGGGCAAGAAGCCCTCAGTGGCGAGATATCGGTACGAATAGAAATCCGATCCGCTCGTCGCCTTTCCTTGTTCGAGAATGCCAATCTGATCGAGCGCCTGAGCCTGCGCTGCCTTGACTTTTCGACGCTCAACAGCTGGAAGCCCAGTGATCTCCGAACGCTTGTTGGCATCCATGAGCTGTGCGCGCGCAGACTGATACAGCTCGCGCCACCGCTTGAACGCCTTGTCGAACTCGACCGGCGCCTCGGTCGCAACAGTCAAAACGAAGTCGTCTGCTTCACCCATCCAACTCGGCGGGCCGCCGCCTACCGAAGCGAGTATCTGCTGAAGAAGCCACCCCATCGGCGCCCGAGCACGGGCGACGAGACCAGGCTTCCGCAGGACGTCCTGAACCTCCCGCTTCAAGGGGAAGCCGGCGACATCAAGATCCAACACATCAGGAATATCGGGCTTGAGCGCGAGCCCGGTCTCCGCAAGCCAGACCGCATGTAAGTGCGACCTGATCAGATCCTCATTCGTGATATCGAGAGCAGGTGGACGTACGACGCCCGCGACCATTTCGTTGCGTCGGTTGAAGAAGTACTGATCGTGCGGCGACTGGGCGGCACAGTAGGTCGTGATGACCGCGGGTTGGCCCGATCTCCCTGCGCGCCCTGCACGTTGTGCGTAATTCGCCGGTGTAGGGGGCACGTTCCGCAGATACACGGCGTTGAGCGCAGAAATGTCGACGCCCAGCTCCATGGTGGGCGAGCAGAAGAGAGCTGGCAGGAATTGCGTAGGCTCCCGTTCCTCGCGGAACTCTACCTTGTGGGCCTCGATCTGCTTTTGGTCTTCTTCCTCAAACCGGAACCGCCACTCTCGAAACTCTCGCTGCTTCTGCGTGACCTGCGCCGTATGCTCGCGGCTCTCGAGGCCCCACCACGCGCTCCCGCCAGATTTCAGGTCATCCGCGATACCCATGTAAAGATCGCGGAAGTACTGGTTGGCAGAGTCGTCATTTGCTTCAAGACCATGACCTGCCACGAGTCGGACAGCACCCGGAGCGAGCCTCCAACCATGCAGGTCGGCCTCGATCTCGACAGGCGCAAGTAGACCCTCATTACCGAGCAGCGACATCAATCCGTCCAGAAATGTCAGGTACTCGTCGCGCTTCAGCTTGACGCCCATGAGATCACGCGTGTTTACCAGACGCGCAATACGCGAGTTATGGCCGGCACGGATGATGGTGCGCTCTTCCTTTAAGGATACCTTGTCCTTGCCAGGTGCCTGCAAGAGCAACGTCGTTCGTCCGCGCAAGCCCTCCTTCTGATCAAAGGACCATGGCGACCGAAGGTGGTTTCGCGATAACAGGCTCACGCCGTCAAGAACGGAAAGATCGAGCGACTCGGTGTCGACAGCCTGACCCTCGACAAAGGCCTTAAGCAGTTCGTTCAAAAGCGTCCTGATCTTCACGCGTTCCAGGTAGATGCCGTCTGGGAGCAACGCGTTTATGGCGGCCTCATCTTCGACCAGATCATCAAGGCCGACGAACCTGATCGTTATCAGGTTGAGCGCGATCAGGTTGGGACTGGTGTATCGCCAGCCGCGCCGCAGGTCGGTCCAGACACGGTGTGCGATGACCCTCGCCAGGGCGCGCTGAGCTTCTTCCCTGGCAACTGCGCCTGCCTCGGGGTCCTGCATCCAGTGCACTCTGGCGGCCTTGTTGCCAGCTACAAATCCGAGCGCCCGCACCACCCTCAGACCGAATTCGTCTTCGGACAGCCCGAGATCCCCGGCATCGATCACGGCACGAAGCATCGCGCCCCGCAGAAGACCAACGAACAGGAAGTCATTGAAATGGCCGGCCTGGAGAGCAGCGTCCTGCCGGTTGTCGGTGAAGCCGAGGAGCTTCCGCTTCTCGAGCGGCACGCCGCTGTTATCGCCCTTCATCCACTGAAGGGCTGAGGAAACGAGCAGCGTCGTGGCTGAGCTCCTGCCTTCTCCGGACAACCCCGGCAGCTTGCTTCGCTCGCGTGCGTTCGGGGTTGGCTCATTCAGACAACGAGGACAGAAACCGAACTTGCCCCCCATGAACCAGAAGTCCCGACCCTGACCAATTCGTCCGTCAGCCTGTACGGATAGCCTTTGTGGAATGCGGCTCTTGCGGTTGGCCCTGACGCGCTCAACCCCGCCTTTCTCTTCTCGCCACTCTGCTGGCAGAGTTCCCGTCTCGCCATTGAATGCATAGTCGGGATCATCATCGCCCGTAGGCGTCAGATATCCGGCAGTGTCCCCCTCCGGATCCTCTCGCGGAATGTCGTCTATGTCGCGGGCAAGGAAAAGCGTACCCCTTTCGTCCTCGCTGCGTGTGACAACGTGAACTTCATGACCGCAGCTGCGGCAAAAGCGGGTGGGGTAGAGGCGCGTACCGCGATCAGCGGGGTCCTCAAGTTGCCCCTCAAAAAATACGCGCCGCGGCGCATCCCGCAATGTGGTGTAAACTTCGCCTGCACCCGAGATAAACCTGTGGAGCTTGAACGCAAGAAATGCGGAAGACCCCTCGCCGCCGCGCTGATACTCGGGCAAGCTCACACGCGTCAGAAATGCCTCGAGCGCAGGACGACACTGCGCCTGCGTGAGCTTGCTGTCTTCGGCCAACAACTCGACCGCCCTCTCGAACGGCATCGGCTTCTTGCGGCGCAAGAACTGGCCGTCATCAAGACCCAAGGCGAGCTCGCACCAGACCGCCAAGGGATGATGGCGCAACGCCTCATCGTGCAACATCTCTGGCAATGGTGCGGTGAGGACTTCCGCAAGGCGCGGCCGGACCTCTGAAAGCTTCAGGTCATGGTCGGTCGCACGAACGAGAGACTCGTCGATGATCGCGTCCGGTCCGATCGGCACGCCGAAAAGCCGCGAAGCCACGTCTGCGACGGCTCCGGCTCGACCCTCATCGGTCCCCTCGCTGGCCATGGTGGCAGACGTGCCGATACAGAGCGGGTCCGCCCCGCTCGAACACCGGTTGCGCAGTCTCCGGACAAGGACCGCGACATCCGCCCCTTGCCGCCCACGGTAGGTATGGAGTTCGTCGAGGACGATGAACGCCAGCCCGCGCGCATTGTCGATCACGCGCCTGTCGACATCATCCTGCCTCGTCAGCAGGAGTTCGGCCATCATGAAGTTCGTCAGCAGGATATCGGGCGGGTTCGACGCGATCTCTAGACGCTGCTGCTGCCCCTCCTGGCCCGTGTAGCGTCGAACGACAGGACGCAGTTCTTCTGGCAATCCGGCCTGCGAGATGAACTTCTCGATTTCCTTGATCTGACTGTTTGCAAGGGCGTTCATCGGATAGATGATGATCGCCCGTGTTGTTCGGGCCGCCCCTGCGCGGCGGGCACGAATGATGGCGTCGACAACAGGCACGAAGAAGCAAAGTGATTTTCCGGAGCCCGTGCCTGTCGTGACCACGAAGCTCTGACCGGCCTGACCCTTTGCAATCGCCTGCGCCTGATGCTTGTGGAATGTCAGCGGCGCACCATTGATCCAGAAAACCTGCCCCGTAGCTGGGTCCAGATCGCCTGAAGCAACCAGGTCATCGACTGACTTGCCGCGCTCGTATCGAGGGTTCAGCGAGAGCAGCGAATCCGGCCAGAACCGACCGCCGACGTATTGCAGATCAACTTCCGCGCGGATGTCCAAGGCACGGATCGAAGCAAATGAACGAGAAAACCGCTCGTAGGCTCTGACAAGATGCTGATCATACTCAAATGCGCGCATTGAAAATCCTATGTGACGGGCGCTGACGAGGGCGCGCCATCCACCCTGTCAGAGTTCAACAACACGATCTGCTGGTCTTGCGGCCGTCGCGCCGCAGGGTCGGTGTCGAGGCCAAGGCGCTTGAGCGCATAGAATAAGAGTGCTCGCCGCACCGGGATCTGTGCCCTGCCCTCCGCCATCCCGTAATCCATCTCGATCGCGCGGCACTGGGTTGGTGAGAGATCAGGATGCGGGCCGATCTCCACAACAGCCTCAGTGTGCCACTCTGTGTCAGCCTGGGGATCAGCCGTGACGGGACCCTGCTGTCCGATCTCAACGATCCTCGACAGCAGGAAGTCCTTGAACACCCGGTCGTTCTGGCAGAACGCGCGCGCGTGCCAGCGGAACCCGTCAAAGGCCAACGCATGCGGCTCGATCCAACGCGCGCTGGGCTCGGGTCTGGACATGGACTGGTACGTTATCTCAAGGGCAGCGGGCGCATGGATCGCGGCCAGAACGTCGCGCAAGGTCTCGGGAGCGACGCCGCGCGCAGGTGTTGGCGTTGCACCATAGCTCGGAAAGACGCTGATCCAGCTCTGATCACGCGAGACCAAGCCCTGATCGACGGCGCGCAGCTGAGCGAGGTAGTCCTCGGCGCTGGGCGTGATGAAGCGCGGCTTGAATGCCTTGCCACGAACATAGGCGCGCTGGCTCTTGTCGTAGACGAGGTTTCGCTTCCAGCGTTCCGAGTAGCGTGTCAGGTCGAGCGATGCCTGCTGCAGCGAGATACCAAAGGTGTCCATCAGGTCAGCGCGGTTGATCCGACCATGCCAGAACACCCGGAACTCGATGAACTCGTTGCGCCTCGACGCACTCCAATTCAGCTGCTTCGCCTTCTTGCCCGCCACCCGGTTCCTTTCCTGATCCTCCCACGCACTATAGAACTACAAAATAGTCCCTCGCAATAAAATGATTCATGCGAAGGACTTGGCGACGCGGATCAGCCGGGCTACATCAAAGCCTTGCAGGTAGGCCGCGACCTCGGACACCAGCCGCGGATCGACTTCCTCATCGCCCTGCATTTCTGTCAGTGCCGCAAGGGCGCGGTCCTTGGTGGTCCACTCGGTCTCCGGAACATCCGGCGCTGACCAGCGCTCCCGCAACCACGTCTGGTACTGCCCGCGCTCTTCAGCCGAGAGCAGCTCGGGCGCATGAAACGCCACCAGACGGCGCCCGAGCTGGCGCAGACGGGGATCGGCGAGGGTGGCTACGATCTCCTGGCGTCGGGGCCAGTTCGCGCCCTGGAACTCCGCGAGCAGCGCCTTGTCGGCATGGCTGTAGAAGCCGCCATAGATCTGCTTCTCGACCGGAGGGGTGGGCGCAGCGAGATCCTCGGGGAAGCGCGCGGCAAGGGCTCTCCCCACCCGCGCGCGGAACTCGGGCGCATGGGCGATCATCTCGGCGCGGCGCAGCTGCTCGGCGCTGGGCGCGGCGACGGAAAGCAATGCGGGCGTCTTGTTGACGGAGAACGCTCGGATGACCTTCGGCGTGGCATCGACGGCGGCGAAGACCGCCGCGTCATCGGCCGTGAGCAGATCAGTCGGATCGGCAGCGTCCAGATCGAAGAAGGCGACCTGATTGGGGTTGCTGGCTGAGGTTCCGCAGAAGCAGCCGATTGTCGCGCGCGGCAGGCCACCCCCAAACCGCTCGACCAGCGCCATGGGCTGGAAGGTCGCAAGGCTGGCCTGGACATGCGCCTTGTCGCGGTTGGCGAGCAGCTCTGCCCAGAGTCCCGGCGCGCGCTGGGCGATCTGGCGGGCGATGTGGATGGTCGCCTCGACATCGCAGAGCGCGTCATGGGCATTGTGCGCGGCAAAGCCATTCAGCGGTGCGATGCGGTCCAGCTTGAAGCGCACCCGGCCATCGGGATCCACAGGCCACTCGAACAGTTCGGGCTGGCGGTGCCAGACGGCATAGAGCGCGGTCAGAATATCGAAGCGGGTGTTGCCGTTGAATTGAGTGGCGAAGATGTCGGGTTGAAGGTTCTGGTAGAAGGCCTGGCGCAGCATCTCCTCGTCGAAGCGGATGCTGTTGAACCCCGTCCAGATCGCGGGCGACCAGCGTTCGATCAGCGCGCCGATCTCCTGCATGAACTCGAAGAGCGTCGGGAATGCGGGATCCACCAGTTGCGCCGGGCGCACGCCGGTAACCGCCAGCGCCCAAGGCGAGGGGATGATGTGCGGCGCGATACGGCAACGAAGATTGACCCGCTCGATCTCCCTGAATTCACCATCCGTCAGAATGGCGGCGAATTGCAGCGGTTGATCGAAGGCGGGCGATGTGCCGGTGGTTTCAAGATCGTAGAAAGCGAAATTCATCAGTGCAGCTTAGCGGGCACCCGGGATTCCGTCATCCAGCAAAGCGCTCGCACGTGGCCATTGAGGGCATGGCCCTCACTGCAAGGCTATGGGCCGCAGCATGTTGTCGGTGTCGAGCTTGAGCGCGCTGCGCCACAGCGGGGTCTTGAAGACATGGCACACATGCTTGCCGGGGCCGTCCTCGCGGGTTTCCATCAGCAATCCGGCCCATTCGAGCGGCCGCAGCACGCAGGACGAGAACGCGGCCATCTCTCTCCAGCCGGCCGTGTGCCAGTCCTTCGCCTCACCGTAGAATGCTTGGAACAAGGCGGCCTCGGTCGTGCCGTGGTCGGCCTCTACGTTGATGACGTTCATCCAGACATCCCACTTGCCGAAGGGGCGCTCGTCGAAGCGCGCATAGGAGGCGTGATCGATCCGGAGCACGAAATAGGGGATCAGCTCGGCAAACAGGCGCCCCGGGGCGCCCGCAAGCTCGGCGCCCCGCTTGGTCAGCCGGAACTCACTCTTGTAGTGCCGCCCGAGGCGCAGTGAGATCAGCAGGTAATGAAGGACCTCGAGCGGCGGGAATTCGTATTCGTTGATGACCTTGTTGTAGCGGAACATTTCTTGCGCGCCTTTGCCCGGCCAGCCGAAATGCTCGACCGCCCAATGGACGAAGACGCGCTTGAAGGCCTTGGTCTTCGTCAGCCCGATCGAGCCATGCTCCTGCGCGTATTGCAGGGTCAGGAGTGCTGCCCGCAGCATGGGCGAATGCGCGAGATCGGGATGGTCATCAGGGAGCGGGCGAAACTCGATCATGGCGCGACGTTGCCACAGGCTGCATCGTGTTTCCATGGCCCCGAAGCCGACGGCACCGCGCCAACGGCCGAGAGAGGTGAAGTCCTCCTGGCGTCAATTGAGTTTGATCGCAGGCAACTGGCAGCAACGACGCTTGACGGCAGAATAGGGCACTATTCTGTCATCAAGCGATCTTGCCGCGACATCGTTGGGGCGCCGTTCTGCGATCTACGCCTTCGATCCCGCTTCTTGATCTGCTGAAAGTCGGGCGCTCTGGGCGCGTCGGAGGGCGACTCCCAAAACGTTGACATGGCGTTGACATGAACTGAACGCCGAAACCCCGACTGGTTAGGTCAGGTTCTATCTATCTGATATATTTAAGGATTTTGGTTGCGGGGGTAGGATTTGAACCTACGACCTTCAGGTTATGAGCCTATGGCAGGGCAAAACCGAATAATCAGAAATTTCAGCCACTTACGAGGTATTCCTTTGTTATGGCGTGATTTTCACCCTCGCAAACATCAGCATTCGCACGGATTCACACCCAAAACCGGCACGAAGCCCGCAGTCGCAGGTTGATGTGGCGTTGATGTAGCCTGATGCGCTGCTAGGTTGATCATAGCTAAAGATGGCTCAGACCAAGGAACGGAGCAGATCACTAGGCCACAGATGACCTCCAACAAATGTCGATCATGGTTGGGTCTTGCCCACCTGCATGATCATCAATGGCGCGTCATCTTCGGCCTCGGCCGCCTCGATATAGCTTCGAGCAGAGATTCCTTGCAGACCTAGGTGGTCAACAAGGCTGGGAAGGCTAGCAACACGGTGGCGCGTTTCCGAGAGTGTGACTGCCACGTCGCGTGCGTTCTGTTCAGCTGCTTCCGTCCCGCCGAGGCGCCCAACCAGAAGGTCTGCGGGCATTTCCGTCGTCAACTGCGCGAGTTTCTGAAACTGACGAGTTGCCTGATACTTTGCCCCCATCGGATCGTCGAGAAGGAACAGAGCCTTGATTTGCGCGCCGCCAGTGACCGCCATTCCATCGAGCAGCAGTCTGAGGCTATCAATGGGGATTGCCTCCCGCGTGTAGAGCAGCTTCACCCTATTGTGCATGGCATCAAAGGTTTCGTGCAGAACCTGCTCGGCCTCGGTCAGGAGTGGCCTTGGATCGACGCGCACGGCGGCGCCGTCTACACGTTCAATCCGGTTGGTAGCCCTTTCGAGCAGTTGTTGAAGTTCATATGCGCGCCATTCGTCCCGGAAGGCGAGAACGCTATCGTGTGTGGACTGCACGTCGCGGCGCAGCTTCTCTAGCCGCTGACAGACTATCGCCGTTCCAGCGGCACTGACGCCGAGGCTCGCGATCGACCCTGCCAGAGTTGCCACCTGCAAACCCTGCATGGCACCCAGCATCGACTGCATCACATCGATACGACGCTTGATCTGTTCATTCTGGACGACGCTGATAGCGCCTGTGACCAAAGAACCTGCCGAGGTTACACCCGTCAAAGACGAGAGAACCGAGCCCAGCGGCTGAATGGCTGAGAACGCGCCCGTTTCCTGCAGATGGGCCACAATGCCACCACCGTTCGCATTGATCAGCAGCGCTCCTCGGCGGATCAGCTTTCCCGCCTCCCACATTGCTTGCAGTTCTGGCGGGACGACAAACGAATAGGTCATGATGCGTTCTCGATACGCTGCTTGTATGCTTCATCAAGGCGACGCAGATGGCGGCTAAGGACAGACCCTTCCTCGCTATCGGTTGCGACAAGCAACCGCGTCACCGCATTCTGAACCAACTGTAGATAGGCCTGCCGCTTTCCACCTACCACTGAGGCAGCTGACCAGGCGAATACGGCAGCACCCACAGTAACAGCCAATGGGGCCGCGACAGCCGAGGCGGCTCCAAGACCAAGCATCCCAAGGAGTCCTGGGGACGCACGTGCCGCAACTGTCGCCACAGCGGCTGTGCCGCTGCCGCCAAGGGCCAGTTTGCTGAGATCCCTTCCGCTCCAGCCGGAATACCCGGTCAGGTCATCGTTGCCGGACGGGTTCGCCGTAAGGACATGTTCCAACTCGCTTGCAAGGTGCACTTCGGCCTGTTGAATTCCCGCGAGGATTTCAAGCTCAAGTGCCTTTCTTTGCGAGGATGTTTCCCAAATCAGTTCCTGCAGGGGCAGAGCGTCTATGCGCGTCCGCGCCAATTCTCGCAGTTCAGCATCCCTGCACTGGCAGAATTCACGAGCAGACCAGCGTTGCTCCTGCCACCAGTCGATAGCAGCTGCCCGTCGCAATGGGTCAACATTGTCCCGAACCGATTTCCGCCCGCCCCCTTCGTGGCCGACAGTACCAGCAGATCCGGATATCTCTTCACGCTCGGCCATTGCTTATCATTCACCTGATCGCCCTGAAGAAGCCGTCGGATTCTGTAGTGGGTTGGGATCCGACGGCCTGCAATCCATTCCTAAGAAAAACGCCGCTGGAGCGCCACACGATAACTGTAGGGTGCCACTTCCTCGACCGTCACCATGTCCCCGGCGCGAACGCCATGCCGTTCGAAGAACTCCCGGATCCAGCCACGCTTGCGGAAGAACTTCTTCTCGCCATCGAGGTCTGTCATGACAACGGCCGCTCCACCCCAGTCCACAGCAATTTCGCGCTGGGCGGCCGAGGCACGGTTTGATCCGCCGATCGCATCTGCCGGGAACTTCTCGAAGAACCCCCTGAGATAGATATGGCTGTGGTTGATGTTGCCCTGCTTGATTTCGGTCGTGCCGATGTGGCGCCCGGCATGCTGGCGCGGGTTCGGGTCTGACGGCATCGATGCGGCCGCGGGCTCGTGGACAACCATCACGGTGTTGTGGTCGTCCTCGATCAGGTCGAAATCCTCGTCGTCCACAATCACAATCTGGCTCGTCGGAACCGAAGGCTGCATGCGAACGGGCTGAACGCCCTCGGCACGCAGGACCACTTCCGCCGCTGCGCGGGCATCCTCGCCTGCGTCATGATGCTCGAACACGAGGCCAAGATGCTGCTTGAGGCTTGCAAGGCCATGGCCGCCATTGCCCCGCAATTCGGGCCAGGCAGCGCGGGCAACGTGGACGCTGTCGCGCCAGTCCCACTGCGGGACCGGCAGGCCGCAGTTGCCACAGGCGGCGGCGACGGCGCTGCGGTCAAAGCCCGAGTGCTGATAGACCGTCGCGCTGTTCAGGGCATCCCGCAGGACCGGCAGCACTTCGGCAAAGGTCGGGGCGCCCTGCACCATGCGGGCACTGATTCCATGGAGGTAGGTGAACACCCAGCGATCCACCTGCGGATCAACATAGGTCACCCAGGTCTCGATGGAATTGTCGGGGCGCACGCAGGCGACACCGATCTGGCAAATGCTGCCACGGTCGTTGTTCGCCGTCTCGACGTCCAGCGCGAAGAAGCGGAACGGGCCCTCGGGAAAGGGCGTGACATTGGCCTGCCGCATGGATGCAGGCTTCGGCGCTGGCGCAGCGGCGGGACGAACCATCGCGGACATGAACCGCAGCCGCTGCCGTTCGATGGCAGCCTTTTCGCGGGCACCCCAGCCAAGGCGGCGCAGCGTAGCCTCGACCAGATCGACCGGCTCGTCATAAGCCTGCATCCGGCGCCGGTTCCAGGCGACGGCGTGGTTGGGCGCGAGGGAGAGAACCTCGGCCTCCAACCGGGCGATGTCTTCCGTGTCGGGCAAGGGAAGCCAGACCGCGCGGCAGTGATCGACGACGAACTCGTTCCGCAGCGCCTTGGCGATGTCGCCATCCGCCTTGGTCAGCGCATCCTTCCGGTCGCGCCACATCCGCCCCGTGTTGTACATGGCCGAGAAGTAATGGCTCATGCCTTCCGATCCGGTCCGATGGCGCTGGTGGATCCGTTCGTAGAAGGTCTGATCGGTGGACCTGGTCGAGCCGATGTAGCGAAGATCACCATGGTGATCCACGAGGCCGTAAAGGCCACGAGCATCGCGCGGTGCCTGAACGGTCGGGCGGGGCGCAGCTTCGAGCAGGGCGGACAGAAGGTCTTCGGCAGAGAAACGCATCATCAAACTCCGGATCACATCGACATCAGCTGGCGGCGTTCGATGCGCTTCCAGTCGCGCCCCGAGACAATGCCCCAATTGCCCGCCTCGTTCGGACGGCGCCAGCGCGGCGTAGCCATCTTCTGCAAGGCAGCAAGAGCCTCGCCGAAGGACGGATACTGAACCTCCTCGCCCTTGGCGCCGATCATGAACTTGCCGCCGCGCGCGAGACCGGGATGGAAGTGGCTACCGTCTGCGGCGACGGGGACGAAGACCACCTCGTCCGAGAAATCCGGGCTCGGCGCCTCGGGCGCCGCCTCATCGGGCTGCTGCCAGATCGAGGCAAAGAATTCCTTCCGACCCTTCAGCCACGCGGCTGCGCTGACGGCCGTCACCCGCTGACCGACCTTTTCCAGACCACCATCGCCGCTGGAGAGGATATTCCGGATCCGGCCCTCCGTGACGCCGCCGAACAGGGCGAGCGACTGCAGGTCGACCTCGCCCGCGCCGGTGTCGATGGCGTGGCGCGAGAGAGCAAGATTGATGATCCGGGCAATCACGCCCTGCGGCTCCGGGTTCGCAATCTGCCGGAACTGGTCAAGCTGCTGCGCCAGCGTATCAACCCAAGGCTTACGGGCATCGAACTGGACTTCCGCAGGAAGCACACCGTAGAGGCCGTAGATGCCCGCGTTGTCGATCAGCTTCGTGCCCGTCCAGTGCGGCGTCAGAACCGGGTCATAAGTCTCGAACGCCTCGCGCCAGGTCTCACCCTCGACATCGGGACCATGCAGCATGGCGAAAAGATGCGGCGCGACGTCCTCTGCGCCGAGGATCATCTCAATCACGCGGAAACGGGAGGCGAGAAGCTCGAGAAGTTCGGGTCCGTAGTCCCAGTTCTGCCGGTAGTCGATGTTATCGGCGCTGAAGTATCCGGCCAGTTCGCGGTGGAACCAGGTCTCGCGGCGCTGCTCGGCCGTCATGGTTTCGGGGGTCAGGGCGGGCATGTTCATGGTCTTGTCCTTCAAGCGTGCAGGCGGCGGATCATGGCGCGGAGGTTGTGGCGCGCACGGTGATCGGAGGGCGTAGATGCCGCGATTAGGAACCCTCTCTCGAAATGAAGAGCGTAGTGACGACCGCGCGGCTCGATGCCGAGCAAGTCAACACCTTCAGCACGACACAGCTGCTGATACTCTCTGACGACCTTGCGCATAAGGCAATCTCCGTGAAATCATATTTGTTGGCTCATATATATTCGCCGCTCCGCACCTTCGTCAACCACGTTATTTCACACTTCACACATTTTGCCTCGGCAACGCGATGGAGCCCAAGCGATGCCTCTGGCGAACTGTTTTTCCACGCATTTTCATGCACAAAGCCTTGCCGCCCTCAGCGGCAGAAAGCGGTGATGAGCGGCTTCACGCACCTGCCAGCCTTATCCACAGCTTCATTCGGACCACCCCCTTGCTCCGAATCGAAGCCCGCGGCACGGTGCCTCCTTGAGGAGAGCAGCCCTCAACCAAAAGCATAACAGGTCTATCGGAACGGCATTCTGGCAGGGTCGAGGCGCTTTGGCGCCCCCAACGACGTTGTCACCGATCATGTTTTCCCCCGCACCTTCGTGATGCGGGCTGCAGGTGGTTTGAGCAAAGCCGATCCTCTGTCTTGATGAGGATGTATTGATCATGGGCTTGCCGCCACGCGTCTATTTCACCGTTCACGAGGTCACCGCCCGTTGGGGCTGCAACATCGCCGATGTCTCTGGATGGGCCGATGCAGGCCGGTTCCGGATCCTGACCGGCATCCCCGCCGTTCGCTGCGGCGACGAGGTCGTCGCGGGCAAGGTGGTGCTGTCCCCGATGGAACTTCTGCCCCTGTTTCGCCGCTGCGGCACTGGCCCGACCGAAGGCGTCATGCGCCGCATCCAGTCCATGGGGCGCCAGGATTGGTTGCTGATCACCGATCCTGCGGGCGGCATTCCCGTCGCCGTGGCCGACATGCTGATCCTGGCCGAGGAGGTGCATGCCTTCGAGGAAGAAAACGAGATGGTCCGACGCATCACGAGCGGGCCGGGCGCCACTACGCCCTATGATTGGGAAGGGATGATGGTGGCACTGATCCATCGCATTCACGAACGGGGCCTCCCGGCCACGCAGGCCGAGCTGGTCGCGGAAATGCAGGACTGGTTCGCGGATCAGTCGGACGGCCGGAAGATCCCCGACAGCCGCAGCATCCGGCGCAGGGTGACGCCGGTCTGGAAGAAGCTGCGAGGAGAAGGACCGTGACGATGCGGCGGCGCGCCTTGCCGTGTCAGGCAGAATTTCGGCCGCCCTGATCGTCCGCTTCATGGACAAGCCGGGGCTTGGGCCGGAAGGCACTGGCCACGGCGTCGACCCCGGCGCGCAGGGGCGAGTCCATCAGGTGGGCATAGCGCAGGGTGGTCTGCATCTGGCTGTGGCCAAGGAGCTTGCCGATCATTTCCAGTGAGGCGCCACCGCTGACCAGCAAGGACGCAAAGGTGTGGCGCAGGTCATGGATCCGGACGTCCTGCAGCCCGCATTGCTTCTGGACCTGCGCCCAGAAGCGGCGCACCTCCTGCACCGGCTGGCCGGGCGTGTCACCGGGGAAGAGCCACGACGATCCTTTCGGCACCAGCAGCTGGCGCTGGCGCACGATGGCGGCGGTCTCGTCGGAAATCGGCACGCGGTGGGCGCGGCGCTGTTTCGTCATGGTGGGCGGCTTCGACCAGCTCATGTGTTCGAGGTTGAACTGTTCGAACCGCGCCTGCCGCACCTCGCCCAGCCGGGCGCCGGTCAGCATGCACATCCGGATGATATCGGCCGCGCGCCGGTCCTCGGCCGCATCCAGCGCGGCGGCAAGCTTGGCGATCTCCTCCTTCGACAGGAAGCGTTCGCGCGGCGTCTCGGTACGGCGGTGGAAGCGCTGGGCGGGGTTCTCCTCGCACCAGCCCCACTGGACCGCCAGCGTGAACATCTTGCGCAGCACCTCGCCGATCCGGTTGGCGCGCACCGGCGTGGGCTTCGCGCCCTGCAGCTTGCGCGCCCGGTTGTTGGGCTTTTCCTTATGCGGCCGCGCCCTGCCCTCGGCGATCTTGGTCAGCAGCTTGTCGACGTCGGTCGGCGTGATTTCCGTCACCAACTTCCGACCCCAGACCGGCTCCACCATCTTGGCCAGTGCCGACCGCTGATCGGCCGCGCTGCGCGCTGACAGTTTCGGCAGATGCTCGGCGCAGTAGCGTTCGATCAGATCGGTCACGCGCGGGGCTTCGCGCTTTGCCTCGCGCTGGCCCAAGGGATCGGCCCCGGCGTCGATCTCGCGGCGCAGTTCCTTGGCCCGCTCCCGTGCCGCCGACACCGACCATTCCGGCCAGCGCCCGAAGGTCATCCGGCGCTGGCGCCCGGCATGACGGTAATCCAGCGTGAAGGCCCGCCCGCCGCCGCGGTAAATGCAGGCGGCAAAGCCTCGAACGTCGGTGTCGAAGATCTGGTAGTCCCGCCCCGGCACCGGCTCGGCCTCGCGCAGCACTTTCTCGGTCAGCTTGATGCGTTCGGGCATGGCTTCGGTCCTTCTTGCATCCGACATGAGGCGTGGTTTCGCCTGGTTATCAAGGCAAGCATGGCGCCCCGGGTGGCGGGGAGGCGGAGGGTGGCGGAAAGGAAGCCACCTTCGCGCCACCCCTTGTTTTCATGGGATTTCGGCACTGGGCGGATCGATGCGCGACTGGCGACGGTAGGCGCAGTCGGACGTTTGAGGCCGTAGGCGCGGTCATCACGCCGCAAATCTGGCCTTTGAAGAGCCGCGCAGTGACAAATCCTCAAGGAATTCAATGGGTGGCACGGAGGCCGTGTCGGTTGCCACCCCCTCTTTGCCCTCCAATGCAGGTCAAAGCTGGTCAATCCGGGTGTTCGCCGGTGTTTGCAGCCTTGGCGTCCGTTTCGCCCATCTGGCAGGACCGACGGTAATCTTCCCTCGCCACCCGACCACCATCGCAAATCCCAACAAAACAAGGGGTGGCACAAGGGCGTCATCCTTTCCGCCACCCTCCGCCTCGCCGCCACCCCTCGGGCTCTGCGCTCACTGGTCCCTGCAAGACGTCCCCGATCTTCGGGGCCAGGACCAGGAGACCCCCATGCCGCATCTCGGATCGATGCCAGACCCAAAGGACAAACCCCGCACTCTGCTGGTCGGCTGGATCAGCCGTCTCGACCTCGCGCTGGAACTCGGCCTTTCGGTCGACACCCTGCGCCGCTGGGAGGCGATGCGGACAGGTCCGCCCTGCGTGCGCGCCGGGCGGAAGGTCTATTACCGCCGCGCCGCCGTCGAGGACTGGCTGGAAGAGCAGGAACAAGCCGCCCCGCGCCGCCGTCGCGCCGGAGGACGCCGGTGATGACCACCCCGTCGCACAGTTCCGCCTGGCCCGCCGACCGCGTAGCCGAGGCCCGTGCCGTGATCGCCGACGTCGCGCATCACAGCGATCTCCTCATCCGGCTCGCCTGTAACGTGCTTGCCCAGCATGGCGAGACCCCTGGCGAGCGAGCTGATGCCCAGCGCCTGCTGGTCGTCGTTGATGCGCGGCGGCCCATCGCCCGCGCCCAGCGCGAAGACCAGGGGAGGGCCGCGCGATGATGCGCCGTGGCACCCCCGAGGCCGATCTGCAGCGCGCCGTCGTGCAGGCGCTGCGCATCGCCCTGCCCCGCTCGGCGATCATCCATCACTGCGCCAACGAAGTCACCGAGGCCGGGCCCCGCGGGGCCAAACGCCAGGCCATCCTCGTCGGCATGGGCGTCCATGCCGGGTTCGCCGATCTGATGGTGCTCTGCGAAGGCCGCGTCCTGTTTCTCGAACTGAAGGCGCCGAAGGGACGGCTGCGGCCGGAGCAGGAGGCGTTTCGCGATGCGGTGCAGGCGCAGGGCTTTGGCTGGGCGCTTGTGCGCAGTCTCGATGACGCGCTGGGCTCGCTGGCCGATCACGGCTTCACCACGCGTATCGCTCCTGCCCCACGGAGGCCCGCGCCATGAGCCACGAGGCCACCAACTGGGCCATCAAGCAGCGCGGGTTGAAGCCGACGACGAAGATCGTGCTCTGGCATCTGTGCGACCGGTTCAACCCGGACTACGGCTGCTTTCCTTCGCAGGACCGGCTGGCGCATGACTGCGAAATCAGCCGGTCCACGCTGAACGATCACCTTGGCCAGCTCGAGGCCGTGGGCCTGCTGCGGCGGGTGCCGCGGCTCGATCCCGTGACCAAGCGCCAGCTGCCGACCCGCTACATCCTGGGGTTCGAGCCGAGCTTCACACCTGTGGCTGTGGTGCTGTGTCCGGAAATCGGACACGGAGAGGACGAGAGCGCAGAAAGCCCAGACAGTGCCGCGGGTTGTGACGCCGACAGCATGGCCGATGCCCTGCCGTGTCCGGAATTCGGACACGGGGAGGACGCGGAAGCCGTGTCCGATTTTCCGGCAGAGCCGTGTCCGGAAAATGCCAAAAGCCGTGTCCGGATTTCGGACACTAACCCTGTAAGGGAACCTCTAAGTAAACCTGTAAAGGAGGAGGAGGGCGCGCAGGCGCGCGCGGCGATCTCCGATGAGGTTTTCGGGGAACTGCTGGCAGCGCTGGGCCTCACCCCCGCCGCCCTGCCCGGCTGGTGGCAAGGCTGGCCGCCCCGGCTGCACGTCCAGCGCTGGCGCGACGAACTCGGTCTGACCGAGGCGGAGATCATCGCTGCGGCCGAGGCCTCCCGCAAGGAACATCCGGAACCGCCAGACGGGCCGAAGGCACTGGACCGGGCGATGCAACGGGCGGCCCAGCGTAAAGCCGAAGATGCCGGTCGCAAACGCCGGAAGCCCAAAGCGTCCCCTGCCCCGGCAACCAAACCAATAACCGACCTGCCTGCCTTCTACGCCGATCTGGTCAACTCCGACCGCTACCTGCCTGTCAGCGCGATCAGCAACACGATGCGCGACGCGATGCTGGCCCGCGGGCTGGTCACGGCCCAGCGCCTGCGCGAGCGCGGGGTGCGATGACCCTGCATCGACCGATCAGCCGGGCGGGCGCGCGATCCGCGAAGCGTGCGCTGGGCGTGCAGGCAGCTCTGGAATGGGCGTTCCGGATCGAAAAGGCGCAACTGGAACTGCCGATGCCCCCAGACGTCACTGAGGAAGGCTTCGGCCTCGAGTACGTCCTGCTGCAACGGGCCGTACTTGGCTGCAAGATCGACGGCGGCCAGCACAAGATCGGTGGCTACACCCACGAGGATGCCGAGGTGATCGCAGCCACCGTCGCCGGGATCCCCGACAGCCTCGGCGGCAAGCGCATGGCGATCCGGGTCGCCGAATTGGCAAGGGCCGGGCTGACCCCGGACTGGATGCCGGGCGCCGTGCCGCGCTGTGTGCCGACCATCGTCAAGCAGAACCAGCACGGCACGCATGCGGGCACCGTCGTTGTCGGAACCGAGCGAATCCGCGTGCGCGGCCCGGGCGCGCGGGGCACCTGGAAGACCATCGACATCCTGGCATGTCCGGTCACCTTCTCCCCTCACCCTCAGCAGATCGAGGCCGCCCGGCGCGGCTATGACGACTGGTGGCAGGCGCTGGGCTGGGTCCGCGAGGGGCTGATCGTGGGCGGGATGCTGCGGGCGGTTGAGGTGACAATGGCGATGCCGAAGGCGAGGCCGTGGGAAGGGAGCCGGTGACATGTCAGACGGATCGTCATATCGCAGCTCCGGACTGTCCGACCCACGCTCGGACCTTTCATGTCAGTTCAGACCCTACCGGGCCGCTTCTCCGGTCTTTGGGCGCCCCAATATCCGCCTCTCCGACTTCAAGCTCTCGACCATCACCTTGAAGCCATCCCGAAACGACGTCCCGGACGGCTGCAACACCAGCCTCGGTTCGCAAGGCGCATTCCCAGATTGTCGCAACCCTCCAACCGGCCAGCAACAGCACCGATCTAACGGCACTGTCCCGCGCCACATTCGAGCTGAACTTCGACGCCCAGAATTCCGGGCGTGTTGCCGGAGCGCTTGCATAACGGCAGCCCGGGTGCCGGTGCCAGAAGCACCCGTGCACGAAGATGACGGCCTTGTATTTCGGCAGCACAAGATCCGGCTTGCCGGGTATCCCTTTTTCATGGAGGCGGTAGCGGAAGCCCAGCGCATGCAAGGAGCGCCGGAGGGTCAGTTCCGGCTTCGTGTCCTTTCCGCGGATGCCCGCCATCATCCGGGAACGGGTCTGGCTGTCGACGATGTCGGTCATTTGCCTCCTGGCCTCGGCCGATGGACCTAGTATACAGCGAATGATCCGAATTCGAGAGGTCTCTGATTTGCCAGCCACTTTCGGCATTGTCGATCTGTTTGCAGGTCCGGGCGGCCTTGGAGAGGGATTCGCCTCGCTTGATGTTGGCGGGCAGCACCCATTCCACATCGGGATTTCGGTAGAGAAAGAGGTATCGGCACATCGGACGCTGCGGCTGCGCGCCTTTCTGCGTGACCATGTTTCGCGACACGGCGCCCTTCCGGAATCCTTCGTGAAGTTCCATGCCGGTGTGACGGACGAACCGGACTGGTCAGAGGTAGACGCCGCAGCATGGACAGAGGCGACGACAGAAGCTTGCTGTCTTGAGCTTGGCAGTAATGCAGCCGCAACAGCCATCGACGAGGCTATCGGTCGGCTGCGACAGCGCTTCGACGACACGATCCTGATCGGGGGCCCGCCCTGCCAGGCCTATTCGCTGGTCGGACGGGCCCGTTCGCGTGGCAAGGCGGACTATGTTCCCGAGGAAGACCACCGGCATTACCTGTTCCGCGAATACATCCGTGTGCTGGATCGGCTGCGACCGGCCGCCTTCGTCATGGAAAACGTCAAGGGCATGCTGTCCTCGACCGTCGAAAGCCGCCTTGTATTCGAGATGCTGATGGAAGACCTTGCTTCCCTCGGCACGGGTCACGGCCATCACTACGAGCTTCGGGCTATCCTCCTTGCGGATGGTAAGGCCACCCTGCAAGAGGCGGCACAGCCATCCGACTTCATCGTACGTGCCGAACAATTCGGTGTTCCGCAGCGCCGCCATCGCGTCATCATCGTCGGCATCAGGTCCGATCTGGCGGCCCGGGCAGTCGGCGCAAGCATTTCGGTATCGGGCCCAACCCGCACGGTCGATGAGACCATCGGCAACATGCCGCCTCTGCGCAGCGGCATCAGCCGCGCGTCAGACACCGCCGAGGCATGGAAAAAGGAGGTCGCAGGGTTCGCCAAACTGCTCGCGAAGATTTCCAAGGGCGACGAAGACGGTACCCTCGCGTCGGAATTCCGCGAGCTCACGGAAGTCCTGAAGCACGGCGCCGAAACCCGCCGCTCCTCCTCCATGCTTCCTGCCGCCTATGGAACTTCGAATGACGACCTGATGCGCTGGCTGGAGCGTCCCGGCTTGCACGCACTGGCCCAGCACGAAACCAGGGGTCACATGGCCACTGACCTCGGCCGCTACCTGTTTGCCGCAGTCTTCGGCAAGGTGCGCGGTTACAGCCCGAAGGCGGCCGACTTCCCGCTAGTCTTGAGCCCGGATCACCGGAACTGGCACAGCGGTGTCTTCAACGACCGCTTCCGTGTCCAGCTTGCACACGAGCCTTCGACAACCGTAACCAGCCACATCTCGAAGGACGGTCACTACTTCATCCACCCGGACCCGCTCCAGTGCCGCAGCCTGACGGTGCGCGAAGCTGCCCGGTTGCAGACCTTCCCGGACGACTATCTCTTCCTCGGCAACCGGACGCAGCAGTATGTTCAGGTTGGAAATGCGGTCCCGCCATTCCTAGCAAGACAGATTGCAGCGCTCATCCATGCATCCCTGACAAAACCGGACACCCTCAAGCACTGAGGAACTTCCCGCACCTTGTAACGACGATCCGTTCGCGCCAAAGTAGATCGTGATCGTACTGCCAAGGGTTCGCATGCAGGAAATTGTTGTTTCAAGACGGGCAGATGCCACTCCTCACGCCGCGGCATTGATCGAGGGCCTGAGGGATATCGGTTATTCTCTCGAAACGGCCATTTCAGACATTATCGACAACTCGATCACCGCGGGCGCCCATCGGATCGAGATTGTCACGGAGCCCTATTCGGACGAGCCCTATATCGCGATCATCGACGATGGCCTGGGCATGACCGAAGACGAACTTGTCGCAGCAATGCGACCCGGCAGCAGAAACCCGCTGGCCACACGTGATGAACCGGACCTCGGTCGGTTCGGCCTCGGCCTGAAGAGCGCCAGCTTCTCCCAGTGCCGTCGGCTCACGGTCGTGTCCCGGCGTTCCGGACAAACCAGCGCAGCAATCTGGGATCTTGATGATGTCGCCGAACGGAACGAATGGGCGGTGCAATTACCCGATCATTTCGATCTCATCCCCGGCATCGAGAAGCTGGGGCAGCAGGGTACGCTTGTGCTCTGGCAGAAACTTGACCGACTGACCGGCGGTTATTCGCACAATGCGGCCAAGCGCGCGGAGGTCATCAACCAGAGGATCGCTGAAACAGAGCGCCACCTGCGCCTCGTGTTTCATCGGTTCATGGAGGATGCCAAACCGCTGCGCATTCTCCTGAACGGGCGACTGCTTCGTCCCCTTGATCCGTTTGCCCGAAAGAACCCCGCGACCATTTCAGACCCGGAAGAAAAGCTGACCCTTATCAGGGGCGATGTGGAGATCCAGAGCTTCACGCTTCCCCATCACAAGCAGATGGGAAAGACGGAATGGGAGGATATCGGCGGGCCGGAGGGTCACCTGAAATCGCAGGGCTTCTATCTCTATCGCGGCAAGCGCCTGATCCTGCATGGCACATGGTTCGGTCTGTGCCGCCAGTCGGAACTGACTAAACTGTCCCGGGTCAGGATCGACATTCCCAACAGCATGGACGCGGACTGGAAGATCGACGTCAAGAAATCCTCGGCACAGCTTCCGCCGGTCGTGCGCGATCGACTGAAAAAGGTCATCGAACGCATTCTTGCCGGTTCGAAGCGCACCTACAGCAAGCGGGGACAGAAGCTCGTCGATCATGAACGGCTGCCCATGTGGCACCGGATTCAGGCAGATGGGCAGATACGCTACCGACCGAACATCGAACACCCGGCGTTTGCCGATTTCGCCGAAAGCCTGCCCCCGGACCTCCGGCGCGGCTTCTTCAACTGCATTGCTCTGGTAGGGGCGTCATTGCCCATCGAAACGTTGCACGCAGACATGGCAGGCACGGCCGAACAGATCGTCCCGGATCGGTTGGACGAAGACACGCTTGCCCAAGCCGTGCAGGCAACCCTCTCGGTCCTTCTGGGCGCGCGCAAGGACATCAAGGAAATCAAGTCGCTGATGAAGGACGTCGATCCGTTCAGATCGGCCTGGGAAGATACGGAACGCATCATCGCGGCGACGATCGAGACGAAGGAAGACAAGTGAAGCAGATCCTGAGCAGCCTCGAGGGCATGACGTCCATGTACATGGCGTCGCAGCCCGGCCCCCACACAGCCCAGTCGATCCGGGAGATCATCGCCCAGTTGCGTGTCATGCCGATGTTCGCTGGCCAGGTCGAAGACGACGATGCAGAGGAACTCGCACGCCTGATCGAGGAGAAATACGGCATCAGCATGGGACTCGGCGCCATCGTCGATGCCGAGGACTTCCGTCCCTGGCTGCATGACGCCCGGATCAACGGCGAGATCGGGGATTTCTACTGGGGCAGGTACCGCAAGCTCCTGAACCTGAAAGGACAGCCGAAATCGGTAATAGACGCGACGGACGAGGTGACGGATCGAGTGCTGGATCGTCTGGGCGACCCCCGCAACCTCAGCCCCTGGAGCCGCCGCGGCATGGTGGTGGGCCATGTGCAAAGCGGCAAGACCGCCAACTACACGGGGTTGATCTGCAAGGCGGCGGATGCGGGCTATCGTCTGATCGTGGTGATCGCGGGCATCCACAACAACCTGCGCAACCAGACCCAGGCCCGCATCGACGAGGGTTTCATCGGCCGCGATACCGGGCGGTTGGCCCATGCCAACAGGGCGCAACGCCAGAAGATCATCGGCGTCGGCCAGTTCGACCAGCGCGAGTTTCCGGTCTCTCTCACCAACACTCTGCGCGACTTCAACAAGGCTACGGCGACCACCAACACCAGCCAGATCGGCCAATACAACGTGCCCGTCGTGCTGGTGATCAAGAAGAACTCCAGCACACTGAAGAACCTTCTGGAATGGCTGAAGGAACATTCCGTCCACCAGGGCACGCAGATGGTCAGCCAGCCCATGCTGCTGATCGACGACGAAGCGGACAACGCCTCGATCAACACGGCCTATGCGCGTGACGAGGTGACCCGCATCAACGGCCAGATCCGTGAACTGCTCTCGCTATTTCACCGGAGTTGCTATGTCGGCTACACGGCAACACCTTTCGCCAACATCTTCATCGACCCGGATACCGACGACGAGACGCTGAAGCAGGACCTGTTCCCGCGGCATTTCATCATCGGGCTCGACGCGCCGTCGAACTATTTCGGGGCGCAGAAAGTGTTCCTCGATGCCCGCGAACGGCATGTCCGCCTTATCGATGACAACGAGGACATCCTTCCGATGAAGCACAAGATCGACCATCCGGTCGATGTGCTGCCGGAAAGCCTCATCCGAGCCGTGCGCGCATTCATCGTCGCGCGGGCGATCCGGAATGCCCGGGGCCAGCAGGCATCGCATGCCTCGATGCTGGTCAACGCTTCGCGCTTTACCGATGTCCAAGGGCGGTTGCGGTCTCGCGTGGCCGATGTGGTCGACAGGATGCGAGCCGCGGTCGCGGTGGATGGGGCCAAGGGCAAGGCGGCGCTGCGCAACCCCGAGATTGCGGCTCTGCATGCGGTCTGGGAGTCCGAGTTTGCCGAGGCAGAGGGCGCGGAGTGGCCCACCGTCCAGGCTCGCCTGCATGAGGTTCTGGTTGCCGCGCGTGTTGTCGAGGTCAACGCTTCGAAGCGGTCGCAGCCGCTCGACTATGACCAGGCCGGTGAACATGGTGTGACAGTGATTGCCGTCGGCGGCTTCTCCCTCTCCCGCGGCCTGACGCTGGAAGGGCTGACCATCAGCTACTTCCTGCGGAACTCCATGATGTATGACACCCTCATGCAGATGGGCCGGTGGTTTGGATACCGGCCAGGATACGAGGATCTGTGCCGGATCTGGATCCCTGCCGATGGCGTTGGCTGGTATGCCCATATCCACGAAGCGATGGACGACCTGCAGACCCAACTGAAGCGCATGGAGCTTGCCAAGGCCACGCCAGAGCAGTTCGGCCTAGCCGTGCGCAGCCATCCGGAATCGCTGATCGTGACGGCGCGGAACAAGATGGGCACGGGGCGCGAGTTCCCGATGAAGGTCGGCTTGGCAGGAAAGCTGGTCGAAACGACACGCATCCGCACGGATCGCGATCAGCTGGACCGAAACCGACAGGCCGGGCAGGCACTGGCGGCGGCAATCAAGGCCAGCGCGCTGGCACCGCAACACCCTTCCCGCGGAACCCTCTTCAGCGGCGTCTCGGTCGATCTGATCCGTGATTTCCTGCGTGCATTCCGCGCCGATGCGTCTGATCCTCTCACCGATCCGAGGCTGATGTCGGATTACATAGACGCGCGCGCCGACACCGAGCTCAGGGAATGGGATGTCCTCTTCGCCAGCGCACAGAAGGCGGATGCGACATCCGCCGACCTGTCCGGGATCGACATGCGGGCCTTCGGCCGATCGGTCGGTGAGCCGGATCTGCGCCAAGGCGTCCTTGCAATCAGCGGCACCAGCAGACGCGTCGGTTCGCCCGGTGACGAGCGTGTCGGGCTGACCAAGGAACAGATCGACGCAGCCACCAATGCCTTTCGCGAAGAACGGATTAGGGACGGAAAGCCCGTTCCGGAAACGCTTCCGCCCCGCATCTTCTGCGAGGTCAACGGGCGCCGCCCGTTGATCATCCTCCGGTTCGTCGAACCTGTGGTTCCAGAAGAGCTAAAGGCAAAATCGCCAGATCTGGTCTTGGCATGGAGCATCTGCTTCCCGCCATCCGAGGTTCAGGGTGGCACCGTGGAATACATCGTCAACACCATCCGGATGCGCGAGATGTTCGGCGAGGAAGAGATCGAGGAGGAGGCGCTCGGTGATACCGACTGACACGCCGTGGTCCGGGCTCGAGGCCGGGAAAGTGGACACGCGCCGAGTTTCGGCGTCGGCACGTTGGAACTGGTTCTGGGCGGTCATGCCGCGCGCCGATGTGGCCCTTGTCCTGCAACTGGCTGACCTGCCGAAACCCGCCCCGGACCTGCCCAAGCTCCGGAACCTCGAAATACGGTTCCAGACTTTGCCCGGTGGACCGATCCTGTACATCCGGCTCAAGGACAGCGCGCAACTCGAACTGTTCGAGACCCTCTGCCGCGATGTGATGGCGGCTGGCGAGCTTGCCGAGACGGAGGCCGAGGCCCTCGAACGCGCCATCGGCCGCACTTTCCGCTGGCACTATCTGCTGCGTGGCGGAAAGCTCGAGGTCTTGTCGGAAGAAGCCCAGAAGGGCCTGATCGGCGAGATCGAAGTGCTGAAGCTGCTGATTTCCACGCTCGGTGCCAAACCGGCGCTGACCGCCTGGACGGGGCCTTCTGGCGCACCAAAGGATTTCGAGCTGAAGGCCGACTGCATCGAGGTCAAGGCGCGGCGCGGAGCCTCGCAGCCCTTCGTGAAGATCACGAACGAGTTCCAGCTGGCAGATGTGCCGGATCGTCGCCTGTGGCTGGCGGTACTGGCCGTCGACAAGGTGCAGCCGCCGCACGGCCGGACGCTGACCGAGCATGTCTCGGAAGTCACCGAGCTTCTTGAACGGACCGAACCTTCGGCCATCATGGATTGGGATCTGCACCTGGCTGACGCCGGATTTGACATCCTGCACGACTATTCGGCCTGGCGCTGGATCGTCTCGGCCCCCGATTTCCATGCCGTGACCGAGGACTTCCCGCGGATTGCCGCCCCCGTGCCACTCGGGTTGTCTGCGGTTTCCTACGCCATTGCCCTTTCTGCCTGCACGCCATTCCGAACGGAGTGGGTCACGGTGCAGGAAAAGCTGAACGAAGCAGAGCAGCCATGAGCGAACTCGACGAATATCACCAGAACCTGATCGCCGATATCCGCCGCGAAGCGGATGCCAGCGGAGTCTTTCCCGTGGAAGCTTTCTTCGACCGGATGACCGAGCGGTTGACCGAGGCCGGTGAACTGGAAGTCGCTGATCGCGCCTATTTCCAGAGTGGAGAGGGTGCACAGAGACTGAGGATCGACGGCTATGCGGGTGATCCGCGGGACAGCGAAGGCGTGTTGGGACTGATCGTCTGCGACTTTGCAGACAGCGACACCGTTCAGACCTTTGACAAAGGGGATGTGCCCCCGATCCTGAACCCCCTGATCCGTTTTCTGAAGAAGGCAAAGACCGAGGAATTTCGCGACTCGCTGAACGAGGCCAACCCCGCCTTCCAGGTCTCGGACCTGATCATCACGACCTGGTCGCAGGTCACGAAGGTCAAGTTGATCCTCATTTCCAACCGCCAGTACATTAGCCGAGATGATACGGTGAAACTGGCGGATATCGGCGACGTGCCGATTACGTGGTCGGTCTGGGATCTGACGCGCTTCGAACGGTTCGACCGCTCGGGACAGGCCCGCGAGGACATGGTCATCGACTTTGCCAAGGATTTCGGGGCACCCCTTCCGGCACTCCAGGCGTCGCAATCTGGCGCTGCCCTTGAAAGCTACCTGCTGATCGTCCCGGGCGAGCAATTGGCCGCGATCTATGACAAGTGGGGCGCCCGGCTTCTTGAAGCCAACGTCCGGTCTTTCCTTCAGGCGAGGGCCAAGACCAACAAGGGCATCCAGAAGACCATAAAGGAGGAACCCGAGCTTTTCTTCCCGTACAATAACGGCCTGTCAGCCACTGCCGATGCCGTGTCCTGTGTACGGACGGATGACGGGTTGGCTGTCGCCTCGATCAGCAACCTGCAGATCGTCAACGGCGCCCAGACAACCGGGTCAATTCACGCCGGGCTGAAGTCCGCGAAGGAACAGCTCCCGCAAGTGTTCGTACAGATGAAACTGACCGTCGTTCCTCCCGACAGGTCCGAGGACATCGTGCCGAAGATCTCGGAATATGCGAACACCCAGAACAAGGTGAACGCTGCCGACTTCTTCTCGAACCATCCCTTCCATATCCGGATGGAACAGTTCTCGCGCAGTGTCCTCTTCCCGGCGCGTGCTGGCGAGCGTCATGACACCAAGTGGTTCTACGAGCGTTCGCGCGGGCAGTTCATCAATGCCCGCGCCAAGCTGACACCAGCCCAGCTGAAGAAGTTCGATCTTGAGTTCCCGAAAACGCAGCTCTTCAGCAAGACCGATCTCGCCAAGTTCGAGTTTTCGGCAGTCGGCCAGCCGCACATCGTTTCGCGAGGCGCCCAGAAGAACTTCGCGGAATTCGCCAAGGACATCGGCGAAGCATGGTCCAGGAGCGACGCCCGGTATGACGAGCTCTGGTACAAGCGGCTGATCTCGAAGGCGATCGTGTTTCGGTGGCTCGAGGCCGAGGTTCCGAAGCAGCCCTGGTACGAGGGTGGCTATCGCGCCAATATCGTCACCTACTCCATGGCCAAGGTGTTCCACGATGCCAATGGCGAGAAGCAGGTCCTCGACCTTGACACGATCTGGAGGCGGCAGTCTGTTCCCGATGCCCTCCAGCGTGCGCTGCTTCTGGCAGCCGCAGAGGCACACGACGTCATCACACACCCTCCCGCAGGTGTCCGCAACATGTCGGAATGGGCGAAGCAGCAGGCTTGCTGGAACGGGATGAAGGGTCGAAAGCTGAACTATGACGATGACTTCGAGACCTGCCTGACCCTCGTGGATACCGCCAAGGCGGCAAAGCGCGACGAGAAGGCAAAGAAGGCGATGACCGAGGGCATCAATGCCCAATCAGAGGTGGTGACCTTGGGCGCTGAGTTCTGGAAGGAGGTCTTGGCTTGGGGCCGCGAGCGGAAACGCCTCACCCCCAAAGACATGCAGATCCTCGAAGTCTGCGCGTCCATGCCGCGCCGGATCCCCTCAGACCTGCAGGCACGCCATGCCCTCGATGCGCTCGGGCGCATGAGAGATCAGGGGTTCGGCGAGTCCTAGGCTCACCCCGCCCCCTCCTCTGGTTCCTCCCCGGCCCTGAACGTATGCGGGGGGGCGCAGCGCGGAATTTTGCCAGCGTCAGGCGTTTTCACCGGGGAATCCAGGCGGAATCCACTTGGCCAGCTTGAGGCCATTTTCGACCAATAATACAAGGCTTTAAGCAACCAACAAGGGTGGATTCTTGCTGGATTCCGGCGGAATCCAGGAAGCCACTTTTGGGATCCACTTCGCGGAAGCCAGGGCCAACGGAATCCAGCCCGCCCGAAGCCACACAAAACCACAGGACGACCCTGCCCCATGGACCTCACCTTCGCGCCGCGCCAGATCGAGTTCTGGCCGATCGAGCGCCTGCGCCCCTATGCCCGCAACGCGAAGATGCACGGGGCAGATCAGGTGGCCCGCATCGCCGCCAGCATGGCCCGCTTCGGCTGGACGGTGCCCTGTATGGTCGGCGACGATGGCGAGCTGATCGCGGGCCACGGTCGGGTGCTGGCCGCGACGGAGTTGGGGCTTGACGAGGTGCCGGTGATCCGGCTCGGCCATCTCGACGAGGCCGAACGCCGGGCCTACCGGATCGCCGACAACAAGCTGACCGAGCCCGGTGACTGGGACGAGGCGCTCCGAATCCCGGCGCATCAGTTGCTGGACGTCGGATGAAGCGATACCTCGTCAGGACGAGCTCAGCTTATAGACCTGGCCCCTTTCGGCGAGTTTCTCGGATAACACCCGCAGCCCCAGCTTCTTCTTCAGCGAACCGGAAATGGCACCGCGAATCGAGTGGTGCTGCCACGAGGTCGCCTCGGCGATCTCGGCAATACTCGCGCCCTCCGGCGCCTGCAGCATGGCGATCAGCTGCGCCTGTTTCGTACCGGGGCGCTGGGCGGCGGCGATGGCTTCGGGCTTGGCGTCCCGCAGCGCCGCCATGGCCCTGACCACCACCGGATCGATGCCGACGGCGTCAAGCCCGGCCTCGGTGGCGATCAGCGTGGTGCCATGTCCATCGCCCGTCTCGCGCCAGAGCGGCTCGCCTCTCCGGACGTTGGCCTCGACCTCCTCGATGAAGCCGAGTTTGGTCATCCGGCCGATAGCCATCTTCGCAGCTGCGCCGTGCAGCCCCTCGGGCAGCGGCAGGGCGAGATTGCCCGGCCGGGCGCTGGCCCGGGTCAGGATCAGGGTCTGTGTGTCGGTGAGTTCGGTCATCGTCGGCTCCGTGCATCGCCACCGCAGGTCGCGGTCGGCTTCTACGGAGCCGGGCTCCGCTATCCGGGGCACAGCGGTCGGCGCAGGCCAGCCCGTCAAGCTGCGTGTTCGCCCTCGCCGAAGGCAAAATCGCCGATCTGCTTCAGTAGATGGGCCTGATACTCGAGGCTACCAACGTCGGCCCAGTTCAGCCGCTCGGGATCGGCGCCGAAATGGTCGTCGCTGAAGGCCTGCAACCGGGCCAGCATCGCGTCGATTTCGGCCTGTTTCGCAATGAAGGCGGCGAGGGCGGCGTCATTGGTGCGGGCGGGCTTGCCGGTCATTTCGTGGCGGCGGCAAGGCCAGCGGCGTAGGCCTCTTACAGCGCGTGCCGGATCGCCCAGACTGCGAGATCGTGGAAATCCAGCGCGTCGCGGCTGCGTGTTTCCAGCGTCTCCAGCCCGTGGAAATGGCGCTGGGCGATATCGGTCAGCAGGGTGTCAGTGGCGGGTTGGTTCGGCTGGGTCATGATCTGGCCTTCGGTGGTGAGTTGCGTCTCTGTCACACCATCAGAATCGCTCTGATCCGCAACCACATCAAGTAAATCACTAGCAATTTCATTGCTTTATAATCATGTGACGCAGCGCCGATTCAGGGCATTCGAGAATACTACGAACAACCATATGACAGGCAGACCTTTATCCTTGGGGCGCTGCGTCCCTGCGTCACGCGCCGGACAGGACCTGATGTTCCCAAACCGCCTCTAGCGCGGCTTCCGCACGTTTTCGGGCTCGCTTCGCTTCTTCCCGCGCGGCCGCGCCACCACCGAAATCCGCAAGGGCACCTAGACAATCCTGAAGTGCTTCTTGCACCTCGATTACAGCAGCCCCGTCACGGGCGATCGGCGAGAAGAAGACCGAGTAAAGGTTCACTATGTCCAGCGGCGGCGCATAGACCGAACCATAGGTCACTTCGGCCTCTGGATCAGGGTCCTCGTGCAGCACCTCAAGCACACGCGTCCCGGCGCGCAAGACTTCGATGGCAGTGCCGGGGTCGTTGATGCTAGGCGACAGCGCCTTGCTGGCCACTTCGCCAAGAACGATCAGACCATAGCCCAGATCCTGATCGAAACTGCGTGCCTCGCCAAGCGAGAAAGCCTCGCGGAATGTCGCAAGAGCCTCATCCTCCACTGGTTCGCCAAGGCGTAACAATGTCTCGCCGCGGTGGACATATTTGCCGGGCATACGACGTATTTCGACCTTCATCTTCAGATGATCCGCAAGAGTTTGCAGTTTCTCGATATCGATATACTGAACATAGCCAGAATGATCTGCCACGACCACCGGCGCATCCTCAGACAGAATATCGCACCGGGGGACGGCGCCAAGCGCAGGATAATCGCGATACAGGCGCGCGGCGGGTTTCGCCGCTGTTTCTATCCGGGCGATGATGTCGCTCATCCTGCCGAAATCGTTCAGGTGGTTCACCCAGCGCACCAAAGCCCAAGCGATCAGGGCAATATCGCCAAGCGTTGCTACGAACAGAAGGACCCGCGCATTGTCGCTGTAAAGCCCGGCCGACAAGCCGATGATCCCGACAATGCTGAACAGGAAAGAACCGATGAAGATTGAAACCGCCGTCTGCGCGGTGCGATCTTCCTCCAGCAGCCTGGTCGCACGGGGCGTCGCGTTTGAGGTGGCCGAACCGTACGCACCGACCAGAATCGACATCGAAAAGGTTGTGACCGCCAGCATCGAGGACGCGATGATATTGAGCAGCGCGTCAACCGAACCAGAGGCGAGATCGATTTTCGGGATATAAGGCAGAATGGGCCCGACAAGCGGAGCGAGGATCGCCAGCATAACGCCGGCGAGGCTGTAAAGGACAACCCGCACCCACATCTTGCGCAGTTGCACGCGCAGTCGCTGCACCCATCCCCTGTTGAACCTGCCTGTCATCGAGCGTCCGTTCCGTCGTCAGCTTCGCTTCCCGGTCTTGGTCTGGCCAACCGCGCGGAATTGCAACCCTTTACGACCGAATGCGGCTATCACTTGCCACGACATCTGGTCCTGCGATAGCGTCGCCACAGCAGCACGCCAGCAACCACAGAGGCAGAGCCGTACATCACATGCCGTGATGTGATGCCGATCCGGGCCTGCGCGCTTTGACGATAGCGGGGATCGAACAGCCGGGTGTCGGACAGGAACTTGCCCAGCAGGGTTTCCTTGCGCGGCTTAATCGGTCGCAACCCGCGCCTTTCGCTGTCGTTCAGCGCGTCGATAGCCGCGATGATACTGCCTGTCCTGTCGATCGCCTCACCGACCTGATCTGCCTCGACCCCAAGATGTTCTGCCAAAAGGTCATTGCGGATCTCGATGATACGCCGCCGATCCGTGTCTTTTTCCGCGATCAGCGCCACATCGCTTTCGGTATCGAACCCCATCGAGCGGCGGTCGATATTGCTTGAGCCAATGCGCAGGAACACATCGTCGATGATGCTGGTCTTGGAATGGACATAGATATCCTCACCCGCGTCATTGACCGGCGACAGGATCAGAAAGCGATGATGGGGATCGTTCTGCGTCAGGTCGCGGATCATGCGGCTGCGGGTGACATGCATCGCCTCATCCTCGACTTTCCCCTGCGCTGCGTGTGGATTGATGACGACGATCTCGGGTCCGTCTGGCTCTCGCAGGCGCGCCATAATTGCCTCGGTTATGCTGTCGGCAGCGAAATATTGCGACTCGAGGTAAATGCAGTCACGCGCGGCCCTGATGCTGTCGAGGTAGAGCGTCTCGATTTCAGTCACCGCCGAGCGATCGGCTTCAGGCGGCGCTGTGCGGGCAATTGCGACCTCCATATTCTCGAAATCTGGTGCGATTTCGGATGGCCAGATATCCTGTCCTCTCGCGAACTCCTCGCCAATGGGCTCGCCTGTCGCGCGTTCCCATCGGTTCCGGCACAACTCGCTGAAGGCAGCCGCGGCTTCTCCTGACATCAGCGTCGTTGTGTCATGCCATGGCTGAGCGATCTCGCCGTTCTTCAAGCGACGCAGCGGATCAAATGATGCATGCTCTCGATTGTCCCAGCGACCTTCGGTAACGTCGATACCGCCACAGAATGCCAGCGCGTCATCGACAACAACGATTTTCTGATGATGGCAGGCGCCGATGGGATGGTGGCCGTCAAAGGCCAGATGGAGCTGCTTCGGCGAAAGCAGCTTGATTTGGAATGCCGGAAGGATGCGCCCGGGCGCAATCAGCGCGCCCCCGCTCCATTTCAGCAGATAGATATCCAGTCCCTCGCGTCGCGCCGCCAACGCATCGAGGAACGGTCCGATGGCGTTCGGAAATCCGTCAGGCGCATCGCCGTTTTCATCAGATTGACCGGGCAGCATCTCGATCTCGAAATCGAAATCCCAACCGACGAGAATGACCATGCGCTCGGCCTTCAGCAGTACCTCGCGAAGGATGCGGAAATAGTCCTGCCCGTCCATGATGACAGACAGCCGATCGGCCGTCGCAACACGCCAGCAGTTTCGACCCGGTTCGAAGGCAAGTTGCCGCATATCCGTTGCCCCAAGATTGATTCAGGTGATGCAGTCCGAATAACTCATTTCGGTCGCCCAAAGTTGCCGGCAGCATCGAACCGCGCATTCACGATCATCTTCAGCCTGCTGATCGCCCGGCTTTCCTGCAACTTTGAGAGCGCAAAGCGCGTCATATCTCAAGAAGCCCCAATACGGAGAATGCCCGGTGCAGATTGCCATCCTCTATGCCTCGACGCTGATCATCTTTCTGGCCATCGACATCGTCGGCATCACGCAGATCATCCGGCCGATTTTCGAACGTCACGTCGGTGATCTTCTTGCCGATCCGTTCCGTATGATGCCCGCGGCCGCATTCTATGCGGCCTATATTGTCGGCGTTCTGTATTTCGTCTCGGCTCCTGCACTGGCCGAGGGAAGACCGGGCAAAGCGCTGATAGGTGGGGCGCTGATCGGGCTGATGTGCTATGGCACATATGAGTTCACCAATTACGCGACACTGCGCGATTGGTCGATGCAGCAGGTCGTGACCGATACGATCTGGGGCGGGTTCCTGACCGGATTCTCGGCCTGGGCCGGGGTGATGGTCACACGCTGGCTGACATGAAGGCGCTTGTCATTGGTGACAGTGGCGGGATCGGCGCGGCCATCGCGGACGCTTTGCGGCGTCGCGGTGCCGAAGTCACCGGGCTGTCGCGGCGCGACGGGCTGGACCTGACCGATCAGGCCAGCGTGGCGCGGGTCGCCGATGCAATGGTCGATAAGCGCTTTGAGTTGATCTTCAACGCGACCGGCGCATTGGTGATCCACGGGCATCAGCCGGAAAAGACCATCCGCGCCATCGACGCAGACGCCATGGCCGCGCAATTCGGGCTGAACGCCATCGGGGTCGCGCTGATGCTGCGCTATTTCAGCCCGCTTCTGCACGAGGATACCCGCGCGGTTTTTGCCTCGCTGTCGGCGCGAGTCGGATCCATCGGCGATAACAGACTTGGCGGCTGGATCAGCTATCGCGCGGCAAAGGCTGCGCAGAACCAGATCATCCGCACCGCGTCGATCGAGATCGCGCAGAAGCAAAAGCAGCATATCGTCGTCGCCCTGCATCCCGGCACGGTCGAGACACCGCTGACGCAAGACTATGCCGCGCGCCATCCGACGATCAAACCGACTGAATCCGCGATGTCCTTGCTGGCCGTGATCGACAGGCTGACACCGGCGGATAATGGCACCTTCTGGGACTGGAAGGGCGCGCGCGTCGAGTGGTAGCTCCGCGCCCCTGCCCCTTCAGCCGCCACGCGACCATCGCCCGCGCAAGAGATAGCGTGCGGCCAGCGCCGCGATCCCCAGAGCGGCCAGCAGCGCGACATGGCGATATTCGGCGCTCCAATTGACGGCGACGATGCCGATCAGCGCCCAGCCGACAGCGATGGAATAGGTGAGCGCGGCAGGGCGGCGCGACTGCACCCACAGCGCGACCGCCAGAACGGCAAGGATCAGCAGGATCGCGGCCGGACCCGCCGACATGATGCCATAGCCGCTGAGCAGAACGGCAATCGCCACACCCGTCGCCGCTGTCAGCCAACCGGCATAAAGACCGACCGGACCGACCTGCCAGAACGGCTGCCCCTGGCCCGCGCGCAAAAAGGAGATGATTGCAGCAACGGCCATCACGATGATCATCACCGTCGCCAGAATGGGCGAGGCATTCGCGGCAGCGATCCAGAACGTGCCAACGAACAGGCTGATCAGCAACGGCCTGCGCATCGCTTGCCAGTCAGGATTATCAGATGCCTTCCGCAGACCCCACGCGCTGCCTGCGATAAGCCACAGATAGATCAGCCCCCAGATCGAAAAAGCCCATCCGGCTGGCTGCACCGGCCAGCGATCCTGCACCACGGGAAACTGGTCCGGTGTAAAGCCGTTGAAGCCGTCACTGGCCAGCGGTGACAGCGCAAAAAGCACCGCGAAAAGCAGCGTAAAGTGCGGCAGAAATCGGTTTTTCATCTTATAAGTCTCTTGGTCAGGCGCAGTGCCAACCCATAGGGCAGCGCGCGTAGAAGTTTCAAGGGCAGCGTCAGACGGCGCGGGAAATGCACCTCGAATCCGCCTTTATCCAGGCCGCTGAGAATGGCCTCAGCGGCGGCGGCGGGTTGCATCAGCGCGGGCATATCGAAATCGTTCTTCTGGGTCAGCCGCGTATCGACAAAGCCCGGACTGATCAGGCGCACATCGACATTCTGGGCCAGTTCGGCGCGCAGGCTTTCCGCCAGATTGATGACACCCGCCTTGGTTGCGGAATAAATCTGGCCCTGCGGGAGGCCTACATAGCCTGCAACCGATCCGGTCAGGGCAAGCTGCCCGCCCGGCCGCAACAGGGGCACGGCGGCGCGGGCAAAGTTGAAGCTGCCGGTAAGGTTGACGGCAACAAT
This sequence comes from Paracoccus marinaquae, assembly GCF_018860165.1. GTDB lineage: Bacteria > Pseudomonadota > Alphaproteobacteria > Rhodobacterales > Rhodobacteraceae > Paracoccus > Paracoccus marinaquae. The sequence goes on from NZ_JAHKNG010000007.1 coordinate 36,452, forward strand.
CCGGGCCGCAACATCCGCCTCCAGTTCCATCACCTTGCCGGGGTCATAAAGCGCGGCCAGGGTGATCGCCCGGTCCAGCTTGCCGCCCTCGATGATCGCTTTCGCGACCGTATTGAGGCTGTCGCGGTCGGTCACGTCGCAAGGCAGGACCTCTGCCCCGCTAAGTTCCTGTGCCAGATCGGCCAATTTGTCTGCGGACCGCGCCGAAAGGATCACATCCGCGCCCCGCGCCGCCCAAATACGGGCGAGTGCCGCGCCGATCCCATCCGACGCACCCATGATCCAGATCCGTTCGCTCATATCTCGCCCTTTCTGTGCAGGAGGATCAAAGCCGTGACTGCGACCCCACGCAGAACCAGCGGCAGCGCGGCGTAAAGAAGCAGTAGCGCCTGTAGTGAATTGGTGTCATTCGCGTCTGCCGGACGAAAGCCCGCCAGTTGCAGAAGCGGCAAGGCGACCGCCACGGCCAATGCCAATGCAAGCTTGGCCAGCAAGCCGAGCACGGCATAGGCGCGGGTCGCGGCGGATTGCGCCGATGTGGTCTCGATCCGGTCGGAAAGGATGGCGGGCGGCAGCACCAGATCGGCACCGAAGCAGACACCGGTGGCAAGGCAGATGGCGAAAAAGGCGGCGCTGTCGCCCGACCCAAGGGTCAGCGCGAATGCGAAACCGGCCATCGACAGGATCAGCGCCCCCGACCAGACCGGCACCGCACCGATACGACCGGCCAACCAACCCGCTATAGCCGCGCCGGGCAAGGCGGCGGCGAAATAGGTCAGCAGAAAGGCACCCGCCAAAGCCTCGACCCCCAGCAGGTCGCGCACCAGCATCAGGATCAGCGCAGCCGGAAAGGCCGCCGACAACAGCACCAGCGCCGCCACGGCATAAAAGGGCATCAGAGCGCGCCAGTGCGGCCGCGCATCGGGCGGAACGGCAATCTGCAAGCGGACCGATGCCAGCCATCCGCGAAAGATCGGCAGCGCGATCAGCAGCGCGACGGCCAGCACCGCAGCCAGCGCCAGCAACGCCGTCTGCCGCCCGATCAGCGGCTGCAAGGCCGAGGGCAGCACCCCCGCAAGGATCAGGCCGGCCAGCCCGAAGCCCTCTCGCGCGGCGCTGATCCGCGATTTCTGCCCCGGCTCTCGTCGCCACAGGCCGCCAAGCGTCATCAGATTGACCGAAATCAGACTATGCCCAAGACTGGCCAGAGCCATCGCCAGCGCGGACCAGATCAGCACGGGCAGCGCAGGCGACGCGAACAGCGCAGTGCATCCGCAGGCCAGCAAAACCGCGCCCGCAACGATCAGCCGGCCCCTTGCCGAAGGCCAGCGATCGCCTGCCCAGCCCGCCACCGGGTCCAGCACCGCATCGAACAGCCGCAGCCAGAACAGCGCCAGCCCAAGTGCGGCCAGCGAAACGCCCCGTTCGGTCGCGAAAAAGTCGGGCGCATGGATGTAAAGCGGCAGACCGCCAAAGGCCAGGGGCAAGGTCAGCACGCCATAAGCCGCCAGATTGCGACGGCTTGGGGCGGTCTCAGGCATGGGCCAGCCGGTATTGCATCACATCGGTGCGCCCGACCGCGAAGGAGGCAATGCAGGCAGCCAGATAAAAGCGCCAGACGCGGATGAAAGCCTCGTCAAAGCCCATTGCCTGCACCTCGGCCCGCTTCGCGTCGAACTGATCCAGCCAATGCCGCAGCGTGCGGGCATAGTCGCCGCCAAAGCCGAAACTGTCATCGACCCGCAGCCCGGCGCGCTCGGCCTCGGCCCGGAACCGCGTGGGTGAGGGCAACATGCCGCCGGGAAAGATGAAACTGCGGATCATGTCGCCGCCCTTGCGATAGCGGTCGAAATAGCGGTCGGCGACGGTGATCGTCTGGATCATTGCACGGCCCTGCCGAGTCAGCGCCTCGGCCAGCTTGCCGAAATAGACGGGCCAGAACCTCTCGCCCACGGCCTCGAACATCTCGATGGACACGATATGGTCAAAGCGGTCCTTTTCGTCGCGGTAATCCTGAAGCGCGATCTCGGCCCCCGGACCCAGACGGGCGCGGGCAAAGGCGGCCTGTTCGGCAGACAGCGTCAGCCCCTTGGGCGCGAAATCGCCACGCTGAAGCGCGCGTTCGGCAAAGCCGCCCCAGCCGCAGCCTATCTCAAGCAGACGACCCGATCCGCCTGATAGCCCTTCGATGATGCGGTCGTACTTCCGGCGCTGCGCTACCGCCAGATCGTCGCCCTCGGCAAAGATGGCCGAGGAATAGGTCATCGTTTCATCCAGCCACAGCGCATAGAAGCCATTCCCCAGATCGTAATGGGCCGCGATATTCCGCCGAGAGCCCGTCCGCGTATTGCGGTTCAGCAGATACAGCAGCCGCATCGCTAAAGCCTGCAGGGGCTTGCCATAGATGTAGCGGTCAAGCGCATCCTCGTTCATCAGCCCCAAGGTCAGCAGCGCCGTCAGATCGGGCGTATCGCACCAGCCGTCGCGATAGGTCTCGGTCAGGCCGATATCGCCCTTTGCCGCAAGCGCGGGCACCATGCGCCAGTCGTGGATCGTCAGCGCCGCATCCGGCCCCGGCTGGTCGCCTGCGAAAACGCGGGTCGCGCCGTCGGGCGTTATAAGGCGCAACTGGCCAAAGCGAATGCCGTCCAGGCTGCGAAGGAACTCTGACCTGATGCGATCTTCAAACATCCGATCTCTCCGCCGTCGCCTCTGATCGGCGTATCTCAAGCTGTGGGGGCTTTTTGCGATAGCGGACGCCGCGCAACAAAAGCTTCACCGCCTGCCAATGGATCAGCCCGGTCACGCGCAGCGGCTGAAATGCATGGCGCAACGCGGCGCGGCGCAGGGCCGAGGCGGTCAGCGCGCGCGCCTTGCCAATCATCGAGGTCTGCAGCCGCAGATCGCCATCCTTGCCGAACCAATCCACCCATGCACCGAACCGCCCCGGACCTGGATCAAAGCGAAAGACATAGTACCCCTCGCGCGGCAGAAAGGGCGAGACATGGAACAGCTTTTCGCCAGACAGCCGGTCCCCCGGCGCAATCACGCGCTTGTCGGGATGGCGGCAAAGATACAGATGGCTTTCGCCGAATGTGTTCGACACCTCGGCCAGCACGGCGCGCAGCCCCGCATCGTCCCGCGCCAGCCAGAAGCTGACCGGGTTGAATCCATGCAGCAGCCCGCACGGCATCGTGACCAGCGTTATCTGGCAATGTGACAGCCCGACCGGCGCAAGCTGCGACCGGATGAAATCCGTCAAAGAGCTGCCGTCGCGGGCACCGTAATCCTGCCGCCGCAATCGCCAGAGCCCCGGCCTGTCAGGGCGCAGCGGCAGGTGGGCCGCCTCCAGCGCATCGACCGGCAGCGCCGCGTAAAGCGCACGATATCGGAACTGCCGCGCGACATCGCCCGTCCTCGCGTGCCAGATCGCAGCGTCGATCAGCGCGCCATCCCACAGGTCGGCCATCACGCAGCCACCTGCTTCGGCGTGGCCCAAGGGTCGGGGCCGAGCGGCCATTCGATCCCCATCGACTGCGCGACGCGCAGGGCCGACAGCAAGCCATCTTCGTGAAAGCCGTAACGCGTCCATGCACCGGCATAGTGAACACCGCCGCGTCCCTGTATCTCGCACAGCCGGGCCTGCGCGGTAATCGCGGCCGCGTCGAATTGCGGATGGGCGAAGCTGGCCTCGTCATGGACGTGATCCGGCTCGATTTCGGGGTTCAGTGTCACGATCAGCGGGCGGGGCGTGTCGAGGTTCTGTAGCCGGTTCATCCAGTAGGACAGGCTGATCGGCTGGTCCGTGGCGGGGGTCGCCCCCCGCCTGACATAGTTCCACGACGCCCAGACCGCACGCCGTCGCGGCATCAGCCGGGGATCGGAATGCAGCACCATCCCGTTCGCCTGCGTTCGCAGGGCACCAAGTATCGCGGTTTCATCCCTGTCGGCATCTTCCAACATTGCCAAAGCCTGCGGCGCATGGGTTGCGAAAACGACCCTGTCGAAACGCTCTTCCCCGCGCGGGCTGGCGATGCTGATGCCACCGCCATCGCGCCGCACGGCGTGGACCGGGCTGGACAGCCGGACATCGCCTGAAACCCGTTCAAGGATCCTGTCGACATAGACCTGCGATCCACCCTTCACCGTCAGCCATTCCGGCTGGCCATTAACCGACAAAAGCCCGTGATTGTCGAAAAACCGCACGAAGGCGCTTGCCGGGAAATGCATCATTCCGGCAGTTGGCGTCGACCAGATCGCGCCCGAGATGGGCAGCAGGAAACGGTCGCGGAACTCATCACCCAAACGCAACGCGCTTATCAGATCCCCGATGCTGCCCTCATGCGCAGAATGGGCAGGTGCCTGGCGAAAAAAGCGCAGGATATCGCGGATCAGCCGCCAATGCCCGACATCCATCAGACAGGCCGGCTGCGCGAACATCGCGCGGGTCGAAAACGTGCCGTATTCGTATCGCCCACCTGCGAAGCTGACCGAGAATGACATGTCGCTTGGCCCCAGCGGAACACCAAGCTTTTCCATCAGCGGCACGAACAGCGGATAAGTTCGGCGATTGCAGACGATAAACCCGGTATCGACATCCACACCTTCCGCCCGAACGGTGCGCGCATGGCCACCGGGACGCGGCTCTTTCTCGAACAAGGTGATGTCGTGATGCGGATCAAGCAGCCATGCGGCCCCCAGACCCGAGATTCCGCTGCCAATGATCGCGATCCGCAAGCGCTTCAGTTGGTTCACCATCATCCCGTGACATCTCGTGTAAAATCCGGGCGCAGCATCGCTGTCGCCCGGATAAGTCGAACGCCTTGCGACGATCACATCGCAGGCAGAAGCACGCCGTCGATAACATGCACCACGCCGTTGCCGGCCTGCAGGTCCGCAGCCGTGACGGTCACGCTGTCGTTGATCTTCACCATATTACCGTCCAGCGTCAGGTTCAGGCTGCAGTTGCCCATGGTCGTGACGGGATGGGTGCCGCCATCATCGGCAATCATCTGGGCCACATCGGCAGCCAGCGCCTTCGCCTCGACCACGTGGCAGCCGAGGATCTGGACCAGCTTGTCCTTGTTTTCAGGCATCAGCGCTTCTTCCAGCGCGCCCTCCGGCAGGGCCGCAAAGGCCGCATCGGTGGGCGCAAAGACGGTAAACGGCCCTTCGCCCATCAGAGCCTCGCCCATTTCGGCAGCGACAACGGCCTGTTCCAGGGTGGTGTGGTCCTCGGACGCCATCACGATATCTGCGACGGTTGCCGGCATATCCTGAGCAACGGCGGCCGTCGCCGACAGAGCAAACGCGGTGGTCACAGCAAAATTCAAGACATTCATTCCATCCTCCTGTGTCTGATTACGAAGGGACGAAACGGCAGCGGGCTTTGTTGCACCGCTCACGCTTTCGTGAAAATCGACACCCGCTTGCGGTGCTCTTGCTCCCGTTGCATCCTCACCCGGACGAAACCGGACCTGCTGATGACCTCAGAAACGGAAAAGCTTGCAGATCTCCTCGCACGGGTCGCGTTGCGGGACCGGGCGGCGTTCCAGCAGCTTTACCGCCGCGCCTCGCCGCAACTTTTCGGTATCGGCCTGCGTATCCTGAAGGATCGGGCAGAGGCGGAAGATGTCTTGCAGGAGGTGTTCGTAAAAATCTGGCACAATGCCGACCGATATGCCCCGCAGGTGGCAAGTCCGCTGGCATGGATGAATGCCATGATGCGCAACCTTGCCATCGACACCTTGCGGCGGCGAAAGCCGGGCGGCGGTGATCTTGATGTGGCAGAGCGTCTGGCCGATGACAGTCCCGGCCCCGAGGATCAAGCCTTGATGCGGTCAGAAGGACGGCGGATCGAGGCCTGTCTGACCGAGCTTGAACCTGCCCGCGCCGAAGCTGTGCGCCTCGCCTATGTTGAAGGCGAAAGCTATCTGGAACTGGCCGAACGCTTCGGTGCGCCCTTGAACACCATCAGAAGCTGGCTCCGGCGCAGCCTGATCAAGCTGAGGGAGTGTCTGACCAGATGACCGATGACGCCCCGGAACCTGATCCCCACGACATGGCAACGGCAGGCGAATACGTCCTTGGCACCCTGCCACTTGCCGAGCGCGAAGCGTTTCAGCGCCGCCTGCTAAGCGAACCGGCCCTTGCCGCCGAGGTCGCCAGATGGCAGGCGCATTTCGACCCGATCGCGGACGAAGTTAGGCCGGTCAGCCCGCCCGCCAAGGTTTGGCATGATGTCGAACGGCGTCTGTTCCCCGACCCAGCCCCGCATGCAGGCTCTGTCAGGTTCTGGCAATGGCTTTCCCTTGGTTCTGTCTGTGCTTCCATTGCGCTGCTTGCCCTTCTGTGGCTTGGGCAGCCAGGTCCTGAAACCGAACGGAAACTCTGGGTTTCGGATATGGTATCAGCCGACAGCACCGTTCGACTGACCGCGCTTTATGATGAAACCGATGGCGAGATGCGGATCTCCGTCGCAGGCCAGCCGCCCGCTGCAGGTCGCGATTTCGAGCTTTGGCTGATTCAGGGCGACCGCGCACCCATCTCGCTGGGTGTCATGCCACATCAGGGGCAGGCCGCGATGCCGATCCCGGAAGATCTGAGAATACTTGTCGCGAACGCAACACTGGCCATCACCGACGAACCCACCGGAGGCGCGCCGGGTGGCGTTGCGACCGGACCCGTCATTGCTCAGGCCGAAATGCGAAGGATCTAGCGCCTTTCAGCTGCCCTGCTCGGCCATAAAGATAAATCAACTTGCCCACTGCGTCGTTTGTTCTATTTTTGTTCCATGCGCAAAACCATTCAGGAAAAGCTGGCCATCCTTGCCGATGCGGCGAAATACGATGCCTCATGCGCGTCCAGCGGCACCACACGCCGGGACGCACGCAGTGGCGGTATCGGCAGCGCTGGTGGGACGGGCATCTGCCACGCCTATACGCCGGATGGGCGCTGTATCAGCCTGCTAAAAATCCTGATGACGAATTTCTGTATCTACGATTGCGCCTATTGCATCAATCGCGTCTCCAGTCGGGTCGAACGCGCGCGCTTCTCACCGGAAGAGGTCGTCACGCTGACGCTGGAATTCTATCGCCGGAACTATATCGAGGGGCTTTTTCTCAGTTCCGGCATCATCCGCAGCCCGGACGATACCATGGCCGACATGGTGCGCATCGCCCGGATGCTGCGGCAGGATCACGGCTTCAAGGGATATATCCATCTTAAGACCATACCCGAGGCCAGCAAGGAACTGATCGACCAAGCCGGACTTTATGCCGACCGCCTGTCGATCAATATCGAACTGCCGAAAGACAGCAGCACCCGCCAGCTTGCGCCACAAAAGAAGCCGGAAACGATCCGGGCCGCGATGGCGGGCGTGCGTCTGTCGCAAGAGGCCAGCCGTGAGCGCAGCCATACCGGAAAGCGCCCGGCGAAGTTCGCCCCTGCCGGTCAGTCCACGCAGATGATCGTCGGCGCTGATGCGACGCCCGACCGGGATATTCTGGGTACCGCGTCGCGCCTTTATACCGGCTATCGGTTGCGGCGTGTCTATTATTCCGCCTTCAGTCCGATCCCCGACAGTTCCGCTTCGCTGCCGCTGATCCGGCCGCCTTTGATGCGTGAACACCGGCTATATCAGGCCGATTGGCTGATGCGCTTCTATGGGTTCGAGGCGGATGAAATCACGGCAGGCGGCACGGATGGCAATCTTGATCTGACCATTGACCCCAAATTGGCCTGGGCCTTGGCCAATCGCGCCAGCTTTCCCGTCGATGTGAATCGCGCCGGGCGCGAGATGCTGCTGCGCGTCCCCGGTTTCGGAACGCGAACCGTTGACCGGATCATCGCCGCCCGCCGATCCGGCCCGGTGCGCTACGGCGATCTGTTGCGGATCGGTGCGGTGATGAAGAAGGTCCGGCCCTTCGTCGCCCTGCCCGACTGGTCGCCAGGCGGTTTGACGGACAGCGATAATTTGCGGGCGCGATTTGCCGCCGCGCCTCGGCAATTGTCGCTTTTCTGATGTATCGCGTCCATCTTCCCGGTCGGTCGACGAACACGACTTGGCGCGAGGCAGCGCGGCTATTGGCAAGCCACCGCATCGCCGCCGAAGAAGTAGAGTGGATGCGAGAACCGACCGAGACCGGGCTTTTCGGTTTCGATCCGCTGCCGGTAAATGACGGCGCTTACACCGTGACCGCAAGCAAGGCGTTGATCGACCTGATAGGCGCAGTCCTGTGCCATTCCGAGCCAGAGGCCCCCGCACTTGCGTACCGGCTGCTGCTGCGTCATCAGGATGACCGACGCGCCTTGTCGAACCCCGCCGATCCACTGACGCAACGGCTGCGGCGGATGGAAAAATCGGTCCGCCGCGACATTCACAAGATGCACGCCTTCGTTCGGTTTCGGGAATTGCCGACCGAAGGCCCGCGCCGCAGCTTTGCCGCCTGGTTCGAGCCGCAACATTTCATCACCGAACGTGCCGCAGGCTTCTTCGCGCGACGTTTCACAGACATGGACTGGCTGATCGCAACGCCGGAAATGACCGTCACCTTTCGCGACGGCGCGCTTGATTTCGGCCCCGCCCCGCAGCAGCGTCCCGATTTTCCCGACGATGCCAGCGAGGCGCTGTGGGCGACTTATTTCAGCAATATCTTCAATCCGGCGCGGGTCAAGATTTCCGCGATGAAATCGGAAATGCCGGTCAAATACTGGAAAAACCTGCCCGAAACGCGCCTGATCCCGCAGATGCTTGCCGAGGCCGATGCCCGCGTCGCGGCCATGCACGCCGCCATGCCGACAGATCCACCACAGCGCGCAACGCGCATTCTGGACAGGCTGCCCGCCACGCCGGTGGCCAATAGGCCCGAAACGCTGGATCAGGCGCGAGATGCGGCAATGTCCTGCACCCGCTGTGATCTATGTCAGGCCGCGACACAAACGGTCTGGGGCGAAGGCGATCCGAATGCCACGCTGATGATTGTCGGCGAACAACCGGGCGATCAGGAAGACCTGCAGGGTCGTCCCTTCGTCGGCCCCGCAGGCACGCTGCTGCGCGAATTAATGGAAGAGGCAGAGATTGGCGCTGTTTGGCTTACGAATGCAGTCAAGCATTTCAAGTTCAGACCGCGCGGAAAGCTTCGTCTGCATCAGAACCCCAATCGCGGCGAGGTTCAGCATTGTCGATGGTGGCTTGATCTGGAGCGTCGGTTTGTCGCCCCACGCCTGACGCTCGCACTTGGCGCGACAGCCGCATATGCCCTGACTGGCAAATCCGGCTCACTTCAAAATCGTCGCGGACAGACAGAGCAGGCAATGGACGGCGGTCCTGTGCTGATCAGCTGGCATCCAAGCTATATTCTCAGACTATCCGGCAAAGACGCACGATCAGCAAGATTAATGCTGCTGGAAGATCTGCAACATGCGGTGCGCCTTGTAAGGCAAATTTCAGCATAGCCCACCATAAGGATCAGCTCCACTTGAGTGGTACTGCTTGATTGTTCGTTCATGACCGACCTTTAGGCCATTGCGACGATGGTTTGCGGGACTGTTCCTTCCTCAATGAAGTTATCTGCCGTAAAATCTACCCAATCGACACCATCTTCGTCGAAACTCTGACCGCTGAATCGGGCGGTGACGGGTGGGTCAGGTAGGCAATTTCATCTTTCGCTGCAGAGCTGACGCAATCCTTCGATACCTTAATCTGATCATGATATATATTTAATTCTATTTTCATTATCGCTCTGCTGGCAAGATGGAAGCTGCGAAAACAAGCAACCGAACACGCCAACAGGAACGCGCCATGAAACATGCCAGATGGGTGGCCCTTGCTGCCGCTCTCACCAGCACTGCACTGCCCGCCCTTGCCGAATACCCGGAAAAGCCCATTGAGGTGATCATGCCATGGCCCGCGGGCGTCGCCACCGATGTCGCCTCGCGCATCGTGGTCGAGCAGATGGCCGAGGAACTGGGCGTGCCGATGCAGGTCATCGCCAAGCCCGGCGGCAGCGGTGTTCTGGGGACGATGGAGCTGACCAATGCCCGCTGTCAACGGCGGTGCAATATCCGGCCACGCGGCGGAGTAAAATCCGGCCACGCGGCGGTGACCGGCGCCATGGCGCGCGCGCTTACCAGATAGCTGGCGCGTGCCATGGCGCATTGGCCCCTTGGGCCAAAACAGCACCATCTGATTTCAGGACTTTTGTTGCTGCTTTCGGGCAGTGCTGTTGGCGAGACGATAACTCTCGCCGTTCATCTCGAGGATGCTGACGTGATGGGTCAGCCTGTCGAGCAGTGCGCCGGTGAGGCGCTCGGAGCCGAAGGTCTCGGTCCATTCATCGAAGGGCAGATTGCTGGTAATCAAGGTCGCGCCGCGCTCGTAACGTTGCGAGATCAGCTCGAACAACAATTCGGCGCCGGTCTTGGACAGCGGCACAAAGCCCAGTTCGTCGATGATCAGCAACTTGTAACCGGCCATTTGCTTCTGAAAGCGAAGCAGACGGCGCTCGTCGCGGGCCTCCATCATCTCACTGACCAGGCTCGCGGCGGTGGTGAAGCCCACGGAGAGCCCCTTCTGACAAGCCGCCAGTCCGAGGCCAAGGGCGATATGCGTCTTGCCCGTGCCACTTGGGCCGAGGGCAATGACGTTCTCGCGACGGTCGATCCATTCGCAGCGGGCCAGTTCCAGCACCTGCATCTTGTTGAGCTTCGGAATGGCGCTGAAGTCGAAGCTGTCGAGGCTTTTGACCGCGGGGAATTTGGCGGCCTTGATGCGGCGCTCGACCATCCGCCGCTCCCGGTCAATCAGCTCCAGTTCGACGAGGCGGGCAAGGTAGCGGACATGGTCCATGCCTTCGGCCGCGCATTGCCGGGCCAGCTTCTGATGTTCGCGCAGGAATGTTGGCAGCTTCAGGGCCTTGAGGTGATGGGTGAGCAGGATTTCCGGGGCGTCGTTCATGCCGCGTCCTCTGCATCGCTCGACAGCAGCCGCATATAGGACCCGGGCCTGGTCTTATCGACTGTCGTCCGCGGCAGATAGGGATAGCAGTCCAGGTCCAGCCGGGGCGGACGGTGTTCAACACGGCAAAGCAGCAGGTGCTTTACGGCGTCAAAGCCGATCGCGCCCATCTGAAGCGCCTGCTTTACCGCGGCATGCAGGTCAGCCAGATCGAAGGTCTCGAGCAACCGCAGGACCTGGACGTATTCGCGTCGGCCATGCCGGTTCATGCGAGCTTCCATCAGCCGGCGCAACGTTGCGAACTCCTCGGGAAGCTCCCAACCTTGCAACGGCGCGGCCTGATCAAATGCGTTGAGCTTCTGCTCCAGCAGCGGCAGGTAGTGGATCGGGTTGAAGATGAGTTCATCGCGATCCCAGCACCGGGGATGGCGGGCAATGACTTCGCCCCGACAGCCAATCACCACGTCATGGACATAAGCCCGGATCCAGACATCCTGATGGGCAAAGGCGACCGGCACCGAGTAGTCATTGGTCTTGTAGCGCACGAGCGATTGCGACGAGACGCGGCCGGTGTCCTGATCGCAGGCGTCAAAGGGTGAAGCAGGCAAGGATCGCATCTCTGCCAGATCGCGCTGCAGCCGCTCGCCGATCGTTTCGCCCTCACCGCGCAGGACATCCTGCTGGCGCTTGCGGCATTGCTCCTCCAGCCAGAGGTTGAACGCCTCCCAGGTCGCGAACTCGGGGAGCGGCACCATGAAGTTGCGGCGGCAATAGCCCACCAGGCCCTCGACATTCCCCTTGTCGTTGCCTTTGCCGGGGCGGCCATAGCGATCCCGGATCAGGTAATGGGATAGAAACCCGCTGAACAGGGCGGCCCGCTTGCGGGTGCCATCGGGCAGGATCTTCGCCACCAGGCACCGGTCGTTGTCATAGACAATCGACTGGGGGACCGCCCCAAAGAAGGCAAAGGCGTGGATATGGCCGTCCACCCAGGCCTCGGCCACAGCCGCCGGATAGGCGCGGACGTAACAGGCGTCGCTGTGCGGCAGATCCAGAACAAAGAAGTGGGCCTTCTGCTCGACACCGCCGATCCTGACCATCGCCTCGCCGAAGTCAGCCTGCGCATGGCCCGGGGGATGCGCCAGCGGCACGAACACTTCCTGGCCCCGCCGTTCCCGCTCCCGAATGTAGTCCTTGATGATCGTGTAGCCGCCGGTGAACCCGCATTCGTCACGCAGCCGGTCGAACACCCGCTTCGCGGTGTGCCGCTGCTTCCGCGGCATGGAGCGATCCGCCTCAAGCCAGCCCTCAATGATCGGGATAAAGGGATCAAGCTTCGGCCGCCTGACCTCGGCCGTCCGCCGGTAGCCCGGTGGCACCGAGAACGTCCTCAGCAGCGGGACCACTGCGCTGACTGCACAGTTCCTTGGCATTCGCCCCACAACCGTAGAGGTAAACCCTTTCCTCGCCGATCTGATCGAAGCCAAGCTCCAATCTTACAGTGCGGAGGCCCTACTCGCTTCATTCCGTCAGGTCGTCGACCATGCGGCTTCCAACAAGGCCGATCCGTTGCAGGAACTTGCCAATGCACCTAAGACGCTTGTAGCGCCTGGGGTCAATGGCAGATGGATCTATTCGCTCGCCGTCGCCGAGCGTATTATTGCATATCGCAAGAGCATTGAGAGACTAGAGAACGCGGACCATGCGCGCTTGCTGCGTGTGTTGCTCGGCTCCGCACTTGTTACTTTGAGCAATGTCGTTATCAGCGGCAAGGGACGGCGCTACAGGTCCGGTTGGCAGAACAGAACGGTGCCGCCGACTTCGGTCCATCAGATGTTTGAAGCCGCATTTCTCAATGCCATTGAAGACATCGTCCGCTTCGGCAAGCGGCCGTGCAACGAATATACGCTACTCCGGGGTGACTCTCGCGTCGCTCTGGCGCAGGCGCAGTCCGCGGACTTCTCAATCTTCTCCCCACCATATCCGAACTCATTCGACTACACTGACATTTACAATCTCGAGCTTTGGATGCTCGGCTATCTGAAGATGCCAGAGGACAACAGGAGACTGCGCGAAGCAACGCTGCGTTCCCATGTTCAGATCAAGCGATCCTTTGAGGCGACTTCGTCGTCGCCGACGCTAGATGCAACCATGATGGCTCTAAATGAACAACGCTCAGACATGTGGAACAACAACATACCAGACATGGTCCGAGCATACTTTGACGATCTCGTCGCCATACTAATTCAACTCATCGAATTATTGTGCCGGGCGGTTCAGTGATGATGGTGGTAGGAGATAGCCGATATGCGGGGGTCGTCATCGACGTCGGTACCATCTTGGTAGAGCTGGGGCGCGGCATAGGTTTTGAGCTATCAAATCTGTCCTCCATGCGCTCCATGCGATCAAGCGCTCAACAGGGCGGCACCTACGATCTCGATGAGACCTTGGTTCACATGATCAGGAGCTGACTGACCTCCCCGTCACGCAACGGCTCCTGATAACAACTTGCCCGCTGCTTTTGCAGCGGCTTCGGCAGCTCGGTGAGCTGAAGGCGACGAGAACATGTAGTACCTGCGCAGTATGACATCGTTCGCCGCTGCCAAGGTCATGATTTCGGGCTGATCTTCATCCTTGTCGCGTGCATCGAAACAACAAAGATAAGCGAGCTTTCCCTTAATATCCTTACGGTATTGCACGGCCTGCTGCACACCGTCACTGGCGTGCTTGACCATATCTTCAGGAGAAACTTTTCGAATTTTCGTGCCTGCAGCGACATTAGCAGGCCGCTGAAAAACGCTGCATTGCGGAACGTCTTCCCGGTGCGGTGGGCATTACGGGTTCGTGCGCGTGGGCAAGTGGGCCGTGGGCGGTTCTTCGACCTCAAGCCGCGAGCAGTTTCGGCAGCCTCGCCAGATTGCAGGCTGCCATCGTCAGCGTGAAGCGGGCGCGCACCCGCTCGATTCCCCGATACATGGTTTGGGTCATGCCGCCGACGGTCTTGGCCCAGCCGAAAGGCTCCTCGATCTTCTTCCTGCGCCGCTGGGATTTGGCATAGCCGGGGTGTCTGGTGGTCCGGCCATCGATGGCTGAATGCCGGGATTTCTGGGCGACGTGCGGTGTGACGACCATCTGGCGCAGCTCGGCGACGAAATCGGCGCTGTCATAGCCACGATCCGCTGCCAGGGTCAGGCGCCGCGTCGATCCGGGTGAGTGGCGGTGGAGCATGTCGATGGCGGCACGGCGCTCGGCGTGACCGTCAGCTTGTGTGAGGTCGGTCTGCACGATCAGCCCGGAGCGGTTTTCCATCAAACTATGCCCCATGAAGCACAGCATGGCCCCGGCGCCAGGCGACTTCTTGAACAGCCGGGCCTCCGGATCGGTCACTGAGGCATGGGTGGCGTTGGACCGCCGTTCGCCACGGAAATCGACTTCGGCATTGCGGCTGCGGCGTGTGAGGCGGGTCATAGGTTCGGGCTCGGCGGTGAATCGGTCAGGAACAGATGCGGGCGGCACGCTGCCATCTGGCGGGTCGCCGGGACCATCGTCCGGGTCGGGCACCGCATTGTCCTTCGGCTGGAAGCTCTTCATCGATGCCCAGGCCTTCAGTAAGCGCTGTCTGGCGGTCACCTTCTGCTGAGGTCTGAGATTTGCGACTCGGCTTCTGCGGAATTGCAGGAGGTGAGTTTCTCCATGGATGATACGAGAGAGTTTCTCCCCGAGTTTGGAGGGGAGATATCGGCATCGGGGCGGCGTCGTTGGCCGGATGCTGTGAAGGCCCGGATTGTGGCGGAGACGCTGTTGCCGGGCGCGAGCGTGAACAGCGTTGCCCGGCATTACGGCCTGCGGCCGAACCATCTGTCGACATGGCGGCGTCTGGCGAAGGATGGCCGGCTGGTCCTTCCGGCGCTGCGGGACGAGGCGGAGTTCGCGCCGCTGGTGCTGTGCGATGCGGCAACGGGATCGCCACCCGATCTGCCGGAGCCGCAGGGCGAATGGGTCGAGATTGTCACGGGGTCGGTGATCATCCGTCTCGACGGTGCGACGCCTGCCGGGCGGATTGCCGGGATCGTACGCGCCCTCGAATGCACTTCCGGGGCCGGTTCATGATCTTCCCGTCGAACCGGCTTCGTATTCTGGTGGCGACGCGGCCGGTGGATTTCCGGAAGGGACACGATGGTCTGGCCGCTCTGGTGCAGTCGGTCCTGCGCAAGGATCCGTTCACCGGCACGGTCTTTGTGTTCCGGTCCAGGCGCGCGGACCGGCTGAAGCTTCTGTATTGGGATGGCAGCGGGCTGGTGTTGACCTACAAGCGGCTGGAGGACACGAGCTTCACCTGGCCGGCGATCAAGGACGGGATGATGGCGCTGAACCATGCGCAGTTCGAGGCGCTGTTTGCCGGTCTGGACTGGCGCCGGGTGGCCAATGAGGTGCTGAAGGCGCAGACCGCCAAGGTCAAGCTCGCCAGGATGAAGGGCGAGCTGGTGGACCGGGCGCGCACCACCACCATGGTCTTCGATCTGGCCCGGCGCGAACGCGACGCCTGGCAGAACTGGCCGGCCCGTGTGGCCGCCAACATGGCCGCCGATCTGGGCGTCGATGCCCATCGGATGGAGCAGGTTCTGGACAATTACCTGCGCCAGCACCTGGCCGATCTTGCGGAGGTGAAGATTGACTTACGATGAATGGCGCGCCGAGGCGCGGCGCCGGCAGGCGTTCGGCCTGCTGATCGACAGGACAATGATGCGGCTCAGGGCGAGGAAGGCCCGCGAGCAACGCGATGCGGATGAGGAAGGGGCCGGGGCGGTTCTCTGCGCGATCCGGCAGGCGCGAGGGGAGACGATCCGTGGCGCTGGCTGATTTCGAGGGCGCCGAGGATATCCGCAATGCCTGGCTGGCCGGTCTGGCGCCGGACCCGGCGCTGACGGTCAGCCAATGGGCGGATCGGCACCGGATCCTGTCCTCGCGCGCGGCAAGCGAGGCCGGTCCCTATCGCACCGCGCGCACGCCCTTCATGCGCGGGATCATGGATGCGCTGTCGCCGGCCAGTCCGGCGCGACGGGTGGTGTTCCAGAAGGCCGCGCAGGTGGGCGCGACCGAAGGCGGCAACAACTGGGTCGGCTTCTGCATCCACCGGGCGCCGGGGCCGTTTCTGGCGGTCCAGCCGACCGTCGATCTGGCCAAGCGCCTGTCGCAGCAGCGGATCGACCCGCTGATCGAGGAAAGCCCGGAACTGCGGGCGCTGGTGATGCCGTCGCGGTCCAAGGACAGCGGCAATACCATTCTCGGCAAGCGGTTTCCGGGTGGGCAGTTGATCCTGACCGGCGCGAACAGCGCCGTCGGCCTGCGCTCGATGCCGGCGCGCTGGGTGTTTCTCGATGAGGTGGATGCCTATCCGGGCGATCTCGATGGCGAGGGCGACCCCATCGCGCTGGCCGAGGCGCGCACGATCAGCTTCGGGCATCGGAGCAAGTTGTTTCTGGCCTCCACGCCCACCGTGAAGGGCCTCTCGCGGATCGAGCGGGAATACGAGCTGTCCGATCAGCAGCGATACCATGTCCCCTGCCCCCATTGCGGCGCCCTGCAATGGCTGAAGTTCGAACGCCTGCGCTGGGAGCCGGGCCGCCCGGAAACCGCGCGTTATGTCTGCGAACACTGTGATGAACCGATCTCGGAGCGCCACAAAACCGAGATGATGGCCGAGGCGAATGGCGCGACATGGCTGCCGACCGCCGAGCCGGAGATGCTGGAGCGGGCGCGGGCGGCGGGGATCGTCGGGTTTCATATCAGCGGCCTTTATTCGCCGCTGGGCTGGCTGAGCTGGTCCAAGATCGCGCAGGATTGGGAGCAGGCGGTCGGCAACGAGGCCGCGCTGAAGACCCTGAAGAACACCGTGCTGGGCGAGACCTGGCAGGAACGCGGCGAGGCCCCGGACTGGCAGCGCCTCTACGAGCGGCGCGAGGATTGGCATCTGGGGGAGGTGCCGCAGCGCGCGTTGATCCTGACGGCCGGCGCGGATGTGCAGCGCGACCGGATCGAGATCGACGTCTGGGGCTGGGGCGAGAACCTCGAGTCCTGGCTGGTCGATCATGTGGTGCTGGAAGGCGACACGGCGCGCGAGGAGGTCTGGGACGATCTGACCGGGTTTCTGGCCGAGACCTGGCCCCACGCCGGCGGCGCGCGCATGGCGTTGGCGCGGCTGGCGATCGACACCGGCGACGGCGCGACCACCGATG
This sequence comes from Paracoccus marinaquae, assembly GCF_018860165.1. GTDB lineage: Bacteria > Pseudomonadota > Alphaproteobacteria > Rhodobacterales > Rhodobacteraceae > Paracoccus > Paracoccus marinaquae. The sequence goes on from NZ_JAHKNG010000007.1 coordinate 53,645, forward strand.
CGGTCTATGGCTGGTGCCGCAAGATGGGCCACGGCCAGGTAATCGCGATCAAGGGCGTCGGCGGCTTTGACCGCTCCACCCCGGTGGACGGCCCGAGCTATGTCGATGTGACCGAGGGCGGGCGCAAGTTCCGGCGCGGGGTGCGGCTGTGGAAGGTCGCAGGCGCAGTGTTCAAATCCGAGACCTATCGTCTTCTGCGGCTTGTCGCGCCGACAGACGAGGACATCGCCAACGGCAGCGGCTGGCCGGCCGGTTTCGTGCATATCCCGAAGGGCACTACCGCGGAATGGACCAAGCAACTGACCGCCGAGCAGCTGATGACCATCAAGACCCGGCAGGGGTTCCAGAAGCTGGAATGGCAGCAGACCCGCGACCGCAACGAGGCGCTGGACTGCCGGGTCTATGCCCGCGCCTGCGCCTGGCTGATGGGCATGGACCGCTGGGACGGCGCCAAATGGGACGATCTGCGCGCGCAGCTCATGCCCGGCACGAGTGATGCGCGCCCGGCCGGGCAGCCGCATCGCCAACCGTTGAAACCGCCGCCGCCCCGCCCGTCGGGCTGGCTGGGCAAGAGACAAAGAGGAAGCTGGTTCTGATGGCCTGGACCGAGAGTGAACTTGACGCGCTGCGCCGGGCCTATGCCTCGGGCACCCTGCGGGTCAGCTATGATGGAAAGACCCTTGAATACGGCTCGGCCGCCGATCTGCTGAGCCGCATCCGCACCATCGAGGGCGAAATGGCAGCCGGATCGGGCCGTCCCTTGCCCGTGGCGGGCTTTGCCGGTTTCCATAGGGGCTGACCATGGCAGGACCGAAGGAGATCACCCCGGACGTGCGCTGGGGGCTGATGGATGCTGCCTTGTCGGTGGTTTCGCCACGCTCTGCCGCCCGGCGCTATGCCGCGCGGGTGGCGATTTCAAACCTGCGGCGTGGCTATGAGGCCGCCTCAAGGGGGCGTGGAACGGCAGGCTGGAAAGTCGGTGGAACGGCGGCGGATGCGGAAATCGCTGCGGCCGGGGCCACGCTGCGCGACCGCATGCGCGATCTGGTGCGCAACAACCCCATCGCCGCGCAGGCGGTGCAGGTGCTGGTCAACAATATCGTCGGCACCGGCATCCGGCCCCGCGCCGCGACCGCCGATCCGGCGCTGAACAGACAGGTCGACGATCTGTGGCGGCGCTGGGCCGCCCGTTGCGACGATCATGGGCACACGGATTTCCATGGGGTTCTCTGCCTCGCCGTGCGCGAGATGATCGAGGGCGGCGAGGTCTTCGCGGTGGCCCGCTATCGTCGTGGCGCACACGCGCGTGATCTGCGTTTGCGCATCGAGCTGCGCGAGGCCGATCACCTCGACAGCGCACGCTTTGACAACCGCGCCGATGGGACCCGGATCAGCCAGGGGATCGAGACCGACCGGGATGGCCGGCGCGTCGCCTACTGGATGTTTCCGGATCATCCCGGTCACAACGACCCCATTGTCAACCACCGCCTGGAATCGGTGCGCCTCAGGGCGCAGGACGTGGCGCATCTGTTTGAACGCCAGCGGGTCCAGAGCCGGGGCGTGCCCTGGGGCACCCCGGCCATGCGGGCGATCCGCGATGTCGACGACTGGCAGACCGCGGAACTGGTGCGCAAGAAAACCGAAGCCTGTCTGGTCGGCATCGTTTTCGGCGCGGATGAGGATCAGCAATCCATCGCCCCGGTGATCGAGGACGGGATGGGCAACCGGGTCGAGCAGTTCGAGCCGGGCCTGATCGCCTATGCCCGCGGCGGCAAGGACATCAAGTTCAACCAACCGGCCTCGACGGCTGGCGTCTATGAATGGCACCGGACCCAGCTTCACATCATCGCCGCCGGCTTCCGGGTACCCTATGCGATGATGACCGGTGATCTGTCGCAGGCCAACTTCTCGTCCACCCGTGCGGGCCTGAACGAATTCCGCCGCATGGTCGAGCAGATCCAGTGGCAGACCGTGATCCCGATGTTCTGCGAGCCGATCTGGCGCTGGTTCATCAAGGAGGCACAGTCGCAGGGCCTGCTGCCGGATGGCATCGAGATCCTCGCCGAATGGGGGCCGCCGAAGTTCGAAAGCGTCAACCCACTGCAGGATGTGCAGGCCGATCTGCTGGAGGTCCGCGCAGGCTTCTCGACCCTGCCGCAACAGATCGCGCGGCGGGGATACGACCCGGAGGAAATCCTCACCGAATGGGCCGATTTCGCCAGGAAGGCCGATGCAGCTGGCCTCGTTTTCGACAGCGACCCGCGCAAGGTCAGCAAGGCTGGCCTCGTGCAGACCACAGACCCGACCGCGCCGCCGAGCGGCGATAACTGACGGAGACCACCATGGAAAACGAGGAAATCCTCGACCTGCCCGTGATCGGGCGGGCCGGCACAATGCAATCCGTCGATGACGCCTCGCGCACATTCGAGGTTCTCTGGACCACCGGCGCGCAGGTGCGGCGCTATTCCTGGGCGCGCGACGAGGAGTTCGACGAGGAACTGGTCGTGTCTCCCAACGCGATGCGGCTGGATCGCCTGAACGCCGGTGCGCCGTTCCTGAACTCGCATGCGTCCCACCGCCTGACCGACATTCTCGGCGTGGTCGAGAATGGCTCGATCCGCATCGAGGGCGGCAGCGGTTTCGCCCGCATCCGCCTGTCAGAGCGCGATGAGGTCGAGCCGATCTGGCGCGACATCAAATCCGGGATCATCCGCAATGTCTCGGTCGGATACCGGGTCCATCGCTTCGAGCGGGTGGCAAAAGCCGACCGCACCGATGGCGGCCAGCGCGCGCTCTATCGCGCGGTCGATTGGGAGCCGCTTGAAATCTCTGCCGTCGCCATCGGCGCCGATCCCGGTGCCGGCATGCGCGCCGGGACCGGGCCGAGTGACGCCCGGCGCTATCCCTGCACGATCACCGGTAGGGCCGTTGCCGCGGCACCCGCCGCAGAATCCAGCACGAAAGGACGAAACATGCCTGAAGACACCATTGCGGCGGGTGGCGATGAAACCCGCGCCGCCCCTGCCCCCGCGCAAACCCCTGCCATCCCGCAAGCGGCCCCGGCCGTGCCCGCGCCCGACGCGGAAAGCATCCGCGCGGAAGAACGCAGCCGCGTCAGCACCATCATGACGCTCTGCGCCCGGCATGATCTGGGCTCTGACCTTGCCAACGACCTGATCGCACGCGGCGTCTCGATCGATGCCGCCCGCGAGGCGGTCCTCGACGCGCTGGGCGATGCAAACCCGCTGGGCCGCACGATTGAGCTGGCCCCGGCGCAGGCCCGCGGCACCGGCGATGCCGCCTATCGCGATGCGGTTGCCGACGCGATCATGCACAGGGCGGCACCATCGCTGCATGCGGTATCGCCGCAATCGCGGGAATTCGCGTTCCGCAGCCTGATGGACCTGGCCCGCCATGCCGTCGAGCGCGCCGGCGTCAACACCGCCGCCATGCCCGATATGGAGATCGCGGGTTTCGCCATGGGCATGCGTTCGGCGGGCTACCACAGCACCGGAGACTTCCCGGCGATCCTCGGCAGCGTGGTCAACCGGACGTTGCGCGCGGCCTATGACGCCACCCCGCGCACCTTCGGGGCCTGGTCCACGCGGGTGACGGTTCGGGATTTCCGGCCCGTTGACCGCCTTCAGATCGGCAACGCTCCCGATCTGGTCAAGGTGCCGGAAGGCGGCGAATTCACCTATGGCACCGCGACCGAGGGCAAGGAAAGCTATGCGATCGCCACCTATGGCCGCATTATCGGGTTTAGCCGGCAGATGCTGATCAACGATGATCTGCGCGCCTTCGACCGGGTCGTCCAGTCCTTCGGTGCCTCGGCCGCGAACCTTGAATCGGATATCCTCTACTCGATCCTGCTCTCGAATCCCGCCATGGGTGACGGCACCGCGCTTTTCCATGCCAATCACGGCAACCTCGGAACGGCGGCGGCGATCACCGAGGAGTCCCTGACCGCGATGCTGCGCGCTTTCGCGGTGCAGAAGGATCTGGACGGCCGGGCGATCACGGTTCTGCCGCGCAACATCATCGTTCCGCCCGGAAAGCGCATGGTCGAAATCCACAAGCAACTGGCCGCAACCACGCCGGGCAGCACGGCCGAGGTGAATCCCTATTCAAACCGCTTCTCGGTGGTCGAGGAAATCCGGCTGGTGAATACCGCCGGTCCCGATCCGTGGTTCGCCGCGACCGACCCGGCCTTCGGCGCCGTTGAATACGCCTATCTGGCGGGTCAGGAGGGTCTCTACACCGAGCATCGGGTGGGCTTCGAGGTCGATGGCATCGAGTTCAAGGCCCGTCACGATTTCGGCGCCAAGGCCATCGACTGGCGCGGTCTCTACAAGAATCCCGGCCTCGCGTGATCTGACCCTCGACCCCGCGCGGGTCAGGGCAACAACACTTCATCTGGAGAAAGCCCATGAAAAACTTCATCGCAACGGGCAACACGCTCACAATTACCGCCGAGGCGGATATCGCCTCGGGCGCAGGCGTTCTGATCGGCTCGATCTTGGGCGTTGCCACCGGTCCCATCGCCAATGGCGCGGAAGGCGTGATCAATCTCACCGGCGTCTATGATCTGCCGAAGACCGCGTCCCAGGCGTGGACGGTCGGGGCGAAGGTCTATTGGGACAACACCGCCAAGGCCTGCACGACCACGGTCGGCTCGAACACGCTGATCGGCATTGCGGTGCTCGCGGTCGGAGGCAGCGCTGGGGAAACCACCGGCCGCGTCCGTCTGAACGGGGCGGCCGTCTGATGAGCGCCTTTGCCACCGCTGCGACCCGGATCTTCGCGGACCCGAACATGGCGGTGGACGCGACATGGTTGCCGGGCGGGGTTCCGCCCGGCAGCACCATTCGCGCCATCCGCAAGGCCCCTGACGAGTTGACCAGCTATGGTGGCGCGCGGGTGTGGTCGGAGACCGTGCGCATCGACGTCCTGGCGGCTGCAACGCCATCCATCCAGTCGGGCGACCGCATCGTGATCGGCGGCGAGGCTTTCGAAGTCCAGGGCGAGCCGATCCGCGACCGCGAACGGCTGGTCGTGATCCTCGATCTGAGGCCCATATGAAGCTGCGCGCCGAGATCGCGGATATCGCCAGGCTGATGGCCGATGAGGTCAAGGCCGGCGAGAAGGCGGTGCATTTCGGGATCCGCGATGCCGGGATCGCGCTCAAGGATGCATGGCGGGGGCAGGTCACCAGCGCAGGCCTTGGCCAGCGGCTGGCCCGCACCATCCGCTCGGAGACCTGGCCCAAGGGGCGGCACAGCATGAATGCCGCGTCGATGGTCTGGACCCGCGCCCCGGTGATCGTGAACGCCCATGACACCGGGCCGTTGATCCGGTCGCGCAACGGCTTCTGGCTGGCCATCCCGCTTGAGGCGGCCGGAAAAAGCCGCAGCGGCAAGCGCCCGACACCCGGCGAATGGGAAGCGCGCACCGGGCTGCGGCTGATCTTCGTCTATCGACGCACCGGCCCCAGCCTGTTGATCGCTGAGGCGCGGCTGACGAAGCACGGTCGGGCGGCCGTGTCCCGGTCAAAGACGGGGCGCGGCCTCGCCTCGGTGCCGATCTTCCTGCTGGTGCCGCAGGTCAGGCTGAAGAAGCGGCTGGATCTTGAACGCCCGTCACGCGCCGCCCTCAATGCCCTGCCGGGCGCAATCGTCTCTCGCTGGGAACGCATATGACCACGAAACGCGAAGAAGTCCTGTCGGCCCTGTTCACCCTCCTGCAGGGCATCGGCGGCGGCACCATCGTCCAGCGCAATGAGGCCCTGCCCGAGCGCATCCCCGCCGCCGGGCTGCTGATCCTGCGCGACGGCACGCCGGGCGAGGCGGAGGTGACGCTGTCGCCCCTGCGCTATCACTGGCAGCACCGGGCCGAGGTCGAGGTCTTCGTGCGCGGCTCCTCCGGCCTCGAACTGGCCTTCGACGCGCTGGCTGAACGGATCGGGCACGCGATCGCCGCCGACCGGACGCTGGGCGGGCTTTGCGACTGGATCGAGACCGACGCGCCCGAACCTGCCGATCTGGCGGTCGAGGGCGCCCCGACCATCAGGGCGGCGGTGCTGATCCTCACCCTGCATTACACCAGCAACGATCCGCTGGGCTGAGATGCGAACAAAGCAGGACCGGCGCGGAATCCGGCCTTGCCACGCCGGTCCGCGCCGCGCCGCCGGTCGGGCGGATGTGCCTGTCTGATTCAGGCCGAATCCCCGGTCCGCATCGAACATCAGGAGAAAGAAATGAGCACCATGATCTCGCATCTGCCAGCCGGCCCGCAGGAAGCCAGCCCGCTCACCATGTCCTCGCGCGAAATCGCCGAGCTTCTCGAAAGCCGCCATGACAAAGTAAAGCAATCCATCGAGCGGCTGGCCGCACGCGGTGTCATCGTCCAACCCCCAATGGGGGATGAACAGGATATGGATGCATTGGGCCGTCTGCGCACGACTTCCGTCTACCGGCTCGAGAAACGCGACAGCATCATTGTCGTGGCGCAGCTCTCGCCCGAGTTCACCGCAAGGCTGGTCGACCGCTGGCAGGAACTGGAAGAGCAAGTGGCCCGCGCCCCGGCCACCGACCTCAACGACCCGGCGCAGCTGCGGGCGCTGCTACTCAGCTACAGCGAACAGCATGTGGCCCTGCAAGAGAAAGTGCAGGCGCTGCTGCCCGCACAGGAGAAGCTGGACCGGATCGCGCAGGCGGATGGGTCATTCTGCATCACCAACACCGCCAAGCTTTTGCAGATGCGCCCGAAAGACCTGTTTCTCTGGCTGCAGGAAAATGGCTGGATCTACAAGCGCCCGGGCAGCGCGAGCTTTCTCGGCTACCACAGCAAGACCGCGACCAGCCTGCTCGAGCACAGGATCACCACGGTCTTGCGCGCCGATGGCTCGGAAAAGGTCACCGAACAGGTGCGGGTGACCGCCAAGGGCCTCACCAGGCTGGCCGCGCTGGTCAAGCCGCCATTGCAATAGCAGCGGGCTGCGATCAGCAACTTCCGTAATGGTTGCGCGAGAAACGGCAATATTCGCGGGCGACGCCCATCTGGATCATCTCGGTGGTGATATCGCGGCCATCGGGCAGGAAACACTGCCCGACATAGCGACCATAGCGGTCGATATCGCGGACCTGGCAACGCAGGGTCTTGCCCGAAATAAGCCCGCGCAATGCAGCCGTGGCGTCCGATCCACCGGGGCGATTCCATTCCGGTGCATCCAAACCCCAGACGCGGATGCGCCGCGAATGGCCGCTGAGCGTGAATGTATCGCCATCGATGATCTTGCTGACCCGCGCCTCGAGAATGGCCGGGCGCGTCGCATCGGCGACCAGCGGCGGCGCCAGTGAGACAAACCCGATCAGGGTGGCAATGGCGATGAACAGGAATTGGCGACGCGTACTCATGGCCAGCCCATGCCCCGAGTTGAGGCCTGATGGCAAGTCCGTCGCCAGAAATCAGTTAATAGAGAGGAGTCCATCATGGCACGCGCCCAAGGTGCGCGGTCGCAACTCGCGGTCGCGTTCGAGACGGTTTACGGCACCGCCCCCGTCAGCGGCTTCACCCGCCTGCCCTTCGCATCCTCGACGCTGAGCGCCGAACAGCCGCTGCTCTCGTCCGAGCTGCTGGGCTATGGCCGCGACCCGCTGGCGCCGGTCAAGGACGCGATCACCGCGGATGGCGATCTGACCATCCCCATTGATGCCGAGGGTTTCGGCTTCTGGCTGAAGGCCGCGTTCGGGGCGCCGGTCACGACCGGAACTGCGCCGGGGCCTTACACGCATGAATTCCGCTCCGGCAACTGGACGCTGCCCAGCATGTCGATCGAGACCGGCATGCCCGAGGTGCCGCGCTTCGCCATGTATTCGGGCGTGATGGTCAACCAGCTCAGCTGGACCATGCAGCGTTCCGGCCTGCTGACCGCCAGCGTCCAGCTTGTGGCGCAGGGCGAGACCGTGGCCACCACCTCGCAGGCCGGTACGCCCACCGATCTCGACCTGCTACGCTTCGGGCATTTCAACGGCGCCATCACCCGCAATGGCGCGGCGCTGGGCAATGTGATCTCGGCCCAGATCACCTATGCCAACAATCTCGACCGGATCGAGACCATTCGTGCCGACGGCATGATCGACGGTGCGGACCCGTCCATCGCCGCGCTGACCGGCCAGATAGAGGTCCGCTTCGCCGATATGGTACTGATGAACCAGGCCATCGCGGGCGGGCCGTGCGAATTGGAATTCGCCTACACGCTGGCATCCGGCGAAAGCCTGACCGTCACCGCCCATGCCGTCTATCTGCCCCGCCCACGCGTCGAGATCAGCGGGCCGCAAGGCATTCAGGCCAGCTTCGACTGGCAGGCGGCGCGCGGGTCCAGCCCGGCGCGCATGGCGACCATCACCCTTGTCAACAACACCGAGGAGTATTGAACCATGATCCGACTGAACCTCACGACCGAGCCGCGCTGGATCGACCTCCTCCCCGGCCTGATGATCCGGGTCGCCCCGATCACCACATCCATCATGGCCGCCGCGCGCTCCGATGTCTCCCTCGATACCCTCGACATCGACGCGCCGAAGGAGGTGCTGGCCGTGGCCATGGCGCAGGCCGTCGCCAGAATGGTGATTACCGAATGGTCGGGCGTCGGCGATGCCGAGGGCATCGACCTGCCGGTCACGCCCGAAGGCATCGACGCGCTCTTGAACATCTGGCCGGTGTTCGAGGCGTTCCAGGAGAAGGCCCTTGGTCCGCATCTGGTGCTGGATGCGGAAAAAAACGCCTCCGCGCCCTCGCCGAATGGCACTACGGCGGGGGCGACCGATATTGCGCAGCCTGCCCCGGACGCTGCCTCGCCTGCCCTGCCCGGCTGAATTCACCGCAAAGCCATGAGGGCTGGCAGGTCTGGGATCTGGCAGCCCGCCTCAGCGGCCAGCTGCGGGCGATCCCCGGCGCGGTGCTGGGCTGGGACATGGGCGCGGCGCTGGCAATGGGCCGTGCGCTGGGCATTCCGGCGCTGGCAGTCGTGGAACTGCTGCCGGTGATCGAGGCGGAAATGATCCGCAAGACCAACGAAAAGATCGAGGAAGGCAGAGGCGATGGCCGAGAAGAAAGTCTCCGTTCGTCTCGTCGCTGAGAACGGACGCCAGGTCCGGGCGGAGCTGGAAGGCGTCGGCAACGCCGGCGCCGACAGCTTCAAGCGCATGTCGCGTGAGGTCGACACTGCCGGCGTCATGCTGCAGCGTTTGGCCGGGATCGCGGCCGGCGCGCTCTCGATCCGCCAGGTCGCGCAATATGCCGATACCTGGACCGATCTGCGCTCGCGGGTCGATCTGGCGACCGGGTCGCAGGAGAAGGGCGCCGCCGTCATGGACCGGCTCGCGCAGATGGCGCGGCGCACCTATTCGGGAATCGAGCAGACGACCGAAAGCTGGCTCTCGAACGCCACCGCCCTGCGCGAACTCGGACTTTCCACCGCCGAGAGCCTCGATTTCACCGAGGCGCTGAACAACGCCATGGTGGTCTCGGGCGCAAAGGCCGAGCGCGCGGCCTCGGTCCAGAACGCGCTCTCGAAGGCGATGGCGCTGGGCAGCCTGTCTGGCGATAACCTGAACACGGTGATCCAGACCGGCGGCCGGGTGGCCGAACTGCTGGCTGCGGAACTCGGCACCACAGTTTCCGGCCTGCGGGTGATGGGAACGCAGGGCGCGATCACCGGCGAGGTGATCCGCACCGCGCTGGTCGGCAATCTGGAGCTGCTGCGCGAGGAAGCGGACTCCATGCCGGCCACCATCGGCGACGCGTTCACGCTGATCGGCAATGCGGCGCTGCAACTGGTTGGCAGCTGGGATCAGCTTCTGGGTGCCTCCTCCACCGTCGCCTCTGTGCTGATCCTTGTCGCGGACAATATCGAACGCCTCGCCTCGCTCGCGATTGCCTTCGCCGGCTTCATGGCCGGGCGCTGGGTGGCGGCTTTTGTCGCCGCCCGTGTCGCGACCTTCTCGCTGTCCACGGCGCTGACCGTGCTGCGGGGGGCGCTGATCCGCACCGGCATCGGCGCGCTGATCGTCGCGGCGGGCGAGCTGATCTACCAGTTTTCCTCGCTGGTCAAATCAGTCGGCGGCATCGGCACGGCGTTCAAGCTGCTAGGCGATGTCGCAAAGGAGGTCGGCCAGCGCATCGTCCTGGCCTTCCAGGCATCGTTCGCGCTGCTCAATGCGGCCTGGGATGGCTATCGCGCCTATGTGTTCACGGTGCTCGACCTGATCGTGACCGGGGGCGTCACCGCCGTGGACCGATATGTTGCGGTCTGGCACGGCGGGTTTGAGGCGATCAAGGCGATCTGGGCATTGCTGCCGGATGCCATTGGCGATCTGGCGTTCAAGGCGGCGAACGGGTTAATCGCCGGGGTCGAGGCGATGCTGAACGGCGTCGTCACCCGGATCAACAGTTTCATCTCCGGCATCAACGCCGCCCTCGCCATGCTGCCGGAATGGGCTGTCGGCGAAGGCGGGGCGCAGATCGGCCTTCTGGACCCGTTCAGCATCGGGCGCATCGACAACCCGTTCGAGGGATCGGCATCTGATGCAGGTTCCGCCGCCGCCGAGGCGTTCAGCGCGGCCTGGGACCGGACCTATTTTGAGACGCCCGACCTGTTCGGAGATCTTGCCGATCAGGCCGCCACAGCAGCGTCTGCACATCTCGACGCCGCACAGGCACTGGGCGCGGCGGCGGTCGCGCCGCTGGAAAGCTGGCAGGCGCTGAAGGATGCCGTCACCGCCTCAGGCGAGGATGGCGCGAACGCTCTGGACGATGCGGCTGGCGCGGCCGAGCGGGTTGCGGCGGCACTCGACGGCGCTGGCAGCGCAGCAGGTCGGGCTGGCGCGGCGAGTCGCAAGGCTGGCGACGATGGCAAGACGGGGGCAGAGGCCGCGAGCACTGGTTGGGACGCGGTCAGCGCGTCACTCGCCGACTATGCCCAGAAGGCACGCGATATCGGCAGCGATGTCGGCGACGCGCTGGTCGGGGCCTTCCAGAGTGCCGAGAATGCGCTCGGCGAGTTCGTCAAAACCGGCAAGCTGAACTTCCGCGACCTCGTGACCTCGATGCTGGCCGACATGGCGAAGCTCGGCGCGCGGAGGTTCCTGCTCGGGCCGCTGGCGAATGCTCTCTCCGGGGCGCTGGGCGGCATGGGCGGCGGTGTGCTGGCCAGCGTCCTGCACTCGGGCGGCATGGTCGGCGCGGGCGGCACCAGCCGCATGGCCCCGGCCATGGCCTTTGCCAATGCCCCCCGCATGCATTCCGGCGGCTGGGCGGGTCTGCGCTCGGACGAGGTGCCGGCGATCCTGCAGCGCGGCGAGCGGGTGCTCTCGCGCCGGGAGGTCGCCAGCGGCGCAGGTGGGGTCACCATCAACATCAACGCCCGCGATGCCGAAAGCTTCCGGCAATCGCGGGCGCAGATCAGCGCGGACATTGCCCGCGCCGTCGCGATGGGAAGGAGGGGGATGTAATGGCGTTTCACGAGGTCCGCTTCCCGGACAATATCAGCCGGGGCGCGCGCGGCGGCCCGGAACGGCGCACCCAGATCGTGGAACTGGCCTCGGGCGACGAGGAAAGGAACGCCAGCTGGGCCAACTCGCGCCGCCGCTATGACATCTCCTATGGCATCCGCCGTGCCGATGATCTGGCGGCGGTGGTGGCCTTCTTCGAGGCGCGCAACGGCCGGCTGCACGGGTTCCGCTTCAAGGACTGGTCGGATTACAAGTCCTGCACCCCGTCCGCGGTGCCGGCGCACCAGGATCAGTTGATCGGGACCGGCAACGGAATCGCGACTGCGTTCCAGCTGGTGAAGCGATATGCCTCCGGGGCGCAGTCCTGGACTCGCTCGATCACCAGGCCGGTCGCGGACAGCGTCAGTCTGGCGCTGGGAAGCGTCGAGCAGCTTTCGGGTTGGTCCGTCGATCCGGCGACCGGCGTCATCACCTTCGCCACAGCGCCCGCCGCCGGCGTGGCCGTGCGCGCCGGCTTCGAATTCGATGTGCCGGTGCGATTCGACAGTGACGCGCTCGACGTCACCCTCGATATCGAGCGGCTCGGCTCGATCACCTCCATCCCGCTCGTGGAAATCCGCCGATGAAATCCCTCTCCCCTGCCCTGCAGGCGCATCTGGACGATGGCACCACCACCTTGGCGTGGTGCTGGAAGATCACCCGCGCCGATGGCCAGAGCTTCGGTTTTACCGATCATGATTGCCCGCTTGCCTTCGGCGGTACAGACTATGAGCCGGAAAGCGGCCTGTCGGCATCGGAAATCCGGTCCGGTTCGGATCTGGCCGTGGATTCGCAGGATGCCGAAGGAGCGCTGACCTCCGACCGGATCACCGAGACCGACATTCTGGACGGGCGCTGGGACAACGCACTGGTCGAGGTCTGGCGGGTGAACTGGGCCGCCCCCGGCCAGCGGGTTCTGATCCGGCGCGGTGCCATCGGCGAGTTGCGCCGCGGGCGCATGTCCTTCGTCGCCGAGGTGCGCAGCATGGCGCATGTGCTGGGTCAGACGGTCGGCCGGGTCTATCAGGGCACCTGCGATGCGGCACTGGGCGACAGCCGCTGCGGGGTGAACATTGCCGCCGCCGCTTATCGCGGCACCGGCGCGGTGGTCGATCCGATCCGCGACGGCGCCTTCACCGCCTCCGGCCTCGGTGGCTTCGCCAGCGGCTGGTTCAGCTTCGGTCATCTGGAATGGACGAGCGGCCCGAACAGCGGTCGGCTGGCCGAAGTGATGCTGCACGAGATCGCCTCCGGCGTGGTCACCATCACGCTGCTGGAAGCGCCTGTGCGCGCGGTCGCGGGCGGCAATGCGTTCACCATCCGCGCCGGCTGCGACAAGCGCAGCGCGACCTGCGCGGCCAAGTTCAGCAACATCGCCAACTTCCGCGGCTTCCCGCATATCCCCGGCCAGGACGCGGTTGTCCGCTACGCCACGGCGGATGGCGGGCACGAGGGGGCGGTGCTGTGAGAGGCGCGGCAGTTGCTTCACCGCATGCAGCATCTGATGCCCGGCCCGCCGATCCCCGATCCGTGATCGCCGCCGCGCGCGGCTGGCTCGGCACGCCCTATCACGATCAGGCCAGCGTCAAGGGCGTCGGCTGCGACTGCCTCGGGCTGGCGCGCGGCATCTGGCGCGAAGTGGTCGGAAGCGAGACGCTGCCGGTGCCGCCCTACAGCCGCGACTGGGGCGAGATCGGCAGCCGCGAGGTGCTGGCCGAGAATGCCGGCCGGGTGATGATCCGCATCGACCCGGCCGAGGCCGGGCCGGGCGCGGTGGTGCTGTTCCGCATGCGCGCGGGCGCCATCGTCAAGCATGTCGGGATCCTGACCGGCGAGGGCACATTCGTCCATTCCTATGAGCGGCTCGGGGTGATCGAAGAACCGCTCACCATCGCATGGCGGCGGCGCATTGCCTTCGCCTTCCTGTTCCCGCGCCCGGCGCCCGGCCTGCACAAGAAGAAGACCTGACTCATGGCAACCATCCTTCTCGGCGCGGTCGGCACCGCCATCGGCGGCGGCTTCGGCGGCACGATCCTCGGCCTCTCCGGCGCTGCCATCGGCGGCATGATCGGCTCCGGCATCGGCTCGATGGTCGACAGCTGGATCGTCTCGTCGCTGTTGCCCCGCCAGCGCATCGAGGGCCAGCGCATGGACAGCCTGCGCATAACCTCGGCGACCGAGGGCGTGGTGATCCCGCGCCTCTATGGCCGCATGCGCATCGGCGGCAATATCATCTGGGCGACCGACTTCCGCGAGGAAACCAATGTTCACCGCCAGGGGGGCGGCAAAGGCGGCGGGCAGAAGGTCACCACGACCGAGTACCTCTACTATGCCAGTTTCGCGGTCGCGCTCTGCGAAGGCACGATCACCGGCATTGGCCGCATCTGGGCTGATGGCGAGATCGTGGACCTCAGTGAGGCGACGTGGCGCTGTTATCCGGGCAGCGAGGCACAGGCCCCCGACCCCTTCATCGCGGCGAAGATGGGGGTGGGGAACACGCCTGCCTATCGCGGCACCGCCTATGTGGTGTTCGAGGAACTGCCGCTTGCGCGCTTCGGCAACCGCCTGCCGCAACTGTCCTTCGAGGTCTTCCGGCCTCTGGACGATGCCGACACCGCCGAGGGGCTGGTGCCCGCGGTCACCATTATCCCGGCGTCGGGCGAATGGTCCTACGCAACCCAGATCGTGCGCAAGGCCGAGGGCGGCGACAGCGCGGCCGAGAATGTCAACGCCATGGCCGGGACCACCGACATGGTGGTTTCGCTGGACCGGCTGGAAGCCATGGTGCCAAGGGTCGAAAGCGCCTCGCTGGTGGTGTCCTTGTTCGGCGACGATCTGCGCGCCGGAAGCTGCACGATCCGCCCGAAGGTCGAAATGGCGCAGAAGAACACCACGCCTGCCTGGAGCGTCAACGGCGTGAGCCGCGGCGATGCGCTGGTGGTCAGCCAGGACGATCAGGGGCGGCCGATCTATGGTGGCACGCCAGCGGATTTCTCGGTGCTGCAGGCCATCCGCGAGATGAAGGCGCGCGGGCTCAAGGTGACCTTCTATCCGTTCCTGATGATGGATGTCCCGGCCGGCAACACCCTGCCGGATCCCTGGTCCGACTATGCCGCAACCATCGGCCAGTCGGTGCTGCCGTGGCGCGGGCGGATCACCTGCTCACCTGCCGCCGGTTTCGCCGGAACCGTGGACAAGACCGCCGCCGCCGCGGCGCAGGTCGATGCCTTCTTCGGCAATGCCCAGCCCTCGGATTTCGCAGTCAACGGCGACAGCGTGACGTGGACCGGCGGCACGGATTGGGGCTTCCGGCGCATGATCCTGCATTACGCCCACCTCTGCGCGGCGGCGGGCGGGGTTGCTGCCTTCCTGATCGGATCCGAGATGCGCGGGCTGACCTCGATCAGATCCGGGGCATCGACCTATCCGGCGGTTGCCGCGTTGCAATCTCTGGCCGCTGCCGTCCGCTCGATCCTCGGGCCGGGCACTAAGATCAGCTATGCCGCCGATTGGTCGGAGTATTTCGGGCACCACCCGGGCGATGGCTCGGGCGACGTGTTCTTCCACCTCGACCCGCTCTGGGCGGATGCCAATGTCGATTTCATCGGTATCGACAATTACATGCCGCTTTCCGACTGGCGCGATGGCTGGGAGCATCTCGATGCGCTGGCATGGCCGTCGATCTACGACCGCGCCTATCTGCAATCGAACATTGCCGGCGGCGAGGGCTTCGACTGGTACTATGCCAGCGAGGGCGACCGGATCGCGCAGAACCGCACGCCAATCGAGGACAGCATCACACCGGGCGCCGGCGGCAAGGTCATCACCGCGATGCCTGTTGCAGCACCCGGCATCAGCCAAAGTCCCGGCACCAGCTTCACCACCACGGTGCCATATCGGAGTGCCAGCATCACCCTATCCTGCCGGGTTCAGTTCCCGGCCCTGATCGCGGACGGCATTGTTTTCGAGATCGGCAACCAGAGCAGCGGCATGTTCTTTGGCCTGGCCGGCGGGCAGTTGATCCTGCACGAGATCTTCTCGGCCATCGGACAGACCAGGACAGCCGCGATCCCTGCCGCCTCACTTGCTGGCAGGACCGCCGATCTGGTCGCATGGTTCGACATGGCAAGCGGCGAGATCGGCTTTGCAGTCGACGGGAATGTCTCTGCCACGGCAAGCTTCGGCGGGTCCGTATCCGGCACATGGGCCGCCAACAACGGCGCAGGATATGGCCTTGCCAACGGCCCGGTGTCGGGGTCCAGCACCGTCACGACAGCACTCCCCTGGCCGGGAGCGCTGGTCAGCAATCTCAGCATATGGTCGGGCGCGGTCCCGAGTTTCGCGACCTTGCCCGCGGTGGTGCCCGAGCCGTGGATCTTCCGCTACAAGGACATCCGCGGCTGGTGGTCAAACCCGCATCGCAACCGTCCAGGCGGGATCCCCGCAGCGTCCCCGACCGCATGGCTGCCGCAGTCGAAGCCGATCCGGTTTACCGAACTCGGTTGCCCGGCCGTGGATCGCGGCCCCAACCAGCCGAACGTGTTTCATGACCCGAAATCCTCGGAATCCTTCGTGCCCTGGTTCTCGCGCGGCTGGCGCGACGATGCCGTCCAGCGAGCCTATCTGGAAGCGACCTACCTGTTCTGGGGTGACGCCGCAAACAACCCGGTCTCCACCGAATATGGCGGGCGCATGGTCGATATCGCGGGCAGCGCCGCATGGACCTGGGATGCCCGACCCTATCCGTTCTTCCCCGAGCTTTCCGATGTGTGGTCGGACGGCGGCAACTGGCGCCTCGGGCACTGGCTGACCGGGCGGCTGGGCGCGGTGTCGCTGGCGGCGCTGGTGCGCCACCTCTGCTTGAGCGCCGGCACGCCCTCGGCGTGGATCGATGTCTCGGGCCTGACCGGCGCTGTCGACGGCTATGTGATCTCGGCGCTGGAATCGCCCCGCACCTCGATCACCATGCTCGCGCGTCACTTCGGCTTCGATGCGGTCGAGAGCGAGGGGCGCATTCGCTTCGTCATGCGCGGGCGCGCCCCTGTGGCGGCCGTCGCCCCGGACGACATGGCAGCGGGCCAGAGCGACGTGATGGAACTGTCGCGCGGGCAGGAGACGGAACTGCCGCAGGCCCTGAAATGGCAAGTGGCGCGCGCCGACGAGGATTATGACGGCATCACCGTCGAGGCGCGGCGCATTGCCGTGAGCGCCAGCCGGGTATCCTCGGACAGCTTTCCGATGGCGGTGCCGCCCGAGGAAGCCGACCGGCGCTGCCGCCGGGCGCTGATGGAGGCATGGATCGGCCGCGAGACCGGAGCCTTCAGCCTGCCGCCCTCGATGCTGGCGCTGGATCCCGGCGATGTCATCGCGCTGGATCACGACGGACGGCTGGCCGAGATGCGCATCCTCACGGTCTCCGATGCCGAGGCCCGCAGCATCGAGACCATCCGCCAGGACCGGGATGCCTATGACCTGCCGCCCGGAAGCCCTCGCCCGGCTGCGCTTGCCCGGCCGGTCGTGTTCGGTGCGCCGCTGGTCGAGCTTCTTAACCTGCCGCAACTGCGCGAGGATCTCGCGCCGCATCACCCGCTGATCGCCGCCCATGCCCGACCATGGCCCGGCCAGATGGCGGTGTTCCGCAGCCCGGACACGTCGGGCTTCGATCTGCTGGCCACCTTCTCGGGTCGGGCGCGCATGGGAGTGCTGACCTCGGCCCTTCATTCCGGCCCGGTCTCGCGCTTCGATTATGGCAATTCGGTCTATCTGGAGGTGCTGACCGGCACGCTGGAAAGTGTGACCGATCTGCGCCTGTTCGGCGGCGAGAACACGATCGCCATCGAGCAGCCCGGCGGCGGCTGGGAGATCCTGCAATTCTCGCAGGCCGAACTGATCGCGCCCGGCCGCTATCGGCTCTCCCGCCTGCTGCGCGGTCAGCGCGGCACGGATGTCGACATGGCACCGATGGTGTCCGAGGGCGCGCGGGTGGTGGTGCTGGATACGGCGCTGGCAGAGCTTCCTGTCGCCGAGGCCGATCTGGGCCTGCCGTGGAACTGGCGCATCGGCCCGGCAAGCCGTCCGGTCAGCGATGACAGCTTCGCCGCACTGGCCTTCTCCCCGCGCGGCATCGGGCTGCGGCCCTTCGCGCCCGTGCATGTCGAGCAGCCCTGGCGGCGCGCGCGCAGCCCCGGCGATCTGACCATAAGCTGGGTGAGGCGTGACCGTTCGCTGGCGGCCGATAGCTGGAACGCCGCCGAGATCCCCATGTCGGAGGCCGGCGAGTCCTGGCAGGTCGAGATCCTCGACGGGGCAACCGTCAAGAGATCCTTGACCACTGCCACCAGCAGCGCGCTCTACACCGCCGCCCAGCAGATCGCCGATTGGGGCGCCCCGCTCGGGCCGGGCGCGTCGCTCACCATCCGCATTGCCCAGATCGGGCAGGCCTATGGGGCGGGCGCCGGCGCCATCACCACCCTCTGGTTCTGATCAGGAGACCACCCATGTCCGAGACCACAGCGCATCTGGCGCTGCCTTTCATCATGGCAGCGCAGGCGCAAAAGCACGTCACCATGAACGAGGCGCTGCGCATGCTCGACGGCATCGTGCAGCTGGCGATCCTTGATCGCGACCTGACCACGCCACCGGCCAGTCCGGCCGAAGGCGACCGCTATATCGCAGCCAGTGGCGCGACGGGCGCGTGGGCTGGCTGGGACCGCAGCATCGCCTACTGGATCGACGGCGCCTGGATGCGGATCCTGCCGAGCGCCGGCTGGATGGCCTGGATCGAGGACGAGGCGCAGGCGATCGTCTGGACCGGATCGGCGTGGATCCCGGTTGTGGATGCCATGGGCTTCATCGCGCAGGCAGCCTCGGTCGCCGTGGCGCGGGAGGCAAATGGCGCGACCACCGGCATGGCGGTGCGGGAAGAAACCCTCTCCGGCCTTTCCGGGGCCAGCCGGGACTCGACCATCGTGATCCCCAACCGTGCCATCGTTCTCGGTGTATCCGTGCGGACCGTGACCGCGGTGTTGGGGGCCAGCTCCTTCGACTGCGGCATCAACGGCGAGCCCTCGAAATTCGGCGGTTCGCTCGGTGTGGCCGTGGGCAGCAGCAATATCGGCGTCATCGGCCCGACGGCGTTCTATGCCGACACGCCCGTGCGCCTCACCGCCAATGGCGGCAGCTTTGCCGGAGGCGCGGTGCGCATTGCCATCCATTACCTGACCTGCGCCGCGCCGGACTGAACCCATGGAAGAGAACCTCATGGACAGCATCCGCGAATGGTGGGGCGCGATCATGGCGGCAACCGGCCTTGGCATCTGGCTCGTGCGGCTTGAGGGCAGCAGCAAAACCGCGCTGCGCGAGGTCGCAAGGCTGGAAAAGCAGCTCGACGCCGACCGCCAGGCGATCTCGGAAACCCGCAAGGAACAGAACGAGATGCTGCGCGAGATGCGCGCCGACATCAAACGCCTGCTGGAACGCAGCGGGCCCGCCCGCGACTGACCGACGCCCAACCCGACCATCCACCCACCCCGCCAGCGCGCGGGGTTTTTGCATTGGAGAACAGCATGTCTGTGGCGAAAGAAACCATCGAACACGTCAAGCGCTGGGAGGGCCTGCGGCTGGAGGCCTATCCCGATCCCGGCAGCAAGGACGGCACCCCTTGGAGCATCGGTTACGGGCATATCTCGGACCGCTTCATGACAGTCCACAAGGGCCTGAAGATCACCGAGGCACAGGCCGAGGCCGCGCTGGAGCACGATCTGGGCGAGGCCGAGGATATCCTGCGCCGGCTGGTCAAGGTGCCGCTCACCGATGGGCAAAGGGCGGCGCTGACCAGCTTCGTCTTCAACATCGGCGAGAGGCAGTTCGCCGGTTCCACCCTGCTCAGAAAGCTGAATGCCGGCGATCATGATGCCGTGCCCGATCAGCTTGCGCGTTGGGTCTATAATGACGGCAAGAAGATGACCGGGCTGGTCAACCGCCGCGCGGCCGAGATCGGCCTGTGGTCGAAGGGCAGTTTTGTCTCGTCGCGCACAGTCGAGGCAGCAGTCCCGCCCCTGGTCGAAAAGCTGGTCACGCCGGAAGTGCTGACAGCGGCGGGCGGCGCGCTGGCCGGGCTGACCGGGACGCTGCAGGGCGACGGGCCGGTCTCCTTCGCGCTGGCAGCGCTGATCGTCATGGCCGGGGCCTGGGTGCTGTTCCGGCTGATCAGGCGGGCCTCGTGATGCTGGCCCGCTTCAAGTCCTGGCTGGCCATCGCCGCCGCCGCCATCCTGTTCATCCTCGGCGCGCGGCGCAGCGGCGAGAAGGCCGGGCGCGCCAACGAACGCCTCGAAAATCTAGAAAGGACCAATGATGCGCGTCAAAGGATGCTCGATGCCGCCAGCCGCCGCCCTCATGATCGCGATGCTCTGGCTGAGCGGCTGCGCGACGGCAAGTTCTGACAGCGCCCCCTGCCCGCCCGTGGTGGTCTACAGCACCGCCGAGCAAACCCGCGCGGCGGGCGAGGTCGAGGCCATGCCCGAAGGCGCGGTGCTGATGCGAATGATGAGCGATTACGCCGTACTGCGTGATCAGGCACGGTCCTGCAGGTGATAGCCGGGCCGGGCAAAGCCCCGCGGGAAGCGCCAGACGCCTCGACCGCAGCGCCATGCCCGGCCCGGTTCACGGATTCATGGTTTCAAAAAGTGGCAGGGATTCGCTGCGCTGGAATGGTGGCACGGATGCTCCGCCCTGTCCCCTGCCGAGAGGGGCACAATTGCGCACCTTAGAAGAACGGCGCTAGTCGCCAGGACGGAGCGTCCTCGTAAACGTGACAATCCTGTCGAGCGGTTGCGCGAGGGCGGTTTCTGACCACCAGGCTTGCCCGCCAGTGGCCGAGTATCCCGCCGGGCTCCAGCAGAGCCCAGTAATAGAAGTTGATGTACTGCCGCCGAAATCCGTTATCTAGGGCATCCTCGTTGACTGCCAAATCATGCAGCAGCAAGCGCTGGCGTGTCGCTAAGTTCTCATAGTTCAGTGAAAGTAGAGGCGATGAGTCAAACGTTTATGGCTCGTCAAGACTTGACATGTAAGATAGAATCGGTCTGAACCGGAGGACGCTATGGACCGAGACGACATCCTGTTGGCTGCCCTTGCGGCTGGCGGTGCAGGCGCAACCTTCTCACCAGTGCAGGTGCAGAAGCTGTTTTTCTTGATTGACCGCGAAGCTCATCACCTTGTGGGTGGGCCGCACTTCAACTTCCGTGCCTATGATTATGGCCCGTTCGATAAGGCCGTCTATGATGGGTTGGACGCACTTGCCTGTCAGGGCTTTACGCGTGTTCAGAGCTCCGGAAAGTATCGAAATTACAGCCTTACTCCTGAGGGCTTAACGCGCGGCCAAGCCAGCCTTGCGGAAATGCCAAAAAACGCGCGCACCTTCATTAGTGAAATTTCAACATGGGTGCGCACGCTATCTTTTGAACAGCTCGTAGCTTCGATCTATAAGGCTTACCCGGACATGAAGGTTAATAGCGTTTTTCGGGGATGACGGTTGTCGTAGCCTTTCATTGCACAGATGGCGTCGTAATTGCCGCTGACAGCATGATCACTCCAAGTATGGGCGGCATGCCGGTGGGCCATCATCATGGGCAGAAGCTGTCCGTACTCGATGGGCCACAACTCTTCGCGTTTGCTGGTGATCAGGGGCAGGCTGATCGCTTCAAAACAATGACGAATGGCTCGCACGGGCTCATCGCACAAGTTCAGCACCCGCTCGATTATGCGGTGACGCTATCCGGAAGCATCATTCAACAGCTTCAGCAAACAGGCATTGGAATGGGCCAAATCGGTGCCAATGCGATTGTTTCATTCCAAATGCATGGCACTCACCACTGCTGCGTATTTGAAGGCCCCCTACAGCCACGATTTCTTGACCAGCATCATTTCTATGTGGCTCTCGGCTCCGGCAAGCTATCAGCTGATCCCTTTTTACGTTTCCTCGCAGACACATTTTGCGCGAACAACGCACAACCGACGACCCGAGAAGGCGTGTTCATGGCAACTTGGGTTGTTCAGCACGTCATCGATACAAACCCAGGCGGAGTCGCTGGGCCGATCCGTGTTGCCACATACACGTTTGATGCTGGCGTAGCAGTAGCCAGGCACCTACCAGATGCAGAAATCTCTGAGCACCAACAAGCGATCGAGAGTGCGCGGGCGGCGCTAAAGAGTTGGCGGGACGAGCTACTTTCTGGGGCCGCAGCTGGCGACGCCCCTGCACTTCCGCGGCTTAGCGTCTAAGCGCCTTATCGCATCAGACCCCTCGGAATACCGTACCAGATGCTGGAAAACCCATGGGGCCAGCACCCGTGGCCCTTGGGCCCTTGCCCCGCTCCGCGCGTCTCACCGACGGGTGTTTTGTTGAGTTGGTGTTGAGTCGTCGTGGGAACGCAAAAAGCCCCGCTTGGTGGCGGGGCGTAACATGTTGATATTACGCGATTTTCTGGTTGCGGGGGTAGGATTTGAACCTACGACCTTCAGGTTATGAGCCGAAACCCTAGCGATTCCAATAGCTTAGGAAAACCAATGACTTAGGCGACAAGCCTTTGATTTCACGCATTTCCCGTTCCGGCACCGTCCGTCATTGACCGGCTTTCAACATCCCAAACCGTGCCAAACAGGCGCATGCGGGTTGACGTCGCGTTGACATGAATTGCCCGATCATCAATCGCGCCGCGGAACAGCGTGGCGGAAATCAGCTTCGGAAAGGGCTATCCACATGATAAATCGAGTGGATTGCTTAGGTGTCCATTTTCTATGGCGGGGCAGTGCTGGGCTTGTGGTTGGACGATATTGAATAAAGAAGGGATCCAGAGCGCATAAAACATGCACAATTAGTTCACTCCCAAGGCGGAGGCGTTTCAACAACCCAATCTGGAACAACACCTCTTACCGCAATTGGAATCTTCGTTGTCTCCGTGACTTCTGGTAAGGACGCGGCATCATTAAAATCTGCGTTATTTCCCTCAGCTATAGTGGAGCAATTGAAACCACCTTTTCTTACTAAGTTATTTTGAACCCCCTGGAGCTTTGCAATACAGATACCGGTTGTGGACTTTGCCCACCCAATTAACTGAACGCCCCCCTCCTTGAAATATAATGCATTACATGGCAGCCCATTTTTCGAATAGAAACGCGCCTCTAGTCTTCGAGCGGCAAGCGAAGGATGCGTGCAATTCGTAATTACATATGAGTACAGCGATGCATTTTCATCTACTTCGCCAAACGCTTCCACCGAAAATGCTAAAAAAAACGAACCAACAAGTATTTCGAGTAAGTTCCTCATGGCCTAGCCTCCAAGTCTGGCAAGTTTCTCTCAACATAAGGACCCACAGGGGTTGTTAAAAACGCTGTTGTCCCCGCCTAGCGGCTTTTTAATGAAGTCATCAACGGCGTCCTTTACCTTATTTGCTTCAGAGTTCTCACCTCCGAGCGGGTTGTTCCATGCATCTTTGATGCTTATTCCTGTTGTGATGCGTAGGACCTTAGCTCCAATGCCGCTTTCGCGTTTAGCCCCTTCAAAATTGCCAACCACTATTTCGCCGGGCGCTTTAGCACCTTCAATTACTTTTGCGACAACCGTCTCCGAAAATCGAACGATCTGGCTTCCAACATCCTCCTTACAAGTGTTGGACAGCTCTTGTTGACGTCTGCGTAGTTCTTCCGCGAGTTCACTATCAACTTTCGCACGCTCTTCTAGAAATATTCTCTCAAAGCTTTTCTCCATAGACGCTTTGAGACCCTCCGGACCACCATACTGCGTTAGCCCATAGTCATTCCACCATGTAAGGAAGCCTTTCGATACGTCGCCGCCAGATTGGGTTATCTGGTCTCCCCAATTACGGTCAAAGGTAAGATACAAATTTGAGAATGTCCGACGCCACCACGCATGACCGAACTCCGATGACGGACCCTCGTCAAGACCAGCTTTAGAAGCTGCTGCGGCTTCTGTGCGCATAATGTGACTGTCTTGGTTGAAATCACGTCTGGCATCTATGCAATAATCCAAATCATCTAGAAGTCCTTTAGCTGAGACGGCACGCGTCTCCATGAATATGAACAGCACTATAAAGCAGCACGCTAAAGCAAGGTACGTAGCTCTCATCTGCATTACCCCCGATAGGCCATAGGTCCAGAAATTAAGTTGCCGTTAACAGAGAGAACCAAACAATTTTCTAAACTCACTGTTAGGACCACCACAAAGTCCATATTTTTCAATGTCCCTCCAACTAATTCCTGTAGTTGCGCGAATGATTTTCGCCAGCTCTCCCGACTCTCGCTTGGCGCCCTCCCAATTCCCTTCAATAATATTTATTGGCGCCATAGCCATCGTCATAGCGCCCCTGAGTGTCTGGTTCAAAACATCCTCTTTGCATTCCCCGTACAACTGCTCCTTCTGTTTTTCAAATTCGGCTTCTGTCAAATTCTTCTTTCGATCAAGCTCAAGCTGTGTCATCTTTTGGAAATCGGAATCGATTACAGCGTCGATCTTCTCCACACCTCCCGCTGCTTCAATTTGCTCTGCCAGCCAAAGAACAAATGCTTTATCGAGGGAACCACCGGAAGCCTTAATAATTGAGGCAAACTGCGATTTGTCGAAATACTCCCTCATTTGCTTTCTCTTTTCCTCCCACCAGAGGTCTCTATATTCTTCTGTGGGCTTTGCCGTACTTGCGGCATCCATTTTCGCCTGGATGATCGCACGCATTTGGTTGCGACCTTCGTTGAATCCATCTTTAGCTGCAATACAACGGTCCAGATCATCGAAGAACCCTTGCGCATGAGCTGGCGACAATGCTGGTACAGTTCCGAGAGCAACAAGGGCAACAACAATCGCTCTTGCAAGAAAGGGGGACCGGTTTCGCATTTGCATACCTTCTTTGATCGCTCTTCAATGAAAATTTGGGTTTATTCAGCCTTTCCTCCGCAAGCGCTGTCCCCAAGAATTTTTCTCAACTCACTGTTAGGCCCTCCGCAGATACCAAACCGTTCAATATCGAGAACACTGATTCCTGTTAACGCCCGAACAAGTTTGGCCAATTCCCCGCTTTCACGCTCAGCGGCACTAATGTTGCCCTCAATATTATCAGCTAGACTTTCTAAAAGAAGTTGGAGGACTACCGGATCAATTGCAGAAGATTCTGAGCTGTCTTCTGTCTCCTGCGCATTTGTAAGAGTGCTCATTATGACAAGAGATCCAGTAAAAATTGCTATCGCCAGGTATTTCGTCATAGAATTAGTCCTTTCGATTTTATTGAGCAGTCTAGCGGCCATGCTTCGAAAAATTATGCTGACACCAGAGAGCAGAAGCCGTGGTTATGTGTGCGGACGTCGGCCGTTACTGACGTCATGTTAGCAATAAAAATTATAAATTTCACCAAAAAATTGTATCCGACCTAGTGCGGCCAACCGTAAGCAATTACCGCGAACTGGTCGCAGGCGCGCGCCTGGCGGCAGGACGCGAGGTGCAGCCAACTGCAGGAGTGATCTACAGTCAAAGCGTGGAAACATCTGAAAATACGTGACTTTCTGGTCGTGATCCGGGTAAGCGAATCAGAGGACGCAAGGGTCACATTATTAATGACACCTGCGGAAACCTGATCGCGTGCGAGCTTCATACGGCCAACATTTAGGATCGTGACGATGCGCCCGGGGTCTTCATCAAGCTCCGCCGCGAAGCGCTGAAACTGCGCCACATATTCGCGGATGGCGGCTATGCCGGACCGAAGTTGCGGGGCGCACTCGTGAGCCTCGGGCGTTGGACGCTACAGATCGTCAAGCGCTCCGACACCGCAAGGGGCTTCGAGGTGCTGCCACGCAGATGGGTCTTGGAACGCGCCTTCGCATGGCTCGGTCGTTTTCTTAGTTTGGCGAAGGAATGGGAGAATTCCGTCAAGAGCGCAGCGGCTTGGTTAATGATCGCCCATATCAGACGCGTGACCCGTCTCCTTGCAACAGACTGAAATCATTCGATCCATTTTGAATCGGACACTAAGAAGGGCTCTATTCCAACCATTCGCCGCGCCTTGCGTCGAGGTGCGGTAGACCAGCTTGGGGTCAGTTCATTACATGAAGATCAAGTTTACCTGACGTTCCACACCGACGGCCATTCCTGCCGCCGCGTTACCCACAGATTCCTGCTCTGCCCCTATTGCTCCCGTTTCTGTCGAATGCGAAATACACGTATGAGGTGAGCAGGCCTCGATCAGAATCACGACAGGACGACCCATTTCGCGCAGAAGTGTTGAAGAAGGCGATCGCACGCCCTGACCTTTTGCGCCCGGATTTTCCTGTCTTGCCATAAAAACATGGTCAGCAGGGCACAGGCATGGTCTCTCCTCTGGCCCAATTGAGGAGGGGGTCGCCGTGGCATTACCACCGCGCGTGTTTTTTTCGCTTTATGAAGTCTCATTTCGCTGGGAGTGCTCCGTCGCAGACATCGCGGGATGGGCGTCCCAGGGCAAGCTGAAGATCATGACGGGGATTGGCCTTGTCCGTTGTGGCGATGCCATGGTGGCGGGCCCGGTGACCCTGTCACCGATGGACCTGCTGCCCCTGTTTCGCCGCAGCGGACCCAGCCCGACCGAAGGTGCCATGCAACGCATCCTGCCACCCGATGCCTCGAACTGGCTGATCATCACAGACCCGCCGGATGGCGTGCCGGTGGCGGTGGCGGATATGCTCATCCGCGCTGAGGAGGTTTTCGGCTTCGAGGACGAGCACGACCTGGTTCGCAAGGCGACTGCGGGTGCGAATGGCGGACAGCCCTATGATTGGGCGGGCATGAACATCGCCCTGATCCGGCGCATCCACGATCAGGGCCTGCCCGCCACACAGGCCGAACTCATCGCGGAGATGCAGGACTGGTTCGCCGACCAGACCGGTGGTGCGAGGATCCCCGACAGCCGCAGCATCCGCAGGCGGATCACCCCGATCTGGCATGAGCTGCGCCGTGAAGACGCCTGACCGGCACGAGGCGGTGCGGGTCAAGCGGACTTTTCATCTTCGAGTACGGCATCGGCATCATGCACGATCTTCGGGCGGGGCCGGAGCATGCTGGCCACGGCATCGACACCGGCGCGCAGGGGCGAATCCATCAGGTGCGCATAGCGCTGGGTCGTCTGCATCTGGCTGTGGCCCAGCAATTTGCCGATCATCTCCAGCGAGGAACCACCGCTGACCAGCAAGGACGCGAAGGTGTGGCGCAGGTCGTGGATCCGCACACCGGGAAGCCCGGCCTCTTTCTGCATGTGGATCCAGAAGCGGCGGATTTCCTTGACCGGCTGGCCGAGCACATCGCCCGGAAACACCCACGGGTTGCCCCTTGGCACCACCAACTGGCGCTGACGCACAATCGCGGCCACCTCGGCCGAAATCGGGATGCGGTGGATCTTGCGCTGCTTGGTGGTGGTGGCGGGCTTTGACCAGCTGCCCAGCTCCAGATTGAACTGTTCAAACCGCGCCTGCCGCACCTCGCCCACCCGGCTGCCGGTCAGCAGGCACATCCGGATGATCCCTGCGGCACGCTGATCCTCGGCCGCGTCCAGTGCCTCGGCCAGCCGCGCGATCTCGTCCTGCGACAGGAACCGCTCGCGGGCGTTCTCTACTCTTTTCCTGAAGCCCGACGCCGGATTGTCCGTGCGCCAGCCCCAGCTGATGGCAAGCGTGAACATCTTGCGCAGCACCTCACCCGTCCGGTTGGCGCGGATCGGGGTCGGTTTTGACCCTTGCAGCTTGCGCGCCCGGTTGTTGGGTTTGTCCTTGCAGGGCCGCGCCCGGCCCTTGGCGATGATGTTCAGCAGTTTCGCCACATCATGCGGCGTGATCTCACTGACCAGCTTGTTGCCCCAGTGAGGTGCCACGAGTTTTGTCAACATCGATCGCTGGTCGGATGCGTTGGTCTTGGCCAGATGCGGCACATGCTCGGCCAGATAGCGATCTATCATGTCGTTGATCCTTGGGGCCTCGCGCAATTCACCCCGCGCGCCAAGGGGATCGTGGCCCTCGTCAATCTCGCGGCGCAATTCCTTTGCGCGTTCACGCGCGGCTGTCACCGTCCATTCCGGCCAGCGCCCGATGGCCATGCGGCGCTGAGCCCCGGCATAGCGATAATCGAGTGCAAACGACCGGTTGCCCGACCGCAGGATGCGGATCGAGAACCCCCGCACCTCGGTGTCGAAGATCTGGTAGTCACGCCCTTTGGCGGGCACCGCCTCCCGCACAGATTTATCGTTCAATCGCAATCTGTTGACCAACTCAGCACGTCCTTTCACCTGTGACACAGGCGTAGATTCGCCCGACAATCAAGCCAAGCACACACACCAGGGTGGCGGGGAGGCGCAGGGTGGCACCGGATCGCCGCACCCGTGCCACCCCTTGTTTTGTTAGGTTTTGCGAAAAATCTGGCAAGCGCGGCCCACGCGGTGGTGGCGTGCAACGGGTCGCGCAGCGCGCATTGCCATCAGATTCACCAGCGCGTTTTGTAAATTTCCAATGAAATCAGGGGGTGGCGCGGTTCTGGCAGAGCGATGCCACCCTGCCACCCACCTGAAACCCCGCCTGTGCCGCCGAACGTCGCCCGATGCGGGCCTGTGCGGTGTGAACGGGCACAACCACCCCCGGCGCGGCGCTGGCGGGCACACCTGTCCGTCCTGCGCATGAGCTCTCCGACATCGCGCCAGACGCGCAAAGCCCAATGAAACAAGGGGTGGCGCGCAATGCCAATTCCAGTGCCACCCTGCGCCTTCCCGCCACCCCTTTGCGTCTGCGTCTTTTGGATCCGGAAATCGGCCCGCTTCGGGCGATCAACGGGAGACTAGAACATGCGAGATACCGGAACCTCTGAGCGATCCGCGCCAGGTGGCGTGTTGACCGGCTGGATCAGCCGCCTCGACCTGGCGCTTGAGCTGGATCTGACGGTGGACACGCTGCGCCGCTGGGAGGCGCGACGCTTCGGGCCGCCCTGCGTGCGCGCGGGCCGCAAGGTCTATTACCGCCGTGACGCGGTGCAGGACTGGCTGCAACAGCAGGAACTGCCCAGCCCTCGGCGCGGGGGAGGTCGGCGATGAAGCCGCACCTTTCCATTTCCAAGAACTATGCGCGGGACGCGGCGCGCACGGACTGGATCGACGAGCGGCGGCGCGAGGCCCGCGCCGTCCTGGCTGATGTGGTCCACCATTCCGATCATCTGATCAGGCTGGCCTGCACTGTGCTCGTTCAACATGGCGAGACGATTGAGGAACACGAGGACGCCCGCATCCTGCTGGTGGTGGTCGATGCAAGGCACCCCACGCGGGGCAACCACCGGCCGGATCCGGAGGTGGGATCATGAAGCGGCGCGGCACCCCCGAAGCTGATCTGCAACGCGCGGTGGTGCAGACGCTGCGCGTTGCCCTGCCGCGCACGGCCATTATCCATCACTGCGCCAACGAGGTGACCGAGGCTGGCCCCCGCGGCGCAAAGCGCCAGGCGATCCTGGTCGGCATGGGCGTCCATGCGGGCTTTGCCGACCTGATGGTGCTCTGCGACGGGCGCGTCCTGTTTCTGGAGTTGAAGGCCCCCAAAGGCCGACTGCGCCCGACGCAGGAGGCCTTCCGCGATGCCGTTCTGGCGCAGGGCTTTGGCTGGGCACTGGCACGCAGCCTCGACGATGCGCTGGGCGCACTGGCGGATCACGGGTTCACGACACGCATTGCGCTCCCTCTGCGGAGGCCCACGCCATGAGCCATGACGCCACCAACTGGGCCATCAAGCAGCGCGGGTTGAAACCCACAGCCAAGATTGTGCTCTGGCATCTCTGCGACCGGTTCAACCCGGACCACGGCTGCTTCCCCTCACAGGCGCGGCTGGCGCATGATTGCGAGATCAGCCGCTCGACGCTGAACGATCACCTGCGCCAGTTGGAGGCTGGCGGTCTGCTCCGCCGGGTGCCGCGCATTCACCCCGTCACCAAGCGGCAGATGCCAACCCGCTACATTCTGGGGTTCGAGCCGGGCTTTACACCAGATGATCCGACCCCGTGTCCGGAAACCGGACATGGGCTGAACGATGCCGAAGCTCCCTTCGCAGAGACACACGATCCGGCAGACAAAACCCCTGCCGCGTCCGAGCCGTGTCTGAATTCCGGACATGGAAAGGACGCGGGAGCCGTGTCCGATTTTGACCCCGACCCGTGTCCGAAAAATGACCAGAGCCGTGTCCAAAATCCGGACACTAACCTTGTAAGGGAACCTTTAAGTAAACCAGTAAAGGAGGAGGAGGACGCGGCTGCGCGCGATGCCGATTTTAATCGGTTCTTTGACGCGCTGCTCTCAGCACTGGGCTTTGCCGCCAATGCCAGCCTCCCCGCCTGGTGGCAGGGCGCGCCGACCAGAAGCCATGTTCGCCGCTGGATCGATGACCTCGGGCTCTCCGAGGATCGGATCATTGAGGTCGCCACCGAGACTCGGCGCGATCATCCCAACCCGCCCGATGGGCCCAAGGCTCTCGATCGGTTCATGGAACGCGCAGCCCAGCGCGATGCGCAGGACGCTGCCGCAAATTGCCGGGCCCGGAAAAACAAGCGCAGCAGCAAGGCCCAAGGCACGCCACCGCCCAGCCCGGATGAGCTGGCGGCCTTCTACGCGGCCAAGGTCAACTCCGACGAATACCTGCCCCCCAGCATGATCAGTAACGCCATGTGTGAGGCAATGCTGGCCCGCAGCCTGGTGACGGCGGACAGGCTGCGTCAGCGGGGGGTGCGGTGAATGCCATGGTGTCACGTCCCAGGCACGGATTGTCCCTCTGCGCAGGCGGCGGAGGCCTGGATATGGGCCTCATGCTCGCCGAACCCGGTTTTCACACCCGCGCCTTCGTCGAATGGGAGGAGTGGCCAAGAGCTGTCCTCGTTGCCGCCCAGCGCGCGGGATATTTCGCCCCGGCCCCGATCTGGGACGATCTGCGCAGCTTCGATTCCCGCCCATTTCGCGGAGCCTTCGACATCGTCCTCGCCGGATATCCCTGCCAGCCCTTCAGCGCCGCTGGCAGGCGCGGCGGTGCCAAAGATCCCCGCCACCTTTGGCCAGAGGTCGCCCGGATCATCCGTGAATGTGTCCCTGAATGGGTTTTCCTCGAAAACGTACCCGGTCACGTCTCCCTCGGCCTTGAGACTGTGCTGCGAGAGCTTTGGGACATGGGCTACACGCCTGCGGCGGGCCTGTTCAGCGCGGCAGAAGTCGGTGCGCCGCACCAGCGGCTCCGCATCTTCATCCTGGCCCACAACGATGAGCCTGCATCCCGGCGCGGCCAGCTACAATCCAGCCGGGCACAGCGACATCGCGCGGAAGGCCAAAGCATTGGCGCTGGGCATTACACAGCTGCATGCGGCGCAATGGCCGACCCCGGCAGCGCAGAACTGGAAGGGCAGCAGCCCGGACAGCATCACGCGGGCCGATGGCAAGTCCCGGATGGATCTCCTGCATTACCGGGTCGAGCAGGGCTTCATCCGCCCAGACCCGGCAACCATGCCGCATGGGCAGCGATCCTCGCCGCACGCCCCGATCTCGCGCCCGCTCTGGGCTTCGATGATTGCCTCGCATGGGCGTGCCGCGTGTCGGCGGATCCTGAAAGCCCGGGCACGGCGGCGGCTCAATCCGCTCTTCGTCGGATGGCTGATGGGCTGGCCCATAGGGCACGCGCTCTGCGCCTGCTCGGCAACGGAGTTCATCCATTGGCAGCGGCGCATGCGTGGCGCTCTCTCGCAGCTGCCCATGGCCTCGGGCCCGTGGATCTGGCGACCGAGCGAGGGCCCGGCTCAGATGAACCTCTTTGAAGGATTGCTGCCATGAGCATGCAGGGACGGATTGGTCGGGCTGGCGGGACAAGGGTGAAACGTGCGCTGGGCGTCCAAGCGGCGCTGGAATGGGCGTTCCGTGTCGAGAAGGCTCAGCTGGAACTACCCCTGCCGAAGGATGTGACCGAGGAGGGTTTTGGCTTCGGCCTCGAATACGTTCTCATGCAGCGCGCCACGCTGGGCTGCAAGGTCGATGGCGGGCAGCACAAAATGGGCAGTTACACCCATGTGGACGCCGAGGTGATCGCGGCCACAGTTGCCGGAATGCCCGACAGCCTCGGCGGCATCCGCATGGCTATCCGCGTCGCGGAACTGGCCCGGGCCGGACTGACACCCGACTGGATGCCCAGTGTTGTGCCCCGCTGCGTCCCGGTGGAAACGCGACAAAACCAGCATGGCGTTCGGGCCGTGACGGAAGTCGTGGGCACCGAACGTATACTCTCGCGCGGACGGTGGCGAACAGTGGAGGTATTAGCCTGCCCAGTAACCTGGCGACCTCACCCCGAACAGATCGCATCAGCTCGGCGCGGTTATCACGATTGGTGGCTGGCATTGGATTGGGTGTTGGATGGGCTGATATCGGGCGGCATGCTGCGGGACATTGAGGTGACGGACGCAATGCCAAAGGTGCAACCTTGGCACTCGAAACAACTCAGAGCAATCAAACCCTAGTAAAGTCTAGCAAAGTCTGGCAGCTTCTCTCTAAGTTTTTTCCAGAAGGAGCAGGTCCATGAAGGACCCTATTCTCACTTTGCCAGAGGTTGCGGTTTTGTTGAAGGTTGCCGAGAAAACTGTCTACACAATGGCGCAGAGCGGCCAGATACCGGCTTTCAAGGTGCGCGGGCAATGGCGGTTCAAACATGACGACATTGACGCATGGATAGACGATCAAAAGGCCGCCGCGAAAGCGAACATCGGAAAAGGTGTTGCGGATGTCTGAGCAGTTCTTTGAAAAGCCGATTCTGAATTCTCCATACTTTTATCCTGGCAGACATTGGGAACTTGATCCCGAAGGTCAGCCAACGAACCGCATTCTCGATTCGAGACGACGTTCCGACCTGATAACGCCGGTTCCAAAGACTAAGAAACAGCGGCAGAATACTAAACAGGGTGCGCTATTACTTGGTGCTGATGATGAGCTTTCGAGCGAGGATCAGGAATACAATCCGACCCCAATCATCAACGAAATCCGGGGATATGTCGAAACCTGGCGCAAACTGCCGAACCCCGATCAATGGCTGGTGACGCCAGAGACGGCCCGTCTGTTGCAGCACTGGCGGCACCACAAGTTCGAGGGCATCCGTCCGTTCTTCTGCCAAATCGAAGCCGTTGAAACCGCCATCTGGCTAACCGAAGTCGCGCCGAAGATGGGACCAAGGGTTGCCAAGTTCTGGGCCCACATCAAGGGGGCCAATGAGCAGGCAAACCCTGAACTGATGCGACTTGCACTGAAACTTGCAACTGGGGCGGGCAAGACCACAGTGATGGCGATGCTGATTGCCTGGCAGACGGTCAATGCCGTGCGCCACCCTAACAGCAAGCAGTTCTCCAGCCGGTTCTTGATTGTTTCTCCCGGCATCACCATTCGTGACCGGCTGCGCGTTTTGCTACCCAACGATCCCGAAAGCTATTATCGCGGTCGCGAGATCACGCCACCAGATATGCTGCGCGATATTCAGAGCGCAAAGATTGTCATCACCAACTACCACGCCTTCAAGCTGCGTGAAAAGCTGGCGATCGCCAAAGGCACACGTCAGGCGCTCGAGGGGTGGCGCGGCGACAAGATCCAGACTATCGAGACTGAGGGCGAGATGATCCAGCGGGTCATGGGCGACCTGATGGGTCAGAAGAACATCGTGGTACTCAACGACGAAGCGCACCATTGCTATCGTGAGCGAGTGAAGGACGCCGATGGCGAGACCGAAGACGATCTGAAGGGCGACGACAAAAGCGAGGCCAAGGAGAACAACGAAGCCGCCCGGATGTGGATTTCTGGGCTGGAAGCAGTCAAGCGCAAGCTGGGCATCAGCCTAGTCTATGACTTGTCGGCCACTCCATTCTTCCTCCGCGGCTCGGGCTACATCGAAGGCACGCTGTTTCCGTGGACAATGTCAGACTTTTCTTTGATGGACGCCATCGAATGTGGGATCGTCAAGCTGCCGCGCGTTCCTGTGGCCCAGAACGCTCCCGGCGACAGTTTGGTCTATCGAAACCTCTGGGAACACATCGGTAAGTTGCTTCCAAAAAAAGGGCGCGGCACATCGGCGAAAGCTGCTGATCCCCTATCTCTTCCCGCCAAGCTGCTCGGCGCTCTTGATGCACTGTATGGACACTACACGAAGACTTTCGAGCTTTGGCAAGAAGAAGGGATCGGCGTCCCTCCGGTGTTCATCGTCGTCTGCAACAACACAGCGACTTCGGAACTGATCTACAAGTACATCTCCGGTTTCGACCGGGTCAGCGATGATGGCACCGAAACCACGCTGGAAAACGGCCGCCTCGCTCTGTTCCGGAATTATGACGACTTCGGCAACCGGATGCCGCGCCCGAACTCGATCCTGATCGACTCTGCACAACTCGAATCCGGCGAGGCGCTGGACAAGGATTTCCGCGAGATGGCAGCAACGGAAATCGAGCAATTCAAACGTGAAATGGTTGAACGCACCGGCGATATCACCGCCGGCGACAAGATCGACGAGTCCACCCTGCTTCGTGAGGTGATGAACACCGTCGGCAAGAAGGACAAGCTGGGTGAACAGATCCGCTGCGTCGTGTCCGTCTCTATGCTGACCGAAGGCTGGGACGCAAACACCGTCACCCACGTTCTTGGGGTGCGTGCGTTCGGCACGCAGCTTTTGTGCGAACAGGTCGTCGGCCGGGCGCTACGCCGCCAGTCATACGAGTTGAATGACGAAGGCTTGTTCAACGTCGAATATGCAGACGTCCTCGGCATCCCGTTCGACTTTGCGGCCAAACCTGTCGTGTCGCCTCCGGCCAAGCCCCGCGAAACCGTCCGCGTCCAGGCCGTGAAACCCGGCCGTGATGCACTGGAAATCACCTTCCCCCGTGTCGAGGGTTACCGTGTCGAGTTGCCCGACGAACGGTTGGAGGCCAACTTTGGTCCCGATCATGTGCTGGAACTGACGCCGGAACTGCTAGGACCTACAATCAACACCAATCAGGGCATCATTGGAGAGAGCGTTGACCTTACCCTCGCGCACCTGGAGGACATGCGCTCGTCCACCATTCTGTTCCACCTGGCACGGCACCTGCTTTATACCAAATACCGCGACCCGGGCGAGGAACCCAAGCTACACCTGTTTGGCCAGTTGAAACGCGTGACGCGCCAGTGGCTCGATGGCGGTTACCTGAAATGCACCGGCGGCACCTACCCCGCCCAGCTGGTCTACAAGGAAATCGCCGACATGGCGGCCGAGCGGATCAAGGCCGCCATCACAGAAACACTGCAAGGTGAGCGTCCGGTCAAGGCAATCCTTGATGCCTACAACCCCACCGGAACCACAGCCTTCGTCAATTTTACCACCTCCAAGGAACTGCGCTACCAAACCGCTCCGAACAAATCCCACGTCAACTGGGTAGTCTGCGATAGCGAGTGGGAGGCCGAGTTCGCCCGCGTCGCCGAGGCTCACCCCAGCGTGCTGTCTTACGTCAAGAACCAGGGACTCGGGCTGGAGGTCCCTTACCTGACCGGCGCGACCCCGCATAAATACATTCCCGACTTCATCGTGCAGATTGATGACGGTCAATTGTCCGAAAACGGCGAACCCGATCCGCTGAACCTCATCGTAGAAATCAAGGGCTACCGTGGCGAAGATGCGAAAGACAAAGCCAACACCATGCGCAGCTATTGGGTGCCGGGAGTGAATAACCTCGAGAAATTCGGGCGCTGGGCCTTCGCCGAGTTCACAGCGGTTTATGAAATGGAGGCAGAGTTTTCCAAATTGATTGATGATCTCCTTGCCAAGGAGATCGCCTGACATGCCAAACGCATTGATCAAGCCGACGAATGCGAATCTGGATAAGCATGCAGAGCCAGTCTTGGCGAAGTTGCTGATAGAAGCCGCACTGAACAGAGGCGACCTGACCTATGGAGAGGCGATGTTGCGCCTTGAAAAACAAGTTGGTTTTTCAAGCATCGGTCGCGCGACACGGCTTGGATATTGTGCCGGTCAGATCATGCACAACATCCATGCAGAATTTCCCGACGCGCCACTCTTGAACACTCTTCTCGTCCTGCAGAATGACCACATGCCAAGCACTGGCGCAGGTGGCTTCATGGCATCCCATTTCGGAAAACCAAAACTCGCCCGAGAAGGTATTCGGGATGATAAACCAGACCTTTGGCGAAAATACTTCGAAACCGCTGCTGAGGAAGTTTACGACTTCGCGGGTTGGCCCAATGTCTACCAAAAGGTCTATGGAAAACCTTACAAAGCCGATGCAAGCACCATGTCTGCTTCAAACCCCGAGGGCGGAACAGAAAAGGATGGCCTGCCCAGAGGGCGCGGCGGCGAAGGCCCCAATCACAAAGCTCTCCGCCTTTGGGTCAAGGCCAACCCGCAGGCACTCTTTCCTAAACTGACGATCTCACGTTCTGAAACCGAGGTGGATCTTCTGTCAGGTGACCGCGTCGACGTCGTCTACTACGCGTCGGAAAGCACCATCGCTTTGGAAGTGAAATCGAAAGACTCGAACGAGGCCGACCTAACGCGCGGCATCTATCAATGCTTAAAGTATCGCGCAGTTATGCACGCGATGGACCCGCGCGACGACGCTGACATCATGGCGATTTTGGTTACCGAGCAAAAGCTGCCTGGCTACCTGAAAGAATTGGCAAAACGGCTGGAAGTCCCGCACAAGCTGGTCTCGCCGAAGAAGGATACCTGACCCATGGCGAAAAAACCCATCGAGGTCGAAACCCTCACCCATGACGCCACCCGCCGCAATATTCCGACGGCGGAGTTCGAAAGCATCATGCGCGAGCAGGACAAGACGCCGATCCAGTTGGCGTATGAGCGGCGCAACAAGGATCTGGATCCGCAGTTGGTCTGGCGCGGCAAGGATATGGCGGATTGGTCCGATCTGATCGTGCAGGCGCCTCCGCTTTATATTCAGGAAAAGGTGCATCCCAAGGCGATCATCGACGATCTGAAACGCGAAAGCAGCGCACGGGCGACAGCAGCCGATGATGCGCCGCAATTCGACATGTTCTCCGATTTCAACGGGTTGCCCGATGCCGAGGCGGCGACCGAGTTCTACCAGCACGATCAGCACTGGTCGAACCGGATGATTTCCGGCGACAGCCTGTCGGTCATGGCGTCACTGGCCGAGCGTGAGGGACTGCGCGGTCAGGTGCAGTGCATCTATTTCGACCCGCCCTATGGCATCAAGTTCAACTCCAACTTCCAGTGGTCCACCACCTCGCGCGATGTCAAGGACGGGTCAAAGGACCATGTGACCCGCGAGCCTGAACAGGTCCGGGCTTTTCGCGACACCTGGCGCGACGGCATCCATTCCTACCTGACCTACCTGCGCGACCGGCTGACCGTGGCGCGGGACTTGTTGCACGACAGCGGCAGCATCTTCGTGCAGATCGGCGACGAGAACGTACATCGGGTGCGGGCGTTGATGGATGAGGTTTTTGGAGATGAGAATTTTGTCAGTCAACTTGTACTGAAAACAACAAGTGGTGCAGGAAGCCCCAGCGGCGGGACATTAACTATTGCAGGAGTTTACGACACTGTCCTTTGGTTCTCAAAAGTTAAAGGCCGTGTAAAATATCGCCAGCTCTACTTCGAAAAGGCTGAAATGAGTTCGGCAAATCTCTACCGCAGAGTAATTGAGCTGGATGGTTCTGATCGCGCTGCGGATTCGGATGAGTTGTCCGGGACAAAAGACCTCCCAGAAGGGGCGGGATTGTTTCGTCCTGACAACCTCACGAGTCAAAGCTCGCCGGAAAGCGCGACGTTCAAAATATCTCATCATGGGCATCTGGCCGGTCCCGGAAAGGGCGGCTGGAAAACAAACACTACAGGAATGGACCGCCTAAAAGCCGCTTCGCGTCTATATACGACTAAGAATGTATCGTTCCAATATTTGCGTCGCTTTGATGATTTTAACGTAGCGCCAATTAATAACGTCTGGACTGATGTTGGGACAGGCTCTTTCACTGCCGACAAACTGTATATCGTCCAAACTAATTCGAAGATTGCCCAACGTTGCATTCTGATGACCACCGATCCCGGTGATCTCGTGCTCGATCCGACCTGCGGCTCTGGCACCACGGCCTATGTCGCCGAGCAATGGGGCCGCCGCTGGATCACCATTGATACCTCCCGCGTCGCCGTGGCGCTCGCCCGATCGCGCCTGATGGGCGCGCGCTATCCCTATTACCTGCTCGCCGACAGCGTCGAGGGGCAGCAGAAGGAAGGCGAAATAACCCGCACTCCTCCCAAAACAATCCCCACTCATGGCAGCATTCGTCAAGGCTTTGTCTATGACCGTGTGCCACACATTATGCTCAAGGACATCGCCAACAACGCCGAAATCGACGTGATCTGGGACAAGCTGCAACCGGCGGTCGAGGATGCGCTCGCCACCCTCAACAACGCCCTTGCAGGCCACGCCACCCCGTTCAAGGTGGAGGTCGGCGGCCGCAAAGGCACGAAAGTCAGCTTTACCGCAAGCGGAGAGGTCAAGCTCCCCTCCGGCGAAATGGCCCCGGCAGGCGGATTGATGGAATGGGAAGTCCCGCGCGAGGCCCCCTCCGGTTGGCCCGCTCTGGCGCAAAAGGCGCTGGCCGCGTTCTGGGAGGCCCGCATCGCACGGCAGCGCGAAATCGACGCCAGCATCGCGGCCAAGGCCGATTTCGAATACCTCTATGACAAGCCCTTTCCCGACACCTCGAAAACCCGCGTCGCGGGGCCCTTCACTGTGGAAAGCCTGTCACCCCACCGGACCCTCGCCGTTGATTGGAACGACGAGCTGGTAGACTTGCACGAGGCCGCCGAGGGTAAACGCCGCGCCGCCGAACGCGACGACGGCTTTACCGATTTCGCCCATATGATCCTGGAAAACCTGAAAGCCGCTGGCGTCCAGCAGGCCCACAAGGAGGACCGGATCATTTTCACTGCCCTGAAAGGCTGGCCCGGCAAGCATGTCAGCGCCGAAGGCACGTTCATGGAGGGCGACGTACAACGCCGCGCAGGCGTGTTCATCGGCCCCGAGTTCGGCACAGTCTCGCGCCCCGATCTGGTCGCCGCCGCGCGCGAGGCAGGCGATGCCGGTTTCGATGTGCTGATCGCCTGCGCCTTCAACTACGACGCCCATTCGTCAGAGTTCGACAAGCTGGGCCGCATCAACGTGCTGAAGGCCCGGATGAACCCCGACATGCACATGGCCAAGGATCTGAAAACGACCGGCGCTGGCAATCTGTTCGTGATCTTCGGCGAGCCGGATATTCGCATCACCGATGTGGGCGACGGCATGGTGACGGTGCAGGTCTACGGCGTGGATGTGTTCAAGCCGCAGACCGGCGAAGTGCAAAGCGAAGGCACGGAAGGCATCGCCTTGTGGATGCTGGACACCGATTACAACGAGGAGTCGTTCTTCGTCCGCCACGCCTATTTCCTAGGTGCCAACGACCCCTACAAGGCACTGAAGACGACGCTGAAGGCCGAGATCGACGAGGAAGCCTGGGACAGCCTGTATTCCGACACCTCCCGGCCGTTTGCCAAGCCAAAGTCAGGCCGGATCGCGGTGAAGGTCATCAACCACCTCGGCGACGAGGTGATGAAAGTGTTCGCGGTGGAGTAGAAACATGACGATAGACGAAGCAGCACGTAAACTTGCAGATATGTATCAAAAGGGTGCCGCCCAGAAAGAACAGGTGACCCATATTCATCTGTTCGCGATCACCTATGCGGACGAGATCACCGGTATGTCTTTGCCAGAAATCCTCGCGCGGGCCGGATTGCCTGACTCCTACAAGACGGAACTTCGCAAGGGCATCAATCTTGCCAAGTATGTTCGGCCGAAAGACTGATGGAATTCCGGATCGCCGACACTTTCACTGATAGCCTCGCCCGACTAACTACACAGGAGCAGAAGGCTGCCAAAATGACGGCTTTCGATCTGCAACTGGACCCGACCTCGAACGGCCTGTCATTCCACAAACTCGACCGTGCGAAGGATACGAACTTCTGGTCGGTGCGGGTGAATTCCGATATCCGTCTGATCGTACATCGCACCGCAGCCAGTATCCTGCTGGTCTATGTCGACCATCACGACGACGCGTACAAATGGGCCGAGCGCCGCAAGATCGAACGTCACCCGACGACCGGCGCGATGCAATTGGTCGAGGTGCGCGAGCGGGTTGAAGAGATTGAAATCTTCAAACCCAAAGAAGTGCCTGTTGCGCCTGCGCCCGCGGTCAAACCGGCAGCCCGGTTGTTCGACAACCTGCGCAAGTTCGAACTGATGGCTTTTGGCGTGCCCGAGGAATGGGTGAACGATGTCCGCGCGGCCGACGAGGACACCCTATTCGATATTATCGAACACCTGCCGCAAGAAGCACAGGAAGCACTGCTCAAACTGGCCGTGGGCGAGAAGCCGCAACCGCCCGAACCTGCGCCTGTCGAAGCCGATCCGTTCGCTCATCCCGATGCCCAGCGCCGTTTCCGCGTTCTGACAAACGCCGAGGAACTGAAGCAGGCGCTCGACTATCCTTGGGACAAATGGGCTGTATTCCTTCATCCGGCCCAAGCAGAACTGGTCGAGCGGTCCTTTACCGGTCCGACCCGCGTGTCAGGATCGGCAGGAACCGGCAAAACAATCGTGGCGCTACATCGCGCTGTTCATCTGGCACGTGTCAACCCAGGCTCGAACGTTCTGTTGACCACTTTCTCCAAAGCTCTGGCAAATTCCCTGCGGGTCAAGTTGGCAAGTCTGGTGGGGGGCGAGCCGGGGGTAGCCGACCGGATCACCGTCAAATCGATCTCCGCAGTAGGATATGATCTCTACTCCCAGCTGTTCGGCCAACCCCAGATTGCCGCACCCGCGTTGATCCGTACGCTGATCACCAAGGCGGCATCAGAGGTAGAAGGGCACCGCTTTTCGAACCATTTCCTGGTTGGTGAGTGGGGGGACGTTGTTGACGCGTGGCAGCTGCGATCATGGGACGAGTATCGAGACGTGTCCCGCCTGGGTCGCAAAACTAGGATCGGCGGCAAACAGCGCGAAACCCTGTGGGCAATCTTTGAACGCGTGAGGGCCGAGCTCGTGGAACGGCGCATTGTCACTTGGTCTGATGTATTCGAAAAACTGACAGAAAGCCTATCGGGAAAGATTGACCGACCTTATGATTTCGCAGTCATCGACGAGGCTCAGGATCTGGGCGTCGCCGAGGCGCGGTTTTTCGCCGCGATGGCTGCTGGCCGGAGCGACGGGCTTTTCTTCGCGGGCGATCTCGGCCAGCGAATTTTCCAGCAGCCATTTTCGTGGAAAGCGCTGGGCCTAGATGTCCGCGGCCGTTCCCATACGCTGCGCATCAACTATCGCACATCACATCAGATCCGACTTCATGCCGACAGACTGCTTCCGGCGACAGTCTCTGACGTGGATGGAAACACAGAGGGACGGCGTGGCACGGTATCGATGTTCAACGGACCTTCGCCGATGGTTGAGGCTTGCAAAGATCCCGAACACGAATGCCACATCGTGGGCAAATGGATCAAGGACCGGCTGCAGGAGGGGTGCGCACCAAGTGAGGTGGGCGTTTTCGTACGTTCCGATGCTGAACTGAAACGTGCACGGACTGCAGTCAAGGCTGCAGGTGCGCGCGCAGTTGAGTTGAACGACAAGGTTGAGGTCGAGGATGGTGCTGTCGCCATCAGCACGATGCACTTCGCCAAGGGGCTGGAGTTCCGCTCGGTCGTGGTAATGGCCTGCGACGATGACGTCATACCACAATCGGATCGCATTGAATCGGTGGCCGACGATGCTGATCTGGAGGAGGTCTACAATACGGAACGGCATTTGCTCTATGTCGCGTGCACCCGCGCCCGCGATCATCTTCTGGTAACGGGCATCGCGCCGGTGTCCGAGTTTGTCGATGACTTTCTGAAAGGAACTTGATCAGACTTTTTGGATGGCTGGTCGCAACGCACCGACTGGCGCACAAGGAACGATCCTCTTCGGCGGTTTCACGGCGGCCTCCCCCTTGGCATGGTTCCTCCGCGGCCCTGGACGTATACGGGGGGGCGCAGCGCGGCATTTTTCTAGCGACTGACACTTTCACCGGGGAATCCACTTGGAATCCACCTCAGTGATTGCCAAAAATTAAGTCACGCGATTACAGATACTTACACTGGATCATTCGCGCTCAGGGTGGATTCTTGACAAAAACAGTAAAATCCACCCGACGGAAGCCAGGGAAGCCACCCTGACCAGAAGCCAGCCACCGGAAGCCACCCGCTGGGAAGGCCTTGAATCGACGCAAGATTTTCTGTTGACAGACCTGCCCCCCTTGACTCATACCTTGATCATCGAAGCAGTTCGCCCGGAGAAACCCTCGCGGGCGATTTTGATTTCCCCAACATCGCCGACCCCGATCTGATCGCTGGCCATTCGCCCGCGCGCATCGGCGTGTCCGCATGTCAGAGAGCCCCCATGGACCTCGTTTTTGCGCCAAGCCAGATCGAAACCTGGTCGCTTGACCGGCTGCGCCCCTATGCCCGCAATGCCAAGATCCACGGCACCGATCAGGTGGCGAAGATCGCTGCCAGCATGGCTAAGTTCGGCTGGACTGTGCCTTGCATGGTCGCCGACGATGGTGAGCTGATCGCGGGCCACGGCCGGGTGCTGGCCGCCACCATGCTGGGGCTGAAAGATGTGCCGGTAATTCGGCTTGGCCACCTGGATGAAGCCGAGCGCCGAGCCTACCGCATCGCCGACAACAAACTGACCGAGCTGGGCGAATGGGACGAGGCAATGCTGCGCGATGAAATCGCCGGGTTACTGGCTGAGGATTTCGACCTGTCACTGCTGGGGATCACCGACGAGGATCTGGACGCGCTGCTGCAGGATCCGGATCAACCTGAAGGTGGTGCTGTCGAGGGTGAGGATGACATTCCCGAACCGCCGGTCACGCCGGTTTCGGTTGCGGGCGATCTCTGGCAGCTCGGACCACACCGGCTGATCTGCGGCGACAGCACATCCGCCGATGTGGTCGGCCGACTTCTTGGCGATGTGAAGCCGCTGCTTATGGTCACCGATCCACCCTATGGCGTGGAATATGATCCGTCTTGGCGCAACCAGGCGGGTGCGGCCAAGACCAAACGCACCGGAAAGGTCCTGAATGATGACCGTGCCGACTGGCGCGAAGTTTGGGCGCTCTTTCCGGGCGACGTGGCCTATGTCTGGCATGGTGCGCTACATGCGGCGACGGTAGCCGACAGCTTGATGGCGGCTGGCTTCGCAGTCCGGTCACAGATCATCTGGGCCAAGGACCGCCTCGTTCTCAGCCGGGGCGACTATCACTGGCAACATGAACCCTGCTGGTATGCGGTCAAGAAGACCGGCAAAGGCCACTGGGCGGGCGACCGCAAACAGACCACCCTCTGGCACATATCCGGCAAGGATCAGGATGCGGCCACCGTCCACGGCACCCAGAAGCCGGTCGAGTGCATGCGCCGCCCGATCCTTAACAATTCGAGCCCGGGTCAGGCCGTGTTTGAACCGTTCATGGGATCCGGCACCACGCTGATCGCGGCCGAAACGACCGGGCGCGTGTGCTTCGGGATCGAGTTGAACCCGGCCTACATCGATGTCGCCATCGAGCGCTGGCAGCAATTCACCGGTGCCAATGCCGTGCTGGCCGACACGGGTGAGACCTTCGCCGACTTGAAGGCAAAGAGGCTGGCAGCATGAATGTACCTACCGTGCCGCAACGGATCGAGTATTGGCCGCTGAAGTTCGGACGGTCAGGAGGCGTTCAAACGATGTACCGTGCCGCGTCCGTCGACCTTTTCAGAGGTGATCGGCAGGCCCAGCTTCTTCTTCAGCGCCCCCGAGATCAAGCCCCTCGCGCTATGAGCTTGCCAACCGGTTACCGCGACAATCTCGGCGATAGTAGCGCCTTCGTGACGTTGCAGAAGGGTGATGATCTGCGCCTGTTTGGTCCCGGCGCGCGGTGTCGGCGGTTTGGACGCAGGCGGTTGTGCAGCGTGGGTGCGGATCGCAGCCATGGTCTTGACCACGACGGGCTCAACCCCGATGGCCAGCAGGCCCGCGTCGGTGGCGACCAGCGTAGTGCCGTGGCCATCGCCGGTCTCGCGCCAGAACGGCTCGCCATTGCGCAGGTCGGCGTCGACCTCCTCGAGCCAGCCGCGTCCGATCATCATGGTGATGACCTTTTTCGCAGCGGCACCATGCAACCCCTTCGGCAGCGGCATTGCGAGATTGTCTGCGCGCTGGGCAGCAGTCCTGAGAATGATGGTTTGCGTGTCGGTAAGTTTGGGCATTGTGTCTCCGGTCCTGATCGGGTGGCGCGGGATTGCGCGGCCTTCCACCGGGGCAAGCCCGCCGCATTGGCGGGCCGCGTCATAGCGCTTATTCCGTTTATTCGGCGTGCTCACCCTCGCCAAAGGCGCTGTCCGTGATGCGCTTGAGCAGGCCCGCATAGTGCTCAAGGGTGCCGACATTGCCCCAGTTGACCTCGTCGGGATTGCAGTTGAAATGATCGTCACTCAGC
Source organism: Paracoccus marinaquae (assembly GCF_018860165.1). Lineage (GTDB taxonomy): Bacteria > Pseudomonadota > Alphaproteobacteria > Rhodobacterales > Rhodobacteraceae > Paracoccus > Paracoccus marinaquae. The sequence continues at coordinate 97,841 of NZ_JAHKNG010000007.1, forward strand.
GCCTGCAGACGGGCGAGCATCTCGTCGATCTCGACCTTCTTGCCGATGAAGGCGTTCAGGGCGGCTTCGCGGTTGCGCCGGGCCTTTTCGGCGCGCAGCTGGTGGCGCGGTGTGGTGATCGGGTTGAGGCGTGTCATGGCGTGGCTCCGTTGGGTGAGTTGCATCGTTTTCATGTCATCACAATCGCTCTGTCGCGCCGATCATCGTAGGTAATTCCAAGCAATATCAGTGCTTTCTGATTACACTGGGGGCTTCAAATCAACTGCAGGTCGGCCAGCACGGCGCTGGCAGCAGCCAGCTGCGTGGTCGGCAATTCAATCTTGATGTGCGAGATCACATCGGAGGTTTCGGCGGCGATCCCGTCCTCACGCAGCGCGGCCTCGATGGCCTCGGCGACGGCGTCGGGGCGCGAGCGGTCGAACTGGTGGGGTAGAGCGTCGTGATCGATGCGGATTGTGGTGATGGCGGTCATGGTCTGGTCTCCGATCCGGGGGTGATTTCCTGATCCGAGAGTCGCTCGACGAGTGAGTGCAATCAACTGAATAAGATCACTATTTTCGTTTAATCCCAATATCTTGAGGTCACGTCCCATCGCCATGGAAGGTATGTCCGAACGCGAGTATTCCGCCCATTCAGGCCTGTCGCGCGGGGCAATCCAGAAGGCGCGCAAGGCCGGTCGGCTGGTGGTTTATAGCGATGGCTCGATCAACGCCGCCGCGTCGGACGTGCGCCGGGCCGACATGACCAACCCTGACCAGCAGCGGCGCAGCACCGGCGGCGATGCCAGCTTCTCGGGCCCCGCGGATAGCGCGTCCTACCTGAAAGCCCGCACCGCGCTGACGGTCTACCAGGCGCAGGAACGCCAGCTGGCGATCCAGAAGAAGAAAGGCACACTTGTGGACCGGGCGCGCGCGGAAACGCTGGTGTTTAGGCTCGCGCGGCAAGAGCGGGACGTCTGGGTCACATGGCCCAGCAGGGTCGCAGCGCTTATGGCGGCCGAGGTCGCAGCAGAGGTGGAAAAACAATCGGCCCAGCCAGTGACAATCGAGGCCGCGATCCTGCAGAGGGTGCTGGAAACCCATGTCAGAGCGCAACTCGACGCCCTCGCCGATCTCCGGGTCAGCATCGGACAGTGACGGCACGGCAAGCAACGACCTGACGGCAGACCTTGATCTCGCCTTTGAAGGGGCCGAGGATATGCTGCGGGCCTGGCGTCGCGGGATGCGGCCTGATCCGGACCTCACCGTGTCGGAATGGGCGGATCAGCACCGCAAACTGTCCTCGCGGGCCTCGGCCGAGCCGGGGCAATACCGCACCACGCGCACGCCTTACTTGCGCGAGATAATGGATGCGCTGTCGCCGCGGCACCCGGCGCAGCGCGTCAGCTTCATGAAGGCAGCACAGGTTGGCGCGACGGAGGCTGGCAACAACTGGATCGGGTTTGTGATCCACCATGCGCCAGGGCCGATGCTGGCGGTGCTGCCGACGGTGGAGATGGCGAAACGCACCTCACGCGGGCGGATCGACCCTTTGATCGCCGAAAGCCCGGCCCTACGCGAACGGGTCAACCCGGCCCGGTCGCGCGACGCGGGCAACTCAATGCTGTCAAAGGAATTCCCCGGCGGCATCCTGGTGCTGACAGGCGCGAACTCGGCCACCGGCCTGCGGTCGATGCCTGCGCGGTATATCTTCCTCGACGAGGTCGACGCCTATCCGGCCTCGGCCGACGAGGAAGGCGATCCCGTCACACTGGCCGAGGCGCGGACCACCACCTTCTCGCACCGGCGCAAGGTGTTCATGGTCTCGACCCCGACGATCAGGGGTCTGAGCCGGATCGAGCGCGAGTTTGATGCATCGGACCAGCGCCGCTATTTCGTGCCCTGCCCACATTGCGGCCACATGCAATGGCTGCAGTTTGAACGGCTGCGCTGGGACAAGGGCCGTCCTGACACCGCAGTCTATCATTGCGAGGGCTGCGAACGCGCCATCGCCGAGCATCACAAGACGCAGATGTTGGAGCGCGGTGAGTGGCGGGCGACGGCCGTTTCCGCCGATCCGCATTCCATCGGCTTCCACCTCTCGGCGCTCTATTCGCCGCTGGGCTGGAAAAGCTGGCAGCAGATCGCGCGGGACTGGCTGGCGGCGCAAGGCTCGGAAGAGATGCTGCGCGCCGCGCGCAACACCCTGCTGGGCGAGACATGGGTTGAGTCTGGCGATGCGCCGGAATGGCAGCGGCTGGCAGAACGGCGCGAGGCTTACGCAGGCGCGCACATCCCGGCTGGAGGTCTGTTCCTCACCGCGGGCGTCGATGTGCAGAAGGACCGGATCGAGGTCGACGTCTGGGCCTGGGGGCGTGGGCTGGAAAGCTGGCTGGTCGACCACATCGTCATTGCCGGTGGCCCCGACGATCCGTCCTGCTGGGACAAGCTGACCGCCCTGCTGGGTCGGACGTGGGTCTGCGCGAACGGCGCTGTAATGGTGATCGGCAAGCTGGCTATCGACACCGGCTATGAGGCCCCGGCAGTCTACACTTGGGCGCGGGCGCAGGGGTTCGATCAGGTCGCACCCGTCAAGGGCCTCGAGGGCTTCAACCGCGCGACGCCGGTGTCGGGCCCGACCTTCGTCGACGCCACCATCGGCGGCAAACGTCTGCGCCGGGGCGCGCGGCTGTGGTCCGTCGCCACAGCGACCTTCAAGACCGAAACCTACCGCTTCCTGCGGCTGGAGCGGCCGAGCGACGAGGACCGGGCGCTGGGCATTCTGGACGCGCCGGGCACAGTCCATCTGCCAGACTGGATCGACACCGAATGGCTAAAGCAGCTGGTGGCCGAACAGCTGGTCACCGTTCGCAACAAGCGCGGCTATGCCCACCCCGAATGGCAGAAGATGCGGGAACGCAACGAAGCGCTGGACTGTCGGGTCTATGCGCGGGCGGCGGCTTGGATCATGGGCGCGGATCGCTGGGACGAGGCGACATGGCGACGGCTTGAAGAACAGGCCGGGGTGGAAACCCGCCCGGCACCTCAGCAGGCGGCAGAGACCGAACAGGCCGCGCCCGCCCCGCCCAAGGCGGGAACACCAACGACGCCACGGCGCAAACGCCGGGCCTACACACCGAACTTCATGAGGGACTGAGATGGATCTGGAACGGATGCGCGCGCTGTTGGCCGCGTTGCAGGAGGCCCGCTACGCGGGCGTCCGCTCGGTCAGCTACGACGGCAAGACCATCACCTATGGCTCAGATGCGGAGCTGGCCACCGCGATCAGTGATCTGGAAACGCGGATCGTTACCGCCACCTCCGGCACTCCGCGTCGCAGACGCTGGGGTACCGTGGCCTCGAAAGGCCTCTGATCCATGGCTTTCGAGGCTTTCCGGCAGCGCATCGGCTCGATCATCGGCGGCTTTGACGCGGCCCAAGCCCATCGCCGTCTACGCGGATTCCGCGCATCCCGCGCCCATGTGAACACGCTGATCGCGGCCTCGGGCGACACCATCACCGCCCGGGCCCGCTGGCTGGTCAGGAACAACGGCTATGCCGCCAATGCCGTGGAGAGCTTCGCCAGCAATGTCGTCGGCGATGGCATCAAGCCGTCCAGCTCCATTGCGGATGCCGATCAGAAAGAACAGCTTCAGGCGCTGTGGCTTGCCTGGACCGATGACGCCGACGCCGAGGGTCTGACTGACTTCTATGGGCTGCAGCGCCGGGCGGCGCGCGAGGTGTTCCTGTCGGGCGAGGTCTTCATTCGTATCCGGCCACGCCGGGCAGAAGACGGTCTGACGGTGCCTTTGCAGTTGCAGATGCTGCCCGCCGAAATGCTGCCCCTCGATATGAACCGAACCCTTCCCGGTGCGGGGATGATCCGCCAGGGCATCGAATTTGACGGCATCGGCCGCCGTGTGGCTTATCACTTCCTGCGCCGCCATCCGGGCGATCTGACCGATCCGGGCCTTGCGGGCGAAACTGTCCGTGTCCCCGCCGCCGACGTGATCCACGTTCTCGACCCGGTGGAAGCTGGCCAGCTGCGCGGCGTATCGCGGTTCGCGGCGGCCATCGTCAAGCTGTTCACGCTGGACCTCTACGACGACGCCGAACTGGAGCGGAAGAAAATTGCGGCGATGTTTGCGATGTTCATCACTTCGCCAGCCCCGGAAACCCCGCTGGAACCGACCGAGGAGGATCTGGAGGTGGAACCCGGCCAGGTGGTGCGGCTCGATCCCGGCGAAGATGTCTCGACACCGGCGACCCCTGACTCCGGCGGCACCTATGAGCCGTTCCAGTATCGCACGCTCCTGCAAATCGCGGCGGCGCTGGGCATCCCATATGGCTATCTGACCGGCGACACCGCCAAGGGTAACTTCTCCAACACCCGCATCTCGCTGATCGAATTCCGCCGCCGCATCTCAGCCTGGCAGCACGGGGTGCTGGTGTTTCAGCTCTGCCGGGCGGTCTGGGTGCGCTGGATGGACACCGCCGTGCTGTCGGGAGCCTTGGATCTGCCCGGCTATGACAGCAAGCGCCGCCAATATCAGGCCTGCGCCTGGCTGCCGACCAAATGGGACTGGATCGATCCGATGAAGGACGCCTCGGCCGAGATCTTGCAGATCGAAGCGGGCCTGAAATCCCGCACCCAGGCGCTGTCCGAGCGTGGCTACGACGCCGAACAGGTGGATCGGGAAATCGCCGCGGAGCGTAAACGCGAGTTGGCGCTGGGCCTCGACTTCAGGCGTCCGGGATCCCCGGCGCAGGGGCCGGGCGAAGGTGGGGTGAAAGACGATCAGGACAGTGCCAGGGACGACGAGACGGACGACAGCGCCGATGAAAAACCCGACGTCAAGGAAGGCGCATGATGCACCACGCCCAGATCGCCCAGCGCGCCTTCAACACCCCATTGATGGTCGACCCGGCCAAAGCGCTGGCGTTCCTGTCGGGGTTAGGGCCGCGCATCACCGGGCAGGACATCACCTTCCAGGGCCTTGATGTGGAAGCTTTGGATCAAGCCGCGGCATCTCTTCCCGCTCGGGCTTCCCTCTTTGGGAACGACCTCGCCCAGCGCCACCAGCAGGGCGGCAGCCAGCCCTTCGCCATGATTGATGGCATTGCCGTTATCGAAATCGCGGGCACACTTGTGCACCGTGGCTCCTGGATTGGCCAATCCTCCGGCCTGACGTCTTACGAAGGGATTGCCGCGCAGCTGCAGGCTGCGCTGGCCGACCCGGCCGTTCAAGGCATTGCGCTCGACATCGACAGCTTTGGTGGGGAGGTCGCGGGGGCCTTCGATCTGGCAGATCGCATCCGGGCAGCGCGGGCGCAGAAACCCATCCATGCCTTTGTCACGGAACATGCCCTGTCCGCAGGTTACGTTCTGGCATCGCAGGCTGACCGGATCATCCTGCCCCGGACGGGTGCTGTCGGCAGCATCGGTGTGGTGGCGCTGCACACTGATATGAGCGGGGCGCTCGATCAGAAAGGCATCGCCGTCACGCTGATCCACGCAGGATCGCACAAGGTCGATGGCAATCCATATCAACCTCTGCCCGAGGCCATACACGACCAGATGCAGCGTCAGCTGGAGGTGGACCGTTTCCTCTTCGCCGAAACCGTCGCGGCTGGTCGTGGAGATCGCCTGTCCGATGCCGCAGCTCTGGCCACCGAAGCCGCCGTGTTCCGCGGGGCCGATGCCATCGCGGCAGGTCTGGCTGACGAAATCGCCGATCCCGTCACCGCCTTCCACGCCTTCGCCGCCGCATCCCGCGGCATCCCGCTCCCCACCAGAAAGGGTCCACAGATGATGACCACGCCCAGCGACACTCCCAACCTAGCCGCAACTGCCATTCCCCCCGATGAAGCCGCCGCCCCCACCACGACCGAACCGTCGGTCGCTGCCGCCACGCCTGCAACGGACGCTCCGGCACCTGCTGTGCCGAAACCAGCAGCAGCAGCCATGAACCCCGAGGCCATTCGTGCTGAGGCCGCCGAAGTGGCGCAGGTCTGTGCTCAAGCAGCCCGGCTCGGTGTGACCATCGATGCGGCCGACGCCGTCACGCGTGGCATCAAACCCGAGGCTCTGCGCGCCCGCGTGCTGGCCGACCTTGCTGCCCGCGGCGATGCTGCTGGCATCGTCGCCACCGCTCCAGCGGCGGCCGCCGCAAAAGACAGCCCGATCATCGCTGCCGCGAAGAAAACCGCGACCGACGCCAAGCGCTGATCTCGCACCCACCCCCAAATCATGGAGACTGACCAATGCCCGTCCTGACGGAACCGCCCAGCATGGGCGATGTCCTCAAATATGAGGTCAACCCGAACTACACCCGCGAAGTGATCACTCTGCTGCAAGGCATGCCTTATCCGGTCGGCTCGGTGCTCGGCCAAATTACCGCCAGTGGCAAGTACAAGCTGGCGACCGCGACCGGCTCGGATGGCGCGCAGACCGCAACCGCCGTGCTGCTCTATGCCGTCGATGCCACACTGGCGGATGCCACCGGCATCGTGGTCGTCCGTGGCCCCTCGATCGTCTCGCGAGCGGGCCTCGCCTATGACGCCACCGTCGATGACGGCACCAAGATCACCGCCAAGATCGCCCAACTTGCTGCCGTCGGCATCATCGCCCGCGACGGCGTCTGACGCCCTTTCCCCCTTCAGCCCCCGGAGCACCCTATGACCCTTGTCCGCAATCCCTTTGACGCTGGCGGCTATTCGCTGGCCGAGATGACGCAGGCCATCAACATCCTGCCCAACCTCTACACCCGCCTCGGCCAGATCGGCCTTTTCCGCTTTGAAGGCGTCAGCCAGCGGTCGGTGATCATCGAGCAATATGAGGGCGTGCTGAACCTGCTGCCCTCCGTGCCGTTGGGCGGTCCCGCCACCGTCGGCACCCGCGAGGGGCGGTCGATGCGCAGCTTCGCCCTGCCGTGGATCCCGCATGATGACGTGATCCTGCCCGGCGACATTCAGGGCCAACCCGCGCTGGGCGTCTTCGATGGGGCCGACCCTCTGGTCGAGGTGATGAACCGCAAGCTGCAGCTGATGCGCCGCAAGCATGCCCAGACGCGGGAATACATGGAGATGAACGCGCTGCGGGGCATCGTGAAGGATGGGGCCGGGACCACGCTCTACAATTACTTCACCGAATTCGGGCTGGCGCAAATCTCGGTCGACTTCGTCCTCGGCACGGCGGGCACCAATGTGCAGGGCAAGGTGCGGGAGGTGCTGCGCGCCATTGAGGACAATCTGCTGGGTGAAAGCATGTCGGACGTGCATGCCCTCGTCAGCCGGGAATTCTTCGACAAACTGATCGCGCATCCGAAGACCGAGGAAGCCTACAAGTTCTACGCCGCGACTGGAGCGCAACCCCTGCGCCAGGACGTGCGCCGCAACTTTCCCTTCGCGGGCATCGTGTTCGAGGAGTATTCCGGCACCGTCACCCTCTCGACCAAAGCGACCGAACGGCTGGTCCCGGCGAACGAAGGCATCGCCTTCCCGCTGGGCACGATGGACACCTTCACCACCTATGGCGGTCCGGCCAACCTTCTCGAGGCGGCGAACACCCTCGGCCTGCCGCTCTACGCCCGCCAGCATCTCGACGAGAAAGGCCGCTGGATCGACCTGATGACCGAGGCCTCGATCCTGCCGGTGAACAAGCGGCCACGCATCGCGATCCGCCTGCACACTTCGAACTGACAGGCTCGCCATGACCGTTTTCACTGCCGCCATGGACCGGATTTATACCAACCCGTCCATGGCCGTGGCCGCGCTCTGGATGTCGGCTACCACATCCGAGGAAAGAACTATCCGGGTGATCCGCCGCGCACCGGATCGTATCACCGAATTCGGGGCCGGGCGATTTGTCAGCGACACAGTGATGGTGGACGTGCGCGTGTACGATCTGCCAGACCCTCGCCCCAGCGATCTGATCGTGATCGGTGCCGACAGTTTCACCATCCAAGGCGAACCGATCCGCGACCGCGAACGCCTGATCTGGGCGCTGGATCTGCGCCCATCATGAAGCTAACGCCCAATATCGATCCTGATCTCGTTGCATTGATGGCCGCCAAGGTGCCAGCGTGATCAGCTATTTGAACCGCTTCATAGCACTCTGGAACGACTCCGAGAGGCTGTCCCATGCCTGCTCAAAGCCTTTGCGCATATCGTCCCAGGCGGCGTCGGACGCCTGCTGCGCCTCCTTCATCTTCGCCTCGGCCTCGTCGCGCTGCTTGCGCATTTCCGCGAGCTGCTTCTCGTATTTGATCTTCGCGTCGGCCTGCGCTTCCTTGGCGTTTGCCTGCATCTTGTCGATCTCTGCGTTCCACTTGTCGATATTCGCCTTGGCCTTCTCCACATACGCGTCACGATCAATCATCGTCTTCCTCCCCGGTTCTGAAGTTGAAATGAATGCGCATCATAGCCGGAAAATGAGGTCTGTGGAAATTTGAAGCTGAAACTCAACATCGATCCGGACCTCGTGGCCATGATGGCCGCCGAGATCAAGGCCGGGGAAAAGGCCGTCAGCGCCGCGATGCGAGAGGCGGGCAGCGGCTTGAAATCCGACTGGCGGGCGCAGATCACCGGCGCTGGTCTGGGTCGACGACTAGCAAATTCGATCCGCAGTCAGACCTTTCCGAAATCCAGCAACAGCCTGAATGCAGCGGCACTCGTCTGGTCCAAGGCCCCAGTCATAATCGGTGCGCATGATACCGGCCCGCTGATCCGGTCCAGGGATGGGTTCTGGCTGGCCATCCCCACGCCCGCTGCGGGCAAAAGCACCAAGGATGGCCGCATTACCCCCGGTGAATGGGAACGCCGCACGGGGTTGCGCCTGCGGTTCATTTATCGCCGTCGCGGGCCGAGCCTGCTGGTGGCCGAGGGACGGCTGAATACCAACGGTCGCGCTGTGGCCTCCAGATCAAAGACAGGGCGCGGGCTGACCACCGTGCCGATCTTCCTGCTGGTCCCCCAGGTCAAGCTGCGAAAGCGGCTGGATCTGGCGCGGGATGCGGCGCGCGCGGTGGATGGCGTGCCGGGGCTGATCGTTGCGAATTGGGTTGACGGAAAACTGGGCTGACGTCTGGAGTTCAGGACAGGACCTGCCGGTTGCTGCGAGCAGAGCAATAACAGCTACTAGCCCATTGGTGAGCACAAGGGATTCACATTCTGTAAGAAAGTTCCTATATGCTGTGCATGTGAGGGAGAAGCATGGCCAACGTTTTCGACGCAGCAACCTATATCTTGGAGCAATGTGGTCCAATGACTACGATGAAGCTCCAAAAGCTCATTTACTACTCGCAGGCATGGTCAACCGTCTGGGATGACGACGTTATTTTCCCTGAAGCAATAGAAGCATGGCAAAACGGACCCGTAGTCCGCGAACTCTGGCAGGAGACGAAAGGGCGCTTTCGAATCGATGCTGTTTCCAAGGGTACCAGCGCGAATCTGACCGATACGCAAAAAGAGACTATCGACCGCGTTCTTGGCTTCTATAGCAACAAAGACGCGCAATGGCTAAGCGATCTTACCCACATGGAAGATCCTTGGAAAATGGCTTACGCAGAGGGGCAGAACACCGAGATCTTTCCCGCATGGCTCGTCGAGTACTACTCTAGCATTGCCCCAGAACAGTAAACGTGAGGCAAGAATCGCCCGCAAGTCTCAAGCGCGGTTAGCGGCTCTCGAAAAGAGTGCCCGTCTTGTTGCCGTTGTGGCGGAAGAAATTTCCGAAAAGCAGCCCAGAGCGTCGGAAAATCCTGCCTCTATCTTTACGTTACCAGTACGCTGGTCTTGCGATGACCCGGACACCGAAGGCGCTTGGACTTGGGGGGTCGCGCGTCAGTGGGCTCAAGAAGAATGGGACGCTCAGATTGCGCCGCGCCTGATGGAGTTTTCTCAACTCACATGGGCGGAAATCGACACGTTCAGCTCCGATAGCGGACACAAGATGCACCATAACATGGACATCGAAAGCATCTGTGATGAAGCTCAGCTTCGACTAATTGAGATCGAAAAGTACCAAGACACAATTTTCCGATTTCGCCTCGGAAATTTGCAGCGCCTTTGGGGCTTTCGCATCTTGGATGAGTTCACAGTGATCTGGTACGATCCAACTCACAAGATTTACCCGGTGGGATGAAACACTCACCCTGAGTTTAGCAGCGTTTTCAAGCGGTATGCAATCACGCAGACCCTAAAGCACGTTTGCATGACAACCTGCTTCCCAGAAGGGTCCGAAAGTTTGACGGTTCGCCTTGGCAGCTGTCCCCTTCCTGCGCGAGTGCAGCGCGATGACCAGTTTCAACCTGTGCCAAGCTGCCAGATGAGTCCTCGCAACCTCGACAAAACAGGGCTCGTAACCGCTGTTGGCAAAATCGTTAGCCTTGGAATAACAAATGCCCACCACCCGCGAAACCGTCCTCGCCGCGCTGCACGCGCGGCTGAATCCGCTTGCCGCCGTTGTTCTGCGCGATGAGGTGCTGCCCGAACGGATCCCGGCGGCAGGACTGATTATCCTGCGCGATGGCCAGCCCGGTGAGCCGGAGGTCACGCTGTCGCCGCTCCGCTACCACTTCCAGCATCGCGCAGAGCTGGAGGTTGTCGTCCAGGCCGGAACCGGCCGGGCCAGCGCCTTCGATGACCTGATCGCCGCCATCGGGGCAGCTCTGGAGGCCGACCGCACGCTGGGCGGGCGCTGCGATTGGGTTGAACCCGAGGCCCCGGCCTCGGTCGATCTCCCCATTGAGGGCGCGGCAGCCCTCAAGGCCGCAGTGATCACCGTCGTCCTGCACTACACCACCACCGGCCCCCTGGCCTGACACCCCCAACATCAAGGAGACCCCCATGGCACGTGCGCAAGGCGCGCGGGCGCAGATGGCGCTTGCGTTCGAGACCACCTATGGAACGCCGCCCGTCAGCGGTTTCACCAAAATGCCCTTTGCCAGCACCTCGCTGGGATCGGAACAGCCGCTGCTGAACAGCGAACTGCTGGGCTATGGCCGGGATCCCCTGGCCCCGATAAAGGACGCGGTGACGGCGGACGGCGATGTCGTTGTGCCGATCGATGCTGAGGCTTTCGGGTTCTGGCTCAAGGCTGCCTTCGGTGATCCCACAACCACTGGTGCTGCGGCACCCTGGACCCATGAGTACCAGTCCGGATCGTGGACGCTGCCATCGATGTCGATCGAGACCGGCATGCCCGAAGTGCCGCGCTTTGCGATGTATTCCGGCTGCGTGTTGGATCAGCTGTCCTGGCAGGTGCAACGCTCGGGCCTGCTGACCGCCACCGCACGGCTGGTGGCACAGGGCGAGACCATTGCCACAACGACCAGTGCAGGCACGCCTGCCGATCTGGCCCTGCAGCGGTTCGGTCACTTCAACGGCGCGATCAGCCGGAATGGCTCTGCGCTTGGCAATGTGGTCTCGGCCGAAATCACCTATGCCAACAACCTCGACCGGATCGAGACCATCCGCAGCGACGGCAAGATCGACGGAGCGGACCCGTCCATCGCAGCACTCACCGGCCGGATCGAGGTCCGCTTTGCCGACAGCACGCTGGTGGCCCAGGCGATCAACGGCGATCCCTGCGAGATCACGTTCGCCTATGTGCTGCCATCCGGCGAGAGCTTCACCTTCACCGTGCACGCCGTCTACCTGCCGCGCCCCCGGATCGAGATTTCCGGGCCGCAGGGCGTGCAGGCGACATTCGACTGGCAAGCCGCCAAAGCCGCCAGCCCGGCCCGCATGTGCACTGCAACCCTGATCAACGATATCGAGGCTTACTGATGATCCGACTGAACCTGACCGCCGCCCCTGAATGGCTGGAGCTTGCCCCCGGCCTGCGCCTGCAGGTCGCCCCTCTGACCACCGCACTGATGGTGTCGGCCCGCGCCGATGCTGCGATCAACGCCTTGCCCGAAGATGCCAGCCAGGAAGAGCTGGCGCTGGTCATGGCCAAGTCCGTGGCCCGCCGCGCCGTTCTCGATTGGGAGGGTGTGGGGGATGCCATGGGCACAAATGTGCAGGTGTCACCAGACGGCATCGACGCCCTTTTGGAAATCTGGCCGGTTTTCGAGGCGTTCCAGACCCAGTATGTCGCGCGCGGTCTGCTGCTGGATCAGGAAAAAAACGCCTCCGCGCCCTTGCCGAGTGGTCCTTCGGCGGGGGCGACAGCTATTGCACGGCCTGCGAACCCTACGAGGGCCGCGAGCGCAACTGCGCCGACTGCCCGGCCAGACTGAACCAACCCCAAACGCAGGACGGCTGGCAGGTCTGGGACCTGGTCGGCCGCCTTGGCGGTCAGCTGCGAGTCACCCACGGTGCAGTGCTGGGCTGGGACATGGGTGCTGCCATCGCTTTGGCCCAAGCGCTGGGCATCGACACCCTGATCGCCGCGGAACTGCTGCCCGAGATCGAGGCGGTGATGGTGCGTAAACTCAACGAACAGATGGAAGGAAGCCGCGATGGCTGAGAAACGGGTCTCCGTCCGCCTCGTGGCGGAAGGCGGTCGCCAGGTGCGCGCCGAGTTGGAAGGCGTCGGTGAGGCCGGGGTGCGCGGGTTCGGGCGGCTGTCGCGCGAAATGGACCTGGCCAATGCACGCGTTGCCGCCTTCGCCCGCCGCGCCACGCTGGCTGCCGCTGCCGCCACGGCTGCACTGGCCGCAGCCGGTGCCGCGATGATCAGGTCCGGGCTACAGACCGTCGATGCGCAGGCCAAGCTGGCGCAATCGCTCGAGACGACCGTCGCCTCGATTCAGACGCTGGAGCGCGCGGGCGAGTTGGCGGGCGTGTCGATGTCCGGCATCGAACAGGCGACCAAGGATCTGACGCGAAGGCTGAGCCAGGCGGCCGCCGGGACTGGCCCCGCTGCGGATGCGTTGGACCGGCTCGGGTTGTCGGCCTCCAACCTGATGGCCTTGCCGCTGGATCAGCGCGTCGGCGCGATCAACGCGGCCATCGCGGATTTCGTGCCTGCGGCTGAGCGCGCCGCCGTTGCGGGGCAGCTTTTCGGCGAGGAAGGCTCCATCGCCATGTCGCGCATCGACACTGCTACGCTGCGCCAGGCGACCGAGGACGTGCTTGCCTTCGGGGTGGTGGTTTCCGAGCAGGATGCTGACCAGATCGAACGCACCAATGATGCGATTTCGCGGCTGGGGTTGATCTGGCGCGGCGTCTCGAACCAGCTGGCGGTTGCGGCCGCTCCGGCGCTGGAGGCCGTGGCCACTGCGCTGGCCAGCGTCGCGCGCACCACCGGGCCGGTGGGCATCGCGATCAAGGCACTCTTTGACAACATCGGGCGGCTGACCACTTATGCCGCGACCTTCGCGGGCATCATGTTCGGGCGCTGGGTGGCGGGCATGGCGGCAGCCGCCCTGTCGGTACGCGGGGTCGCCACGGCACTGGTTGTTCTGCGCGGTGCGCTGATCCGAACCGGCATTGGGGCATTGATCGTTGGCGCTGGCGAGTTGGTCTATCAATTCTCGCAGCTGGTTTCCCGGGTTGGCGGCGTCGGTGAGGCGTTCCAGCTGCTGGGCGATCTGGCAAAGGAGGTGTGGTCCCGAATGGGGCTGGGGCTGGATGCCGCCTTTGCCAACATGGCGGCCGGTTGGGAGAGCCTGAAGGCGTCCGGGCTTTCGGCGCTGGAAGGCACCATCGCGGGCGTGGTCAGCTTCGGCGACCGGACAGCGGCGATTTTCCAGGGGGCCTATGATGCCGCCGTGGCGATCTGGGGCAGTCTGCCCGGTGCCATCGGTGACTTCGCATTCCAGGCGGCGAACGGGCTGATCTCCGGCGTCGAAGCGATGCTGAACGGCGTCGTCACCCGCATCAACACTTTCATCACAGGGTTGAACGCGGCGCTGGCGCTGCTGCCGGAATGGGCAACTGGTGAAGGCGGCGTTCAGATCGGCGCGCTTGATCCTGTGGGCCTGGCGCGGATCGGCAACCCCTTCGAAGGTGCGGCAACAGCAGCGGGTGCCGCCGCAGCCGATGCTTTCTCTGCCGCCCTGTCCCGCACCTATCTCAAACCGCCCGACCTCGGTCTTGGCACAATGGCTGAAGATGCACGCGGCCGCGCCGACGGATATCGCGAGGCAGCGGGCATGCTCGCAGATGCCGCAGGTCGGCCGCTCGCCAGTTGGCAGACGCTGCGCGACGCGGTGACTGGGACCGGATCAGAGGCGGAAGCCATATTGGCCGATGCTGCCAGTTCTGCCGATGCGCTGGCGGCCGGGCTGAATGACACGGCTACAGCTGCAGGTGGCGCGGGCGGTGCCGCACGTAATGCCGGTGCGGCAGCGGCTGCTGGTGCAGAGCAAGCAGCAACCGGATGGGCAGCCGTCACCGCGTCGCTCGCCGACTACGCCGCCAAGGCCCGCGATATTGGTGGCGATATCGGCCAGACATTGGTCGGGGCCTTCCAAAGCGCTGAGAATGCGGTGGCCACCTTCGTCAAATCCGGCAAACTGGATTTTCGCGATTTGGTCACATCAATGATTGCCGATCTGGCCAAACTGGCCGCGCGGCGTTTCATCCTTGGACCAATCGCCAATGCGCTCTCCGGCGCGCTGGGCGGTGCGGGTGGTCTGTTTGCAGATATCCTGCACGCAGGTGGCACGGTCGGATCGCCGGGCCCGGGCCGCATGGTTCCTGCCATGGCCTTCGCAGGCGCGCCTCGGATGCATTCGGGCGGCTGGGCTGGCATCAAACCCGACGAGGTACCTGCGATCCTACAACGCGGCGAACGGGTGTTGTCCCGTCGCGAGGCCGCTAATTATGGCCAAGGGCAGTCCACTACGCCCGCTGTCAACGTGACCATCATGGCCCGTGACGTGGATAGTTTCCGCCAATCCCGAACCCAAGTCGCCGCCGACATCGCCCGCGCCGTGTCGCTCGGGCGGAGGGGCATGTGATGGCGTTTCACGAGGTCCGGTTTCCCGACAACATCAGTCGCGGCGCACGCGGAGGGCCTGAACGACGCACCCAGATCGTCGAGCTGGCGAGCGGCGACGAGGAACGCAATGCCAGCTGGGCCAACTCGCGCCGCCGCTATGATGTCGCCTATGGCATCCGCCGCGCCGACGACCTGGCAGCCGTGGTCGCCTTCTTCGAGGCGCGCAACGGTCGTTTGCACGGATTTCGCTGCAAGGATTGGGCCGACTACAAATCCAGCCTGCCGTCACAGCCCGTGACCCCAACCGACCAGCTCATCGGCACCAGCGACGGTATTGTCACCAGTTTTGCAGTGCTGAAGCACTACACTTCTGGCGCACAGACTTGGACTCGCGCTATCGCCAAGCCCGTCGTGGGCAGCGTGCGCGTCGCGCTGGACGGGGTCGAACAGATGTCGGGCTGGAGCGCCGACACCACCACCGGCGTCGTGAGTTTCGACACCGCTCCCGGCGCGGGCGTAGCAATCACCGCTGGCTTCGAATTCGACGTGCCCGTCCGCTTCGACACCGACACGCTCGACGTCACCCTCGATATCGAACGGCTCGGATCCATCACATCCATCCCGCTGCTGGAGATCCGCAGATGAACGAAGAGACTCGCTTTCTGGCCACGGTGTTGCGCGATCTGGCGGCGTCCACCGCCATCATCCTCGCTGCGTGGGGCGCGTTGGGCGGCGCAACAAACGCGCTGACAACAAGGATGCGCCTGCGCGACGCGCTGCGCCACATCCTGCTTGGCGGGTTGATTGCAGCAGGGATGGGCAGCCTGTCGATGGCAGTCATCACCGCCTGGCTCGGCCTGCCGCCCGAGGCGATCCCGGCAGGCGGGGCCGCTGGATCGGCGGCCTATCTGGTCGGCGTCTTCGGCCCGGCCTTTATCGAAATCGTCCTCGCCCGGATGCGCCACCCGAAAGGCGGCGACAACGATGCATGATCTCCTCCGCTTTGCACGCATCCTGCGCAGCGACGCTGCCGATCCAAGCCAGACCTTCAACCACCGCATCCGCATCGGCATCATTGTTGCGGCCCTGATCCTGCTTCTCTCACTTCTCAGGTAAAACCATGCACATGACTGACCGGGGGCTGCTGGCCCTCGCCCGGCACGAAGGTCTCGTGCCCGGGCCCTATCGGGACGTGAAAAACGTCTGGACATTCGGCATCGGCCATACCGCCGCCGCCGGACCGCCTGATCCGATCGGCATGAAGCGCGGGATGCCCGTCGATCTCGATGCTGCGATCCGGGAGGCATTCCGGCTGTTCCGCACCGACATTCAGACCTGCGAGGCCGAGGTACGGCGGGCAGTAACGGTACCGCTGGCGCCGCATGAATTCGATGCGCTGGTCAGCTTTCACTACAACACCGGCGGTATCGCGCGTGCCAGGCTGACCCGCCATCTGAACGCAGGCGACCGTGAGGCGGCTGCGCAGGCCTTCATGGGATGGCAAAAGCCCGCCGCGATCATTCCGCGCCGCAAGGCCGAACGCGATCTGTTCCGCCATAGCCGCTATCCGGGCGGCACCATCCCGATCTGGGCGGTGGACCGATCGGGTCGCGTCGACTTCTCCCGGCCCGTTCGACGCCTGAGCGAAGACCAGGCGCTGGCGCTCTTGCGCCCGGCCCTCATGCCACCACCACCCACTATCCCATCCACGCCAGCCGCAGAGACCAGCTGGCTCGCTCGGCTGGCAAACCTTCCTTCCACCCTGATCCGGAGGACCTGATCCCATGCGCTATATCCGTCCCAATTCCCTGACCTGGTGGGCGGGGTGTCTCGCCGTTCTTTCCGGCGTGGCGTCTATCCTGCTGCCCGCCACCGGCCCGCTTGCTGAGCTGTCTCGCCTGGTCGCGCTGCTGGCGGGCTCCGCCGATGCATCCCCGGCCGGGCTGATGTTCCTCGGGCTTGGCCTGATCGGCCTGCGCGACCGGATCGAGCGCGGGTTTCAGGGCGATGCTTGAGTTCCTCGCTGGTCTGGTCGTGGGCGGCGGCCTTGGCGTGCTGATCGTGGCCCTTTGCGTCGCTGCGGCGCGCGGGGAGCGGGACGATGGCTGAGCTCCTGATCTGGCTGATTGCGGCTCTGGGCGCGGTCGGGGGCATGGCCCTCGGTCGCCTGCTGGGTCGCGCGGAAGGCAAACGCACGGGACGAGAGGAGGCCCATCAAGATGCACGACGCGATCAGATTGACCGGATGGACGCCGGACGCAAGGCGGTTCGCGACGGGCGCGATGCTGGCGCTCCTGCTGACAGGCTGCACGACAACGACAATGCCTGGTGATGCTGGCTGCGCCTCCTACGGCGAAGCGCGGCTGGCCCGGCCCTCTGCTGAGACAGTCGCAGAAATGCCACCTGCATGGGCGGGCTGGATCGCCGATCTCGATGACCGCATGACGGGGACCTGCCGATGAAAACCCTTTCCGCTGATCTGCAAGCCCATCTCGACGATGGCACGACGACGCTTGCCTGGTGTTGGCGCATCCTGCGCGCGGACGGCGCGAGTTTCGGTTTCACCGACCACGACCGGACGCTCAGCTTCGATGGCACCGACTTCGAGCCGGAAAGCGGGCTGACCGCCTCCGAGGTCCGCTCGGGATCTGATCTGTCGGTCGATGCGCAGGACGCCGAGGGCGTGCTGACCTCAGACCGGATCACTGAAACCGACATCCTCGACGGCCGCTGGGACAACGCCGAGGTCGAGGTCTGGCGGGTAAACTGGGCCGAGACCAGCCAGCGCGTCCTGATGCGGCGCGGGGCCATCGGCCAGATCCGGCGCGGGCGACTGGCCTTCGTGGCCGAGGTTCGGTCATTGGCTCACGTGCTCGGGCAGACGGTGGGACGGACCTTCCAGGCGACCTGCGACGCCGCGCTTGGCGATGCGCGCTGCGGCGTCGATCTCGATGATCCGGCGTTCAAGGGCACGGGTGCCGTCATTGATCTCCTGCGCGACCGGGCCTTCACAGCCTCAGGGCTCGGTGGGTTCACTTCCGGCTGGTTCACCTTCGGCACCGTCGAATGGACCGGTGGCGCAAATGTGGGGCGGCAGGCAGAGATCATCGCACATGACCTGACTGACGGCATCGCAGTGCTGACGCTGCTCGAAGCACCAGTGCGATCTATCGCGGGCGGTGATGCTTTCACCATTCGCGCGGGGTGCGACAAGCGTATCGAGACCTGCAGCGCCAAGTTCGCCAATACCGCCCATTTCCGGGGCTTTCCGCACATACCCGGCCAGGATGCGGTGCTGCGATACGCCACAAAGGACGGCGGGCATGAGGGAACGGTGCTGTGAAGATCGCCGATCCAAAACTGATAGTCGCGGTAGCGCGGTCCTGGCTCGGCACGCCGTATCACGACCAGGCCAGCCTCCGAGGCGTTGGCTGCGACTGCCTCGGGCTGGCGCGCGGCGTCTGGCGCGAGGTCGTCGGCCCCGAGCCGTTCCCGATCCCGCCCTACAGCCGGGACTGGGGGGAGACCGGGCCGCGCGAAGTGCTGGCCGAGGGCGCTCGGCGCATGATGCCGGAAATCGCACCTGCTGACGCCTGTCCCGGCGCGCTGGTCCTTTTCCGCATGAAGCCTCGCGCGATTGCCAAGCATGTCGGGCTCCTGACCGGGCCCGACAGCTTCCTCCACGCCTATGAGCGCCTTGGCGTGATCGAGGAACCGCTCACCCCATCCTGGCGTCGGCGCATCGCCTTCGCTTTCCTGTTCCCGCAACGCTGAGATCCCCACATGGCCACCCTCGTTCTAGGTGCCGCAGGTGCCGCCATTGGCGGCAGCATCGGCGGTGCGATCCTCGGCGTCAGTGCGGCCACAATCGGTGGCTTCATCGGTTCCACCATTGGCTCGGTCGTGGACAGCTGGATCATCTCGTCACTGGCGCCGACCCAGCGGATAGAAGGTGCGCGGCTGGACAATCTGCGCATCACCTCGGCCACCGAAGGAGCAGTGATCCCGCGCCTCTATGGCCGCATGCGGATCGGCGGCAATATAATCTGGGCCACGGACTTTCGCGAGGAGACAAAGACCACCACGCAAGGCGGCGGCAAGGGCGGCGGAGGGGGCGGCAAGGTCAAGACTACCGAATACTTCTACTATGCGTCCTTCGCGGTCGCGCTCTGCGAGGGGCCGATCACCGGCATTGGTCGCATCTGGGCCGACGGCAAGCTGCTGGACACCGCCGGGGTCACCTGGCGCTGGTATCCAGGCGACGAAAGCCAGGCGGCCGATCCGTTCATCACGGCCAAGATGGGCGCGACCAACACGCCTGCCTATCGCGGCACCGCCTATGTCGTTTTCGAGGACATGCCGCTCGGCAACTATGGCAACCGTATCCCGCAACTGAGTTTTGAGGTTTTCCGCCCGCTTGCTGATCCGGACACCGCGGAGGGTCTGACGCAGGCGGTGACAATGATCCCGGCGTCCGGCGAGTTCGCCTATGCCACGCAGGGCATCCGGAAGGGCAGCGGCGGGTCGTCTGAGCCCGAGAACCTCAACGCGCTGACCGACACCGCTGACATGGTGGTAGCACTGGATCGGCTGCAGGCGATGGCACCGAAGGTTGAGAGTGTGTCGCTGGTCGTGGCATGGTTCGGCGACGATCTGCGGGCAGGCAATTGCAAGGTGCGGCCGGGCGTCGAGGTGACCGCCAAATCGACCACACCGTCGGCCTGGTCGGTCAATGGCGTCAGCCGCGCCAATGCCTTTCTGGTCAGCCGCGACGATCAGGATCGCCCGGTCTATGGTGGCACGCCCGCTGATTTCGCTGTCGTGCAGGCGATCCAGGAGATGAAGGCGCGCGGGCTGCGGGTGACCTTCTATCCGTTCATCCTGATGGATGTGCCGCCCGGGAACAGCCTGCCGAACCCTTATTCCGACAACGCTGCTGAGACAGGCCAGCCCGCCTTTCCATGGCGGGGCCGGATCACCTGTTCGCCCGCGGCGGGATACGCTGGGACGGTGGACAAGACAGCCACGGCGGCCGCGCAGGTGGCGGCGCTGTTCGGCGCGGCGATGCCCGCGAGCTTCAGCGTCTCTGGCGAGAGCGTCAACTGGACTGGCGCGGCAGGTGACTGGGGCCTGCGGCGCATGGTGCTGCATTACGCCCATCTCTGCGCGGCGGCGGGCGGGGTCGATGCCTTTCTGATCGGCACCGAGATGCCGGGGCTGACGACGATCCGCACCGGCGCATCAAACTATCCGGCGGTGCAGGCGTATGGGGATCTGCTCGCCGATGTGCGCTCGATCCTCGGGTTTGGCACAAAGTTCGGATACGCGGCGGACTGGAGCGAGTATTTCGGGCACCAGCCGGGCGACGGCAGCGGCGATGTGTTCTTCCACCTCGATCCGCTCTGGGCCGATCCGGAGATCGATTTCATCGGGATCGACAACTACATGCCGCTGTCGGACTGGCGCGACGGGTTCGAGCATTCGGATGCGGCCGAGGGCTGGCCTGCGATCTACGATCGCGCTTACTTGCAGGGGAACATTGCGGGCGGCGAAGGCTTCGACTGGTTCTATGCCAGCGCCGTCGATCGTTCGGCGCAGGTGCGCACGCCGATCACCGATGGCGCGGCCAGCAAGCCATGGGTGTTCCGCTACAAGGATCTGCAGGCCTGGTGGTCGAACGCGCACTACAATCGTCCGGGCGGCGTGGAGAGCGGGACGCCAACGGCATGGGTGCCGCAATCCAAGCCGATCTGGTTTACTGAACTCGGCTGCCCGGCGATTGACCGGGGTACCAACCAGCCTAACGTCTTCTTCGATCCGAAGTCTTCCGAGAGCTTCACGCCGCATTTCTCGCGGGGATGGCGCGATGATGCCATCCAACGGGCCTATCTCGAGGCGACCTATCTCTGGTGGGCCGAGGCCGCGAACAATCCCGTGTCCGGCATCTATGGCGGACGCATGGTTCATGTCCCGGAATGCGCTGCCTGGACCTGGGACGCGCGACCCTATCCGTTCTTTCCAGCGCTCGCCGATGTCTGGACCGACGGAGCAAACTGGCGGCTGGGACACTGGCTGACCGGACGACTTGGGGCCGTGTCGCTGGCCGCGCTCGTCCGTCATCTCTGCTTGCGTGCCGGGATGCCAGAGGCCCGGATCGACGTCACCGGCCTGTGGGGCGCGGTTGAGGGCTACGCCATCGGTGCGCTGGAAAGCCCGCGTGCCTCGATCACCACGATGTCGCGGCATTTCGGCTTCGACGCTGTCGAGACAGAAGGCGTGATCCGGTTTGTGATGCGCGGCCGGGCGTCCATCACCACCATCGCACATGACGATCTGGTGGCGGCCCTAGAGGGCGACGTTCTGGAACTGACCCGAGCACAGGAAACTGAACTGCCGCAGGCGCTGAAGTGGCAGGTGGCCCGTGCAGACGAGGACTACGACGCCGCCTTGGTTGAGGCTCGGCGCATCACCGTGGACACGACGCGGATCGCGTCCGAATCCTTCCCCATGGCGGTGCCGCCCGAGGAGGCCGAACGGCGCTGTCGCCGGGCACTGATGGAAGCTTGGACCGGGCGAGAGACGGCAGCGTTTCGCCTACCACCGTCGCGACTGGCAATGGATCCAGCCGATGTCGTGACGCTGGACCATGACGGTCGGCACATCCCGCTGCGGCTGGTCTCCATCGCGGATGCCGAGGCACGCGGGATCGAAGCTGTCCGCCAGGACCGCGAGGCCCACGATCTGCCACCCGGATCGCCCCGACCATCGTCCCTGTCAAAAGCCGTTGTGTTCGGCGCGCCCGAGGCGGTGCTGCTGGACCTGCCGCAACTGACCGAGGATCAGCCCGCGCATCGGCCGTTCATAGCCGCCCATGCCGTTCCTTGGCCGGGGGAGATGGCGGTGTTCCGCAGCCCGTCGAGCGATGGCTTCGAGCTGCTAACAGCATTTGGCGGCCGTGCCCGGATCGGGACGCTGGTCTCGGATTTCTATTCAGGCCCGACCTCGCGCTTCGATCTCGGCAATGCGCTGGTGATCGATCTGCTCTCCGGCATATTAGAAAGCGTCACTGACCTGACGCTGTTCGGCGGGGCCAACGCGCTCGCGATCGAGAGCGCAACTGGCATCTGGGAGATCGTGCAGGCGGGCACAGCAGACCTGATTGCACCGGGCCGCTATCGCCTGACGCGTCTGCTGCGAGGACAACGCGGCACGGAAGCGGCCATGACCAACCCGGCTCCTGCAGGCGCGCGGGTGGTGGTATTGGACGAGGCTCTGGCCTCCTTGCCAATTGCCGAGGCGGATCTCGAGCTGCCGTGGAACTGGCGCATCGGTCCCGCAAGTCGGTCTGTCAGCGATGAGACCTATGTCGCAGCCAATTTCACCCCCGAGGGCGCTGGGCTGCGGCCCTTTTCCGTCGCTCATGTGGAGCAGCCATGGCGCAGACCGCGCACGCAGGGCGATCTGACGATCCGCTGGACACGGCGGTCGCGTGCACTCGCGGCAGACAGCTGGCGTGCGGTGGAGGTGCCGCTGATCGAAGAGGTCGAAGCCTATGAGGTCGAGATCCTCGATGGTGCAACGGTCAAGCGGATGCTGAGCGCGACCACGACCAGCGCGATCTACACGGCCGCCCAGCAAACCACCGATTGGGGCGGACTGCTCGCGCCCGGCGACACACTGACAATCCGCATCTTCCAGCTCTCCGCTCTGATCGGGCGGGGGGCGGCCAAGACCGTCACGCTCCAACTCTGAGGGTCGCTATGTCCGACACCACGACAAACCTTCTGCTGCCTTACATTCTGGCGGCGCAGGCCCAGAAGCATGTCACCCACAACGAGGCGCTACGCCTGCTCGACGGGCTCGTGCAGCTTTCTGTCCTCGATCGCGATCTGACAGCGCCACCGGGAAGTCCCGCCGATGGCGACCGATACATAGTCGCCTCGGGCGCGACGGGCGATTGGGCGGGCTGGGACCTGAACGTGGCGGTCTGGACCGATGGTTCATGGCTGCGTCTGCCACCACGGACCGGCTGGCGGGCATGGATCGAGGACGAGGGCCTGCTGCTGGTTTACGATGGCGCCGGCTGGGTCGGCACAACTCCGGACGCGTTGCAGAACATGGCGCTGCTCGGGCTGGGGACCACAGCCGACGCTGCCCACCCGTTCTCGGCCAAGCTCAACGCTGCGCTCTGGACGGCCAGGACCGTGGCGGAAGGCGGGAACGGCGATCTCTTCTACACCATGAACAAGGAGGCTGCGGGCGACGATCTCGGTTTGACCCTGCAGAGCGGCTTCGTGACAAAGGCGCTTGTTGGCCTCTTCGGCTCCGACCGCTTTCGCCTCGCTGTGTCCGCCGACGGCAGCAGTTTCTTCGACGGGCTGAGCGTCGACAACGCCACCGGCATCGTCGACCAGCCGCAATTGCCGCGGTTCAAGGCATACACGAACTACGACAACTACGTTGGCGTCGGGACCTGGGCGAAGATCGGCCTCAACAACACCGACTACAACGATCAGGGCGCGTTTGATGCCGGTACTAACCTCTTCACCGCACCTGTGGACGGGACCTACCTCTTCGGCGCGACGCTGCTCTACAAGGTCAATGCCAGTACCTCGGCGCGGATGCGCGGGCGGCTCGTGCTGAATGGTGCGACCGAAATCCGTGGCTCCTTCGGCGAAATCTCTGCCACCCACGTCACGCTCGCGACCGCCATCTGGCTGCAGACCATGGTGCCGCTGACGGCGGGCGACACCATAGAACTGCAAGGGTACTTCCGGGTCGCGGACGGCTACTTCGCAGCCGACCACACGTCCTTCTGGGGCTGCAAGGTCGGCTGAGGCGGGCGTGACATAGGCACGCCATCAACATGGACGAGAGATTTCTGAAGGAGGCACGGCTCGCCAGCCGCAGGATCCTCCGAGAGCCGTCGTGGCAAAGTTGCGAAACGGGGGAGTCTTCACCGACGCGAACGGCCCTGAGCCGCCGCTCACGTCGCCCCCTCAAGCTGCGGTGCAGCTTCATCGAAGCAGACATTTATGCTTTGCACGGCATTTTTTCGGCGAGAACGCAATACTGCGGACTTCGTTGCCTTTGAAGGGAACGCTAGCTTGGTCCATGGTCAACCTAGCAGTGTTCTTCGGGAATGGCATCGTTTTGAAGGCCGCTTCAACCCGCCCAACCTTAGCGGTTCGAAGTGAAAAAATGCTCGGAAAAGGAGAAGTCAACACAATGCGGTGAAGACCCCACGCACTAAATAAGAACTAATCGATACAGAACCGAACTCTTGCCGTCCATTCGGCCAATACTGGACAACGCCAATTCCATGGCTTCGCCAAATTGGTACGATTTTCCACGCCACTCCTCATGGACCTCAACTGCTTGAATAGATGTGGAATTGTTGTCATCATGCATAAACTCAAGGAATTCAGAATAATCTGACAACGCACGACTTAAAGACGATACGACTATCTCCCTACTCGCTTCATCCAAATAGTTACAATTGCCACTAACAGCCAGCAGCCTCTCTGTTGGCGTTTTCGAAATCATATCCCTCACGTCATTCTGATTCACGGTTTCATTTCTTGAATAGGCATCAAGAAGAAATAGAAGAGCAGAATAGCAGGTTAGCATTCTGCTATATTTTAATTTGAGGTTCTTAATTTTAGTTTCAGCCGAGCCTGATTTTCGCTTATACTCGTAGTTTACGCAAAATGTACGCCACATTCGTAAAATGTCGTTAAACAAGAACGCGGGTACAAACTTCTTTGGGTTTGCGGAATGGTCTAAAAAGTATTTCTCAATCACGTGCCCTATTAGCCTATCGTATTCAGCTACTCCGAGTAGTGGTTTACTCTCCAAAAGGAGTAGCAATCTGCCCGTCAATGAATTTTTAGCATCATCGTCTGGTCCACCCAGATACTTCACGTATTCTTCAAATGTATGACAACTCAGGTATTTTCCGTCACCATCGAAGGCTGGAAGTTCGTTCTCCTCCACGCAGCTTATTAAATGATATTGAAGCTTTATTTCATCAATTCCACTAAGTCGGCGTTCTATCTTAGGGCCATTCTCAGATTTCTTTTCAATCATATCAGACACGATAAACAAGTCTAAGTCGCTGCTTGGACCAGCTTCCAAACGCCCGTATGAGCCTGTCGCATAGACGCAAACGCGTTGGCCAAAAAGCTTTTCAGCACTGGATAACGATTTTTTAACACTTTCAAGCTTTTTGCTAGAAAAGTCCCGCGCTGTTGATAAATACACTTCTTTCAAATTACTTCTCACTCTTAGTAAATAATTTTGAGAAAATCATAGCTTGCTCGATTGCATCATCGAGGGCGTGATGCGTGTGCTTCAGATCTGGCTTCATAAAGCTTGGAATTCTGTCTCTACCCGAAGTCACGATAGTTCGGGAGTGCTTCACAGCAATCGCCGTCTTGATATCAAAGCATCTGGAATACCCAAAGGGCGAGCCAGTTTTGGAGAATCTGACAAAATACCAATACAACCAAGACCAGTCGAAACTTAATGGGTAAGCAACCAGTATTGGGTCGCCAGCACCTGCAACTTTCGTGATCCACTCTGCGGCTTGGGACATTGCCTCTTGAGGGTCGGTCCCTTCTACTTTTAACCGGTCACGGTCGAAGCCATTCACTTCCAGCGCCTTGGGATCAAACTCATCTGAGATCGGTTTCAGCTCACGATAGAAAGTAGTCTCGTAATCAACAGGCGCAGAAAAAGTCTCCCCATCGAAAGTTCCCGCGTATGTAATGCCGATGGAAAGGATGGAGTTTGGCCCGGGGATAGCACCATCGGTTTCAATGTCCGCGGAAAAATATACATCGTAAGGCAAAGTCACCTCATCCACGAGTTTAGTCAAATCACCCTTATCTGTTCTCTGAATAATCCGCATTCCGTCGTCCTACCTAGCATCTTCATACGGGGATTCCATCGAACCAACCATCGAAATCGTCATCAACGACTAAGCACATTGCTTTGTATGTGACGATCCCTGCCCCTGTTGCACTAGAGTTTCGTCGTTATGCAACCCAGTTCTCGATAAGTGAAATTTCACAGCCCTCCAAGCGCGGTTTGCGGTTCAAATCTGCTGAACCCAGTGAATGTCCGCTTCTTTAACAGCAACACTTAGTGCATTTTGTAGCGGAAGTTCGGTTTCCGCCCACTATGTTGATGACCGCAATTGACGACCGCTGGGTGCGAGTGTCGCGTTTGGGCTGGCGTCGCCACCTTTCTGCGCACTGTGCGCAGGACCGGTTCGTTAGGGTTAGCACTCTGAGTTAAAGCCCCGCAAGGCCACCGAGTATGCGCGCTCAGCCGTCCACCAGGGACCAGAACCCGTATTTTCGGCCATGTTTCTGCCGAAGCGCTGCGACAAAACCCTCATGTGTCAGGACTGCACCATAGTCGGTGATCGCCCGTTCCGACGCTTCGCATTCCGCCAGATGGCGCGCGGCATGGCGGTAGCGTGTGGACTTTGCGCCCTTTAGCGTGTCCTCGACCATCGCGCGGCGCAGTAGCGTCGCGGCAAGCGGCTGGCGCGCGTCGAGCGCCTCTGCGGCGTGGCTCAGCGTGGTGTAGTCATCGCCGTCCAGCTCATCGGCGCGGGCCAGCACGATCCGCGAAGCCCGATCAAGCGCAGGCCAGTCGACCAGGAAGCTGATCGCCGCGCTGAGGCGAGGATAGGTTTCGACAGCATCGAGCGCTTTTTCCTCGGCCTCGACATCCTCGAAATCCGGCAACAGCTTGAGGTATTTGCGCAGGGCCCGCGCGCTCAGGCCCTGCTCGAACGTGGTCCAGAGATGCACCTTCAGATCGTCCAGCTTGCCCAGACGATTGAGACAGTCTTCATAAACCTCATCAAGGTTGGAATTGAACCTCCGGATGTGGCTATCCGCCTCGCGCGCCATGGACGCGCGCAGAATGTCATAGGCTTCCTCGACCCGACCCGCGT
The DNA here is from genome assembly GCF_018860165.1 of Paracoccus marinaquae. Taxonomy (GTDB): domain Bacteria; phylum Pseudomonadota; class Alphaproteobacteria; order Rhodobacterales; family Rhodobacteraceae; genus Paracoccus; species Paracoccus marinaquae. The sequence goes on from NZ_JAHKNG010000007.1 coordinate 124,686, forward strand.
CGATCAGACGGCGCGCCACATCGGGGGCGATGGTGCCGTAGGTCAGCTGCTCGGCCGAATAGCGTGCCATGTAGGCATCGACGTCACCCTGCGCATCGGCCACATCGGCAAGAATGATCGAGCATGTCGACTGCTTTGCGCGCCGAACGGAGTCTGCGGGCGACGAGGACAGACCAAAGCGTTCATACGCGGCCAGTTCCTCGGGCGTCGGCGGCATGTCGGCCCATGTCTTGGTGATCTGTTTGAGATGCTCCAACCCTTCCGGGCCAAGCGCCTCTGCCGTCTCCGGGATGATGCCGTCAAATTCGCCATAGCCCGCGTCGGCAACCGCATCGAGAATCCGCTCGGCCAGCGTCTGCGGATTGATCGTGACTCGGGGTGCCACCTGCCCGATCATCGTAACAGCTTGGCAAAACACATCGCCAACAGAGCCGTTGCTGTCATCGGTGCGCTCATGGATCGACGGGGCAAGTTGCAGGAAGGACCAGAGAAGCTCAAACGCCTCGCCTGCATCATGCGGCGCGATCACCGTCTCGATCTGGGCCAACAGGCTGTTCAGATCCTTGACCAGCGCACGCTGCTTGCGCCAGTCGACATAGCTTCGCGACCGCCGCAGAGATGCAAACCGCTTGCGCAGATCCGCGGTTACTTCCCTGGGGCCCTGTGCTGCGCTCAATTCCATCCGGGCGCGGCGCTGCAAGGCTGCGGACCCTTGCACCAGTTCCATAACCAGATCGGCAAGCTTGGGCGCGCCCAGCCTTTCGAGATTGGCTTTGTTCAGTGTTTTCTTCGACATCGCGATTACTCGGGATCAGTTTCAAAGAACCGTATCCGGAAACTGCCCGCGATGACAGAGTGCCTGCTTTCGAGCCGCGGCATTGATTCTATTGGGTATTTGTTGTGCGACTCGCCAAACGTTGACGTGGCGTTGACATGGAATGTGGACAAGCAAAAAGCCCCGCGCGATGCGAGGCCTAAGGCTTTGGTATTATTCGGTAAAAGTGGTTGCGGGAGTAGGATTTGAACCTACGACCTTCAGGTTATGAGCCTGACGAGCTACCGGGCTGCTCTACCCCGCGACAGGGTTGCGCGTGTGTTGCGCGGTTGCGCCGATCGGGATGTGACAGGCGCTTTTTGGGTCATCGTTTCAGAGAGG
>NZ_JAHKNG010000080.1 GCF_018860165.1 Paracoccus marinaquae
GAACACCATACGGGCCCGCGGCATGACCAAGGCCGCATCAGAGGCCGGACACATGTCAGCACCCGGTGACGCGCGGAAAGCAGCTCTGAAATTACCCCTTGCGCAAGGGGCGGTTACACATGTTGCACAATTCGGCTGATGGCCAAGGCTACTAGCTTGCCAAGCACCGAAACGCAGATGCGGCAAAGGTCCCGCGCGATGCATGCTGCTGGATCTGATTTCTGCTGCCGTGCCGGAACGGGTCGTCATAGACAAGAGCAGCGCCAATCTCGCAGCGCTTCAGGCGGTGAACGCATTCCTGAAACTCACCGCCATTGGGCGAATATCGAGGTCCTGCAGTCGAAATATCTCAACACAATCCTCGAGCAGGACGACCACTTCATCAAGCTGATCGCCGTCCCGACACTGGGCATCAACCCCACAGAACTCGATCAGGGGTGAAGGGTATCTGCGCGCCAGCTTGCCAGTTACGCAACGCGACCGACCTGTTCGGCCCGCACCAGAGCGAGAGGCCCGCCACGGGCTACACCGCGAGCTGGGAAACTGCCATCGGTGGGCTGGACCGTAACGTTAATACCAAGCGGCTAAGCCGCGATACTGGCCGGTGTCTTTACCTCGATCAATTCGGAATGCAGCGCCTTGATGGCATCGTTAAGGTCATCCGGGCCGAGCAGGAATTGGACATCGACGGCACGGCTGGGTTTTTGCGCGGCCTGAACGGTAATGCCTGCACGATCCAGTGCCTGCAAACCACGCAGCAGAACATGTTCGCCCTTCAGGTCGCGGCCGATGGCCGATGCGATCGCAGCCGATCGTGCGGTGACGCTGGCCGAGGGGTAAAGCTTGGACAGTTCGGATTCGACCCGGCGCGCGCGTTTCAGCGACGTCGCCAGATAATGCGTGATCGTATTCGCGTTCGACGTCTTGGACACGATGAAGACATTATGGCGCGCCAGCATTTCGAGAATGGCCGCATCATAGCCTTTGACGCCGACCATATCCTGCTCGAACAGTTCCAGCACCACCACGGGCAGGCCGGTGACGATTTCCGCGCCGGTTGCCGTTGCGGCCGCGTCGTCGATCAGGGTACCGGGGTCTTCGGGTTCGAACGCATTGGTAACGCGAAGCGGGATTTTTGCCTGACGCAAGGTTTTGGCCGCTCTTGGATGGATCGCTTCCATGCCCAGATTGGCCAACTGGTCGGCGACGTCGTAATTCGTATGTCCCAGCTTGCGGACGGCCTCGGCGCCAACCAGTCCCGGATCCGCCGAGGACAGGTGAAATTCCTTGTGGATAATCGCCTCTTTCGCGCCGGTCAGCCGCGCCAGTCGCGAGAACGTAACCTCGGAATAACCGCGGTCGAATTCCGCCATCAGCCCTTCGGTGCATTGGGCATAGCCGGTGACGATGGGCAATTCCGTCGTCAGATCAATGCCTTCCATCGCCGTGCGCAGGCGTTCTTCCAGCGCGAATTCGCGTTCGTCCCGCCAGCCGGTCAGATCGATATAGCGTGCCGAAACCCCCGCGCGGCGCAGCAGCAAGGTAGCGACAAAGGCGGAATGCGCCTCGCCCAAGCCGGACAGCAATTCACGAAACACCATCATATGCTTGGACAGCCGGAAATGGCCATAGCTGCACAGGCGCTGCAAATCGAACAGGCAGGAGCGCGCGCCCTCGATCCGTTCGCGCACGAATTCATCAGCCTGCGACTGATCGGCGCCATGGTCGAGAATGTTGTGGTTCGCTTCGCGCATGGCAGTCGCCACGCGGTCGAGCGCCTCGAGCCAGCCATGACCTTCCGCAGCATTGGCAAAGCTGGCATAGACGCCCGGCTCACCCGTTTTCTTGTGTTCCAGCAAGAGGTTGGTGATACCGCCAAAGGCCGAGACAACGAAGATGCGGCCATAGAGATCCGCACCCTTGAGGTCGCCGATCAGCAATGTATCGCGTAGCTCGGTCAGGCGGCTCATCGAGGTGCCACCGATCTTTTCTACCGTGTGCTCGGGGAAGTTCTGTTCGCTCATGCGCATTCCCGGCCCTGTTGGCAGGCCGGGCCTCTGATTGATTGTTCCTGTTGCGCGACGGTGCGGAGTTCAGGCGTTTTCGGTTGTCGGCGCGGCGTAAGATCCGTCTGCCTGATGAACTTCGGTCCCGGTCACGGGCGGGTTGAAGCAGCAGGCCATGACCAGCTCCTGCTCGGCGCGCAGGATGTGCTTGTCATGCAGGTTCAGCGCATACATCACACCAGGCGTGATCTGGTGTGTCTCGCCAGTGGCCAGATCGGTGATCGATCCCTTGCCGGACATGCAATAGACGCTTTCGAAATGGTTCTTGTAATGGAACGTATGTTCCGAACCAGCCTCCAGCGTGGTGATGTGGAAGGAAAAGCCCATCTTGTCATCCGCCAGCAGCATGCGGACCGATGACCACTGCGCGTCCTTCACATCGCGGTCGGTATTCTTCAGCTTGTTGAAATCACGAACGATCATGTCTGTTTACTCCGCTGCGATCTGGCTGTTGACGGTGGCATCGCGCACGGCGGCCTCCAGAATATCCAGACCCTTGGTGAAAATTTCGTCGGGCGTCGTCAGAGCGGCCAGAACCTTGACCACTTCGTCATGCGCGCCCGAGGTTTCGATAATCAGGCCGTTTTCAAAGCAATTCGCGCAGATCACGCCGGCCAGCTCGCCGCTGCCCACATCAACACCGCGCATCATGCCGCGACCTTTCAGGGTGGCACCAGGAACCATATCCGCGATGGCCTGCAGGCGGTCGCGCAAATAGTCGCCCTTACGCTGCACTTCTCTCTGGAAGGTGTCATCGGCCCAGAATTTTTCCAGCGCGACACGTGCGGTCACGAAGGCATGGGTGTTGCCGCGGAAGGTGCCGTTATGCTCGGCCGGCTTCCAGATGTCGTGTTCAGGCTTGATCAAAAGCGCGGCGAAGGGCAGGCCCATGCCGCTGAAGGATTTCGCCTGCGTGATCATGTCGGGGTCGATGCTGTATTCCTCGGTCGAGAAATAGGTGCCCGTGCGCCCGATGCCGGCCTGAATATCGTCGATAATCAGCAGGGCGCCATGCTTGCGGGCGATGCGCTGAATGCCTTGCAGCCATTCCTTGCTGGCCGCATTCAGACCGCCTTCGCCCTGAACAGGCTCGACGATGAAAGCCGCCGGCGCATCAATGCCACTTGACGGGTTGTCGAGCGCCCATTCGATATAATCCAGCGTATCCGTGTCGCCCATCGCGTTCTCGAAGGGCATATGCGTGACGTCAGCCAGACTGCCGCCGCCCGCGCCGTCGCGCTTGCCGGAATTGCCGGTCAGAGCCAGCGCCCCCATGGTCATGCCGTGGAAGGCATTGGTAAAGGCGATGACATTGCGCCGGTCGGTGACCTTGCGCGCCAGCTTGATCGCGGCCTCAACCGCGTTGGTCCCGGTCGGGCCGGTCATCATGACCTTATAATCCATGCCGCGAGGTTTCAGGATCAGGCGCTCGAACGCATCCAGAAACGCGGCCTTTTCGGCGGTAAACATGTCCAGCCCATGTGCGATGCCGTCACTGCTGATATGATCGATCAGCGCGGCCTTCATATCCGGGTCGTTATGGCCATAATTCAACGAGGAGCAGCCGGCGAGAAAGTCGATATACTCGCGCCCGTTCTCTGCCGTCATGACCGAACCGTTGGCCTTGGTGAAGACCGTCGGAAAGTTGCGGCAATAGGAACGCGCCTCGGATTCGCGGCGCTCGAAAATAGCGGTGTCGGCCGTCTTGTCAGTCGGCATGGGATAACCTCGGAATGTGATTGCGTTGTACGGCAGTGCAGCGGGGCGGTTTAGGCCGCGCGCGCCACGGGGGCCGGGAAACGGATGGTGACCATATGCTCGGTCGCGTGCTCGCCGTCGAAATGGTCGTCTTTCTTGAAATGGGGTTCATCCGTCAGGATGCCATTGTGACGATCCGCAAGGCTGCGAAACAGACCCCAGCTTGCGTCATTGTCACTGGTGATGGTGGTTTTCAGATGCAGAACGCCGGCCATGTCGTCACGCGACAGGAGCCTGTCCAGCATTTGTCCGCCGAGGCCCACGCCGCGCGCATCCTGCGATACGGCGATCTGCCAGACGAACAGAGTGTCCGGGGCGTCTGGCAGGATGTAGCCCGAGATCCAGCCGACGGGCACGCCGTTCTGTTCGGCAAGGATGCAGGTGTCGGCGAAATGATCGCACTGGATCAGGTTGCAATACATGCTGTTCTCATCCAGCGGCTTGCAAGCCCGGATCAACGCCCAGATGTCGCTGCCATCCTCTGCCTCCGGCTTGCGGAAGGTCAGTTGATCCTGATGTTCCGTGTCGACCATGTCCCTCATGCGGCGCCCCTTGGTTATTTCGCAACACAAAATAACATGCATCGATCTTTTCGCAAGTGCAGCATCAGGAATTTTACGAAAAAGTGCGCTAATAGCGCTATTTTCGACAGTTCCGGCGCAGGATCTGCGGCCAAAAAATATTCGCATATCTAACTATTGTTGAGAGATCATTGACCATTCTTACGAAATGCAGAAGATTGGCTGACCGCCTGAACGGAGACCGCCTGTGGATCGTATCGACAGTTGCCTGATCGCTCTTCGTAGAATTTTGCGGGCATCCGAGTCGCATGGCAAGGAGCTCGCCCAATCCGTGGGCATGACGCCGGTCCAGTTCAGGGTTATCCAGATCGTTGCCGAGACGGGCAGTAGCACGGCCGGAGCGATCGCCAAGCGGATGCATGTCGCACCAGCGACGGTCACCGCGATCATCGACAAGCTGGAACGCGCGGGCCATGTCAGTCGTCAGCAAAGCCAAACAGACCGCCGCCAGACGGATATCGTGCTGACCGAGCAGAGCCGCAGGGTGCTGGATCGCGCGCCCGACGCGCTGCAACAGAAATTCGCGACCGATTTCGAAGGCCTCGAAGATTGGGAGCAGGCGATGATCGTGGCGGCTCTAGAACGGGTGGCCGCGATGATGGACGGCACAAACGCAGATCGCGGGGCGGTGCTTTACCCGGGCGAGCTTTAGTAGCAGCGGCAGGCGGCGATGCGCCGTTCGCCTGATTTGGGTCAAGGGTGTACAATATCCGAAATCCGTGATCCTGCACGCGGTGTTCTTCTATGTGCGCTATGCCGTCTCCTACCGAGACGTTGAAGAGATCCTGGCCGAACGCGGCGTCACCTTCGACCACGCCACGCTGAACCGCTGGGTGGTGAAATTTGCGCCGCTGATCGCGGCCGAGGTGCAGAGGTGCAAGTGAGCAAACGGTCATCCTGACGATGCCGAGCATGTGCTATCGGTTGTTCTGGAGGAAGGGCAGACCGGGGCACCCATACTGCCCTTCCTTGACGCCATGAGCGATGCAGAGTTCTGGGCCCGCGCCGCGACGTTCGAGGATCTGCGTGCGGTTTTCCTGGCCGCAGGACGGATGCTGGCGCGTTATCCGCTCGAGCCGCGCGGCCGGGTCTGCGTGATTCACAGATTGATGGCTGGTCTAAGTGACGATGAACGGCAGGAGATCAGCTGCGCGAACCCCGCAGAACTGGATCAGGGGTGAAGGCGTTGCGGGGGTGTTGTCACGTTAACCGAAGGGTTGGCTGGCAAGGCCGTAAATGAAGGTCTTAGGCGATGCTGGCTGCTACTTTCCACGTGCGGAGAGCTTCCATCCGGTGGTAGCGAATGGTCAGGGCGGCGCG
>NZ_JAHKNG010000081.1 GCF_018860165.1 Paracoccus marinaquae
GAAACGTCCGGGAAGGGTTTGCGGCCCGCAACCAGTTCGCCATAATGTTCGGCGAGCGCTTCGCCGCTTGAGTATCTGAAACTGCATGGGCCGGATCAGATACACAGAGTTCCTGACACTCCCGCCGGTGCTGGCGCTGATCGCGGGCAAACGCGTGCCGCTATGGGCGCTGTGCCTGCCCGTGCTTGCTTTGCTTTACGCCTATGCCTTCGGCATGAGCCTGCGTTCTTTTGCGTCCTTTTTTGCCGGTATGGGCGCGGCCTTCCTGGTTGACCGGAAATGGTTTGCTGGCTTGGCGGCTTCGCGACTGGCTGACGTGATCGTCATGGCCTGTATCGCGGTTGTGCTACTGGTGCCGGTTCCGGCCGACGTTCTGTTCGTTGGCGGCGCATTTTGCCTGATCGCGGGTGGCTGTTCAATCATGGGGCTGCTGACCAGGCGGCTGACCCGCACGCTGGGCGAGGTGACCTATTCGATCTACCTGCTGCACGGGGTCTTGCTGTCGGCATTGGTCCTGTTCGTGATCGACCGGGATTTGGTCGCAGGAATACCAGCATATCTCTATAATCTGCTGGCCGCGCCGGTCACCTTCGTTCTGATCGGTATTTCCTTCTGGGCGTTCAAATATATCGAGGTGCCCGGAATGCAGCTAGGCTTGCGCTGTCGCAAAGGGCTTGTGCGGGCGGTGTCCTAGCGGCGTCGGTTGGGGCCAGATCACCGCTATGCAACAGGCCCCGCGAGTGATCGCGGGGCCTGCGCCCTCCCACGTCGCGGGCCGTATCCCCTCCCCGGTCCGGCCCGCTGGTGTTCGTCCGTTATTCCGCGATCAGTTCCGCCTGCCGCACGATGACCTCGGCCTGCTTGATCGAGGCGATGTCGACCAGACGGCCCTTGTAGACCGTGGCGCCGGCGCCCGAACGCTTGGCCTCTTCCATCGCCGTCAGGATCTCGCGCGCCTCGGTGACGGCGGCTTCGGAGGGCGAAAAGACCTCATTGGCGAGTGCGATCTGGCTGGGGTGGATGGCCCATTTGCCGACCATGCCGAGGGTGGCCGAGCGTCGCGCCTGGGCGACGAAGCCGTCCTTGTCGCTGAAATCGCCGAACGGCCCGTCGACCGGCAGCACGCCATGGGTGCGGCAGGCGGCGACGATGGCGGTCTGCGCCCAGTGCCAGGGATCGGGCCAGTATTTCTGGCCCTCGCGAACCATGTAGTAGTTTTCCTGCGTGCCGCCGATGCCGGTCGTGGCCATGCCCATCGAGGCGGCGAAATCGGCGGCGCCGAGGCTCATCGCCTGCATGCGCGGCGAGGCGGCGGCGATCTCCTCGACATGGCTGATGCCGGCGGCGCTTTCGATGATGACCTCGAAGCCGATCCGCTTCTGGCGGCCCTTGGCGCGCTCGACGGCGGTGACCAGCGCGTCGACGGCGTAGATATCGGCGGCATTGCCGACCTTCGGGATCATGATCTGGTCCAGACGCTCGCCCGCCTGTTCCAGCAGGTCGACCACGTCGCGATACCAGAAGGGCGTGTCCAGCCCGTTGATGCGCACCGACAGGGTCTTGCTGCCCCAGTCGATATCGCCGATCGCCGCAATGGCCTGCCTGCGCGCCGATTCCTTGTCGTCGGGGGCCACCGAATCCTCGAGATCGAGGTTGATGACATCGGCCGCCGAGGCCGCCATCTTCTCGAACAGCGCGCTGCGCGAGGCGGGGCCGAACAGCTGGCAGCGGTTCAGGCGGGCAGGGGGCAGAGGCTGGAGGCGAAAGCTCATTGCGAATCCTTGCGTCTGGACGAAACGAAGTTGCGGCACCCTTAGCGCAGCCCCGGAGGGGGTTCAAGCCGCCGCGCACCGTCGCATACCGGGATTGCCCCGACGTTGCTTCGGCTTGACGATGCGGGGCTTTCGGCGCAGGACCACGTGCGACAGCCGCAACCAGAGGACCCGACGATGACCCGAACCGTATATGTGAATGGCGATTACCTGCCCGAGGATCAGGCCACGGTGTCGGTCTTCGATCGCGGCTTCCTGATGGCCGACGGGGTCTATGAGGTGGTCAGCGTGCTGGATGGCAGGCTCTTGGACTTTGCCGGCCACATGGCGCGGCTGCAACGTTCTCTGGACGAGCTGGCGATGGCCAACCCGCTGAGCGAGAACGACTATCTCGACGCGCATCGCGCGCTGGTCGCGCGGAACGGCATCACCGACGGGCTGGTCTATCTGCAGGTGACGCGCGGCAATCCCGGGGACCGCGACTTCGCCTATCCGCCCGAGGGGACGCGGCCGACGGTGGTGATGTTCACCCAGTCGAAGCCGGGTCTGGCGGATCAGCCGGCGGCGAAGACCGGCTGGCGCATCGTCAGCGTCGAGGACCTGCGCTGGGGCCGGCGCGACATCAAGACCGTGCAGCTGCTGTTCCCCTCGATGGCCAAGATGGAGGCCAAGGCGCGCGGCGTCGACGATGCCTGGCTGGTCGAGGAAGGGAAGGTGACCGAGGGCACCTCGAACAACGCCTATATCGTCAAGGGCGGGCGCATCATCACCCGCGACCTGAGCCATGACATCCTGCACGGCATCACCCGCGCCGCGGTGCTGCGCTTCGCGCGCGAGGCGCAGATGCAGGTCGAGGAGCGCAGCTTCACCATCGACGAGGCGCAGGCGGCGGACGAGGCCTTCGTCACCTCGGCCTCGGCCTTCGTGATGCCGGTGGTCGAGATCGACGGCCAGCCGGTCGGCGCCGGGACCGTCGGCCCGGTCGCGGCGCGGCTGCGAGAAATCTATCTGGAAGAAAGTCGGAAGTCGGCGGTCTGAGGGCTGCGCAACGGCTGCGCGCGTTGCGTGATGCCATCTGCGGCGGCCAAGGCGCGGATCGTCAGCAATTGCTGGGGATCCGGCTGTGCCATGCGTACACCGGACAGGCACGGGGCGTGCACAGGCTGTACACCGCTTGCGCGCGTTGCGCGGATCGGACGCAACATCGGCTGACCCCGTTTCGGCGTTGACCCGTCCGGCCGACCCGTGCCGTTGCGCCGGGGGGCGATGTCACCGTCAGATCTGCGAAAGACTTTGTACGTTATCCGAGTTCTTGACGGCCAGTGATAATCACCCATATTTTGGTTGGGTAGTCATGCGCCGGAAAACCCCAGAGTGGCCCAAAAGCCGCAGGCGGAAACGCAATCATGGGCCGGGGGGCTACCCTACCTAAATCTCTGAAATGCTTGCGCTTGCTGTTGGGTGAGGTTGACCTGATCTAATGAAGGTAAAGTTTTTAGACCATAACTCGTGAAATTCCCGCGCCTATTGTAAATGTTGCCCATCAACTCATGCAGGTATGATGCCTCCACATTGCCGTAAGGGTCTGGCTCCATTGCTGCGGCAATGGCGCTAACGCCACAATCTGCAATCTGCAGTGCCGCAACACGAGAGTGGTCTTGGGCATCGACAGATGCAATGTCGATGACAGGCCAGTGTATTTGTGTTTCATGCCTGTCCTCAAGCGTTCCAAGTAGCTCCTGAAGCCGTCATAGCTAAGTCCGCCACGTCGCGAAAAAATGATCTTTGCCATTCCATTCCCTTCCTGAACGGAACGTCGCTTATCTCGGCATAACCAAGAAACACGTTCGATAAGGTAGCGAGTCAAGTAGAAATAAAGCTGATTCTTCTGCACAAATGTTTCGGCATTCGGGGTGTTCTTAAGGCCCAAGACGCATGAAAACCTAAGCGGCTGCCCAGCAATGATCTGACACGCACGGCGCTTCTGATTGTGGTTGAAATCCTTAAAGTGAATTTCTCTTTTAGACGAACGGGGACGACATTCTTGCCGAATTCGATCCCGCAGCGCTACTAACTCCAAGTCCCTGCTAGACCGGACGACGCACGCGCCTACTGCGAGCCAGTTAGACGCGCCGCCGCCGTCACCAGCATTCCTAAACTTCGTCATGCCGTCGTCGCCGGATTCGTCTATATATACGTTAAATGAATGCGACATCCGAGGAATAGATGACCGCCACGAGGCAGAGTCAACTCGACAAGTTCAAATGCCCACTTAACCTTCCTGACTGACGAATGGCATGACCGTCTCGATGGGCCGTCGCCCAGCTGTTCGGCGCCGAATGATCTATGCCGGTCCGTCGCCATCTGCTTGCGAGGCAAGCCGCGCCGCCTCGCGCAGGGGTTTTTCGGTCGGCTTGTTTCTCATCGCCCGTCGCCTTGATCGCCCTCATGCCCTCGGGAACCCGGCATTTCTGTGAGGCAGGTCCAGGGCGGGATCGGCCGGGAAAATCACCTCTTGCCGCTTTCAGCCACCCTGCTGTCATGTACTGTGGCCGGGCGCCGTGAAGGGCGGGACAGGGGACGTTTCCATTGACGGATGAAGAAGGTATGTGGCGCGAAGGCGGCCCCGGGTCTTTGATCCGCTGTCGCCGGTAAGGAAGAGGGACGTGGCCATCGACATCAACCCTGACAGCCGCCGCGATCTGATCGGGGTCGGATGGATGCTTGCGACGGGGCTGAGCTTTGTCGCCGTCAACGGAATCGTGCGCGGGCTGGAGGGGGCGCTGCCGGCGCCGCAGGCGGCCTTCATCCGCTTTCTGTTCGGCCTTGCCTTTCTGGTCCCGGTGCTGGTGCCGGCGCTGCGGCGCGGCTTTCCGCCCGGAACATGGGGCCTGTTCGCGGCGCGGGGCGGGCTGCATGTGGTCGCGGTGGTGGCGTGGTTCTATGCCATGTCGAGGATCACCGTGGCCGAGGTGACCGCCATCGGCTTCCTGAACCCCATCGTCGTCACCATCGGCGCGGCGCTGTTCATGGGCGAGCGGCTTGCGGCCCGGCGGGTCCTCGCCATCTGCGTGGCGCTGCTGGGGGCGCTGATCGTGCTGCGGCCGGGCCTCAGGCCGCTGGATCCGGGGCATCTGTCGCAGGTCGGGGCGGCGCTGGCCTTCGGCGCCTCCTATCTGGTCGCCAAGCGCCTGTCCGAGCGCGTGCCCGCCGCCATCGTGGTGGCGATGATGTCGCTGACCGTCGCGATCGGGCTGGCGCCGCTGGCCGCCGCGGTCTGGGTGCCGCCGACGCTGGCGCAGGTCGGCTGGCTGGGGCTGGTCGCGGTCTTCGCGACATTGGGGCATTACACCATGACCCGGGCCTTCGCGGCGGCGCCGCTGACCGTCACCCAGCCGGTAACCTTCCTGCAGCTGATCTGGGCCAGCCTGCTGGGCATCGCCGTCTTTGACGAGCCGCTGGACGGCTGGGTCATCTTGGGCGGCGGGATGATGATCGCCGCGATCAGCTATATCACCTGGCGCGAGGCGGCGAGGCGCGCCCAGGTGAGCACGCCGGCGGTGGGGGCGACCAAGACCTGATCCGTTTGCGTGGTGAGGGTGCCTTGATGCCCGCGCAGGTAGGGGGCGTCGATGGTCCGCGGCCTGTCCGGCACGGGTCGAATGTCTGCTTTGGTGGTGACCCGGTGCGGGCCTCCAGCGGCCGAGGTGATGATCGGCCACGGCCCGATCCATCCAGTCGGCCCGGGATGAGGTCGCGTCCCGCGGAACGCTGCAACTGGAACCGAGGGTTCTGCGGCGGTGGCGGGAGTGTCAGGAACTCTGTGTATCTGATCCGGCCCATGCAGTTTCAGATACTCAAGCGGCGAAGCGCTCGCCGAACATTATGGCGAACTGGTTGCGGGCCGCAAACCATTCCCGGACGTTTCGGC
>NZ_JAHKNG010000082.1:0-2500 GCF_018860165.1 Paracoccus marinaquae
CGACCTTCAGGTTATGAGCCTGACGAGCTACCGGGCTGCTCTACCCCGCGACAGGGTTGCGCGTGTGTTGCGCGGTTGCGCCGATCGGGATGTGACAGGCGCTTTTTGGGTCATCGTTTCAGAGAGGTTCGCTTCTTTCCAGGTCTGGCGGTGACCTACTCTCCCACGTCTTGAGACGCAGTACCATCGGCGCAGCGGCACTTAACGGCCGAGTTCGGGATGGGATCGGGTGTTTTGCTCGCGCTAGGGCCACCAGACCGGGAAAGAAGCGATCAGCGTTGCGCCCGTTTCCGGGCGGCTGTTGTCCAAGGATGCTTTTGGAAGAAGCGCAGTCTGTCTTCTTCCGGATCAAATCAAGCCTATCGAGCCATTAGTACCGGTCAACTGAACGCATTGCTGCGCTTACATCTCCGGCCTATCGACGTGGTGGTCTTCCACGGCTCTCAAGGGATACCTTGTTTTGAGGGGGGCTTCCCGCTTAGATGCCTTCAGCGGTTATCCTGTCCGTTCATAGCTACCCAGCACTGCCGTTGGCACGACAACTGGTCCACCAGTGGAACGTTCACCCCGGTCCTCTCGTACTAGGGGCAACTCCTCTCAAGTATCCAACACCCACGGCAGATAGGGACCGAACTGTCTCACGACGTTCTAAACCCAGCTCACGTACCTCTTTAAATGGCGAACAGCCATACCCTTGGGACCTGCTCCAGCCCCAGGATGAGATGAGCCGACATCGAGGTGCCAAACGATGCCGTCGATATGGACTCTTGGGCATCATCAGCCTGTTATCCCCAGCGTACCTTTTATCCGTTGAGCGATGGCCCTTCCACTCGGGACCACCGGATCACTATGGCCGTCTTTCGACTCTGCTCGACTTGTCAGTCTTGCAGTCAGGCTGGCTTCTGCCATTGCACTCAACGAGCGATTTCCGACCGCTCTGAGCCAACCTTCGCGCGCCTCCGTTACTGTTTGGGAGGCGACCGCCCCAGTCAAACTACCCGCCACGCAGGGTCCCGGATCCGGATGACGGACCGCGGTTAGACATCAAGAGTGCGAAGGGCGGTATCTCAAGGATGGCTCCCCGGGAACTGGCGTCCCCGGTTCAAAGCCTACCGCCTATCCTGCACATCGCAATCCTGATGCCAGTGCGAAGCTGTAGTAAAGGTGCATGGGGTCTTTCCGTCTAACCGCGGGAAGTGTGCATCTTCACACACAATTCAATTTCGCTGAGTCCACATTTGAGACAGCGGGGAAGTCGTTACGCCATTCGTGCAGGTCGGAACTTACCCGACAAGGAATTTCGCTACCTTAGGACCGTTATAGTTACGGCCGCCGTTTACCGGGGCTTCAATTCAATGCTTGCACATCTCCTTTTAACCTTCCGGCACCGGGCAGGCGTCAGACCCTATACGTCGCCTTGCGGCTTCGCAGAGCCCTGTGTTTTTAGTAAACAGTCGCCACCCCCTGGTTTGTGCCCCCCGCCGACAGTTGCCTGCCAACGGGGCCTCCTTCTCGCGAACTTACGGAGGTATTTTGCCGAGTTCCTTAAATGTGGTTCTCTCAAGCGCCTTGGTATTCTCTACCAGTCCACCTGTGTCGGTTTCGGGTACGGTCTCATGGAGGGCTGTTTCCAGGAACCGCTCAGCTGCCAGTTCAATCCGATAAGGACTGACAACCTCTGCGATCCGTCACCATCTCCTGGCCCAGGAATATTAACCTGGTTCCCATCGACTACGCATTTCTGCCTCGCCTTAGGGGCCGGCTTACCCTGCTCAGATTAGCTTTAAGCAGGAACCCTTGGACTTTCGGCGACAGGGTCTCTCACCCTGTTTGTCGCTACTCATGTCAACATTCTCACTTCTGATCACTCCACCGGATGCCTCACGGCCCGGCTTCACAGTCAGAACAATGCCTCCGCAACCCATTGCTGGGCTGAAGAGGCAGCGTTCCATATCACAGAACGCTCCGCTACCACGCACGTAAACGTGCATCCAAAGCTTCGGCTCGTGGCTTGAGCCCCGTTACATCTTCGCCGCAAGACCTCTTGATTAGACCAGTGAGCTGTTACGCTATCTTTAAAGGATGGCTGCTTCTAAGCCAACCTCCTGGTTGTTTTGGAAGTCTCACATGCTTTCCCACTTAGCCACGAATTGGGGGCCTTAGCTGTTGGTCAGGGTTGTTTCCCTCTCCACGACGGACGTTAGCACCCGCCGTGTGTCTGCCAGATAGTCCTTCCCGGTATTCGGAGTTTACTTAGACTCAGTAAGGCTGTGGGCCCCCATCATCCATGTAGTGCTCTACCCCCGGGAGGATACGTCTGACGCGCTACCTAAATAGCTTTCGCGGAGAACCAGCTATCTCCGAGTTTGATTGGCCTTTCACCCCTAGGCACAAGTCATCCCGACCCTTTTCAACGGGTGTGGGTTCGGCCCTCCAGTTGGTGTTACCCAACCTTCAGCCTGCTCATGCCTAGATCACTCGGTTTCGGGTCTGATCCGTC
>NZ_JAHKNG010000083.1 GCF_018860165.1 Paracoccus marinaquae
TCGCTTGGCTCAAGGCAACCCTGACCGCTATCGCAAATGGCCATCCTCAGAGCCGCATTGACGACCTGTTGCCGTGGAACTTCAAACCGTCAAGATGAGGCCGCTGTGCCAGTCAGACACCGCTTACTGCCCGCACGCCGCTGGTCCAAGCTGTTGCGGCTGGACCACGGATTTTGAACAGCTACAATTACGGGCGCGCGATCTTTGCCGCTGATCCAGTTGCGGCTGGACCACGGATTTTGAACAGCTACAATCGTATGGCTGGACGGTATGAAGGCGGAGGGGTTGCGGCTGGACCACGGATTTTGAACAGCTACAATTCCGGGTTTTGAAAATAAGCAAAGCCATGTGTTGCGGCTGGACCACGGATTTTGAACAGCTACAATCCTCTGGCCCAGCATTCGTGAGGCCAACCCGTTGCGGCTGGACCACGGATTTTGAACAGCTACAATCTATGCCACTCTACTCCGCTGCCGTGCCGAGTTGCGGCTGGACCACGGATTTTGAACAGCTACAATTCATTAGCCACCTAGCCACCCCGGAGGGTAGTTGCGGCTGGACCACGGATTTTGAACAGCTACAATTCGATCTTCGCGCAGAGCCCTGAAATAACAGGGTTTTGATGAAGGTCTGTTGTGGTATTTTCGTGCGAATCGCATCAGAACATCACCAATTGCTGCGGATTTTCTCGGGCCGATTTTCGGCCTTGATCCGAGAAATGAATAATATCGCGATACTGGCGGTCGGTAAAGTTGAGGATCTGGACGTCTCCGGCATCGGGCAGATGTCGCTCGATGCGGCCCACGCGAGTGGCAAAGGCTTCCTTGCCGTTCACAAAGCGGGCGTAGACCGAAAACTGACTGCGTTCGAAGCCCTCATCCAGCAGGAAATCGCGAAACCCGGTAGCGGCCTTGCGCTGTTGTTTGGTGTCGGTCGGCAGGTCGAACATCACCAAAATCCACATGAGACGATACCCTGATAGCTGTGTCGTGGTCGCGTTCATTTACCCAAACCGGCCAAAGTCAGCGGATCCGGCGGGGTCGGCAGCACAAGCGAGAGAGTTTCCGTTTCGAAACTCTGCCCGAGCGAGGTTGCCAGCTTGCTCAGCGCCACCGATACCGGAGTGACGCCCTCCCCAAGCGGCAGATCGGTTGCGATCAGCCGGGCTAGCGCCTGTTTGGCCTCGGTGTCCACCAGGGGGCCGCGATCCCTGATAATGGCGCGCACGGCACAGTCAATCAGCGGGCGGAAAGGCTCCAGCAGATCGTCAGCAAGGGCAAAAGCGTTGCCGCGATTGGCATGAAATAACCCGATGGTGGGATGCAGGCCTGCTGCCACGACCGAGCGGGCAGCCGCAGCGCGCAGCACGGTATAGCCATAATTCAGCAGCGCGTTAGCGTCATCAGCCCCCGTATCGCGACGAAAATCCGCACCCATCATGCGCGGCCAGTAATAGCGTGCGGCCTGAGCCTCGATATTGGTGCCATCGCCCGACGTGATCTTGCGGGTCAACATGTCGAGTGGCGCGCGCGCCTCACCTGCCATATCAAGTGCAGCGGCCTGCATCTGCACCTTTGCGATGATGATCCGCTTCCACGCCTGTTTGATGAACGGCGTCTTCGCCTGCCATTGGGCACGCATCCTGGCACCTTGTGCATGGTGTCCCTCCAGCGGCATCAACACCGATTTCGGCGCATGATTGGCGGCGCACAGAACAACCGGAACGCCACGCCCCGCCAACTCCACCAGAAGAGATGTCGACCAGGTCGTGCCATGGGCATGAACGATGACGCCCGCGATCTGATCGAGCGGCGTCCGGCCAATTTCGGAGCCGTCCTGCGAAACCTTCAGAAAGCCTCGGTCGCGGGACAGATGTCGCCCCTCGGTCGCAATATCAATAATCTGGTCCACTCGTTACCCCGGCACAAATCGCGAATCGCCAAGGGTTTGATTATATTGCAGTCCCGCAGGAACACCGAATCCATCATGTTAAAGGCTCGGACCCGGATCGCGCAGCCTGCCCATTTCATCGACAAAAACCCGGCGTGCACCTACCTTCTTCAGCGTCGAGGGCCTGAGCCTGATATAGAGGTCTTCCTTGTTTTTCCGATAACGATCCGATGCATTGGCTTCGTTATGCGGGACCAACTCGACCGTGCCATTGGTGTTGAATTGTTCGACTGTCGCGATGACCGGGCCGAACTTGCTGTCCTCAAGCTTTACCAGATCGCCCTTGTGCAGTCGTAGCAATCGGCACGCGGCCGGATGAGGGCGCGTCAGCTGGTCCTGATGCGCGTCAAAGGTCGAAACAACGTGATGGGTCAGCGTTCCGTCCGGCAATCGCCACACCTCGTAGCGGCTGTTGCTGTCGGGCTTGTAACCCTTGTAGGCCTTTCCGGTCTTGTCGTGGATCGGGATGACCGTCAGCGCCTCCGTCATCCTGACACGCCGGATGCCGTAATAGGGATTGTCCGATCCATCGGGTGATTTCGGGCTGCCCGCGAAGTCTGTCAGCGCCAGTTCAAAGGCCTTGCCGTCCAACCCGCGCGTGACGCGCGCCAGTTGCCGTCGCAGATCTTCATCGCGGATCGTGGCACCGCGGGAATCCTCGACCAGATCGTTCGGTTTCAGCGATGTCAGCGGCTTGCGGCTGATCACGCTTCCGCTGCCGGTCAGCCCATAGGCGGTATCGTTGTGCAACTGCCCGCTTGTGCTGTCCTTGCCGGAATGGCGTGCTGCCTGATCGATGCGGCCATGATCGGCGCGGTGGCTGACGATCATGGCCGCAAGCCGCGGACCAAGGTCCGAGCGAAACCCGTCCCATGGCGGCGGCACCGAACGCGCGACCTCTTCGGCACCATTCAACTCGTCCCTGCGGGCCATGTCGCTGATACGTTTGATCAGGCTGCGGTCGGTGGCCGCGACGACGGCCGCGTCAATCGCGTGATGGCGGTGATCGGTGCGGTTCTTGGCCTTGACTGCAGCCTTGCCATCCGACAGCAGCCCATTCAGCCCCCAATGACGGCGCAGCATTTCCGTCAGCCTGCCGGGCACGACCCAGACATGCGACTTGCCATCGGCGCCATCATAGAGCGCGTCCAGATAGCGACGCGCGATGCGGGACAGAAATTGCGTGTCCTTCAGGGCGCGGGCGGAGAAGTCGTTCTCGCCCTCGAACCGCTGCATCGCGTCGGCGGCAAAGCGCCAGGCCTTTTCCGGCGGCAGATTCTTGAGATTGGCGGCGACTCGGCCCCAGTGGGGGCTGTCGCCCCAGGCCTCCCAAGGGGTCTTGTTGGTCTTCTGACGGTTGTATTCTTTCAGACACAGCGTCCGGTTGGAAAAACTGTCATCCAGCGTGCGCGAAAATGGCAGAATGTGATCCACGTCGCAAGAACCGTCGAACAGCATGGCCGCGCTGATCCGCTGACCCGAATAGGGGCAGTTGCGGGTCATCACGTCATCGCCAAGCGATTCCCACAGGCGCAGCACCATCCGGTTCGCGCCGGTATCGGGAATGCCCATCTCCTCCAGCTTCTGCCCCCGCACGATGGCCGCGTCGGTGTTCTTCTTGATGTCGCGGTGAACCTCGCGCTTCTGATCCTCGGACAGTTTCAGATCGCGGGCGAGTTCCACTACGATCTCGTCGGGCTTGCCGTAGACACAGATGATCCGGTTTACCAGCCGGCGCAACTGGTTCAGCCCGATATGGACGGTCGGATTGGTGATGCGGCCAAAGCGGGTCACATCGTCGTCGTTCTCGTCATAAGTGCCGGGGATCACATGGCGGTCGAGGATCTGGCCGTAATAGGGCAGTTCCGCAAGAACCTCGCCGGTGCGCGCATCGCTGTGATGCCAGCCGCATCGGGCAACCGCCTCACTGTAGGGGATCACCTCCGCCTCAAGCGCCGCGAGGATTCGGGTTGTCGCGGTCTGGCCGAGCCGGCCAAAACCCTCGGGCAGGGGTGCATTGGCCGTGGTCTGTGCGTGATCGCGGTCCAGACCGTGCTGCGCCGTCAGCCAGTCGACTAGTCCGGCATGGTCAGCATCGCTTTGCACCGCACGGATGCGGGCAATGACGGCCCATTGCGCATCGGGGTCAAGCGCCGACCAGCGCGGCCCGAACCTGTCGGGATGCGACAGTGAGGCCCGCACCGGATCGCATGTGATGCTGTCGCGACCCACCGTTTCCAGCGTGAAACTCTGATCGGGACGCAGCTTGATGATCTTGCCAAGCGCCGTCAGCGTCATCGACATGCCCGACAGCTTGGCGGTGTGCTTCTTGTTGTCCAGCGCATGAATGATCTGGTCACGCTTTTCGCGCGTCAGACCCCGTGCAGGTTCTCCCCGCGCCGCGATGCGCAGGGCGTTCACAGTCTCATAGAGGATGCGTCGCTGATTCAGCGGATGCGCGGTGGGAATGCGCCTTTCATCGGTGAAAAGGCACAGCCCGACTTCGGGCGTCTTCAACGGGCGCTGGTGAAAGATGATCAGCCCGATTTCATCGCGCAGATCGTCGGTCAGGGTATCGGGGTAATGTCGCGCCTGCGCCG
Organism: Paracoccus marinaquae; assembly: GCF_018860165.1. GTDB lineage: Bacteria > Pseudomonadota > Alphaproteobacteria > Rhodobacterales > Rhodobacteraceae > Paracoccus > Paracoccus marinaquae. The sequence continues at coordinate 4,551 of NZ_JAHKNG010000083.1, forward strand.
ACCAGAGCTTTGCAAACTCTTCCTCCAGATGCCGTCGGTCGGGATAGAGATCATAACCCGCCTCTTCCTTCTCGGCATTGTCGCGCAGCGCCACGGATAAGCGTGTGCGCACGCTTGGGATCTGTTTTGGATCGGCGGCATCCGACCGGCGCATATGTAGGAACTCGCCATAGCTGCGCGCGCCCCGCGTCATCATCGCCTGATCGAGACGCGCCGTAGCATCCTTGATCTTGCCGCTTTCATTATCGCCCCGGTCGGTCTTGCGGTTCGACTTGAACCCGCGCCGCTGGTTCAGGTGGAACAGCGCGCGGCCCAGATGGGACAGCGGCAGCTTTTCATCCAGCCCGCTTGCGCGCAATTCATATGGATCGAGCAATTCCAGTGCCTTGGCCTGAGCCGGAACGGCAGGCATCAACCCGACTTCCGCCATCCGCTTCATCAGCGCCGCCTTGCGCCGCAGGAACCTGTCCCGGCGTCGGCGCTGCGCCCGCGCCGCACGCCGCGCAACGGCAAGCGAAGCCTTGGTCTTGGGGTCGCGCCCATCCGAGAAAATCCGCACACCACCGTCGATCGCTTCAGTGATCTGGCCGTCAGCGGTTGCATAGAGCCACCAGCCAATGGAATTCGTTCCGATATCAAGGCCAAGACGCATGAAAAACTCACAGTGAAGGGCATTCTTTGCATCTTGACACGAAGAGCTTAGTCATCACAATGCAAGTGTTCAAAATCCGTGGTCGAGCCGTTAACAAGCACTCGATTGCACCACATTGAAGCGCAGGCTACGGCCTGCGTTTTTCTTTTGCGACATGAATGGCGTTGTTGCAGAACGCCGGTTTGAGCCGAGCTTGCGCCTTTCCCCCGCGATCTTAGGCGACGCGTTCGATCTCCGCTTGGCCGAGAGCGTTGAAGCGGTTCATGAGGGCAATGCGGATGTGGATT
>NZ_JAHKNG010000084.1 GCF_018860165.1 Paracoccus marinaquae
AAAAATCCCATGTCGATCACTCCGTATGCCTCCAGCTGCTTCAAGCCGAGGCAGGGTTGCACATGGGTCAATTCTCAATGACAATTTTGGCGGTTGCCGGGTCAATTCTCAGTGGCAATCAACACCCGCCGACATTCGGGGACAGGATCGCGGGGTTCGGCATCAGCTCCTTGAAGGTGAATCGACGGCGCAAAGCCGTGTCCAGCAGCGCAATCGAGCGGTCGGCCGTGTTCATGGTGCCGACGATATGCAGGTTGGGCGGCACCCCGAAGCGCTTCTTCGAATATGGCAAGGTCAGCTGGATTTCGTCTCGCCGCCCGAGGCGCTTGTCCGGTTCCAGGAGCGTGATCAGTTCGCCGAAGACCTTAGAGATATTGGCGCGGTTGATTTCGTCGATGATCATGACATGGGGTTCCACCTCCCGGCTGACGGCCTCACCCCCGCTGTTCATGTACCCTTCAAGAGCAACGGTATCCAGGCGAGCCCGATTGAGAGCGTAGATTGACCGCATGGTGAAGTTGCCATCGTAGATTTCGCCCGCAGGAACACCGGTTCGATCCACCCAAAGCCAGCGCACAGATCGGCGATGGCAGTATGTTCGGTTGGCACGCTGGTGGTATTCGTAAGTCCCGGTAATCTCGCCAATTGCACGGAACAGGCTGTTGCCCTTGGTCACGACAATGATGTCGCCGATTTCAAGCTGATTGCGGAAGACGTCTACCTGACTGACCTGGCCAGACTGAAGCGTGACCTCGCCCTCCCGCCTGCCCTGCTCACGACAGGCCTTGAGGATCTCGTTTATGTCCGAGAATTTGTCATCCGTGAAATCGATGTCTTCCCAACCCAGAAGCGTGTGCCCCTCGGATATTGCCTCGTCGAACAGGTAATCCTCGGAAGCAACGTTGGCACGCGCGATCGACATCTTGAAAACCTGCCGACCATCGAGCGAGATGACGTTCCCACTCGGCGTAACCGGCACGCCTCTCTCTGCACGCCTCGCAATGCGCTCGAATATCCCGGCGACAGGCTCGAGGCGAAAGCCCGCGCCCTGATCCGGTACGTCCACTTCATCAACGCTGGGTCTCAGCCCCTCGACAAATTCCTCGTAGGACATCGACTGGTGGAAGGTGACGAACTCGATCCGCCCCTCGGACATCAAGCGACGGTATTCCGCCATAAGCCGGTCGCGGCTCTTTTCACCTGAGATGCCAGCGGCAGCGACCTCACCCAGACAGAGGCGAACCGCCTCCCACGCTGTCTGGTAGGTCTTGCCGGTGCCGGGAGGTCCGTAGAGGATCAGGTTGTTGGTCGCAGCAATCACTTGGGCAGCCTGGCCCTGCATGGGGGCATCTGATTCTGCCATCGCCTTCCCCTCCTGGTCCTCGGCATCGAGGGTGAAAGTAAATGTTGTCGTGCTGGAGGGGTTCGGCGTGGTCGTCTGAAGCGCCGTGTAGCCCGCCAAGTCCTTGAACTTCTTGCCTCCCAAAGCGCTGCAAATCGTCGGGAAGGCATTTTGCTCGGAGATATCCCGTGCGAGGTCGGATGCGCGGATGGTCACCGAGTTCATGTGCGCTTCGCGGGCAGGTCCGATGTAGTAGTTCAGAGCGACGAGTCGCGCGCGTTCTGCTCCGCGCATCAGATGTGTGTGTTGATCGGGGAGCGGTAGCGGCGTGCCATGCTGATCGACGATGACGTAGCCCGCCGCATGCAGCCTTGCGGCCGCATCCCCTGGTTGGCTCCACCCCCCATTGAATGTGCTCGCAGCCTTCCCCAGAAGGTACCCGACAATTGGTTTCGTCGGAAAGCGCTTGTCCAGGCGCGGGCGAGTCGACCGCACCCAAAAATCCTTTGGTTCGCCAAAGCTCGAGAACGCATCGGCATGTGCACCCGACGTGCGGTACTGGTCGTAAGCATCCATCGCCGCTTCGATCCGGTCGCGCGAGAACGTTTGATCGGACGCCTCTTCACTTCCGCGCAGGACGCAGTATCCGAGATTCTCCAACACCGCGTGCGTGCGCGGCCCACCCTGTCCGCCGAAGAATTCTTTCATGGAGAGGGCCCTGCCTCCCGGCAGATGCCCGAGTGCGGCCGCGACCGTCGCCTTCGCAGGATAGGAACGGCCTGTGGCATCGTCCTGGAACTGAGTCGCGCCATCGGCATAGCCCCCGCGCGCGAGAAAAGCCGCCAGACCAATTTCGTCGCATTCGCGGATTGCTGCTTCGATTTCCTTGCGGGTGAGGCGATCCAGCAAAGCCTGATGATCGGTAACGTCTGACCCCTTGCGCCGGATCTGATATCCCAGAGCTTCAAGCCTTGCGAATGACTGCGCCTCTCCGAAGCCGTTGAAGAATTCCTTCGCCGAGAGGGCCCGGCCATCGGGAAGATGCGCCAAGGCCGCTGCGACGGTCGCCTTCGCCGGATAGGACTGCTCGTTGCCTTCGTCGCCGACCCACACCTGGGGACTGGCAAAGCCCCCACGGGCAAGAAAGGCCTTCAGGCCCAGCTGATCGCACTCCTGCATCGTCGCGTCGATTTCTTTGCGGGTAAGGCGGTCGACCAATGCACGATGTTCCGCCTTGTCCGGCACATTGGATTGTTCGGTCAGGAAGGAATGATACAGCTTCAGCGCCTGCTGGAGGCTGGCAAGCCCCGTGCGCAAGACGCCGTCGATGGGCACCGGCGATGGGTTCGGGCGTTCAGCGCGTTCATCCTCTGCCGAGTAGGCAAAGCGGTTCAGGATGCTGTCCCGATCCTCTTGGGCAAACAATTCGTCCAGATCGCCCAGATGCTGCTCCACGCGCTTTGCGCTGCTGACCCGCGAGGAGGCGGTTGCATCCGTCTGTCCCTGCGCCACCAACCACTTACGGAACTCGTCCTGCTTCATAGTTGCGCCCCTGCCTCGCCGAATAGTGACGTTCCAAGGTCAGGAAGCCGAGGGCAGAATCCGTCGTCGTCAATTCACCGTCTGGAACTACGGGCCGATGATGGCCGGAAGCAAGGATGCGCGCAACTGCGAGTTGCCTGCCGCTGCCTGCGGCTGCGTGATTATGCGTGCTGGTGCGGTTTTTCTGGTGTCGTGTTGATGTGGCGTTGATGTAAACCGGAAAACCAAAAACCCGACGGAATACGTCGGGTTCCAAGCATTTGATATTCTTACAGATTTTGGTCGCGGGGGCAGGATTTGAACCTGCGGCCTTCAGGTTATGAGCCCATAGCCCTTAAATTTCAATAAGTTAGCAATATCAATCAGTTCCGGCGCAAGCCTTTGATTTGGCCCGATTTTCGCTCCTGCATCGACCGGCATTGGCACGGATTCGCGCGCAAGACAGGTGCGAATCCCGCAGTCGCAGGTTGATGTGGCGTTGATGTAGACCAGATTCCCTGCCCCGCCGTTTATGATCGCAAACCAGCAAAGATTGTGCGGGGAGCGTCCGCATGTCGAAGCCGACCAAGGTACGCGCTTGGGTGCAGACGTTCGCCACGCGGCGCACGAACTGGTCAGCTGCGGGACGAAAAGACGTTCACTATGTGTGAATCAATGGCCGCGGTCAGTCCATCTGCGTCAAGCGATGCCATGCCTCATGAAACTCTGGCCTGGTGTAGTTCTTTCGTGACAGCCACCACGATACGCGGCCTTCTTTGTTGGTATTCGAACCCGCCAGAGCCTTCACTTCGTCCAGCTTCAGTACGTAGCAGACCGGATCATCATCGTTGGCCCCAACAGTGATGATCCACCACCGTGACCGCAGACTGTCTAGGCTGCTACCTAACGGCACGTCGACGCGCTTCGACAGCGACTTTGACTGGATGGGGATCACCATATCTTCATCATCAACTGGTGCCGCATACAGATCCGCGCCGCGCGCATTCCGCACCGTGGGCATGACGATCCAGCCGCGCCGGGTTAACTCCCATGCGATATGGAACAGCCCAGCATTACCCGTCATTTGGTGCTTCATTGCAACGCTCCGAAGTCGTTCGCTGCTACGATAGCGCGGACGGCGCTTGGCAGGCAGTTTCCCGACTGTTTACGGTTCGGATCAGACCTGTGACACTTTCGAGCCTGTTCATTGGTAAGCAAGTAGAACGTCGGAGCCATATTGGTAATGTTCAGTGCGACGAATAAGAACAGATCGGCGTCACCCTTTGCTGCCATCAGCACCGGCCAACGAGTGATTTCGGTTTCGCGGTTAATGAATTGCCGTGTCTTCACTTCGACTGACAGGGCACGGTCATTAACCACCACCATGAGGTCGTGACCCGGAGCACCCGTCGGGCTGGCGTAGGCTGCATAGCCAAGGCTGTTCAACTTGGCCAACGCCAATGCCTCGCCAAGATCACCGGCTTGCTGGTGTGCGAGCTTCTTCATTCAATAGCGGCCCAATCAAAGGCGCGTTGGCGTTCGGCGAAGTAGAATTCCCTGATGGTCATCCCAACCGGAACACGCAGTCCAGTGTCATCCAGCCCCTTCTGGAACCCGGCAAGAATGCTATCCGTTACGCCCTGTGCTGTCTCAACCAACGCGGTGATCGCCGGCATTTTTTGGGTATGGGCATAGTCGACAATCTGGGACAGCGGAATCTTCCGTGCCATGTGCTGATGCCAAGTGTCGCCGGGCTTCAGCACGCCGCCGGCTTCAGCCAATTGACGATAGGTGACCGAGCGCCTGTCTCGTGCAGCCTGAACCAAGAATTCAATCCCCGCCTTGAAATCGAAAACCGTATTCCGGCGGGCCTGCTCTTCGATGGCAGCGACAGCCAACGGAGCGTGGAGCTTTCCGGCGCGACGATGGTTGTCGATCAAGTTCTGAATTTGCTGGTTTGTCTTCGTTGTCATATCCATGGCTGAGAATAAATCACCGAATGATATGAGTTGTCGAGCGCAGGCCACCTGCCTATTCGCGAACGCACTTGCATTGCTGTCGTTTATATAAAGTGCAGCATTGGGCCAACCCAGCACTCACTGCATAGAACATGAACGGCCGGTTTGCCGAGATATGCGCGAAAGTTGGTGATGCCTGATCAGGCGGCGGTTTGAAGTTGGCGGAGGCCATCGCGGAATTCAATCCCCTGGATGATCTCGGGCAGGCGGTTCTGGCCATCAAGCTTGCGCCAT
>NZ_JAHKNG010000085.1 GCF_018860165.1 Paracoccus marinaquae
CGACCCATGCTCGGCTTCAAATCCTTCGCTTCGGCGTCAGCGACACTTGAGGGCATCGAAGTGGCCAATATGATCCGCAAAGGCCAGCTGACGCCCGGACTCTGTCCCTTCGCCCAATTCGCAGCACAGGCAGCATAATAAAACGAGAACAACGACCTCATTCAATCATGGTCAGAGTTTGCGACGGAGCCCGGGCAAGCCATCGTCATGGATACGCAGGATCAGGGCGACGTTCATGCCTTCCCAGTCATAGGGCGTCGCGGCGCCCGGTCCGGATGCCACGCGGCGCACCATGTCGTTCTCGTCCTCGAAGGCGTGCACCTCCTCGGCCAGGATCAGCATGTCGGCGATGGTCACCGACACACCGCCGACCGGATCTGTGATCGGCAGCCAGTCCTCCCGGTCGATGGGCTGGATGCGGCGCATGACGCCTTCCGTGGGACCGGTACCGCAGCGGCGGAACAGCGGCAGAAGCTCCATCGGCGAAAGGACCACCTTGCCTGCCACAGCTTCCTCGCCGCAGCGAACCATGGCGATGCCCGTCATGATCCTGAACCGCCCCACATCCGCCCAGCCGGCGATATCGGCGATATTGCGGCCCCAGCGGGCAGTGACTTCATGCAGGGTGTAATGCGTGCGCGGCGGCAGGGCCATGGTCTTATCCTCTCCGTTTCTGCTGAGGATCTCTGTCGCTCAAACCCGGTGCAGCCCGCGCCCGAAGGTGCGGGGGAAGTGGAATTGGCGGCAATAAGGGCAGGGCGCTTCCTCGCGCCCGACCTCCTGTCCCTGAGCTATATTCCGATGAGGCTGCTATGCTTGTGGTTGAGCTTGATTCTCCTCTTGCGCGTCGTTGTGCACCGTTCGGTCGGTGGGAACAGGGCATGAACATGCGTTGCCACGCAAGCACGCGGATGATGCCGCGACGTCGTTCGGAGGTGGCGTCGTGCATCGTTCCAAGGTTAGAAACACGACATCGAATGCCGGAGAAAAGCCATGGCTGAACGCAACGACATTTCCGATCTGCTGGCCTTCATCGGTCGGGAGGGCGACTGGCGCGAACGGCTGCAGGAGGTGGTTGCCGAACATCTGATACCGGCGCTGGAGGCATTCGAAATCGACCATGACGGGCTCATCGACCTCCTAGGCGAGCAGTGGTCGGGCGTGCTTTGGGGTTGCGGCTTCGAGGATTTCCTGTCCTGCCGCTATGAGGACGGCAATATCGTCGATCTCTATCTCAAGCGCCGGGGCTGGAAGGAAACAGCGCTGAACCGGGACTATTTCGCGGCGCTGCGCGACACGCCGGTCAGCCTTTACGAGGTCAGCGACGTCCAGCCCGGCGCCTCGATGCTGCTGCGCGACCTGCTGACGGATGCCGAACCGGTCACGGTGCGGGAAAAATCCGCCAGTCGCACCCTGAAGCAATGGGACCGGATTGCGGTGCGGGTGGTTGCCCAGCGCGATCACCATGTCATCTCGGGCGCGCTGCTGCCGTTCGGGGCCGAGATGGTGGAGTTCCTGTTCGAGGGGCTGCGCGACGCGCTGAAGCTGAAGAAGCGCGATACGCTGCGGCTCAGCCGCGATCAATTGCTGGGCTGTGCGCCCGTTTTTACCGCCGCCTGGCTGTTCACCGAAATCGACCGAGCCCTTGCCCCGGCAGAGATACAATTCACCAATTCGGATGGCGACGATGTGCTGTTTCACGATCTGCGTTTCCCGCTGGCCAGCGGCGTGACACAGAAGGCCGTCGCCGAGCGGCTGGACCGGGTGAAGGTCTTCGAACCCGAAGGGTCGAAGTTCTGGAACTGGCTGGCCTTGCGCAAGGGCAAGGGTGGCAAGGCGGGTGGTGGCCTGATGCTGGACACGCAGATGGAGGGCGCCACGGTACTGGGCACGCTGGAACTGAAGGGCAAGGCGCTCTTGGTCAACGTGAACTCGGCCACGCGCGCGGCCATGGTCGAGGTGCTGGTGACGGAGGCCTGCGGCGGGTTGCTGAATCGCCCGCTGACCACGATCCGGACCGTGGAGCAGATGCGCGGCGAATCCCGCGATGGCGAGGCGCGGCACAGTGATGACGAGATCCCGCCCGAAATCGCCCGTGAACTGATGCAGGAGCATCTGGACCGGCATTACCTTGAAACCCTGGATGCACCGGTACCCGCCCTCGGCGGCAAGTCCCCGCGCGCGGCCGTCCGCACGGCTGCCGGGCGGAAGAAGGTGGTCGAGTGGCTGAAGTATCTGGAAAACGGCAGTGCACGTCACGCAGGTGGCCCGATTGCGGAATACGATTTCGGCTGGATGTGGGAGGAATTGGGGCTGAAGGAGTTGCGGAAGTGACGGTCGCAGGCGCTTGCTGATTGGAAGTATGACGTCTGCGCGTTCACTCCGAACCGGCCATCTGTCCGCTCTGTGGCGAGCGACTGGTCTCACCCTGTTGGCAGCCGTGCTGGATGGCACAGAGGAGCCGGAGCAGGCCCCTCTAAGGAATTCAATATCTTGGCACCGGGTTTGCGCAGAGCATCACGCCAACCTCCGGCGACGCCCGATGAGATGGGCAGCCAGTTCGATCGCCAGCAGAATCAACATCGACAGCCCGACCAGGGGGAAGAAGATCCCCGCCACGATCGCCATCCCCAGCAAGGTCCGGGGGATGCGCCAGTCAGTCGGTACGGCTGGAATGCCCAGGGCGCCGGAGGGGCGCCGCTTCCACCACATGGTCGCCGCCGACACGCAAAGCATGATCATCGCGAGGCAGGCGAGCAGCAAGACCACCTGGTTCAGCAAGCCCCATTCCTGGCCCATATGGACCGAGATGCCCCATTCCGCCCAGCGACCCAGCGTGCCGAGGTCTTGGAGATCAGCGTCGTAGAGAACCTCGCCCGTGTAACGATCAAGGTGAATGACCCGTTCATATGTGATGTCGTCCGGATAGACGGAGGCCGTGAACACACCCGTCGGCGTGGTGGGCAGGTTGATGGCATAGCCTGCCACGATGCCTAAGTTCTCAACAGTGGTGACCACTGTGTCGAGGGTCGGGAGCATCGTGTTGTCCGGCCCATCTGAGGCCATCCCTGAGGCGCCGTGGCCTGCATGGGCGCCCTCGTCTGGCGCCTGCGACGACGGGATCGGCTGCCGCTCCATGATCCAGGGCGCGCGGTCCATGACGTCCTGTGCGGGGATCGTGGATTGCGGTGTATTGGACCAGTAGCCATCGGGCATGCCGAGGCCGAGCGCATAGGCCGTGTCGTAGAATTTCGTCCCCCAGACCCCGGACCAGGGAAGGCCGGTCAGGGCGAGAAAGACGATGAAGACGCCGGTGTAGATTCCGGTGACCGCGTGCAGGTCGCGCCACCAGGGGCGGCCGCGCGTGGCCTTGATGCGAAGCGTTCCCACGGTCTTGCGGCCGCGCGGAAGCCAAAGGTAGATGCCGCTGGCCACCAGAAGGACCATCCAGCCCGCCGCAGCCTCGATCAGCCGGTTGCCGAACCAGCCTGCATATTCCAGCGAATGCAGCTTGCGCACGACATACATCGCCGGGCTGCCTGCCGCGCCGCCGTCCCAGAGCGCGCCCAGTACGCGGCCATCGTTGGGATCGACATAGATGGTATTGCGCAGCCCGTCGTCTCCGACGATGTCGACCTCGGCGCTGCGGTCCGGGGCGGGTGCGGGCGTATAGGCCCGAAGCGTACCGGGATGGGCGGCCAGGGCGGCCGCGGTGATTTGCGATGGCGGCAGGGCCTCGGCGCGGACCTCGACGAAACGCAGTGGCCGGTGGGCGGCGTCGTTGATCTCGTCCTTGAAGAGATAGATCCCGCCGGTCGCGGCCAGGATCAGAACGAAGGGCAGGATGACAAGCCCCGCGATGAAGTGCCAGCGCCAGACGGCGCGGTAAAGTGCAGCACCTGCTGCACGGTTTGTGATGTCGGTCATTGATACATTCCTTCGACCCGTCTCGAGGACGGGAACGGACACGGGGTTGGCCCCACGCGCCTTGCGACAGGGCCATCGATGCAGTGCCTGTCAGGCGATCCGCGGAGGCGCCCTGGTGGAATGATTGATGTTGCGCGCCTGCGCTGCGCGGCGCAGAGCCTCGCCCTTTCGCCACAGTTCATGCGGCCGGAATGCGAGGCACATGGCGGGTGCGGTCAATTGCGGCGGGTAAGGGATGGTGTGACAGTACGGACATTTGTGGTCATGACCTCCATGCCCCGCGTCATCGCCACATAAATCCGCTGACGTGACGCCGAAGACCATCGCATGGACGGCCCGTGCATTGCTGAGCCTGTCGGGGGCCATGAGGGCCGCCGAGACAACGCTCGTCACCGCGAGGCAAAGGCCAAGCGCCAGAGCGAAGATGATCGAGGTCCGGACTGTCATGGAAAAGATATGCCAGCAACTCTGGCAAAGGTGAATAGTGTTGATTGCCACTGAGAATTGACCCGGCAACCGCCAAAATTGTCATTGAGAATTGACCCATGTGCAACCCTGCCTCGGCTTGAAGCAGCTGGAGGCATACGGAGTGATCGACATGGGATTTTT
>NZ_JAHKNG010000086.1 GCF_018860165.1 Paracoccus marinaquae
CCGAGACGGCGAAAAAGAAACGAAAGGAGACATCTGCATTGACGCCAACATGACGCGCAGAACATAACAACCGGGTGGGTCAGATCTCGGTGACAATGCCGGGTCAATTCTCAGTGGCAATCAACAAGTCGGTGTTCTCGCGCTGAAACGGCGGACGCGATCAGCCACTTCTGAGGAAGACTGGCAGCTTGCGCCATCGGGCGACGGTCGTTCCATCAAAGACGGAAAGTCGGTCCGACGCAGCATGTCACCATCGCACCCGGTCTGCTTCGCCCGGCTCTGGAAATGGGACATCGGTGCGTACCCGCAGTCCCGCGCGGTCGATGCCCCGCTGCATCGGTCCACGTCGTTTCGTGGGGCCTCCGCGAACACCTTCCTTGCCCCTTCACGATGCTGTGGGACCGAGCCTTTGGCCGATGAAGCAGGACGGTGTCATAGCGGGCATGAGAACCCGATAGCCTGTTCGATCACATCGCGGATGACAGGGCCTTCCGGCGGCGGACACGACGTTGACCGGCAAAGACGGTTGAACGAGTGCCATGCCGGTGGTCTCGGTTCGCAGGGGGCCTGCCTGGCCGCTGTCGCCAGCAAGGACGATGGTTCTGCTGTGCGTCCCCGATCTGCTTTCGAAAGCACCATCCCTCCGCCTGACTGATCCCCTAAGTCCGTTCGGCTTCCACCAGCAACCCCCGCGGCTCCCAGCCGTGTTGCCGCGCAAGCGCGGCTGCCCGCCCCACCTGGGGCCTTGGGGGCAAGCTGCAGCAAGGGCGGCAGTTGCAGGAGTCTTCCGACGGCCTTGGCCGGGTCTCGTCGGAGGGACGGTCCCTCCGAGGAGCAACGGAGACCTACAATGCAGAACATCGCCATCCTCGCCGGCAACATCGGCCAGGCACCCGAAACCCGCACCACCCAGGGCGGCACCGGCATCACCCACTTCACCCTGGCCACCTCGCGCCCCCGCTATTCGGAAGGCCGCGTCCTGCGCGACGAGAACGGCTATCGGGTCCAGGACACCGAATGGCACCGCATCACCTGCTTCAACGGCCTCGGCAAGACGGTCCAGCAGCATTGCGACAAGGGCATGAAGGTTCTGGTTCGCGGCCGCATCCACTACACGAAATGGACCGATGCCGCCGGGGTCGATCGCTACGGCTGCGAGATCATCGCCGAGACGGTCGATTTCCTGAGCCGGGCGAAGCAGACCCAGAACGACGACGGCAAGTTCATCGACGACGATGACATTCCGTTCTGATCGGGAACCCGAGGCCCGGCGGCGCAAGCCGCCGGGTTTCCCTCCTGCTTCACCGGATCGCGCCCGCCGCTTCTGGCAAGGTCCAGCGACCGAATCAGACGGGCATGGACGGGAGCGTCGTCTCTCTATCCTTGATAATTGCACCTGAATTTCGGCTGGTGCTCACAGCGAGAACGACTATTATAGCCGTAGTTCTGGAGTGCGTGCATATCCCGGTGGGAGGTGATCATGTATGATCACCGCTCGCCAATCACGGGCTGCGCGCGCGTTACTGGGATGGACACAGGAGACGCTCGCCGACAAGGCCCAGGTCGCATTGACCGCACTCAAACGCCTCGAATCCCAAAGCGGGCTCGAGGTGTTCGAGTCCACCCGTGACCAGGTGCGCCGCGCTCTCGAAGCGGCCGGGATCGTATTCCTGTCGACGGACAAGGGCGAGGGGCTCTGTCGCAAACATTCCCGCGGGCTGCACGCAAGCCGTTGTCTGAACACACTTATCCCGCGAGCGCCACAAATTGTTGAAAGGCAGTCTTTCCCCCGGTCGACAACTGTCCCTTGCGGATCATGTGTGCGGTCTCGATCCCGGCGAGCGTTGCGGCGGCTGAATGAAAGGCCTTGAAGCCCAGCATCGGACGGGTCATCCGCTTGATGAAACGGTGGTCTTGTTCGATGATATTGTTCAGATACTTTACCTGCAGCACCTCGATCAGCCAGTACCAGCCCGCCAGGATCAGGCCGATATTCATGTTGTCCAGCCCGGCCATGTTCGCGCCGCTCTTGTCGATGACGACCTTGTCGGGCCAGCCGTTGCCTTTGATCGTGCGGGCGAAGAAGGCGGTGGCGGCAGCCTCGTCGCGACGCTCGGACAGCATGAAGTCAAGGGTTTGACCATGTTTGTCGATGGCGCGATAGAGATAGCACCACTGGCCCTTAACCTTGATATAGGTCTCATCCATCCGCCACGACCGCCAGGTCGGGGATTTGCGTTTCTGCGCTTCGGCTGCGACCAGCGGCGCATACTTCACCACCCAGCGGTTCAGTGTCGCATGATCGACATCCACGCCGCGCTCTGCCATGATCTCCTCGAGATCACGATAGGAGACGGCATAGCGGACGTAGAAAAACACCGCGTAAAGGATCACAGGTTTCGGGTAATGGCTGCCCTTGAAACGGATCATCCTGCCATGCTCCTTTCGTCGTCCCTACCACGGACGGCATATCCGAGAGGCCTCCAACACGAAAGACCGACAAAACTTTGCGACAGAACCTCTGCCGATCGGCTTCATCGAGGGGTTGTCGGTCGCGGTCGCCACCGCGACCAGGTTCCTGTCGGTCTTCTGGTTTGCAGCCATCCCGGGCGCGCTGGCCACGGCTGTACTTGTTTTCTGGGTGCGGGAACCCGACGGAAACCGCCCGAAGACGCAGAAGGAATTTCGCCCTGCCGACGCATTCGGGCGCAATCGCCGGGTCTGGGCAGTAATCGGACTGGCCTCGGTCATCACGTTGGCGAGGTTCAGCGAGGCCTTCCTGCTGCTCAGGCCGCTTGAGGTCGCCTGGGCCGTCCTGCGCGGGGAGCGGCTATTCGATGCGTCCTACGCGACGGCGAGCATGTGATCAGGTGAGGGCGCGGCAGGCCCCACGCGCCTCAAGGAATTCTGCAGGAAGGTGAGGGAGATGGTCTGACAATCGACCGGCGGTCGGGGAGCCTGGCACAAAAAACGGCACCTCGATGCCGACGATTTTATAAGGACCAGACCGCGCGGAGTTCCATCTTGGCCACGGCACACGCCCGTGAGACCGGATAGGTTTGCGCAGATTGTTCAGCATCCAAACTCAACCCTCTTGCAGAAGGGGCGGGCCATAGGTTCTTGTAACGATAGCCGAGGCCCGTTGGGACGATGCTGCGCTCAAAAGATGCTGAAGCAAATCGACCTCAACCTCCGAGCTTGACTTGATGAAAAATCGCACCATATGATGCTGAATAAGATGCGGAGAGTCGAATGAGAACGACTGTGAACCTGGATGACGCTCTGCTCGACAAGGCCGTCGTACTGACCGGCGTGACGGAGCGCGGGACCTTGTTGAAAGAGGCGCTCAAGGCCCTGATCGAACGAGAGAGCGCAAAGCGCCTGGCGATGCTTGGCGGAGCCGAGCCTGAACTGGAAGCGGCACCCCGTCGCCGCCCGGGATGATCCTGGTCGACACTTCGATCTGGATAGATCACCTGCGGAACGGCAATCCCGGTCTTTCGGATCGGTTGCTGGTCGGCAACGTCCTGTGCCATCCATTGATCGTTGCCGAACTTGCGCTTGGAACCTTGAAGTCCCGAACCGACGTGCTGGCCTTGCTTGACAACTTACCGCAATCGCCAAGGGCAACCGAGACCGAACTGCGAGTCCTGATTGAAGAACGGCGACTTTACGGTCGCGGCATTGGCGTGGTCGACCTCAATCTGGTTGCATCCTGCTTGCTTTCCCCGGGCACATTCCTCTGGACGGCTGATCGGCGCCTGAATGACGTTGCGAAAGATACCGGGATTCCGCTCGTCGGCGCCGCGCATTGAAATAACCAGAACCCCTTGGTGTATTGACGCTGGTTTCGATCCACGCCCCCGTGAAGGGGGCGACCGCGCGCCTTCGACCGTATTGCATGAAGCGAACTCGGGTCGCATTTTCCCCTTCCCCCGGGTTTTATGCGACACGCTCATAGACCGCATGACCGAGACGGGCCATGCGGTTCAATGCCTTGATAGCGATCTGGGTTTCGGTTGTCCGGGCCGTGTTGCATGGATCGTTTCTGCATCGTAAGCGGTTGGCCGGTTTGACAACAGGATGGCGGGATGCCTTTCAAGCACAACGCGGCGCGGCGGGATAAGTTTGCGAAGGTAAACTACCGGGTAACGA
>NZ_JAHKNG010000087.1 GCF_018860165.1 Paracoccus marinaquae
GTTGAGGCACATCGCCGGAACCCAATGGTCGACGCGCAAGTACATGAACATGACCCCGCTATTCGCGGATCAAACCAAAGGAGCAGGCGTCGCGTGAACAAATGTGCGAAAGATTCTTGACGCTACCAAGAAACGAAAGGAGACATCTGCATTGACGCCAACATGACGCGCAGAACATAACAACCGGGTGGGTCAGATCTCGGTGACAATGCCGGGTCAATTCTCAGTGGCAATCAACAAACACAAGGATGCGGTCGCTGAGCAGGATCGCCTCGGCCGGATCATGGGTGACGAAAAGAACCGTCTTTGGGTCACGCTGCATCAGGTCAAGCAACTCTTGCTGCATGACTAGTTTGGTCAGGGCATCCAGTGCACCGAATGGTTCGTCCATGAAGACGATCTCGGGCTTCTGCGCCAGAAGCCGCGCGAATTGCACGCGCTTGCGCATGCCGCCGGACAGTTGGATGGGGCGCTTTTCCTCGAAGCCCTTAAGCCCGACGGTTGCCAGAAGATTTCTTGCTTCGGCCTCATCCTTGCGACCGACGACCTGCTGGGGAAGCATGACATTGTCGAGCGCGCTGGCCCAGGGAAGCAGTGTGTCCTCCTGAAACATATAGCCTGCCGCGCGGGGGATGCCTTCTTTCGGCAATCCGTTGATATGGATGATCCCGGCGGTCGGTTCAAGCAGTCCGGCGACAGCGTTCAGAAAGGTCGACTTGCCGCACCCGCTTGGTCCCAGCAGGGACACAAAGGTGCCGCGTTCGATATCGACGTTCACGTCGTTCAGGACGGTGAGATCGCCGAACTTCAACTGAATGCCCCGAGCCGAGATGGCGGAGGGCGGGCCGGTGTCTTTGTCGGCCGTGGTACTGGTCTGTAGCACGTTTCAACTCCCTGTTGTGTATCGCGTTTTCTATCGCGTCGCCAAGCAACTGCGCTTGGCGATTGGGTTATCCTGAACCCGGGCGTGTGCCCGCGACCTGTCTTGTGGGACGCCCGTTACCGGGAATGCCGGAGGTGTGCTGTCAGGCCTTGGTCATGCGGCCAAAACAACGCTCGCCGTTTTCGACAAGCTCGACCTTGGTGCCAAAGGGCAGGGAAAGGGTCCCCAGTCGTTCCAGGATATTGCGGGCCTCTTCGGGGGTGACGAGGCGCGGCGTACCGCGCTGTGGTCGCGGAAGGTCCTGACCCATCCTGATCGGATGAAGTTCGGACCCGGTCAGGCGGCCGTCGGTGAACTCGAACCGCGCGACCACGGCTTCCCAGAAATAGGGCTGTTTCTGATAGCCGGTGACGCGATCATAAAGATCGGCCGTCCGCGACGTCAGCGGCATGCCCTGCTGTTCGTAAACCTCAAGCGGGAAGGTCTCGGTTGCCTCAAGATTGAAGATGAAGTTCCCAAGCGAATAGCAGATCGGCCGATCCTTATAGATCTCGACACCGCGCAGCATATGCGGGCCGTGGCCGAGGATCGCATGGGCGCCCGCATCGATCAGGCGATGTGCAAGCGGGCGCAGGAATTCCGCAGGCGTATCGGTGTTCCATCGGCCTTGCAGCCCTTCATGGCAATGAAGCGCCACGAAAACCAGATCCGCCATTCTGTGGGCCTCATCGACGGAAGCCACAAGCGCCTCGATATCCCGCTCAAGCGCGTCGGTCTGAACCCGCGGGCGCTCATCCGGGACGAAATGAACGCTTTCCACCGCGATGCCACCGGGGGGTGGACCGTCATAGATGTTCTTGTCGGGGTAGGGGAAATGGATCCCCGGCGCGGTGGTGCCGCTGGAGGTGACATTCACACCGGCCTCTTCCAGCAAGCCGCGCAGATCCTCGAAGCGGTACTTGTTGATGTAATGGGTCTTGTTGACGCGGATCGGTGCGATACCAGGCCGTCCTGCGTCGCCAATCCCGATGTCGGCGGCAAGCGCCAGCCGCGCATTGCTCGACCCTGCTGAAATCAGGGCAACCCGTCCGCCGGGCGTGTCGAAATAGCGCGGAGCACGCGCATCTGTCAGGTTGCGCCCGGCACCCGCATAAGGCATGCCGCGCTGTTCCAAAGCCTCGATGGTCGAAAGCAGCCCCTCGGTTCCGTAATCCGTAGCGTGATTGTTGCCCAAAGCGAAAAGATCGACGCCGATTTCGGCGAACTCCGAAAGATGGGCCGGATCGGCGCTCATCGGTGTGCCGTGCATCGTGGTCGAAGGATGGCGACCACGACCAGGATAGCTCATTTCAAGATTGGTGATGGTGACATCCGTGTCGCGCATCATGGCGACCAGATCGCGGAAATCCGCATCCTGAGCACGCGAGATCTTACGGGTCAGCATCGAATCTCCGGTTGCAAGCAGTGAGATGGTCGTCATGTCTATCCTCTTTTCGCCGGATATCAGATTAGGTCAAAATCGCCGGCATGAACCCGTCAGGCGGCAAGCGGTTTTCGTTTGAAGACAGCATTGTTGAAAGAAGTGTCCCGCGATCAACGGGCCAGGATTGCCCAGGAAGTCCTGCACGGCTATGCGAAGGATTGCTCGTTCGGGGTCGGGCCTTAGGTAAGCATCGCTTCGGGCGCGTGGTTTGGCCTTCGTCAGTCGCCAGGGGTCGCTGTGCCGCATAGAAGCGGAGTACAGAATAGTGCTGCGCAAGGCCTGCATTTTTGCAAGCATGTCGTCCTCCCGCTGCTCCTCGAGTTACCGGCCTCTCCTCAGGCAATTTAGTAACTCATATTGATCAGTTTAACTGAATAAATGATAGCCTGTCAACTTCCAAATTCGGAGATCTAAGCAGAGCGTTGACGAGATGCTGTTAGATCTGAATTTTCCCATGACATAGATAAAAATTATCATATTTTCAGATGATTATAGGTGCCATGTGACGGGCTGGGTATCGATGAAGCCTAGGCCGGGATCAACGCGGTGAAAGCTCCCGCGTGCATCGCAGCCTGCCTTCCTGCGGCAGTTTTAGCGATCGATTCGCGCCACCAGAGTACCGCTTATTGAAGTCATGTTGTTTCGAGGGTTCCATTATTCGGGGTTGTTCCTATAACCTCAGAATTCCAACTACATCAGTAGGGTCGGAAGATTTGTCTGACAAAAACAGTGAAGAAACGCTTAAACGCAACCCGGATGCCGAACTGGCGTTTCGCCTGCGGGACACACTTGCTCGCGGAGCAAGACGGGTGCGGATAGATACCGGACCTCCACTTGCTCAGATGTCAGTCTTGGGGCTTCTGACCCGCAATCAGGCCATGAGCACCAACGATCTCGCGGCGGCTGAGCGTATGCGCCCGCAATCCATGACCGTGATTGTCCGTACTCTTGAAGAGAACGGATTGGTCCAGCGCCGCCCTCATCCGACGGACCGGCGCCAGACGCTGATCGAAAAGACCGAAAAGGGCTCACAACTTCTGAACGAGATCCTTGCGATGCGTGAAGATTGGCTCGCTCGGGTCATCGCGACGCGTCTGGATGCCACCGAGCGGGCCGAGTTGAAGCGCGGGCTGGAGCTGATAAGCCGTGTCATCGAGGACTGAAGCGTCTTGACCTGACAGGGGGCGCCCGGGATCCCGTAGCCGTAATGGCGGTCTTGGCGAAGTGCCAGCTGCGCGATCGCGAAGATAGGTCCGGGCTAGATCGTTTCAGGTTTTGACGGAAGCATAACCTGCGTTCTGGAAGTAGTTTGAACACTCTTGGGATGTGAAGCGATCAAGGATCGTGCCGACGGTCGTAACCGCCCGGTTGTTACCGCGGTTACTCAGGCGGCTTGGGCCTGAGTGTCGGCGATCGGCGTCCAATTCCACGGGAGGAGCTCGTCGAGCCGGTTGATCTTGTGGTCATGGATGCGGTCGAGCAC
>NZ_JAHKNG010000088.1 GCF_018860165.1 Paracoccus marinaquae
CCGGATCTTCAGTTCTTTCATCAGCCCGGCATCGCCGAGCAGGTCCTCCGGGCGCTCAACGCCTTTCAGCAACTCGTCCAGAATTTCCTTGGAGATCGTCATACATGCTTCCTTTCGGTGAAGCATGTACCCGATCAATCATACACAAAAGATCGGACACTCCCCCGCCCCCGGTTTCGCTGTCCGGCCGGATCAGGCTGCACTGGCCCGCGCCTTCATCGCCTTCAGGGCGGTGATCGCCTTCGGCGCGGCCCCGGCCGTCAGGAAGCGCAGCGATGAGACCTTGAAGCAACGCAGAAGCCACTTGTTCAACTCGGCCTCACCGGCCTGCCGGCTGGTATATTCCCGCCACAACGCCCGGATCAGCTCGATCTGGGCAAAGCTCGCCATGCCCGGCCGCGCGCCATAGTTCTGGCCCTGCGCCTTCACCGGCTCGAAGCCGAGATACTGGAACAACCCCATCATCGCATCAAAGCCCGGCCCATCCAGTTCGGTCGAGCAGGTGACGCCGGCGATCTGCGCCAGCGCGGTGCGATAGGTGTCGTCGGACAGCCCGAGCCTGGATTTCGCGACGTGCAACAGCGCGATCTGCTTGCGGGTGATCGTCATGACGTGGCCTCCTCTGTGTCCAGCCGGGCTGCGGCCCGTTCAAGCAGCTGCGCATGTCTGCGCAGATAAGCGCATTGCCGCTCTGCCGCATCGTCCAGGACACGGCGCGTCAGATTGATGGTTTCGAGCGTTCCAGCGGGCATCTGCCAATCATCGGCCAGATATTGCGGATCGTTCATTACGGTTCGATGCACCGTCGAAAGCGCGGCTGCCGCATCATAGACCAGTTCCTGAAGCTCCTGGACATGCCCTGCCGTGATACGCACATCGGGTGGCGACAGTACCAGATGAACCATGCCACGCGCCTGACGGACGGCGCGGATCGCCCGAAGCCGCTGCGCCATGTCTTCCGCATCGCAGACCGGCGTCATGATATTCTGGAAGATGTCGCCCTGATGATAGTCCAGTTCGTCCTGGATCAGATGAACGGCCTTTTGCAGCGGCGCACCAATGGTCGCCACATAAGCCTCGAACAGGTCCAGAAGATCGTCGAAGGAGAGGGGGTTCCGGGAAGGCATGGTATGAGCGCCGTTCATGCGTCGGCCCCCCGCGCGCCCGTCACCCTGGCGCGGGCGAAAACTTCGCCCACAGCCTGAAACGCCGAAATCGCACCGGCGTCGCCCGAGGCTTCAACGAACCGTTCAAGGACCGCCATCGCCCGAAGAACGCCCTCGCGCTCGACCGGCAGGTGCGGGATCACGAACAGATCGGTGCCCGTGAAAAGCGGCATGTCCGCCTCGTCCAGGCGAAGCTGGATCGTCAGATTGATTGTGGTCATGCCCGATCCTCCCGCGACAGCAGTTTCAGATCTTCCAGAGCCGCCATGATGAAGCCCGGAGCCGGGATATTCTCGCCGGACAAAAGGCGCGCATGACTGATCGCGCTGTCCACATCACCCAAGCCGCCGCCACGGCGGGCAACGCGATAGAGCACCTCGGTTATGGACGCATCCGTGAAGCCCCGCTGACCCGCAAGGGCAGCCACATCTACTTTCGAGACGTATTTGATCACGACGCGGCGGCGCATTCGAAGCCAGAGTTGCGGCAGGCGCGAGGCCGTATCGAGCAGGGCCAGATCGCCACAGAACGCCAGCGAAAACTGGCCTTCTTCTGCCATGGCCCGCAACCATTCGAGAGAGTCCCAGGTATCTTTGCCGCGCGGGTTGCGCTGAACCAGATATTGCGCCTCGTCCACGAGCAAAAGCCCGCCCCGACCGACGCAGGCCCCGATCATTTGCCGCGTTTCCATCAAATTGCGGCTGTTCGGTGCACCAAGGTTCCACAGCTGCATGAGCTGACAAGCGACACCCCACGGCGTGCCTTCACCGGCGACGGCGGTGACCAGGACCACTTCAGAGCCTTGGCCGTTCGCGAACTGCCGCAGCGCCTCGGTCTTGCCGGTCCCAGGTGCGGCGGCGATCAAGGTGATCGCATCGCCAGCGGCGCGCACAAGTTGCAGGGATCGCAATATGTCCTGCGCGCTTTCCGTCATCACAAAGCCTTGCGTCACCGGCGCAGTTGCTCCCGGCTTGGCAAGTTGAACCACTTCTGCCATTCTTACCTCCGTTCAAGGATGCGGGCGTTGCCCGCGTTGAAAGGTCCGATGGGTGTGTCCGCACTCATCGGACCGACTTTTCAGCACCGAACGCAGGTTTGAAGCCGATGGCCCGGTCAAACCGTTCCTGCATTTCCGGTGTCAGATAGGTTGTTGCGCCTGGCCTTGTTTCGGCCTCGGCCTTCCGCTTGGGCTGCAAGCCGCCAAACTTTCCGCCGACCACCTTGGTAGGCTTCGGCGGTGTCGGCGCATCCGGCGCGCTGAGCCGGGCAATGGCAGCATCAAAGGCCGCATCATCCAGATAGCTGTTTGCTTCATCAGCGGCCGCGACCGCAGCGCGCGCCGCCTTCCGGTTCTTCGCCGCTTCTTTCGCGCCTTCAACGCTGCCATAAACGCCTGCTTTAACAGGCATTATGTCCTTGCAGATCAGCCGCCCCTTATCGCTGAAGGCGACGGCGGGCGCGTCGAAATCGTCAGGTTTACGGCCGATCAGGATTTGCCCTTTGCCATGCCAGGCTAGCAGTTCCTGCTGGGTTTCCGGCCCGCCATAGGTCCAGCTGTTGATATGGACGCGGCCAAAGCGGTCTACCGATGCCGGCGTATAGATTGGCGATGCCATATAGAGCTGCTGTTTGGTGGGTTTGCGCATGATCCGTTCGGTTAAGCCGTCGCGAAAGATTTGCTCATATGACCGCCCGCCCGCGCCTTGCCCTTTGCGACCAGTTTCCCGGTTGTGGCGATCCATCTGCCGGCGGATAACCGCGTCGGCGTCAGCCAGCGGGACCGGCACAACATCCTTTGTCGGTGTCGCGCCGGGGGCGTGGCCAGCATGAGCCGCTTGAAATTCCGGTCGGTCATCAAGATCACGCGACAGCGTGGCGAAGGTGCACTCGGCGATCTTGGCCCGTGCATTTTTCGGGATTGCGAAAATCGTTTCAATGCTAAGGTGATAGCAAACGCCAAGCGGTTTGACGCCGGACTTCCCCTTGCCCTTCCCGCGCCATTTGTGCTTTGCGCCCCCCGCGACCAGATGCCCGGCGAAGGCCGAGCCATTGTCGGTATAGAGCCTGTCGAAAATGCCATAAAGCTGGCAAACCGTGCGGATCAACCGCGCTGTCGTGACGGCATTTTCGGATCGCGCCAGTTCATAGCCAAGAATATAGTGTGAGGCTACATCGACCAGGGCGATCATCACCGGGCGCACGGGCTTTCCATCGCCGAAGTGAACCACTACCGGCTGACGCCGGTAGCATCCCGTTTTCCATGCAGTTCCAGATACTGAAGTATGATGTCGTCGGTGACATTGCCCGAGGTTGTCGAGAAATATCCGCGGGCCCAGAACCGCC
>NZ_JAHKNG010000089.1 GCF_018860165.1 Paracoccus marinaquae
TAGAGCCGCCCAATTGGACGCCCATTTTGCCGTCTACTTCCAAAATCCAAACCCTCCGTCACGCCCATGCGCGCAGAATGGCCGGATCAAGTCGCAAATGGCAGGAGGGGGTCGGCGTAGCACTTACACTAGTTCTATCACATGAGCACTATCATAGATTAAAGGCTAATCGCACAACTCTTCTTGAGCGCCTCAAGCATTGGGCCCAACATTCTGTAATCATTTTTGTTGGATATCGGCTCGCCGATGCTCATATTCGTTCGTTGATATACGATATTGATCCTGGCAGGAGACCGCAGTGGTACATTGTGGCGCCAGGTGCCGATGAACACGATAGGAAGTTCTGGCTAACAAAGAACGTCGAAATCATACCTGAAAAGTTCGGCGGCTTCATGTCACTTCTTGAAAGGCAAATTCCAGCATTGTTTAGGAGTTTGCCGCCCCGAACGCCGCACGAAAGTGATCCTGTTCGAAAATTCTTTCGAACTAACTCTGCGGGATCTGACAGATTGGTCCAATCGCTGGCAACTGATCTGGAGCTTATCCATTCTGGTATTTCCTTCGAGGAGGTCCCTCCATCTCTCTTTTATTCCGGCTACGATAACGGATGGTGCGGAATAGTTAGAAAATACGATTTTCAAAGGAAATCAGGGGAAAAGATATTGTATGATGCTCTCGATGGCGCATCCATTACTGGTCAGAATTTTCTACTTCTCCATGGGCATGGTGGTTCTGGAAAGACTGTTTCACTGCGCCGTGCGGCTTATGATGCAGCGAGCGCGCTAGATGAGCCAGTCTTATGGCTAAAAGAAGCCGGGGCTCTTCATCCAGAGGTATTTGAAGAGCTGTATGATCTGACAGGTCTTCGGTGGGTTCTTTTCGTCGATCATGTTGCCTTGCACGCCGAGGCTGTGAGGCACCTGCTGGATCGAATGAAATCGAAGTCAATTCCGATCACAATTGTGGCTTCTGAACGCGAGTCGGATTGGTCAACGTACTGTGACAAGCTTGAGAGATCGCATCCGCCGGAGATCTATTGGTTGCGTGGTCTGAACGAGCGTGAAGCGGGAGATCTGGTTGACCTTCTGGATCGTCATGAATGCCTAGGCATGCTGCAAGCGAAGCCCAGGCAAGAACGTATCGCTGCCTTCTTGGACCAAGATAGATCTGACAGACAACTACTGGTTGCCCTGCACGAACTTACTCGTGGGAAGCCTTTTGAGGACATCGTTCAAGAAGAGTACCAGAGAGTTCAGCCTGATATTGCAAGGCGTCTTTATCTCGACGTAGCTACCATGCACCAGTTCCGGGTAACCGCACGAGCGGGTGCGATCTCCCGGATCAGTGGGATTAGGTTCGAAGACTTTCAGGAGCGTTTTTTCGCGCCGCTTCGGGGGATGGTTCGTGTTATCCGAGACAGATACACGGGGGACCATGGTTATGAAACGCGCCACAGTAGGGTGGCCAGCATTGTCTTTGGTACAAGCTGCCCGACGGATTCGGAAAAGTCACACCAGTTCGCACGAATTATAACTGGGCTGGACGCCGGCTACTCGTCCGACAAGATGATCCTGGAAGGAATATGCAAGGGACGGACGCTGTCGTCCATGTTTTCTGACGTTGAGCATGGCAGGGAGATCTTTATTGCTGCCTTCGATGCGGCGCCCCGCTCTGCATTTCTATATCAGCAAGGAGCAATTTTTGAATACACCCATCCTAGTGGCTGCTTGGATCGGGCGCAGGAGCTTGCAGAAATGGCTCGCTCGATTGATGACAACAACCACATCTACATTCACACGCTTGCTGAAGTTGCGAGACGAAAGGCAAATAACGCCGATTCGCCAATCAGGGCCGATCAGCTTAGAGCTCAAGCGCGCACTTATCTCAACGAGATTTGGATTAAGAATGATGCGCGGAAGGACCTCACCTTTTGCAATCTCCTAATTGATGAGGCCCTCGATCATCTTAAGATTATGAGCGAAGAGTCAAAAGACTTCGAGGTCATTGAGTTTGATTCTAAAGTTGACGCAGCAGTGGACCGGCTCAAGAGGGCGCAACAAGATCATCCAAGTGAAGCAGAGTTTTCAGCGGCCGAGGCTAGGCTTTGGCAGAAGTTGGGCGAGAGTGAATTAGCAGAATCTTCGCTGGAGAAAGCTATTAGGGCGAGGCCCCGAAACTCAGGTGTTTTCGTTCGACTCGCCCGTATAAAGATCAAGAAAGCTGGGTTGGAGCAGGGAATTGTCACTTTGAAAGAGGGGCTAGAAAAATTTCCAAGTGACAAGGCGCTTCACTTCGAGTTGGCGAAAGTCCACCTTGCATCGGATGAGGTTGATGCATCAATCGCTCAATACTGTTTGCGCTCAAGCTTTTCTGCGGAAGACCATAACTTTGACGCACGTTTCCTCCTGGCGGAATTCTTATTCTGGCAGGGAGAAGTTGATGAGGCCAAGTCGCTCTTTGACACCATCGATAAACGTGCTCCGGAAGGTTTTCGGTCAAGCGCGCCATCGGCAAACGACGTTGTGACGGATAAACTTGGACAATTTGCGGGCACTGTGCAGAGCCGCAAAGAGCGTTTCTTCTTTATCCGCTTTGGTGGTTACCCGGTTGCTGTCTTTGCTCATATGTCGTCCCTACGAGAATCCGAATACGAGGATCTACGAGAAGGTCAGCCGGTCAAGTTCCGATTGCGTTTCAATCGAAAGGGTCCAGTTGCTTACGATGTCAGAATTGCGTCTTCCATGTAGTGTGGGGCGAAGTTAAGCTCGTTCAGCACCTTGTTGACGGCGAAGAGGTCCGCCTAGGTGTGGCCGGGCCAGTCGAACTCGGCCGCGGCCCAGTGCACGAAGACCCGCTTGATCGCCTTGGAGGGCGTCAGGGGGATGCCGCCATGATCTCCAATCCAGGCGAAGGTCTTCTCCACCCTGCGCGCCAGCGGCGAGAAAGCCACCGCCGGATCGGCATCATCATTGATCTCCCAAAACGCGATCACCTCAGATCTCCCGCGCGAACCAACGGATGCGGCCGACGATGTGGATCTCATCGGCCGTTCTTTCATATTCGGGGTAGTGCTTGTTGTCGGAGATGACGCGCACTGCGGGTGGATCGCTGTTCGGGATGTGCTCGAGCCGCTTGGCGACCAGCCCCATCCCGTCATCCAGCACGAAGATGCCGGGCGGGTTCGGCGCCCGGCGGGTCATGTCGACCAGCACCGCGTCGCCGCTCAGCAGCGTCGGCGCCATGCTGTCGCCCTCCACGTGCATGATGCGCAGTTGAGACGGGCTGGCTGTTGATTGCCACTGAGAATTGACCCGGCAACCGCCAAAATTGTCATTGAGAATTGACCCATGTGCAACCCTGCCTCGGCTTGAAGCAGCTGGAGGCATACGGAGTGATCGACATGGGAT
>NZ_JAHKNG010000008.1 GCF_018860165.1 Paracoccus marinaquae
TCCGAGACGGCGAAAAAGAAACGAAAGGAGACATCTGCATTGACGCCAACATGACGCGCAGAACATAACAACCGGGTGGGTCAGATCTCGGTGACAATGCCGGGTCAATTCTCAGTGGCAATCAACAGTCGAAATCTTCGAGCGGCATTTCGGCGATGTGCTCGACCGGCTGTTTGGCCCGATAGACGGCAACCACGACAGTCCAGACTTGCCTGAATTAACACCAGATGGTAACGGTAGGCCATGAGCGGGGATCGGGACGCGAGCCTCGACATGCTTCTGGATCTCGATGGCCAGTTGCTTGTTGTCGATCCCGAGGGCGGCCATTGGGTGAAGTTCGTTATCACCCGCGTTCCGGTCTCGACGGAAAAGCCGCATGGCCTCGATTACTCGCTCACGCTTCACGGGCCTACGGGCGAACGGCTGGTCGGCTTTGACAACGCCCATCCGGTCGGTAGGGGCAAACGCGGTGAACCGATGGATCATCGGCATCGCCTCCTGACCGTGAAGCCCTACGCCTACGAGAATGCGGCCACTTTACTGGCCGATTTCTGGCAGGCGGTGGATGCGGTGTTGAAGGAACGAGGTGTGCTATGACCACATTGAAAGTCGGGATCGCCGACTATGAAGAAATGAAGGCCCGCACCCTGCGGATTGCGCGCGGCGAGGAAAAGCCCGGCGCGGACGATCCGAAAGTGTGGTTCACCTCCACCGAATCCTTCGCGCAAATCCTTTCCAGCGGGAACCGCGAGCTGCTGCGCGTCATCCACGAGCACGCCCCCGGATCACTGGAAGAACTGTCACGGCTGACCGGGCGAACGAAGCCCAGCCTGTCCCGCACTCTCAAGACAATGGCGAACTACGGCCTGATCCGCATGGACCCCGGAGACGGGCAGAAGGTGGTGCCCAAGGTGCTGCATGACCGGGTGGCGCTGGAATTGCCTTTGCTGGAGCCGCGCGGCGCGGAAGGAGGCCGGTCATGAACACACAAACCCCGAATGTCGCTTTACGGGCTGCCCTTTACCTGCGTGTCTCGACCGCACGGCAGGCCGAGCATGACGTGTCGATCCCCGACCAGAAACGGCAGGGCGAGGCGTATTGCGTCTCACGCGGCTATCAGCTTGTCGAAACTTTCGTGGAGCCGGGCGCGTCGGCCACCAATGACAAGCGCCCCGAGTTCCAGCGCATGATCGAGGCAGGCACGTCAAAGCCCGCCGCTTTCGATATTGTCGTGGTCCATTCATTCAGCCGCTTTTTCCGCGACCATTTCGAGCTGGAGTTCTACGTCAGGAATCTGGCCAAGAACGGCGTCAAGCTGGTCTCCATCACGCAGGAGATGGGTGATGACCCTATGCACGTCATGATGCGGCAGATCATGGCGCTGTTCGATGAATACCAGTCCAAGGAAAACGCCAAGCACGTCTTGCGCGCCTTGAAGGAGAACGCCCGGCAAGGCTTCTGGAACGGTTCGCTGCCGCCCATCGGCTATCGCGTTGTCGATGCCGAGCAGCGCGGCGCGAAGATGAAGAAGAAGCTGGAAATCGACCCGCTCCACGCCGACACGGTGCGGATGATCTATCGTCTGGCGCAGGAGGGCGACGGCATGTCCGGCCCGATGGGCGTCAAGGCCATCGTCAATCATCTGAACGGCAACCGCATCTTCACCCGCAATGGCGGCCGCTGGGGCATCGGCCAGCTTCACCGCGTCCTGACCCGCCGCACCTATATCGGCGAGCATCAGTTCAACAAACGGTCCAAGAAGGGTGAGGTGAAGCCGGAGAAGGAGGTTGTCACCGTCCCGGTGCCGCCGCTGATTGACCGCGAGACCTTTGACGCCGTGCAAGCCCGCTTGAAGGCTAACAATCCCAAGGTGACACCGCCGCGCGTGGTCAGTGGCCCGAATCTGCTGACTGGCATCTGCTATTGCGGAAACTGCGGCGGCGCGATGACGCTGCGCACCGGCAAGAGCGGTCGCTATCGCTATTACGCCTGCTCGATCCGCGCACGTCAGGGCGAGACCGGTTGCAAGGGCCGGGCGATTCCCATGGACAAGCTCGACAAGATGGTCGTGAATCACATTGAGGAACGCCTGCTCGACCCCGAGCGGATCGAAGAGGTGCTGGCCTCGCTGCTGGATCGCCGACAGGAGGGCGTCGAGCGCCGCAGCCAGCACATCGGTGAACTGAACCAACGTGCCGCCGAGGCCGACATGCGGCTCAAGCGTCTTTACGATGCCATCGAATCTGGCTCGCTCGATCCCACCGAATCCGCCTTGGGTGAACGCATCGCGGGATTGACAGCATTACGCGACCAGGCACGAACCGACGCAACACGGATCGAAGCCATGCTGGCCAGCTCCACCCATCAGCGCCTGACAGGCGAGGCTGTGCGCGAACTGACAATTGAAGCGCGTCGCAGATTACGACTTGGAAAAGGCGGCTATCGGCGGGAACACGTCCGGGCCTTCGCCCAGCGTGTCGAGGTCGCGGACGACGCAATCTACATCAAGGGCAACAAAAACACCCTGCTGCGGACGCTGGTGGCGACAAAAGGAGGGAAATCGGCGGCTACCGGCGTTCCCGGTTTTGTTCCGAAGTGGCGGAGAGACAGGGATTCGAACCCTGGGACCCCGCAAAGGGTCAACGGTTTTCGAGACCGCCCCGTTCGACCACTCCGGCACCTCTCCGCGCTGTGGTGTGGTGAGGCGGGGATTTAGAGGGCCGGGGGTTGAAGTGCAAGGGGGTTTCGCTCAAAAATCCTGTCGGTAAGCGAAAGGCGGGCCATGTTCAGAACTCTTTGCCTCGCGGCCGCGGTGGTTCTTACTCAGAGTGCGGCAGCGCAGGAGCCGGCTGGCCCCGGGATCCCGCCGGCCGGCGTGGTGCCGGCGCATGAGGTGGCGTCCCGGATCTGGGCGGCACTGGACATGCAGGCGCTGATGCCGATCCTGCGTGACGAGGCCCTGGCCGAGGCCGAAGCCATGCAGGAGAACCTGCCGGAGAGTGGCGCGGATCGGGGCTGGCTTGAGGCGGTGGCGCAGATCCACGAACCTGAGCGTCTGGCGGAGCTGTTCCGGGCCGGCATCGCTGACCGGTTGTCGCTTTATCCGGACCAGCGGCTGGACGGGGCGCTGGCCTTCTATGAGGCTGAATTCGGCCAGCGGCTGGTCGGGCTGGAGACAAGCGCACGTCGCGCGATGCTGGATCCGGATGCCGAGGCGCTGGCGCGCGAGGCATTTTCGACCGCTGCCAGCCATCAGGAGGCAAGGGTCGAGCAGATCGGCCGGCTGATCGAGGTGGCCGACCTGATCGGCCCGAACGTGGCCGGGGGGCTGAATGCCGCGGTGGCCTTTTCGCGTGGCTTCGCGGAAGGCGGCGGCTTCGACATGCCGCTGTCGGAAGAGCAGATGCTGGCCGATGCCTGGTCGCAGGAGCCCGAGATCCATTCCGAAACGCTGGGCTGGATGGAGGCCTATCTGATGCTGGCCTATTCGCCGCTGAGCGATGCCGAACTTGAACGCTATATCGGCTTTGCGGCGTCGCCGGAGGGGCATGGCCTTGCCGCGCTGCTGTTTTCGGGCTTTGACCGGCTGTTTCAGCAGACATCGCGCGATCTTGGACTGGCGGCGGCCGGGCTGATGCGCGGGCGCGATCTGTGAGCGATCCGCTGCTTCTGGTCGGGGCGCTGGCCGATCCGCGGATGCTGCGCGTTCTGGGGGCAGAGGCGATCGGGGCGCCGGTGACGCTGGCGGCGGGGCTGATCGGCGGCGGTCGTGCCGGGATCGTGGCGGGTGACTGGCCGGCGCTGTCGCCCGGGCGGGGCGAGACGCAGGCGGTGGCGGTGAGGCCGGGTCCGGCCCTGTGGCGCTATGCGGCGGTGATGGGGCTGTCGGTGTGGCATCTTGCGGGCCGG
This sequence comes from Paracoccus marinaquae, assembly GCF_018860165.1. Lineage (GTDB taxonomy): Bacteria > Pseudomonadota > Alphaproteobacteria > Rhodobacterales > Rhodobacteraceae > Paracoccus > Paracoccus marinaquae. The sequence goes on from NZ_JAHKNG010000008.1 coordinate 3,910, forward strand.
GCGCTGATGGGAGTGCAGGCGCAGCCGGGCGACGGGGCGGCCTGGCCGCGTTCGGACTGGTTGCCGGAACTCGCCGCGGCCATCGCACGGGAAATTCTCGATCAGCCGCTTGCGATCGAGCCCGAGGACATCGCGGCGCGGCTGCCCATGATCGGGGTCTGGGCCGAAAGCCGTTTGCGCGGGGCGTCCGGCCCGGTCTCGGGCGGCGATCTGGTGGCGCGGCGCGGTGCGCAGGATGTGCGGCTGCACGGCCGTCGAGAACCCTATGCGGGTTTCTTTTCGGTCGATGTCTGGAATTTGTCGCATCGCACCCATGCCGGTGGCTTCACCCCCGCGATCACCCGCGAGGGCTTTGTCATGGGCGATGCGGTGGTCGTGCTGCCCTGGGATCCGCTGCGCGACCGGATCCTGCTGATCGAGCAGTTCCGCTTTGGGCCGGCGCTGCGCCGCGATCCCCAGCCGTGGCTGCTGGAGCCGATCGCGGGCCGGGTCGATGCCGGCGAGGCGGTCGAGGCCGCGGCCCGGCGCGAGGCGCGGGAGGAGGCGGACCTGCACCTGCGGCATCTGTTTCCGGCCGTCCATCACTATCCCAGCCCCGGGGCGGTGACCGAGTTCCTGTATCTCTATGTCGGCATCGCGGATCTGCCCGACGGGGTGGCGGGCGTGCATGGGCTGGACGGAGAGGCCGAGGATATCCGCGGGCATCTGGTCGGACGGGACCGGCTGCTTCGGATGGTGCTGCAGGGGCAGATCACCAATGGCCCGCTGGCCCTGCTGGCGCTGTGGCTCGAGCAGAAAGCCCCGGATTTGCGTCGGGAACTGGCGGCTTCGTGACTGCCGCCGCGTCACGGCGCGGGGTTGCCCCTGCTGCCCGGCCATGTGTAGGTATTCGGAAACCGGGAACTCCCAGAAAGAAGGTCGGTCGCCATGCGAATCTGCTCTGATCTGTCCGATGCGATCGGCAACACGCCGTTGATCCGGCTGAACCGCGCCAGCGAAGAGACCGGCTGCGAGATCCTCGGCAAGGCCGAATTCATGAATCCCGGCCAGTCGGTGAAGGACCGCGCCGCCCTGTTCATCATCCGCGACGCGGTGGCGCGGGGCGATCTGAAGCCCGGCGGCACCATCGTCGAGGGCACGGCCGGCAATACCGGCATCGGGCTGGCCCTGGTCGGAGCGTCGATGGGTTTCCGCTCGGTGATCGTCATTCCCGAGACCCAGAGCCAGGAAAAGAAGGACATGCTGCGGCTGGCCGGTGCCACGCTGGTCGAGGTTCCGGCGGCGCCCTACAAGAATCCGAACAACTATGTCCGCTATTCCGGCCGTCTGGCCGAGGCGCTGGCCCGGACCGAGCCGAACGGTGCCGTCTGGGCCAACCAGTTCGACAATGTCGCCAACCGGCAGGCCCATGTCGAAACCACCGGCCCGGAAATCTGGCAGCAGACCGGCGGCAAGGTGGACGGCTTCACCTGCGCCGTGGGCTCGGGCGGCACGCTGGCGGGCGTCGCCATGGCGTTGCAGCCGAAGGGCGTGAAGATCGGCCTGGCCGATCCCGAGGGCGCGGCGCTGCATTCCTTCTACACCGCCGGCACCTTCGACAGCCCCGGTTCCTCGATCACCGAGGGTATCGGGCAGGGCCGCATCACCGCCAATCTCGAGGATTTCACACCCGATTTCAGCTGGCGCATTCCGGACAGCGAGGCCCTGCCGATCATCTTCGATCTGCTGGAACGCGAGGGGCTGTGCCTTGGGGGATCCACGGGCATCAATATTGCCGGGGCCATCCGCATGGCCCGCGAGATGGGGCCGGGCCACACCATCGTCACGGTGCTGTGTGACTATGGGAACCGTTACCAGACCAAGCTGTTCAACCCGGAATTCCTGCATGCCAAGGGATTGCCGGTGCCCGGCTGGATGACGCGTGAGGCGCCGGACCTTCCGGAAGTCTTCGAGGACTGAGGGATCATGAGCCGAATATTCCTGGCTGTCCTTCTGACGGCCCTGATCACCATTGCCACGCCGCTTGCCGCGCAGGATCGACCGGAAGTGGATTATCCGGCCTGGAGCAACACGGCCGCCCTGGCCGAGGCTGTCGTGGCCGAAGAGGATGCGCCCGAGCAGGAACTGCTGCAACTGCGCTCCGAGATCGTCGAGTGGCGCAAGACTTTCGAGGACGCGCAGAACGTCAATTCGGGGCGGATCGCCACGGTCAACGCGCAGATATCCGCGCTTGGGCCGGCCCCGGCCGAGGGCGCGACCGAAGCCGAGGATGTCGCGCGGCGCCGTGAGGAACTGCAAAAGCAACTGTCGGAACTTCAGGCGCCGCGCCTGACCGCGGTCGAGGCGTTCAGCCGCGCCGATGCCATCGTCCAGCAGATCGACGCGATCACCGCTGCCCGGCAGGCAAGCCAGCTGGCCAAGAAATCTCCCTCGCCGCTGCTGCCGCTCAGCTGGGCGCCCGCGCTATCGGACGGGCTGAGCCTGGTCGAGGGAATCGGCACCGAGCTTGGCCTGCTGAGCGATCGCGCCATCTGGCAGGAACTGAAGCCGAAGCTGCCGCTGATCGTCGCTTATCTCGCGGCGGCGCTGCTGCTTCTGACCGCCGGCCGGCGTTGGGTCAGGGGCCTGCCCTCAAGACTGTCGGCGCATGCCTCCGAACATTCGCGCTCGGTCGTGGCGTTCATCGCCTCGCTTGGTCAGATCGTCCTGCCGATGATCGGCGTCTATCTGGCGATCCGCGCCATCAAGGTCGCTGCGCTGACCGGTCAGTGGACGGCGCCCTTCGTGGACGCCTTGCCATCTGCGGCGGTGATCCTGTTCAGCGGCAGCTGGCTGGCCGGCCAGATGTTCCCGCGCCAGCGCCTTTCTCATGACAGCCTCGTCCTGGATTCCGGAACCGGGAACAAGGTGCGCCGGACGATGAACGCGCTGGCGGTGATCTTTGCGCTGCATCACATCCTGTCCCGGGCGGTGCTGCCGCAATCGGGCCTTTACGAGCGGGTCGGCGACCACATTGTCCGCGTCCCCGTGGCGTTTTCCGACGCTGGCGTAGCAGTCTGGCATTTCGTCATCATGCTGGTTGCCGCCGTCTGCCTGTTCCGCCTGGGCAGCATTCTGCGGCGACTGAAACGCGGCCTGTCCGAGCGCGAGATCATGTACCGCCACCGGGTGCTTGTCGCCATGGGCTCGGTGATCCGTGTGGTCGCGATCGTCGCGGTGCTGGTCGGCGCGCTTGGCTATATCAACCTTGCCAACATGCTGATCTGGCCCAGCATGCTGACGCTGGCGCTGATCCAGCTGTTGATCCTGCTGCAGGATTTCATCGCCGATCTCTTCGACATGATGAGCGGCGGCGAGGAGGGGGCCCGCGAGGGGCTGGGTCCGATGCTGACCGGGATCCTGCTGATCGTGCTGTCGGTGCCGCTGTTCATGATGATCTGGGGGGCGCGGCAGACCGATCTGGCCGAATACTGGGGCAGTTTCCAGCGCGGTGTCAGCCTGGGCGGTGTGCATCTGTCGCCCAGCGGCGTGCTGCGCTTTCTGCTTGTCTTCGGCATCGGCTATTCGATCATCCGGGTCATCCAGGAGGTGTTCCGCAACACGATCCTGCCCAAGACGCGGCTCGAGCCGGGGGTGCAGAACGCGGTCGTCTCGGGCCTCGGCTATGTCGGCGTCGCCCTCGTCGTCGTGATGGCGGTCACCTCGGCCGGGATCGACCTGTCATCGCTTGCCATCGTTGCCGGTGCGCTGTCGGTCGGCATCGGCTTCGGCTTGCAGACCATAGTGTCGAATTTCGTGTCGGGCATCATCCTGCTGATCGAACGTCCGGTCAGCGTGGGCGACTGGATCGATGCCGGTGGCCAGCAGGGGATCGTCAAGCGGATCTCGGTCCGTTCGACCCAGATCGAGACCTTCGACCGGACCGAGGTGATCGTTCCGAACAGCGATCTGATCAGCCAGCCGGTGACCAACTGGACCCGCCACAACAAGATCGGCCGGATCATCATTCCGCTGGGCGTCGCCTATGGCACCGATACCCGCAAGGTCGAGCGGATCCTGCGCGAGATCATTCAGGATCAGCCGACCGTGACCATCGACCCGCCCCCCGCGGTGCTGTTTCGCGGCTTCGGCGCCGACAGCCTCGACTTCGAGATCCGGGCGATGCTGTCGGATGTGACCGGCGGGATGGGCGTGACCTCGGAAGTCTGCCACCAGATTGCCGAGCGTTTTGCCCGCGAAGGGATCGAGATACCCTTCGCGCAGCGCGACATCTGGCTGCGTAACCCCGAGGCGTTGCGCGGCGATGCCGTGCCCGCCCCGGCCCGGGAAACCCTGCCCGGTACCGTGCCGGACGCGCAGCGGCCCGTCACCCCGTCGGTTTACGATCCGCGCCTCACCTTCGACGGTGACGACGGGGATGGCGGTGATGGCGGGGACGGCGATCGCTGAACAGGGGCGCGACCGGCTCAGGCCACCAGCGAGGGTGGCGGGGCCTGCTCGTCGTCGCTGCTGCCGTCATCCGGCAGCCCCTCGCGCGACAGCATGACGGCGACGGGGCGAAGCCAGGGGATATGGGCGCAGACGATCATCAGCGCCACCATGATCGGCACGGCAAGGAACATCCCCGGGATCCCCCAGATCGCGCCCCAGAAGGCGAGGCTGAGGATGATGCCGAAGCTGGACAGCCGCAGCGTCTGGCCCAGCAGCATCGGGTCCAGCACATTGCCGATGACGAACTGCACCATCGTGCAGGCGGCGCCGACCAGCAGCGTCAGCGTGGTGTCGCCGCTGAGGACGAAGACCAGGACCGCGGCGATGACCGTGGCGATGATCGAGCCGACCGAGGGGATGAAGTTCAGCACGAAGGTCAGCAGGGCGACGGCGCCGGCAAGTTCCAGCCCGGCCATGCGAAAGATGAACCACACCGCCGCCGCCGTGACCGCGCTGACCCCGGCCTTGACGATCAGATAGCGGTTCACCCGGTGCATGATCGAGGCGATGATGCGCCGCACATGCAGCGATCTGTCGCTGTCGCCGGTCAGCCGCTCGATCTTGACCGGAAACCAGACCTGTTCGGCGAACATGAAGCCGACGAACAGGATCACCAGAACGCTGCCGGACAGCAGGTTAGAGGCCTGACCCGCCAGCGACCGGATCCAGCCGGTGATGTTGAAATTGCCAAGCGCGGTCAGCACCCGCTCCTGCGCCTCGGGGCCCAGCCATTCGGTCAGGCTGGGCAGCGCGGCCTGGGCCTGCTCGGCATAGGCGATGGCGGTCACGACGACCTCGTTGACCTGCGCGACGATGGTGGTCGAGATCCACAGAAGCCCAAGCGCGATGCCGACCAGCGCCAGCGTCGTCGCCAGCCAGTTGGGCACCTTCAGCCGCGAGGAAATGGCGAAGATCGCGTCCGAGGTCAGCGAGAACAGGATGATCGCGATGGCCAGCGAGATCAGCAGAAAGCGCGCCTGCACCAGCATGAACAGGGCGATGCCGAAGGCGATGAGACCCAGAAAGCCCGTCTGAAGCCTCTCGCGCAGGACCGACTCGCCCGATCCCTGTTCCAACCTGTCCTTCACCATTGCCCTCCATTCTCCGGCAGGCGCGCCAATGGCCGCACCCGCCGGCCCATCAGGGCATCTTAGCCGTCGGTTTCGTCGTTGTCTGCGGCTTCTGCATCGCCCTGTTCCGCGATCCGCGCGACCGAGACCACGACCTCGCCATTGGCGGTGTTGAAGACCCGGACGCCGCCCGCGCTGCGCGAGCGGAAGCTGATCCCGTCGACCGGCACCCGGATCGACTGGCCGGTCGAGGTGGCCAGCATGATCTGGTCGTCGATCTCGACCGGGAAGCTGGCGACCAGCGCGCCGCCGCGCATCGCCTTGTCCATTGCCATCACGCCCTGACCGCCGCGCCCGCGCACCGGGTGGTCATGGCTGGAGCTGATCTTGCCCGAGCCCTTGGCGGTGATGGTCAGGATCAGGTCCTCGGCCGCCGACATCTCGGCATAGCGTTCCTGGGTGATGCTGCCCTCGGCCACGGCATCCTCGTCCTCGTCGGCCTCGGCGCCGTCATCCAGCGCGCCGGCGACGGCGCGGCGCATCTTCAGATAGGCGGCGCGTTCCGCCGGGTCGGCCTCGAAATGCCGGATCACCGACATGCTGACGACGCGGTCGCCATTGGCCAGCCTGATGCCGCGCACCCCGGTCGAATCGCGACCCTTGAAGACCCGGACATCGGTGGTCGGAAAGCGGATCGCGCGACCCGAATCGGTGACCAGCATCACGTCGTCATCCACGGTCGCCATGCAGACGCCGATCAGGCTGACGCGCTCGGGCAGCTTCATGGCGATCTTGCCGTTGGATTTGACATTGGTGAAATCCGACAGCGCGTTGCGGCGCACATCGCCCTTGTCGGTGGCGAAGATCACCTGATAGCTGTCCCATTCCGCCTCGGGCGCGTCCTGCGGCAGCAGCGCGGCGATGCTGACGCCCGGCTCGATCGGCAGGATGTTGACGATGGCCTTGCCCTTGGCGGTGCGGCCGCCCAGCGGCAGCCGCCATGTCTTCAGCCGGTAGACCATGCCATCGGTGGTGAAGAACAGCAGTTCCGTATGGGTATTGGCGACGAACAGCGTGGTGACGACATCGTCCTCCTTGGTCGACATGCCCGACAGGCCCTTTCCGCCGCGGCGCTGCGACCGGAAATCGGCCAGGGGCGTGCGCTTGATATAGCCGCCCGAGGTGATGGTCACGACCATGTCCTCGCGCTCGATCAGGTCCTCGTCCTCCATGTCACCGGACCATTCGGTGATCTCGGTCCGGCGCGGCACGGCGAACAGGGTCTTCACCTCGCGCAATTCGTCCGAGATGATGCCCATGATCCGCTCGCGCGAGGCGAGGATGGCGAGGTATTCGCGGATCGCGTCGGCGAGACTCTGCAACTCGTCGGTGACTTCCTGCACGCCCAGCTGGGTCAGGCGCTGCAGCCGCAGATCGAGGATCGCGCGGGCCTGCGTCTCGGACAGGTTATAGGTGCCGTCCTCGTTCACCGGATGCAGCGGATCGTCGATCAGCCGCAGATATTCGAGGATCTCATGGGCGGGCCAGCGCCGTTCCATCAGCCGCTCGCGCGCCTCGGCGGCATCGGCGCTGCTGCGGATGGTGGCCACCACCTCGTCGACATTGCTGACCGCCACGGCCAGACCGCACAGCACATGGCTGCGCTCGCGCGCCTTCTTCAACTCGAAGGCCGTGCGGCGGGCGACGACCTCCTCGCGGAAGCTGAGGAAATGGGTGAGGAAATCGCGCAGGGTCAGCTGTTCGGGCCGGCCGCCGTTCAGCGCCAGCATGTTGCAGCCAAAGCTGGTCTGCATCTGGGTAAATCGGAACAGCTGGTTCAGCACCACATCGGGGGTGGCATCGCGTTTCAACTCGACCACCACGCGCACGCCCTGACGGTCGGATTCGTCCTGGACGCTGGCGATGCCCTCGATACGCTTTTCCTTGGCCAGTTCGGCGATCCGCTCGATCATGCTGGCCTTGTTCACCTGATAGGGGATCTCGTCCACGACGATGGCGAAACGGTCCTTGCGCGGTTCCTCGATATGGGTCCTGGCGCGGATGATGACGCTGCCGCGCCCTTCGAGATAGGCCTTGCGCGCGCCCGAGCGGCCAAGGATCAGCGCGCCGGTCGGAAAGTCGGGGCCGGGGATGATCTCCATCAGCCGTTCGGTCGGCAGATCGGGGCTCTCGATCAGCGCCAGCGTGGCATCCACCACCTCGCCCAGATTGTGCGGCGGGATATTCGTGGCCATGCCGACGGCGATGCCGCCCGCGCCATTGACCAGCATGTTCGGAAAGCGCGCCGGCAGAACCGTGGGTTCGCGGTCCTTGCCGTCGTAATTGTCCTGGAAATCGACCGTGTCCTTGTCGATATCGGCCAGCAGGAAATTCGCCGGCTTGTCCATACGCACCTCGGTATAGCGCATGGCCGCGGGGGGATCGCCGTCCATGGAGCCGAAGTTGCCCTGACCGTCCAGCAGTGGCAGCGACATGGAAAAATCCTGCGCCATCCGCACCAGCGCGTCATAGATCGCGGCGTCGCCATGAGGGTGATATTTCCCCATCACGTCGCCCACCGGGCGGGCCGACTTGCGATAGGGCTTGTCGGAGGTGTTGCCGGTCTCGTCCATCGCATAGAGGATGCGGCGGTGCACCGGCTTCAGCCCGTCGCGCAGATCGGGGATCGCGCGGCTGACGATCACCGACATGGCATAGTCCAGATAGGAGGTGCGCATCTCGGACGAGATGTCGATCACCGGCCCGTCATGCGGCATCACATAGCGCGTGTCCGCGCCATTCTCGTCGCCCTCATCGGGGGTTTCCGGCAGATCGTCTTCTGGGGTGTCGGCCACGGGTATTCCTCAACATCTTGTTGGGGTTCGGTATAGCCGAGGCTGCTGTTGGGGGCAATCTTGCGGGGGGGATTTCAGGCCCCGAAACGGGACCCGCCGCCACGGATCGCGGCCAGACCCCAGATCACCGCCAGAGCCGCCGACCAGAAGGCGTTCCAGCCGGCCATCGAGAGGCCGAGAAAGCTCCAGGCGACCTCGTCGCAGCGCACCACCGGCGCCTCTTGCAGCCGCGCCATCAGATCCTGCGTCGACATGGTCGCAAGATTGCCGACCCCGCCGCTGCAATGCTGCGGGCCGGGCCACCAGCCGATCTCGACCCCGCTGTGATAGATGGCCAGCCCCATGGCCACGCCGACGGCGATCATGCCCAGAACGGCCATGACCCGGACCCGGCCGGTCAGCCACAGCAGCGCGGCGATGAGGACCGCCGCGACATGCGGCCAGCGTTGCAGGATGCACAGCTCGCAGGGCGCATAGCCGGCGGCCTGAAATCCCAGTGCCGCGATCAGCAGCGCTGCCGAGCCGGCGCCCGCCAGCAATCCCAGTCGTGTTCCGCTCATAGATACCTCAGCGCGGCGAAGCCTCCGATGAGGCAGATCATGAAGATGGTGAAGACCAGACCCAGCCGTTCCTCGATGAAGCTGCGCACCGGTGGGCCAAAGCGCCACAGCAGGCCCGAGACGATGAAGAACCGCGCCGCCCGGCCGATCGCCGAGGTCACAAGGAACAGCGGCAGCGGCAGGCCGACCGCGCCCGAGAAGATGGTGATGACCTTGAAGGGAAAGGGCGTCAGCGCCGCGAAGAGGACCGCCCAGCCGCCATATTCGGCAAAGCGGGCCGCCAGATCCTGATAGGCGGTCTCCTTGCCATAGACGGTCAGCACCCATTGCCCGACGCTGTCCATCAGCACCGCCCCGATCCAGTAGCCCAGCAGGGCGCCGAGGACCGAGCCCACGGTCGCCACCAGCGCCACCATGAAGGCCCGCGCGCGGTCGGCCAGAACCATCGGGATCATCAGCACGTCGGGCGGGATCGGAAAGACCGAACTTTCGATGAAGCTGACCCCGAACAGGGCCGGCATGGCGTGACGGTGGGCGGCCAGCCCCATCGTCCAGTCGTAAAGCCTGCGCAGCATCACTGTCCCTTTTTTCGTCCCGCCGTGGATGGACCGGCACCATCCCGGGGTCAAGCATCTTGCGCGACCGTCGCGCGGCTGTGATCATTGGTCAGGCCGTCCGGCGGCGGAACCGCCATGCCGGACAACGAGTTGCGATGACGTTGCGCGGGCCTCGGGCCGGCGGGATCACAGGGAAGGTGTTTCACAATGCAATGGCGTGGCAGGCGCGGAAGCCGCAATATCGAGGACCGGCGTCGCATGGGTCGGGCCGGGGCAGGGGGGATCGGCATCGTCGGCATGCTGGCCGTTCTGGCATTCGGCTATTTCTTCGGCGTGGATATCAGTCCGATCGTCAGCGGGCTGGATCAGGGCCAGCCGCAGGACGGCGCGCCCTTGTCCGAGCGCGATCAGCAATATGGCGAGTTCGTCTCGGTCGTGCTGGCCGATACCGAGGAGGTCTGGGGCGGCACGCTGCCGCAGCAGGCGGGCCGCGACTATGTCGAGCCGAGCCTGGTCCTGTTCCGCGGCGCGGTGCAGTCGGCCTGCGGCGGCGCCTCGGCGGCGATGGGGCCGTTCTACTGCCCGGGCGATCAGAAGGTCTATCTGGATACGGACTTCTTCGACCTGATGGCGCAGCGGATGGGGGCCGGCGGCGATTTCGCCTTTGCCTATGTGATCGCGCATGAGGTCGGGCACCACGTCCAGAACCTTGTCGGGACGCTGGGGCAGGTGAATGCCGCCCGCAGCCGCGCCAGCCAGCGCGACTCCAATACCCTGTCGGTGATGACCGAGTTGCAGGCCGATTGCTATGCCGGCATCTGGGCCCGGCAGGCCCAGCAGCAGTTCGGCTCGCTGGAAGAAGGCGATCTGGATGAGGCGATCGGCGCGGCGCAGGCGGTCGGCGATGACGTGATCCAGTCGAATGCCGGGCGCACGCCGGTACCCGACAGCTTTACCCATGGCAGCGCCGAGCAGCGCCGGACCTGGCTGCTGCGGGGGCTTCGCTCGGGCGACATGCGACAATGCGACACCTTCAGCGAGGCCGGCCTGTGACCCAGATTCAGTCAGGCAGACACAGGAGAACGACATGCTTGCCCTGACATGGCTTTTCGTGACGGCCCTGGCCGCCGTCCTGACCTTCGCTGCACGCGGCAATGCCGGCGCGAGGCCGGTGCCGGTCGCGGCGCGGGGCTAGACGGGCCTCGGCTGTCAGCGGGGCGGGCGCGGGGCGCGGCCCTGTTCCATCTTCGCCCAGTCGGGCCACCAGCCCATTTTTTCCAGAACGACGATGGCGATGGCCAGCGCGACGATGGCCAGCACCAGCCGCACCATCCGCGCCGAGGGCGGGTTTCTTGCCCATTTCGACGCCCGAAGAAGCCAGATCAGGTTGTTCATCGCCCGCTTGCCCTGCTAAGCCCGGCAGAGACCTGACACAGCGACGCGCCGAAATTCAAGAGTTCTCCTTGCCCCAACATCAGGACAGCCGCGACCTTCCCTATTCCGCCCGCCAGATGTTCGACCTGGTGGCGGATATCGAAAGCTATCCGAAATTCCTGCCCTGGAACAGCGCCGCCCGGATCCGTGCGCGCAAGCCGCTGCGCGACGGCAGCGAAGAGATCTCGGCGGATTTGGTCATCAGTTTCAAGGTGTTCCGCGAACGCTTCGGCAGCCGCGTGGTGCTGCGCCCGGCCGATCCCGAGACCGGCCGGCTGGAGATCGACACCGAATATCTGGACGGCCCGTTCCGGCATATGCGCAGCGGCTGGACCTTTCTCGACCGGCCCGAAGGCGGCTGCCATGTCACCTTCTTCGTGGATTTCGATTTCCGCAACGCGATCCTGCAAAAGCTGATCGGCACGGTCTTTCACGAGGCCATGACCCGCATCGTCCGCGCCTTCGAGGATCGCGCCAGGGCGCTGTACGGGGCCGGCTGAGATCGGGTTAACGCAACGGCGTGGTGCGGGCGTAGGGCAGGCGGTGGAGGGGGTCTGAAAAACAAGGAAAAATGCCTGCACGGGGCGTCCACCGGCGATGCACGGGGCGTGCACAGCCTGTACACCGCCTGCGCACGCCGCGTTAAGCGGTCGGGCGCAACGGCGGGGCGTGTCGCATGGGCGGTTTCGTGATAGGATCGGCGGGTTCGCCGTGCCGTGTCAGGATCTGCCCCCCGTGTCCCGCCAGAGCCGACAGCTTCGCCAGATCGGCCGCAGCATGGGCGCGCGCGCCCAGGCGTGAGGGGCCGCCGCAGATCGATCCGGTCGCGCGGATCGACGCGCTGACCGCGACCGGGCGGGCGAACTGGTTTGCGCTGCTGGCCTATCTGGCCTTCGCGCTGATCACCACGCTGGGGGTCGAGGATGTCGATTTCTTCGTGGACAGCCGGCAGACGCAGCTGTCGCTGGTCAATGTCTCGATCCCGACCTTTTCCTTCTTCGTCTTCGCCCCGATCCTTGGCGCGGCGCTTTATGCCTATCTGCACCTGCATATCCGCAAGGTGACCGAGCCGCTGGCCGAGGCGCCGCAACCCGCGTACCTTAAGGCGAAGCGGCAGGCGTGGTGCACAGCGCGCGGCTATGTCGAGGGTGCAGACCCGGATTGCGCCGGTTTCTTTGCCCGGATCGAGCAGGATTTCGACGTGGAATGGATCACCTATCGCAAGGCCCTGATCGCCTTGATCGCCAAGCCCGACCTGCGCGGCAAGGACCTGCGCCGGGCCCTGCTGTCAGGGGCAGAGCTTTCCGGAATCGATTTTCGCGGGGCGCTGATGCAGGGGGCGAACCTCGGCTGGGCGGGCTTGCAATCCGTTAAATGGCAGGGTGCCAAAGGCAGTGCATCGCTCGCCCATTCCGCGGATTTTCGTGGAAGCACCGGTCTGATGCAGGAGCTTCTTTCCACAATGATCGGAAATCCCGAAACATTGCTGCCGGATACCCGCGATGCCGCAACGGGCGAATCGTTGTTCGTTCCCTCTTGCTGGCCCTTCGAACCCAAAGGCTGGCATGTGCTTGTCGGGGCTCTTGCCCGAAACGGAATGACCGAAGAGAGGATGCGTGCCGAATTCCTCTGCGCGCCCGGCGAGGCGCCCCGGAAGACCGGCACGCCTTGGCCATTGGACCGCGATCCACCTTGGGTCGAGGACCCGGGCTGGATGCCACAGGATAGAGGCGAGATGGTGATCTATACGCCGACGCCGGCTCCGCCGAAGGCTTTTGCTCCGCCTGCCCTGTAGAAGCAAAAGGGGCGGCAGCGCCGCCCCTCTCGGGGTCAGGTCAGGGCTGCCCGCAGCGCCTCGGCCTTGTTCGCCTGTTCCCAGCTGAAGGCCAGGGCATTGGCCAGCGCGTAGGGTTCGCGGCCGAAATGGCCGTAGCTGGCGGTCGGGCGGTAGATCGGGTGCAGAAGGTCCAGATCGCGGATGATGGCGAAGGGGCGCAGGTCGAAAACCTCGCGCACCGCCGCCACGATCCGGTCATGGGGCACGGTCTCGGTGTCGAAGGTGTTCAGCGAGATCGAGGTCGGCTGCGCCTCGCCGATGGCATAGCTGACCTGAATTTCGCAGCGCGAGGCCAGGCCGGCGGCGACGATGTTCTTGGCCACCCAGCGGCCGGCATAGGCGGCCGAGCGGTCGACCTTGCTGGGATCCTTGCCCGAAAACGCGCCGCCGCCATGGCGCGCCATGCCGCCATAGCTGTCGACGATGATCTTGCGCCCGGTCAGGCCGCAATCGCCGACCGGGCCGCCGATGACGAACTTGCCGGTCGGGTTGATGAAATACTTGGTGCCGGCGGAGAGCCATTCGGCCGGCAGCACCGGCCTGATGATTTCCTCGATCACCGCCTCGCGCAGGTCCTTCAGCGCGATCTCGGGGTTGTGCTGGGTCGACAGGACCACGGCGTCGATGCCCTCGGGGCGGCCGTCGGCGCCATAGCGCAGCGTGACCTGCGATTTCGCGTCCGGGCGCAGCCAGGGCAGGGTGCCGTCGCGGCGGACCTTCGACTGGCGTTCCACCAGACGATGCGCATAGGTGATCGGCGCGGGCATCAGCACGTCGGTCTCATCCGAGGCATAGCCGAACATCAGGCCCTGGTCGCCGGCGCCCTGATTTTCGAGCGTGTCGCGGTCAACGCCCTGATTGATCTCGGGCGACTGCTTGCCGATGATGTTGATGACCGAGCAGGTGGCGCCGTCGAAGCCGACCTCGCTGCTGGTATAGCCGATATCGTTGATGACGCTGCGCACGATCGATTCCAGATCGACCCAGGCGGTCGTGCTGATCTCGCCCGAGATGATGGCGACGCCGGTCTTGACCATGGTCTCGCAGGCGACGCGGGCGCGCGGATCCTCGGCCAGGATGGCGTCGAGGATGGCGTCCGAGATCTGGTCGGCGATCTTGTCGGGATGGCCCTCGGACACGGATTCCGAGGTGAAAAGGGAATACTCGCTCATGGTTCAGTACCGGTAATGATCAGACTTGAAGGGACCTTCGGGGGTGACGCCGATATAGGCGGCCTGCTCGGGCGACAGTCTGGTCAGCCTGACGCCGATCTTGTCGAGATGCAGGGCCGCGACCTTTTCGTCGAGCGCCTTGGGCAGGATATAGACGCCGGGCCGGTAGTCGTTGCCCTTGGTCCACAGCTCGATCTGGGCCAGCACCTGATTGGTGAAGCTGGCCGACATGACGAAGCTGGGATGGCCGGTGGCGTTGCCGAGGTTCAGGAGCCGGCCCTGCGACAGCAGGATGATGCGGTGCCCCGAGGGCATCTCGATCAGGTCCACCTGGTCCTTGATATTGGTCCATTTGTGGTTTTTCAGCGCGGCGACCTGAATCTCGTTGTCGAAATGGCCGATATTGCCGACGATGGCCATGTCCTTCATCGCCCGCATGTGTTCCAGCCGGATCACGTCCTTGTTGCCGGTGGTGGTGATGAAGATGTCGGCGCTGTCGGCCACGTCTTCCAGCGTGACCACCTCGAAGCCGTCCATGGCGGCCTGCAGCGCGCAGATCGGATCGACCTCGGTCACCTTCACCCGGGCGCCGGCGCCGCGCAGGCTGGCCGCGCTGCCCTTGCCGACATCGCCGTAGCCGCAGACCACGGCGACCTTGCCGGCCATCATCACGTCGGTGGCGCGGCGGATGCCGTCGACGAGGCTTTCCTTGCAGCCGTACTTGTTGTCGAATTTCGACTTGGTGACGCTGTCGTTGACGTTGATCGCGGGGAAGGGCAGCAGGCCCTTCTTGTGCAGGTCATAGAGGCGATGGACGCCGGTGGTGGTTTCCTCGCTGACCCCTTTGATCGCGTCGCGCTGGCGGGTGAACCAGCCGGGGCTGGCCTCGAGCCTCGTGCGGATCTGGGCGAAAAGCGCCTCTTCCTCTTCGCTGCCAGGCGTGGCGATCAGCTCGGTCTCGCCGGCCTCGACCCGCGCGCCCATGAGGATATAGAGGGTCGCGTCGCCGCCGTCGTCGAGGATCATGTTCGCCGTGCCTTCGCCGCCGAACTGGAAGATCCTGTCGGTATAGGACCAGTATTCCTCGAGCGTCTCGCCCTTGATGGCGAAGACCGGCACGCCCGAGGCCGCGATCGCCGCCGCCGCATGGTCCTGCGTCGAGTAGATGTTGCACGACGCCCAGCGGACCTCGGCGCCAAGCGCGGTCAGGGTCTCGATCAGCACCGCCGTCTGCACGGTCATGTGCAGGCTGCCGGCGATCCGCGCGCCCTTCAGCGGCTGGGCGTCGCCATATTCGGCGCGCAGCGCCATCAGGCCCGGCATCTCGGTTTCGGCAATGTCCAGTTCCTTGCGGCCAAATTGGGCAAGGCCGATATCCCTGATGATATAGTCGGTCACGCTGTCCGTCCCTCGTCACTCTGAAAATCGGGCCGGTGATAGCGCAGGACCCGGACGGACGGAAGGGTATTCGGGAAAGGTGTTACGAAGTCGTTTCCGAGCCGATGGGTGCCGTGGCCGGGGGAGAGGGGCGTTAAGGCTGCGGCAGAACCCCAGACCCGCCGCAGCCCGGAAAGGCGACAGTGCGCTGTCTCCCCTCCATCTTGTGGGGCGGGGGTCCTGGACGGCCTCGCGGCCTCGTCCGGAACCTGCCCCCGACACATATGCCCGACATCACTGCAACAACCGTTCGGCTGGCCTGCGGGAAAATCACGCGGCAGCGGCTCGTGCTACTCGGTCCGGTCCGGCGTCGGGCCGCAGGAACCGGAAACTCTGGGCGGCCCGTTGCCCGAATTTTGCGTGACATGCAATGCCCGGCCGGAATCTTGTTCCTTCACCATGACCTCCGCGCCGCAGTCACCGGATCCGGCGCGGAGGCAGTCAGCCTTTCTCGTCCTGTCCTGCAATTCAGCGCTGCCGCCGCAGGGAGCCACGGGCGAATCGGCGCACGAAATCGTGCAGCACCACCTTCGCGGCCTCGATCGGCGCCGCGTCAGGATACCACTCGGCCATGCGATGGTCGATGACCATGCGCGCCAGCCCGTAGGCGAAGGTGCGGCTGGAGAGGACCATCAGGTGGATATTCTCGTCCGGGGACAGGCGGCCCGATTGCTGCGCGCGTTCGAGCATCCGTGTCATCAGTTCGGTGAGCGAATCGAGGTAGCGGCGAAGCTGCGGCGTGCCCAGCGTATCCAGAAGCCGGTCATCCGACAAAAGCCGGAACTGGGCGTGATAGACGCTGGCCCAGTCGATATAGGCATCGCCGAGCGCGGTGAACTGGGCGACGGCATCCTCGGGGTCGACCTTGACCACGGCCTTCACGCAATTGTCGATCAGCAGCACCAGGGCCTGCTCGGCCGCGGCGACCATAACGGCATGAATATCCGGGAAGATGCGCTGCACATCCTCGAGCGGCACCTCCAGCGCCTCGGCGACCGCGTCAAGCTGCGGCAGGGTCGTCTGGCCCCGTTCAAGCAGGTCCAGCATCGCCACGATCGTGCGTCCGTGCAGGCCCAGCCCCTCGGCGATGCGCTGGTGCTTGCTCATCGGGCCGTCCTCGAAGCCGGGCGTGGCGCCGGCGGGCGCCGGGTGGTCGTCAAGTGACATCGTTTGTCCTTACCTGATGACTCAGGATAACCCGAAACCAGCCGGAATGGTTCAATTTTATGCAGATCGTGCAGGCGCGGCCGGCAACGGCGGCCGGCCGCCGGAGGCCGGCCGGACAAAGCCCGGCCCGCGGAAGGGTACGCGGCTGCGCCGCATCGGGATGCGGGGACCTCGGACCGTCGCCGAGTAATCCGACCTGGACAAGACGTCATCGGCAAGCGCCTCGGACCGTGAGTGATACGGACCAGCGTATCACCCTCGCCGGAGGCTGCGAACTGGGAGAAAAGGTCAGGTTCGGTCGCGGATGGACCGGCCGGCTCAGGCTTCGGCGCGGGCCTGACGCTTGCGCTCGTGCGGGTCGAGGTGCCGCTTGCGCAGGCGGATGTTCTTCGGCGTGACCTCGACCAGCTCGTCATCGTCGATATAGGCGATGGCCTCTTCCAGCGACATGCGCACCGGCGGCGTCAGGCGCACCGCCTCGTCCGTGCCCGAGGCGCGGACATTGGTCAGCTTCTTGCCCTTCAGCGGGTTCACTTCCAGATCGTTGTCGCGGGAATGCTCGCCGATGATCATGCCCTCATAGACCTGTTCCTGCGCGCCGATGAACATCTTGCCGCGCTCTTCCAGGTTCCACAGCGCATAGGCGACCGAGACGCCGTCCTCCATCGAGATCAGCACGCCCTGGCGGCGGCCCTGGATCGCGCCCTTGTAGGGGGTCCAGCCGTGGAAGATGCGGTTCAGCACGCCGTTGCCGCGCGTGTCGGTCATGAATTCGCCGTGATAGCCGATCAGCCCGCGCGAGGGCACATGGGCGACGATCCGGGTCTTGCCATGGCCGGCGGGGCGCATGTCCAGCATCTCGCCCTTGCGGTCGCCGGTCAGCTTTTCGATCACCGCGCCGGTGAAATCGTCATCGACATCGATGATGACCTCCTCGACCGGTTCCAGCCGCTGCTCGTCCTCTTCGCGGTAGATCACGCGCGGGCGCGAGATCGACAGTTCGAACCCCTCGCGGCGCATGTTCTCGATCAGCACGCCCATCTGCAACTCGCCGCGGCCCGAGACCACGAAGGCGTCGCCGCCCGGCGTGTCCTCGACCTTGATGGCGACGTTGGATTCCGCCTCTTTCAGCAGCCGTTCACGGATCACGCGGGACTGCACCTTGTTGCCGTCGCGGCCGGCGAGCGGCGAATCGTTGATGCCGAAGGTCACGCTGATCGTCGGCGGGTCGATCGGCTGGGCGGGCAGCGCGGTATCCACCTCGGGGGCGCAGATGGTGTCGGCGACCGTGGCTTTGGCCATGCCGGCCAGGGTGACGATATCGCCGGCCTGGGCCTCGTCGATGGGCTGCTGGGTCAGGCCGCGGAAGGCCAGCACCTTCGAGATGCGGAACTGTTCGACCCGCTGGCCGTCGCGCGACAGGGCCTTCACCGTGTCGCCGGCCTTTGCGCGGCCGGCCTCGACCCGGCCGGTCAGCAGGCGGCCGAGGAAGTTGTCGGCGCCGAGCGTGGTGGCCAGCATCTGGAAGGGCTCGGATTCGCGGGCGATCTGCTTCGGCGGCCCGACATGGCTCAGGATTAGGTCGAACAGCGCCGACATGTCCTTGCGCGGGCCATCGAGGGCCGCATCCGCCCAGCCGCCGATGCCGCTGGCATAGAGATGCGGGAAATCCAGTTGCTCGTCGCTGGCGCCGAGATTGGCGAAGAGGTCGAAGACATCGTTCAGCGCGTCATCGGGTTCGGCCGCCGGCTTGTCGACCTTGTTCAGCACGACGATCGGGCGCAGGCCAAGCGCCAGCGCCTTCGAGGTCACGAACTTGGTCTGCGGCATCGGGCCTTCGGCGGCATCGACCAGCAGGCAGACGCCATCGACCATCGACAGGATCCGCTCGACCTCGCCGCCGAAATCGGCGTGGCCGGGGGTGTCGACGATGTTGATGCGGGTGCCTTTCCATTCGACCGAGGTGGCCTTGGCGAGGATGGTGATGCCGCGTTCGCGTTCGATATCGTTGCTGTCCATCACCCGCTCGGCGACCGACTGGTTCTCGCGGAAGGATCCCGATTGCTTCAGCAACTGGTCCACGAGTGTCGTCTTGCCGTGATCGACATGGGCGATGATGGCGATATTGCGGATATCCATTGGCGAACCTTCTGCTGTCGCGGTCGCCCTACAGAAAGCCGCCGCGAAACGCCAGCCGCAAATGTGCGCCCGTCCGCCCCTAGCGCAGGCCGAGGAAGGACAGGATGAACAGGACCACGACCACCAGGCCGACGATATAGATGATGGAGTTCAAGGCGCTTTCCTTTCCTGTTGCGCGGTCGGGGCCGGGATCAGAACACGAAATTCACGATGGCGAGGACGATCACCACCAGACCGACCAGATAGATGATGCTGTGCATGGCTCCTCCCTTCATGCCTGCTGCCGGGGCGCCGTGCAGGTGCCGCCCCGTCGTCCGAGGAAAAACGCCCCCTGCGGCCCGGAGGTTCCCGCCTGTTTCGCGCGCCCGTCAGATCAGGCGCCCCGCAGCCAGCCGAGCCCGGTCTCGGTATGTCGTTCGGGGTTGTATTCCGCGCTGACCCAGCCGCGATAGCCGTCCGCATCCAGTTGCGCGAAGAAGGCCGGATAGTCGATCTGGCCGCCCGCGGGCTCGTGCCGGCCGGGGCAGCCGGCGATCTGGACATGCCGCACATGGGCCGCGACCCGGCGCCAGGCGGCGGGCATGTCGCCGGTGATCATCTGGGCGTGATAGGCGTCGAATTGCAGGCCCAGATTCGCCGCCCCGATCTGGCCGATGATCTCGGCCGCCAGATCGAAATCCGACAGGAAATAGCCGGGCATGTCGGTGCGGTTGATCGGCTCGATGGTCAGGCTGGCATGGGGCGCGCGCTCGGCCGCCCAGGTCAGGTTCCCGATGAAGGTCCGCTGTGCCGCCTCGCCTTCGGCCACGCCGGCCATGATATGGATATGCCGCGCCCTGAGCGCCTGGGCAAAGCGCAGCGCGCGGTCGAAATCGCGGCGGAACCGGTCCTCGAGGCCCGGCTGGGCGGCAAAGCCGCGCGGCCCGCCGGCCCAGTTCGGCGGCGGCGTGTTGATCAGCACCATCTCGAGCCCGGCCGAGATGGCGGCGCGCGACAGGTCGCGGGCGGGGATGTCGTAGGGAAACAGGATCTCGACGCCCTCGAAGCCGGCCTCGGCGGCGGCGGCAAAGCGGTCGAGCATCGGCAGTTCGGTGAACAGCAGCGTCAGGTTGGCGGCAAAGCGGGGCATTCTTGCCTCATGGTTCCAGCGCGAAGAACTGCCCGGCCGAGCGCACCCCGGCGCGCCCCTCGGGTCCTTCGCCCGCCGCCGCCGCCAGCCGGTAGAAGGTCTTGCGGTCGATCAGCGCCTCGAGGCCCGCGCGGACATGGACATAGGGGCGCGGCTCGGCCTGGTCGCCGCGGATGACGATCGGATGATCGGCATCGGCCACGACCCGGTCGCCGACATTGGTGGTGAAGGTGATCCGGTCGGGGCCGATATCGGCGTCGATGGCGACGAAGGGCGCGTCCTCGACCCGGATGCCGACCTTCTCGATCGGGGTGACGAGGTAGAACTTGCCGTCCTCGCGCTTCAGCACCGTGGAAAACAGCCGCACCATCGCCGGGCGGCCGATCGGCGTGCCCTGATAGAACCAGGTCCCGTCGGCGCGGATCTCCATGTCAAGATCGCCGCAGAAGGGCGGGTTCCACAGATGCACCGGCGGCAATCCGCCCTTTTGCGCCGCCTTGCTGGCAGCGGCGGCAATCCCTTCGGCACTCACGCTTTTGTCACTCTGATCTGCCATTGGTTATGGTCGCCCCGTCATGACTTCCCTATGCTCTGGTCTAGAGCAGCAGAAGGGCGTTGTCATGGCTTCGGATGAAATTCTGGTCCACGAGGTCGAGGCTCTGGGGCAGCGGCTGACCGAGGCCCGCACCAGCATCGAGCGGCGCTTTGTCGGCCAGCACGCGGTGGTCGAGCAGGTGCTGGCGGCGATCCTGTCGGGCGGGCATGCGCTGCTGGTCGGCCAGCCGGGTCTGGGCAAGACCATGCTGGTCCAGACGCTGGCGACGGTCCTGGGCATGGACAGCAACCGCATCCAGTTCACCCCCGACCTGATGCCGGCCGATATTCTCGGCTCGGAGGTCCTGGACGTGCTGCCCGACGGCACCCGCGCCTTCCGGTTCATCGAAGGGCCGGTCTTCACCCAGCTGCTGATGGCCGACGAGATCAACCGCGCCTCGCCCCGCACCCAGTCGGCGCTGCTGCAGGCCATGCAGGAGCGCGAGGTGACGGTCAGCGGCCAGCATCGCCCGCTGGGCCGGCCCTTCCATGTGCTGGCGACGCAGAACCCGATCGAGCAGGAGGGCACCTATCCGCTGCCCGAGGCGCAACTGGACCGGTTCCTGTTGCAGATCGACGTGGATTACCCCGACCGCGACACCGAGCGCGAGATCCTGCTGGCCACCACCGGGCTGGGCGAGGGCGAGGCGCATCGCGCCTTCGACCCCGAGGCGCTGATCGCGGCGCAGCGGCTGATCCGGCAGATGCCGGTGGGCGAGGCGGTGGTCGAGGCGATCCTCGATCTGGTCCGCGCCTTCCGGCCCGGCTCGGACGAATCCGGCGGTCGGGTCGATGATGTGCTGGTCTGGGGGCCGGGGCCGCGCGCGGCGCAGGCGCTGATGCTGGTGACGCGGGCGCGGGCGGTGCTGAACGGCCGCTTCGCGCCGACGTTGGAGGATGTCGAGGCGATGGCCGCCCCGGTGCTGCGTCACCGCATGGCGCTGTCCTTCGCGGCGCGGGCACGGGGCGAAAGCGTCGATGGCGTGATCGCCCGGCTGGTCGGGCAGCGTTTCGGAAGCCAGCAGGCGGCATGAGGCGATCTTGACGCAGGCTCCCGCCGATCTCCGTGCCCGCGCCGAAGCCGCCAGCGCCCATCTGCCCGGCCTGATTCTGTCGGCCGAGCGGCTGGCGGCGATGGTGGCGCCGGGCGCGCACGGGCTGCGCCGGGCCGGCCCCGGCGAGGATTTCTGGCAGTACCGGCCGGCCCATGCGGGCGATACCGCGCGCAGCATCGACTGGCGCCGCTCGGCCCGTTCGGATGCGCAGTTCGTGCGCGACCGCGAGGCGCAGACGGCGCAGGCGGTGGGGCTGTGGGTCTCGGCCGGGCAGGGCATGGGTTACAGCGGCGCCCCGGAGCGCCCGGCCAAGGGCAGCCGCGCGCAATTGCTGGCGCTGGCCCTTGGCATGGTGCTGCTGCGCGGCGGCGAGAAGGTCGGGCTTCTGGGCCAGCCGGCGCGCGCGGGCCGCGCGCAGGCCGCGCGTCTGGCCGAGGGCATGACCATGGCGCCGACGGCCGAGGACGATGCCGACGCGCCCCCGCCCGAGGTTCTGCGCCCCAATCAGCGGCTGGTGATCCTGTCGGATTTCCTGACCGATCCGGCCTGGGTCGAGGCGCTTCTGGCGCGGGCGGCGGGGCTTGGCGTCGGCGGCGTGCTGATGCAGGTGCTGGACCCGGACGAGGAGAATTTTCCCTATGCCGGTGCGGTTCTGTTCCGCTCGTTCTCGGGCGCGCTGCGCCATGACAGCCGCGATGCCGAGGGGCTGCGCGAGGCCTATCTGGCGCGGCTGGCGGCGCGGCGCGACTGGCTGCGGGCGCAGGCCGAGGGCGCGGGCTGGCATTTCGGCCATCACGCCACCGACCATGCGCCGGCGCAGGCGCTGAACTGGCTTTATCGGGTGCTGGGGGGCTGATGCTGATCCTTGGCCCTCTTGGTTTCGCCGCGCCCTGGGTACTCACCGCGCTGATCGCGCTGCCGATCCTGTGGCTGATCCTGCGCGCGATGCCGCCGGCGCCGCGGCGGGTGGCCTTTCCGGGCGTCGCCCTGCTGCTGGGGCTGGTGGACCGGATCCCGGTGGCGCGGCGCACGCCCTGGTGGCTGCTGTTGCTGCGGCTCATGGCCGTCGCGGCGCTGATCCTGGCCTTTGCCGGGCCGATCTGGAAGCCGGTGGTGCAGGCCCCGGCCAGCGGCCCGCTGCTGGTGGTGATGGATGCCGGCTGGGCCGCGGCGCCGGACTGGGCCAGCCGCCAGAGCCGCGCCGAACGCGCCCTGTCCGAGGCCGCCGGGCGCGGTCGCCCGGCCGCGCTGCTGCTGGCCGATGGGCGGGGCGATCCCGGCGCGCTGGGCTTTGCACCGGCCGATACGCTCTTGGCGGGGCTGCGCGCGGCGCAGCCGGTCGCCTGGCAGAGCACCTATCCCGCGGATCCGCAGGCGGCGCTGGCGGCGATGCCCGAGGGGCGGCTTCAGACCCTGTGGCTGGCCGACGGGCTGGACCATCCGGGCCGGGGCGACTGGCTGGCCGCCCTGTCGGCCCGGGGTCCGGTGACGGTGGTGCCGCCGGCGCGGCCGGTCCGCGCGCTTGGCCTGCATGGCGGCGACACGCCCTCGCTGACGCTGAGCGCAAGCGACGAGGCGGCGCCGGCGATCCTTGCCATCGGCCCCGATCCGCAGGGCATCCAGCGCGATCTGGCGCGGCTGGTCCCAGGCGCGCCTGTGATGCGTGGCGGCGTCACCAGCCGCCCCACCGCCATCGACCTGCCGCCCGAGCTGCGCAACCGCATCACCCGGTTCCAGATCGAGGGCGAATCGCATGCCGGCGCCGTGGTTCTGGCCGATGACCGGGTCCGGCGGCGCAAGGTCGGGCTGGTCGGCGATCCCGACCGGCAGGCCGAGGGGCAGCAACTGCTGTCGCCGCTCTACTACCTGCGCCGGGCGCTGGCGCCGACCACCGATCTGGTCGAGGGGGGCCTGGGCGACGTGCTGGACAGCGCGCCCGATGTCATCATCCTGGCCGATCAGGTCGAACTGGCCGAAAGCGCCGAGCTTGCCCAATGGGTGGATGAGGGCGGGCTGCTGATCCGCTTTGCCGGGCCGCGCATGGCCGCATTCGAGCGGCTGGTCGATGAGCCGCTGCTGCCGGTTACGCTGCGCCAGGGCGGGCGCGATATCGGCGGCGCGCTGAGCTGGGGCGACCCGCGCGGGCTGGCGCCCTTTGCGGGCGACGGCATCTTCGCCGGGCTCACCGCGCCCGGGGATGTGGCGGTGCGCGCGCAGCTGATGGCGCAGCCCTCGCCCGATCTGGCCGGGCGGACGGTCGCGGCGCTCAGTGACAACACGCCGCTGGTCACCCGGCTGCGGTCGGGGCAGGGACAGGTGGTGCTGTTCCACGTCACCGCCAATGCTGAATGGTCGAACCTGCCGCTGTCGGGCCTGTTCGTCGGGATGCTGGACCGGCTGGTCGCCACCGCCCGGATCTCGGCTGCCGAGGAACGGGCCGATGACCGCGACCAGCCCTTCTGGACGCCCGAGACGGTGCTGGACGGCTTTGGCCGCGCCGCCCCGGCCGAGGATCTGGCGCCGGTGCCCGCCGCCGATCTGGCGCTTGGGCCGGGGCCGGGGCGGCCGGCCGGCATCTATGCCGCGGGCGAGCGGCGGGTGGCGCTGAATGCCGGGGGCGAGATCACGCTGGCGACCTGGCCGGGCGCGGCGGTCGAGAACCGTGCCGAGACGCCGGGCCGCGACCTCAAGGGGCTGCTGCTGGCCGCGGCGGCGCTGATCCTGGCGCTGGATGCGCTTGGCTCGGCGGCGCTGGCGCGCGGCGGGCGGGTGGCGGCGCTGCTGCTGATTGCGCTTGCCGCCCAGCCCGCATCGCAGGCGCGCGCGCAGGCGCAGGAGGCGCCGGTGCTGAACCCGGAACTGATCCGCGCCGCCGACGAGGTGGCGCTGGCCTATGTGCTGACCGGCGACGAGGCCATCGACCAGACCTCTTACGAGGGCCTGACGGGGCTGTCGCAGGCGCTGCGCCAGCGCACTTCGGTCGAGCCGGGCCAGCCCATCGGCATCGATCTGGACCGCGACGATCTGTCGATGCTGACCTTTCTCTACTGGCCGGTGACGGCCGAGCAGCCGGCGCCCTCGCCGCAGGCCTATCTGCGGCTGAACCATTTCCTGCGCTCGGGCGGGATGATCCTGTTCGACAGCCGCGACGGCGATGTGGCTGGCGTCGGCGGCCCGGACATGTCGGAGGCGCTGCAGAGCCTTGCCGCGCCGCTGGAGGTGCCGCCGCTGGCGCCGATCCCCGACGACCACGTGCTGACCCGGACCTTCTATCTGCTGGCCGATTTTCCGGGCCGCTGGCAGGGCAACCCGGTCTGGGTCGAGGCCCCGCCCGCCGGCGCCGAGGCCATGGAGGGGGTGCCGTTCCGGCAGCTGAACGACGGTGTCAGCCCGGTGGTGATCGGCGCCAACAGCTGGGCCGAGGCCTGGGCGATCGACGAGAACGGCTATCCGGTCTTTCCCATCGGCCGCGGCTGGGAGGGCGAGCAGCAGCGCGAGATGGCCTTTCGCTTTGGCATCAACCTGATCATGTATGTGCTGACCGGCAACTACAAATCCGATCAGGTGCATGTGCCGGCGCTGCTTGACCGGCTGCGGGTGGAAGAGGAGCTGGGTCCGTGAACCTCTCGGCGACCGAGCTGCGATTCGATCCGGCGCTGCCCTGGTGGGTGATCGCCGCGCTGGCGGCGCTGGCGCTGCTGGTGGCGGGTTTCGCGCTGTGGCGCGGACTGCGCGGCTGGGCCTGGCGCGGGCTTGCCGGACTTGCCGCCGCACTGGCGCTGGCCGGCCCGGCGCTGGAGATCGGCGATCGTGCCGGGCTGAGCGATATCGTCATCCTGCTGGACGACCGCTCGGCCAGCCAGACCCTGCCCGAGCGGGCAGCCCAGACCGATGCCGCGGTCGAGGCCCTGAGCCAGCAGATCGCGGCGCTGCCCGATACCGAGCTGCGCCGGGTCACGGTCGGCGATGACGAGGACGGCACCCTGCTGGCCACCGCCATGACCCGCGCCATCGCGGCCGAGCCCGAGGCGCGGCTGGCCGGCGTGATCGCCGTGACCGACGGCAACATCCACGACCCCGCCATGCTGCCCGCGGGCCTGCCCGCGCCGGCGCATGTGCTGCTGACCGGCCGGCCGCAGGACTGGGACCGGCGGCTGGTCATCGAGGAGGCGCCGGCCTTCGGCCTGATCGATCAGGATGTCACGATCCGGCTGCGGATCGAGGATCAGGGTGCCGTGCCGCCGGGGCTGCAAGGACGCTCGGCCAGTCTGCGGATCAGCATCGATGGCGGCGAGGAACAGCTGTTCGCCGTGCCCGTCGGGGTGTCGCTGGACCTGCCGGTGACGCTGGGCCATGCCGGGCAGAACGTGGTGCAGATCGGCTTTGACGCCCCCGGCGGCGGCGAACTGACCGAGCGCAACAATACCGCCGCCGTCAGCATCAACGGCGTGCGCGATCGGCTGCGCGTGCTGCTGGTCTCGGGCGAGCCGCATGCTGGTGAAAGAACCTGGCGCAACCTGTTGAAGTCGGACGCGGCCGTCGATCTGATCCATTTCACCATCCTACGCCCGCCCGACAAGTCCGACGGCGTGCCGGTGAACGAGTTGTCGCTGATCGCCTTCCCCACGCGCGAGCTGTTCCTGCAGCGCATCGACGATTTCGACCTGATCATCTTCGACCGCTATCGGGTGCGGGGCATCCTGCCGCCCGACTACTTCACGAACATCACCCGCTATGTCCGCGACGGCGGCGCGATCCTGGTCGCGGCGGGGCCGGAAATGGCCAGCGTCGAAAGCCTGAACCTGTCGCCCTTGGGCACGATCCTGCCGGCGCGCCCGACCGGCCGGGTGATCGACCAGCCCTTCACCCCGGAACTGACCGACGAGGGCCGCCGGCATCCGGTCACGGCGGGGCTGCCCGGCGCGCCCGTGGCCGAAGAGGGCGACGATTGGGGCCGCTGGCTGCGCATGGCCGAGGTCCTGCCCGATCCCGGGGCGCAGGTGGCGATGACCG
Organism: Paracoccus marinaquae; assembly: GCF_018860165.1. Lineage (GTDB taxonomy): Bacteria > Pseudomonadota > Alphaproteobacteria > Rhodobacterales > Rhodobacteraceae > Paracoccus > Paracoccus marinaquae. The sequence continues at coordinate 30,420 of NZ_JAHKNG010000008.1, forward strand.
GGGCCGAGGACAAGCCGCTCTTGATCCTGCAGCGGGTCGGCGAGGGGCGGGTGGCCATGCTGACCTCGGATCAGGTCTGGCTGTGGGGGCGCGGCTTCGAGGGCGGCGGGCCGCAGCTGGAACTGCTGCGCCGCATCGCGCACTGGTCGATGAAGGAGCCCGAACTTGAGGAAGAGGCGCTGCTGGCCGATATCGCGGGCGGGCTGGATGTCCGGTTCACCCGCCGCACCATGCAGGACAGCGCCGGGCCACTGACGATCACCGGGCCGGATGGCGAAACCGAAGAACTGGCGCTGAGCGAGATCGGGCCGGGCCGGTTCACCGCCGAATGGACCGCGCCCGGACCGGGCCTCTATCGCCTTCAGGACGGCGAGTTGCGCCGGGTTCTGGCGCTTGGTCCGCCCGCGCCGCGCGAATTCGAGCGGACGGTGGCCGATGCCGGGGCGCTGACGCCCCTGGCCGAGGCCAGCGGCGGGGCGGTGCTGGCGCTGTCCGAGGGGGTGCCCGACCTGCGCACCGTCGCGCCGGGCCGCAGCGCGCATGGCCGCGGCGTGGCCCGCGACTGGATCGCGATCACGCCGCGCGAGGCGGCCACCGTCACCGGGCTGGCGCGGCGGCCGCTGTTGCCGGGCTGGGCCTGGCTGGGGCTGATCGCCGCGCTGATCCTTGCCGGATGGCTGACCGAGGGTCGGGCTGGCCGGCGCGGCTAGACCGGCAGGGCGGCGCCGATGCCGCAGCGGTCGCGCCCCGGCGCCAGCCCGAATGCTTGCCAAGGCGCTGCGGCGTTGTTAACCCGAGGGAAATCGCCTGAAGGAACGCGCATGGCAGACGAGAAGTCCATTTCCGCCCCGTATACCGAGGCCGATCTTTCGCTGATCAAGCGGATCATCCCGCATCGCTATCCCTTCCTGTTCATCGACCGGGTGCGCGATATCGTGCCGCATGAGGGCGGTGTCGGGATCAAGATGGTCACCAATAACGAGCCGCATTTCCAGGGCCATTTCCCCGATGAGCCGGTCATGCCCGGGGTGACCATCGTCGAGGCGATGGCGCAGACCTCGGCCGTGGTCGTGGGCATCAGCATGAACATCATCGACCGGCCGCTGGCGACCTATTTCATGGGTATCGACAAGTGCAAGTTCCGGCGCATGGTGGTGCCGGGCGACGTGCTGGAACTGCACTGCAAGGCGCTGCGCGGCGGCGGCAAGATCTGGAAGTTCGAGGGCCGGGCGCTGGTCGATGGCCAGCTCTGCGCCTCGGCCGAGTTCACGGCGATGATGGCCCTGAAAGCCGATGAGTGAGAGCCGCATCCATCCCACGGCGGTGATCGAGCCCGGCGCCGAGATCGGCACCGGGGTCGAGATCGGCCCGTTCTGCGTGATCGGCCCGCAGGTGCGGCTGGCCGCGGGCGTGGTGCTGAAATCGCATGTCGTCCTTGCCGGCGAGACCTCGATCGGCGAAGGCACCACGATCTTCCCCTTCGCCTCGATCGGCGAGGTGCCGCAGGACCTGAAGTTCAGGGGCGAGCGGGTGCAGCTTGAAATCGGCGCCCGCAACCGGATCCGCGAATATGTGACGATGAACCCGGGCACCGAGGGCGGCGGCGGCGTCACCCGCGTCGGCGATGACGGGCTGTTCATGGCCGGCAGCCATGTCGGCCATGACTGCCAGCTGGGCGACCGGGTGATTCTGGTCAACAACGCCTCGCTGGCCGGGCATTGCCATCTGGGCGATGACGTGATCATCGGCGGGCTGTCGGGGGTGCATCAATGGGTGCGCATCGGCCGCGGCGCGATGATCGGCGCGGTCACCATGGTCACCGCCGATGTGATCCCCTTCGGTCTGGTGCAGGGGCCGCGCGGGCATCTGGACGGGCTGAACCTTGTCGGGCTGAAGCGCCGCGGCACCAGCCGGGCCGAGATCGCGGCCCTGCGCAAGCTGCTGGAGGCGCTTGGGCAGGGGGCCTTCCGCGACACCGCCCGCAGCCGCGCCGAAGCCGAGGTCAGCGGGATGGAGCGCGAGGTGCTGGACTTCATCCTCGGCCCCTCGGACCGGTCGTTTCTGGCGCCGAAACCCGCATGAGCCGGATCGCCGTCATCGCCGGGCAGGGCGGCCTTGCCCCCGCCGTGATCGCCGCGCTGGACGCGCCCTTGGTCTATGCGCTGGACGGGTTCGCGCCCGAGGTTCCGGCCACGCCCTTCCGGCTTGAGCGGCTGGTGCCGTTTCTGGACGGTCTGATCGAGGCCGGCGTCGGCCGGGTGGTCTTTGCCGGGGCGGTGCGGCGCCCGCGTCTGGACCCCGAAGCCTTCGATCCGCGCACCGCGCAGTTGGTCCCGCGGATCCTGACGGCCATGCAGTCGGGCGATGATGCGGTGCTGCGCGAGGTGCTGCGGATCTTCGAGGAACATGACCTGACGATCTGCCGCGTCGATGAAATCCTGCCCGATCTGGTTCCCGCCGAAGGCGTGCTGGCCGGTCAGCCCTCGGATGCCGACCGCCGCGACGCGGCCCGCGCGGCCGAGATTCTGGCGGCGACCGGAGCGCTTGATATCGGGCAGGGCGCGGTGGTGGCCCAGGGCCTGTGCCTGGCGCTGGAAACCCTGCCGGGCACCGCCGCCATGCTGGACTTTGCTGCTGCCCATGCCGGGCTGCGACCCAATGCGAAGGGGGCGCGCGGCCTGCTCTACAAGGCGCCGAAGCCGGGGCAGGATCGTCGCATCGACCTGCCCACGATCGGGCCGGACACGGTCGATCAGGCCGCTGCCGCCGGGCTGGCCGGGATCGCCTGGCAGGCCGGCGGGGTGATCCTGCTGGATCGCGACGAGGCGCGGCGCCGGGCCGAGGCGGCGGGGCTGTTTCTGTGGGCACGCGGCTGATCGGGTCATCGAACGGCAAAGAAATGCTGGCAAGTTCCTTGTTGTCCCAATACCCATAAGGCGACGGAGCAACCGGAAGGCGAGGATGAAGTTCTTCCTGATCGCGGGCGAACCTTCGGGCGACCAGCTTGGCGCGGCGCTGATGGCCGGGCTGCGGATGCTGGTGCCTGATGTGCGGTTCACCGGCATCGGCGGCCCGCTGATGCAGGCCGAGGGCATGGAAAGCCTGTTCCCGATGGATGAACTGAGCCTGATGGGCATCTGGGAGGTGCTGCCGAAGTACCGCCACCTGAAGCGCCGCATCGCGGAGACCGCCGAGGCGGTTTTGGCCGAGGCGCCGGATGCGCTGATCACCATCGACAGCCCCGATTTCTGCCTGCGCGTCGCCCATGCCGCGCGTGCCAAGGCGCCGGGCCTGCGCACCATCCACTATGTCGCGCCCTCGGTCTGGGCCTGGCGGCCGGGGCGGGCGAAGAAGATGGCGCCGGTCATCGACCATGTGCTGGCGATCCTGCCCTTCGAGCCGCCCTATATGGAAGCCGCCGGGATGAGCTGCGATTTCGTCGGCCATCCCGTCGCCACCGCGCAGGTCGGCGGCCCCGATCAGGCCGGGCTGTTCCGCGCCGCCCACGGCATCGACGCCGATGCGCCGGTGGTGCTGTGCCTGCCCGGATCGCGCAAATCCGAGGTCGAGCGGCTGGCCGGGCGGTTCGACGAGGCGCTGATGCGGCTGCGTGACCGGGTGCCCGAGATCCGGGTGGTGCTGCCGACGGTGCCGGGTGTGGCGCATATGGTGCGCGACATGGCGCGGCGCTGGCCGACGACGCCGATCGTGATCGAGGAGGCCGAGGAAAAGCAGGCCGCCTTCGCCGCCGCCGATCTGGCGCTGGCGGCCTCGGGCACGGTCAGCCTGGAACTGGCGGCGAACCGCATTCCCATGGTGATCGGCTATGACATGGCGCCGCTCAGCCGGATGATCGTCGGGCTGCTGCTGCGCACCGACACGGTCACGCTGGTCAATCTGGTCAGCGAGACCCGGGCGGTGCCGGAATTTCTGGGCCATGACTGCCAGCCCGGACCGCTGGCCGAGGCGTTGCAATCGGTGCTGGAGGACATGGCGATCCGCAAGGCGCAGCTGGATGCCATGGACCTGACCATGGACCGGCTGGGCAAGGGTGGAGAGGCGCCGGGCCTGCGCGCGGCGCGCTCGGTGCTGCGCGCGGTTACAGAACCGCGGTCACGATGATCTCGACCTTGTAGTCGGGCGTTGCCAGCTTTGCCTCGCCGGTGGCGCGGGCGGGGGCGTGGCCGGGGGCGACCCAGGCATCCCAGACCTTGTTCATCGAGGCGAAATCCGCCGCCATGTCGGCCACCCAGATCTGGGCCGAGACGATCCTGGTCTTGTCGGTGCCGGCCTTTTTCAGCAGCGTGTCGATCTGGGAAAGGATCGCCCGGGTCTGGTCTTCGACCGAGGTGCCGGGCTCGCCCACCTGGCCGGCCAGCCAGACCATGCCATTGGCGACGACGCCCTGGCTCATGCGTTGGCCGCATTCGATGCGCTTGATATCGCTCATGTGCTTATCCTCCATTAATGAGACGCCAGAAGAAGATGGCCGACATGCCAAAACCGACGGCGGCAATCAAGAGCCGCAGCGTGTGGCGCGGGATGCGCCGCGCCACCGGCGCGCCGGCATAGCCGCCGATAATCGTGCCCGCCGAGACCATGGCCGCCGGAACCCAGACGATCTTGCCGCCGACGGCGAAGACCACGGCGGCGATGACGGCCAGGGCAAAGCTGAGCCAGCTTTTCAGCCCGTTCATCTGGTGCAGGTCGGTCATTCCCCACATCGCGAAGACCGCCAGCATGATGATCCCCAGCCCGCCGTTGAAATAGCCGCCATAGATCGACATCGGCAGCAGGGTGCCCAGCCCGAAGGGCGTGACCACCGAGCGCCAGCGCGAGGCGAGGCGGCGCACCGTATCGGACCAGTAGAAGATGACGGTGGCGACCAGCAGCAGGAAGGGCACCAGCACGGCGAAGGCCGCGTTCGAACTGACCAGCAGCAAGCCGCAGCCGACCGCCCCGCCAACGACGGTCCAGAGCGTCAGCTTCAGCATCGGTGCCCCCTCCATGGCCGCCAGATCGCGGCGGAAGCCCAGGGTGGCGGTAAGATAGCCGGGGAGGGCCGCGACGGTCGAGGTCGCGTTGGCCGCGATCGGCGGCACGCCGGCGAAGACCAGGGCGGGAAAGGTGATGAAGGTTCCTCCGCCGGCGACGGCATTCATCACGCCGCCAATCACCCCGGCAACGAACAGCAGGGTGAATTCAAGCATCGCGGCCTTCCGTTGCTGTCAGGGGACCGGCGCTGCGGGGGAGGTCCGCCCCCGTCGCAAGCCTGCGGGCGCCCTTGGGCCGCCTCTCAGGCATCCGTGTCGTTGCATCAGATCCGATCCCGTCAACACCATCGCGGGATTCGGCATTTCGCCAGACAGTGGACATTTCCCGCGCGCTTGCCAAGGCCCTATCGCCGCGCGCCGCGATCCTGCGGCCGCCGAGGGAACCCCGATCAGAGGCCCAGTTTCTGCGCCACCAGTTGATTGACCGCGGCCGGGTTCGCCTTGCCGCCGGTCGCCTTCAGGACCTGGCCCACGAACCAGCCCGCCAGCTTCGGGTTGGCCTTGGCCTTTTCGACCTGCGTGGGATTGGCGGCGATGATCTCGTCCACGGCCTTCTCGATGGCGCCCAGATCGGTGACCTGCTTCATGCCGCGCGCCTCGACGATCGCAGCCGGATCGCCGCCCTCGGTCCAGAGGATCTCGAACAGGTCCTTGGCGATCTTGCCCGAGATGTCGCCGCGCGCGATCAGGTCGATCACGCCGCCAAGCTGGGCCGCCGAGACGGGCGCGGTCTCGACGCTCAGCCCCTCCTTGTTCAGCCGGCCGAACAGCTCGTTGATGACCCAGTTCGCGGCCTGCTTGCCGTCGCGGCCCCGGGCCACGGCCTCGAAGTAATCGGCGCTTTCGACCTCGGCGGTCAGCACGCCCGCATCATATTCCGACAGGCCCAGATCCTGCACGAAACGGGCTTTCTTCTCATCCGGCAGTTCCGGCATCGAGGCGCCGATGGCGTCCACCCAGGCCTGCTCGATTTCCAGCGGCAACAGGTCGGGATCGGGGAAATAGCGGTAATCATGCGCCTCTTCCTTCGAGCGCATCGACCGGGTTTCGCCGCGGTCGGGATCGTAGAGGCGGGTTTCCTGCACCACCTTGCCGCCATCTTCGAGAATGGCGATCTGGCGCCGCGCCTCAAAGTCGATGGCGGCCTGGATGAAGCGCAGCGAGTTCATGTTCTTGATTTCGCAGCGGGTGCCCAGATGGCTGAAATCCTGGGTTTCCTGATATTTCTCGTAAGCACCGGGCGGGCAGACGCTGACATTCACATCGGCGCGCAGGTTGCCGTTCTGCATGTTGCCGTCGCAGGTGCCCAGGTAACGCATGATCTGGCGCAGCTTGGCGACATAGGCCGCCGCCTCCTCGGGGCCGCGCAGATCGGGGCGGCTGACGATCTCCATCAGCGCGACCCCGGTGCGGTTCAGGTCCACGAAGGACATGTTCGGATCCATGTCGTGGATCGACTTGCCGGCATCCTGTTCCAGATGGATTCGCTCGATCCGGACGCGGCGGGCAACGCCGGGGCCCATGTCCACGATCACCTCGCCCTCGCCGACGATGGGCGCGTAAAGCTGGCTGATCTGGTAGCCCTGCGGCAGGTCGGGGTAGAAATAGTTCTTGCGGTCGAAGGCGCTGGTCAGGTTGATTGCGGCCTTCAGGCCAAGGCCGGTGCGCACCGCCTGGGCCACGCAGAATTCGTTGATGACCGGCAGCATGCCCGGCATGGCCGCATCGACGAAGGCCACATTGCTGTTCGGCTCCGAGCCGAATTCGGTCGAGGCGCCCGAAAACAGCTTGGCCTTCGAGGCGACCTGGGCATGCACCTCCAGCCCGATCACCAGTTCCCAGTCGCCCCTGGCGCCGGCGATGGTCTTCGGTTCCGGCGCGGTGAAGGAGAGGTGGTCAAGCATCATGGCCTCGCTTGCGGTGTGGCATCTTGGCGGCGCTTTTAGGCCAGTGCCGGGACATTGTCACGGGGCGGTCGGCGATCCCCGGACCTGATTCGCGGCTTTTTAGCAGGACGGTCCGAATCGCGGGCCGCCGCTCGCGGCCCATGAGAAGGTTGTGAAAGGGTTAACGGCCGCAGCGGCACGGGACGCGATTGGCGGAATTCCGTCCATGCCTTCGGGGCGGCTTGGCGCGATCCCGCCGACGGGCAGGCGCCGCGCTTGCGCGATCTTCGCCGCACGCGCATCGCTGGCGGGTGAAAACCGCCTGATGAGGATTGAATGCGCGCCGCGCTTGTGCCCCTTGCCGCCCTGACCTTTCTGGCCGCCTGCCAGTCCACGCTCACCCCGCAGACCGATGCCGAGGCAGAAGCGCTTCGGAACGAGCAGATGCAACTCGCCGTGACCCCGCCGATGCGGTGGGAGGATCGCAGCGGTTCCGATGACTGGACCCGGGCGACGCTGGCGGCGCTGGATCGCGAGGGCGTGACCATCCTGTCGAACGTGCCGCAGGACATCGAGACCTTCTGCCCGAACTATGCCGAACTGGCCCAGACCGGGCGGCGTGCGTTCTGGGCGGGGCTTCTCTCGGCGCTGGCCAAGCACGAAAGCACCTATAATCCCAAGGCCAGTGGCGGTGGCGGCAAATGGCTGGGCCTGATGCAGATCGCGCCGGCGACCTGGCGCGGCTATGGCTGCAACGGCAATATCACCAACGGCGCCGACAACATGGCCTGCGCGGTGCGGATCATGTCGAAACAGGTCGGCCGCGACAATGCCGTCGCCCATGACGGCAGCGGCTGGCGCGGCGTGGCCCGCGACTGGGCGCCGATGCGCAACGCGAAAAAGCGCGCCGACATCGCCGCCTGGACCAGCAGTCAGAGCTATTGCAGCGAAGAGGTCTGAGGGGCTTTGCCCCTCTCGCCGCGCCACGGGGCGCGGCTCACCCCAAGGTATTTGCGGTTTGCCTTACGGTTAGCCGGGCGGATATGGCCACCAAAGTAGGCGCCATCAATCTCGACATGACCGGCCAGCTTTTCGCCCGTGTGGACCTCTTGAGCCATCGCCTCGCGCAGCTCGTGAGCCAGAACGAAGGCCGTCTTCGTATTGGCAGCCCAGATCGCGGGAAAGCTGGACACACATCCGCCCGGATGCAGAGGAACTTCCGGCTGCCCGGTCAGTGCCTCGCGCTCGGGCAGATGTCCGTGCTGGACCAGCCGGGCGCGGCCGTCTTCCAGCTTCTCGGTCGCGTGGTGCTCCAGCAGCGCCGCCAACTCGGCCTCGACCGCCTGACGGATCAACTGCCGCGCGCCGATTCGGTCAGAGGATCGGTGGTATATCCCTTTCTCAGCTGAGAATTGACGGCGCGTGAACATCGCCTTGACATGCCGTCCCTCAGGGCATCACCAACTACTGCGCATATCTCGCAATCCCCTCTTCGCCGCCAATGCCCGTTCCTGCCCGGCCTCGGCCGGCGGCAGCATGGCGATCCTGTCCCGTCTTCTCGCACGGCGGGCGGAACAGGGCGGTCGTCGCGCCGCGTGAACCGCCCTGCCGCATTTCGATCCGGGCGACGGCAGGACGGTCAGCCGCCCCGTCGCCGCCCCTGCGGGGCCTAGTTCAGCGCCGCGTCGGTGACGACAGGGCTCCACGCGCCCTCGGGGGCCTTCGAGATGACCGGATCCGAACCGCCCGACAGCAGCGTGTCGACCGTGCGCTGGTAATCGGCCTCGACCAGCGCGCCGTCCGAGCCCGCCGTCAGCTTGGCGACCTCGCCCATCATGCGGGTCTGGTGTTCGATGGTCTGGGCGCCGGTCTCGTCGTTGTCCAGAACGATCTGGGCGGCTTCCTCGGGGTTCTCCTCGGCATATTTCCAGCCCTTCATCGAGGCGCGCACGAACCGGGCCAGCTTGTCGACCATCGCCGGATCCTCAAGCGTCTGCTCCAGCGTATAGAGCCCGTCCTCCAGCGTGGCGACGCCCTGATCCTCGTATTTGAAGGTGACAAGATCGTCCGCGGTCAGCCCGGCATCCAGCACCTGACCGTATTCGTTATAGGTCATGGTGCTGATGCAGGCGGCCTGTTTCTGCAGCAGCGGATCGACGTTGAAACCCTGCTTCAGCACCGTGACGCCGCCCTCGCCACCCTCGGTCGAAAGGCCCAGCGTGTTCATCCAGCTGAGGAAGGGATATTCGTTGCCCGAGAACCAGACGCCCAGCGTCTTGCCGGCGAAATCGGTCTTGGGATCGGTGATGCCGGTTTCCTTGAGGCAGGTCAGCATCATGCCCGAGGATTTGTAGGGCTGGGCGATATTGACGATCGGCAGGCCCTTTTCGCGCGCGGCCAGTGCGGCGGGCATCCATTCGACCACCACATCCGCGCCGCCGCCGGCCAGAACCTGCGTCGGGGCAATGTCGGGGCCACCCGGCTTGATGGTGACATCGAGGTCCTCTTCCTCGTAGAACCCCTTGTCCTTGGCGACGTAATAGCCGGCGAACTGCGCCTGGGTGACCCATTTCAACTGCAGGGTCAGTTCGTCGGCGGCTTGCGCGCCGCCGGCCAGCAGGGCCATGGCTGCCGCAGATAGCATCAGTGTCTTCATAGGTCGCTCTCCTGTTGGGGGGCGGTCAGCCCCGTTGTTTGCGCTGTGACGGGTGCCAGAAGGTCACCTTCTTTTCGATCAGCGCCACGATGCCATAGAACAATGATCCGGCGATTGCCGCCACAAGGATTTCGGCCCAGACCAGCGGCAGGTCCAGCCGCCCCACGGCGGTCGAGATGCGAAAGCCCATGCCCCTGGTCGGACTGCCGAAGAACTCGGCCACGATGGCGCCGATCAGGGCCAGCGTGGTGGTGATCTTCAGCCCGTTGAACAGGAAGGGCATGGCGGCGGGCAGGCGCATCTTCGCCAGCGACTGCCAATAGGGCGCGGCCCATGTCGCCATCTGGTCGCGCTGCATCTGGTCGGTGGCGGCCAGCCCCGCCACCATGTTCACGAGGATCGGGAAGAACACCATCACCACCACCACCGCCGCCTTCGACTGCCAGTCGAAGCCGAACCACATCACCAGGATCGGCGCGATGCCGACGATCGGCAGGGCGGCGACGAAATTGCCGACCGGCAGCAATCCGCGCTGCAGGAAGGGGCTGCGGTCGATGGCAATGGCGGTGGCGATGGCGGCCGCGGCACCCAGCACCCAGCCGCTCAGCGCGCCCTTCAGGATGGTCTGCACGAAATCGCCCCAGAGAATCGCGGTATTCTGCGTGAAACTGGCCGCGATCTGGCTGGGGGCCGGCAGGATGACGGTGGGGATGGCATAGGCGCGGACGGTCATCTCCCACAGGATCAGCAGGGTGATGCCGAAGATCAGCGCCACCAGGAAACGGCTCAGCCGCGTGTCAAAGCGGGCCAGCCAGGCATTCAGCGCCCAGCCGCCCAGCCAGACGGCGATGATCGGCAGCGCGCTCATCGCGCCAGCCCCATGCGGCGCAGGGCCAGCCTCTCGATCCAGCCGATCAGGAACACCAGCCCCGCCGCCAGCGCGGCCGCCACGAACAGCGCCGCCCAGATCTGCACCGTCTGCCCGTAATAGCTGCCCGACAGCAACCGCGCGCCCAGCCCGGCCGAGGCCCCGGCCGGCAGTTCGCCGACGATGGTGCCGACCAGTGCCGCCGCGACCGCAACCTTCAGGCTGGCGAACAGGTAAGGCATCGAGGACGGCAGCCGCAGCCGCCAGAACACCTGCGAACGCGAGGCGTTCCAGGATCGCATCAGGTCCAGTTGCATCGCGTCGGCGGTGCGCAGACCCTTCACCATGCCGACAAGGACCGGAAAAAACGACAGCCAGGCGGCGATGATCGCCTTGGGCAGAAGCCCGGTGATACCGGCGCTGGCAAAGACCACGATCACCATCGGCGCGATGGCAAGGATCGGCACCGTCTGGCTGGCCACCGCCCAGGGCATCACCGACTGGTTCATCGCCCGGTCATGGACGATCCCGACCGCCAGCCCGATCCCGGCCAGCGAGCCGATGGCAAAGCCCGCCAGCGTCGCCGAAAGCGTGATCCAGCCATGCCAGACGAGGCTGCGCTTCGAGGTGATCTTCTGCCCGAACACGCCGTCCCACAGGCCCGCGGCCACCTGATGCGGGGCGGGCAGGACCGGTCGGTCGAGGCTCAGCGTCTGGCGGACGAATTCGCCCATGCCCAGAACCGTCTCGCTGCGCGCCGCCTGATCGCGCACCCAGGTCGAGTTCATGCCGATGGCCGCCACATACCAGATGGCGACGACGGCCAGCAGGACGGTCAGGACGGGCAGCGTGTTCCTCATTCCTGGCCGCTCCAGGTCATGTTCCAGACCGGCAGGCCGTCATCATCGGTGCCCTCGCCGATGACACTCAGCCCCTCGCGCAGATAAAAGCGCCGGGCGTCGCGGTTCGGCTGCCAGACGGTCAGGGAAAACCCTGCCGGAGAGACCGCCTTGACCGCATCCAGCAACGTCTTGCCCAAGCCGCGCCCACGGTCGGCGGGCGACAGGTACAAGGCCGGCAGGAACCGTGCCTGCGGGTTCAGGGTGACGTAACCCACCACCGCGCCATCCTGCTCGGCGACGAAGACCCGCCGCGTCTGAAGAAGACGGGGCGAGAACATCGCGGCGATCACCTCGTGCGGATGCGAGCGCGGCAGCCAGTCGGTCGCGTCGATATAGGCGTTGAGGATCGCCGCGCAGGCGGGCAGATCCTCGGGCCCGGCCTCGCGGATCAGGGCCTCAGTCATAGCTGTGCCCTTCGCGCAGCCCCTCGCGCACCTCATGGGCCAGGGCGATGAATTCGGGCGTGTCGCGGATGTCCAGCGGCCGCTGCGTCGGCAGGGGGCTGTCGATGACCTTGGTGATCCGGCCCGGACGGGGCGACATGACCACGATCTTGGTCGACAGATAGACCGCCTCGGGGATCGAATGGGTCACGAAACCGATGGTCTTGCCCGTCTTGCGCCACAATTCCAGCAGCGCCTCGTTCAGCCGGTCGCGGACGATCTCGTCCAGCGCGCCGAAGGGTTCGTCCATCAACAGGATATCGGCGTCAAAGGCCAGCGCGCGGGCGATGCTGGCGCGCTGCTGCATGCCACCCGACAGCTGCCAGGGATACTTGCCGCCGAACCCCGCCAGATCGACCAGGTCCAGAACCCGCGCGATGCGCGCCGCGCGATCGGCCTTTGCAAAACCCATGATCTCCAGCGGCAGACCGACATTCCCCGCGATGGTCCGCCACGGATAAAGACCCGGCGCCTGAAAGACATAGCCATAGGCCCGCGCCCTCCGCGCCGCATCGGGATCCATCCCGTTGACACTCAGCCGTCCGGCGGTCGGCGCCTCCAGCGCTGCGATGGCGCGCAGAAGCGTGGTCTTGCCGCAGCCAGATGGTCCGATGAAGCTGACGAAATCGCCCTGGTTGATGGTCAGATCCACGCCCTTCAGCGCATGGACCGGGCCATCGGCGGTCTGGAAGGTCAGGTCGATCTGGTCGGCGGTGATGACGTAAGCGGTCATGGCAGAGCCTCTGCCGGCTTCTGGTGATAAATCAAATGGCCTAGTGCCAGACCGATCGCGATTGTCAGCGGCAGGGCAAGCGTTATTGCCAAAATTGGTAGGTCACCGAATATGCGTGGCCCGAAGATGGACCACGCCAGCCAAACAGCGTTCAGCCAACCAATTACCGCGGCCATCGCGGATGCGATAATTGGACCGGCAGGCTCCGTCCTCAATCGCCGGCAGATCGCGATCACAAACATCCAGACCGCCAGAGATGGCAAAACAGAGCGTGCTGTCGCGCCGACTGCCAAGAGCATTGCGATTTCATTCCATTTGTAGGGAAGGCGTGTTCCCGACACATTTGCGAGAACCGAGAGGAAAGTAATCGTTACCGTAGTTGTAAGGGCGGCACTACCGAAGAACAGGACGGGCCATCTCCAGTCGATTTGCATGCGAGCAAAAAAGGTCATCACACTCCCGTCGCCGGAATCCCCGACCGTTCCACCGGTCGTGGCGCTGTCAACTCCTTCCATTGTGACAGGGCGCGGTTCACCGTGCCGCGTGGTTCGCGGCCGACGAATTCGCCGTGACCCTCGCGGCTGTCGACCTTGCCCTCGGTTACGGCGACGACGCCGCGGGTCAGGGTGAAACGCGGCAGGCCCCTGACCTTCTGGCCCTCGAACACGTTGTAGTCGATGGCTGATTGCTGCGAGCCCGCCGTAATGGTCTTTTCGGCTTGCGGATCCCAGACCACCAGGTCGGCATCCGCGCCGACCAGCACCGCGCCCTTTTTCGGGTACAGGTTCAGGATCTTGGCGATATTGGTCGATGTGACTGCGACGAACTCATTCGGTGTCAGCCGACCCGTACCGACTCCGTGTGTCCACAGCATCGGCATCCGGTCCTCAAGCCCGCCGGTGCCGTTCGGGATCCTGGTGAAATCGCCCACGCCATAGCGTTTCTGCTCGGTCGTGAAGGCGCAGTGATCGGTCGCCACCACCGACAGGCTGCCCGATTGCAGCCCGGCCCAGAGGCTGTCCTGATGCGAGCGGTTGCGGAAGGGCGGCGACATGACGCGCCGCGCCGCGTGATCCCAGTCCTTGTTGAAATACTCGCTCTCATCCAGTGTCAGATGCTGGATCAGAGGCTCGCCCCAGACGCGCTTGCCTTGGCTGCGCGCGCGGCGGATCGCCTCGTGGCTGTCCTCGCAGGACACATGCACGACATAGAGCGGCACGCCCGCCATGTCGGCCACCATGATGGCGCGGTTCGTGGCCTCGCCCTCGACCTGCGGCGGGCGGCTGTATGCATGCGCCTCGGGCCCGGTATTGCCCTCGGCCAGCAGCCGCGCGGACAGTTCGGCCACCACATCGCCATTCTCGGCATGGACCAGTGCGATCCCGCCCAGATCGCCGACCCGGCGGAACGACGCGAACAACTCGTCGTCATTCACCATCAGCGCGCCCTTGTAGGCCATGAAATGCTTGAAGCTGGTGATGCCGCGCTTCACCACCTCCTCCATCTCGTCGAACACCTGCTGCCCCCACCAGGTAATCGCCATGTGATAGGAATAGTCGCAATGCGCCCGCCCGGACTTGTTGTCCCACATCTGAAGCGCATCCAGCAGCCCCTGCTGCGGCGAGGGCAGGGCGAAATCCACCACCATGGTTGTGCCGCCCGACAAGGCCGCGCGGGTGCCGCTCTCGAAATCATCGGTCGAGTAGGTGCCCATGAAGGGCATCTCCAGATGCGTATGCGGGTCGATCCCGCCCGGCATGACATAGCAGCCGGTTGCGTCCAGTTCGGTGTCACCGCCGAGGTTCTCACCGATCGCGGTGATCTTGCCGCCCTCGATCAGCACATCCGCCCTATAGGTCAGATCGGCGGTCACAATGGTTCCGTTCCTGATAACCTTGCTCATCCCTGCGCCTTTCTTCTTCATCCAAATATCCCGGGGGTCCGGGGGCAGCGCCCCCGGCTTTCCCTTGTCTCAGCGGACAATCTCCGCCACGTCCAGCACAGCGTGCAACAACACATCCGCCCCGGCACTCGCCCATTCCGGCGAAATCTCCTCGGCCTCGTTATGGCTCAGCCCGTCCACGCAGGGGCACATGATCATCACCGTCGGCGCGACGCGGTTGATCCAGCAGGCGTCGTGGCCCGCGCCGCTGACGATATCCATATGGCTGTAGCCCAGCCGCTCCGAAGCCTCGCGCAGCGTCTGCGCCAGGCCCGCATCAAATGTCACCGGGTCGAAATGGCCGACCGGTTCGATCTCGATCCCCAGCCCTAGTTCGGCTGCAATCTTCGGGGCTTCGGCCTCCAACCGTGCGCGCATCGAGGTCAGCTTGTCCAGTTCGGGTGAGCGGAAGTCGATGGTGAAGACCGCGCGGCCGGGGATCACGTTGCGGCTGTTCGGATAGACATTGGCCTGACCCACCGCGCCCACGGCATTCGGCTGATGGTCCATGGCGATGCGATGCGCGGCCTCGATGATCCGCGCCATGCCAAGGCCCGCGTTCACCCGCATGTGCATCGGCGTGCTGCCGGTATGCGCCTCCTTGCCGGTCAGCGTGACCTGCAGCCACCACAGGCCCTGGCCATGCGTCACCACGCCGATCTGCTTGCCCTCGGCTTCCAGAATCGGACCCTGCTCGATGTGATATTCGAACATCGCATGTATCGGCCGGCCCCCGACATCCTCGGCCCCGCGCCAGCCGATGCGGTCCAGTTCCGCCCCGAATGTCCTGCCCTCGGCATCCTCGCGGGCATTGGCGAAATCCTCGGTATGCATCCCGGCATAGACGCCGCTGGCCAGCATGGCCGGCGCGAAGCGGGTGCCTTCCTCATTGGTCCAGTTCACCACCACGACCGGCCGGCGCGTCTTCAGCCCCATGTCGCGGATCGAGCGAATCACCTCCAGCCCCGACAGCACGCCCAGCACACCGTCATATTTCCCGCCCGTCGGCTGGGTATCCAGGTGGCTGCCGATATAGACCGGGTCCAGCGACGGATCCTCGCCCTCGTGGCGCATGAACATGTTGCCCATGCGGTCGAGGCCCATGGTCATCCCGGCTTCCTCGCACCACCTGCGGAACAGGGCGCGGCCCTCGGCATCCGCATCGGTCAGGGTCTGGCGGTTGTTGCCGCCGGCGATACCCGGGCCGATCTTCGCCATCTCCATCAGGCTGTCCCACAGCCGGTCGCCATCGATCTTCATGTTGGCGGCGGAGGCCGTGCCACTGCTGTCGGTCATGTCTCGTCCTTCCTGTCTGGCCGTCCCGTCTTGGCGCGGGGTGGCGGGATGGGATGCTTCAGCCTGTCCCTCCGAACCCGCCGGAAACACGCGGCCGCAAGAGGACATTATGCGCGCGATTTCCGCGCCGTGAAGAGGTACCGGCCACGGGGCGCGGTGTCCTGATGCGGCTGGTGGCGCCGGGGGCGAAATGGCGGTCGGGCGGCATGGCGGCACCATCCCATGAAATGCTGACCGAACGGTCAGGATCAGGCTAGC
The DNA here is from genome assembly GCF_018860165.1 of Paracoccus marinaquae. Lineage (GTDB taxonomy): Bacteria > Pseudomonadota > Alphaproteobacteria > Rhodobacterales > Rhodobacteraceae > Paracoccus > Paracoccus marinaquae. The sequence goes on from NZ_JAHKNG010000008.1 coordinate 46,458, forward strand.
ACGCCCCTTGGACCAGTCAAGCATGCAAGTCCGGGCGTGACAAATCGCAATCATCTGCTCAGAAAAGAACCATGTCAGAGCAGGATGGACGATGACTGATCAGAACGAGCCGCAACTGACCCGGATCCAGCAGAAGAACCGCGAACGGATTCTTGAAGGCGCCCTGACCGCATTTTCGGCCAACGGCTTCAGGGGCGCGACCATCGACCAGATCGCCGAGGCGGCGGGACTGTCAAAGCCGAATGTGCTGTATTATTTCGGCTCGAAGGACGAGATCCACAAGACGCTGCTGACGGCGCTTCTGGACATGTGGCTTGCGCCGATGCTGGCGATCGACCCCAGGGGCGACCCCCTGGACGAGGTGCTGGACTATGTCTCGGCCAAGCTGCGCCTGTCCCGCGACTTTCCGCGCGAGAGCCGGCTTTTCGCCTATGAGATCCTGCAGGGTGCCCCGCATCTGAACGAGATTCTGGGCGGACGGCTGCGCATGCTGGTCGATGAGACGGTGGCGATTCTGGCCGCCTGGATCGATGAGGGGCGGCTGGCGCAGGTCGAACCGCATCACCTGATCTTCTCGATCTGGGCGCTGACCCAGCATTATGCCGATTTCGAGGTCCAGGTGCGCGCGGTTCTGGGGCCGGGCCATGATCCCTTCGCCGAGGCCGAACTCTATCTCGAGAACCTGTTCCGGCGCATGCTGCAGGTCTGAGGCGCGCAGGCCCACCGGGCGGCCTCGGGGGCGATCAACCGTGCCGGGCACGCAGAAACGCAAAAGCGCGGCCCATCGGCCGCGCCTGCGTCTGCCGGGCCGCTCGCTGCGGCAGGGACGGTCGATCAGTCCTCATCGTCGTCCGCGACATCGGCGATGTCGTCCAGCGAGACATCGCTGTCGTCATCGTCCTCCTCCAGCAGATCGTCGTCCAGATCGCCGCTGTCATCGTCCAGATCCTCGTCGTCATCGTCGACCAGATCATCGGAATCCCGGGCCGAGGCCTTTTCGCTGACAAGGCTCTTGCCGCGCCCTTCGGTGATGCTTTCCAGCGTGAACTGGTTGCCGCATGCAGGGCAGGTCATCGGATTCGTCCGCAGGTCGTAGAACCGGGTCGCACAATGCGGGCACAGGCGTTTCGTGCCCCATTCCTCTTTGGGCATGGTAATCTCCTTCCGCCGCGATTAGGGAATTTGGCGTCCCCTGCCACAGCATTGCGGGGGTGTCAAAGGCTTTTCCGGGCTAAGGGGGCGGGCAGGGCGGATGGACGACGGCATCACCATCGCGGGCGGGCTGCGGATAGCGCTGCGCCGCTCGGGCCGGGCGCGGCGGATGACGTTGCGGGTACCGCGCGACGGCGGCGACGCGGTGCTGACCCTGCCGCGTCATGTCGCCCTCAGCGAGGGGCGCGCCTTTGCCGAATCGAAACGCGACTGGTTGCTGCAGGCGACCGCGCGGCGGCCGGTGCCGCAGCGGGCCGCGCATGGCGTGGCGATCCCGGTCGAGGGGGTGCCGCGGCAGATGGTCCCGGCGCCGGTTCCCTCGGCGCGGCTGGAACCCGACAGGCTGCTGATCCCCGAGGGGCGGGCGGTCGGGTCGGTGGTGCAGGCGTTCCTCAAGCATCTGGCGCATCGGCGCCTTCATGATGCCTGCGACCGTCACGCCACGTCGCTGGGCCGGCCCTTCCGCGCCATCGCCCTGCGTGACACGCGCTCTCGCTGGGGCAGTTGCACCGCGGATGGGCGGCTGATGTTCTCATGGCGGCTGGCGATGGCGCCGCCCGCGGTGCTGGACTATGTCGCCGCCCACGAGGTTGCGCATCTGGCGCATATGGACCACTCGCCGCGCTTCTGGGCCGCGGTCGAGCGGTTGATGCCCGACTTCCGCCCGCGGCGCGACTGGCTGCGTCGCAATGGCGCGGATCTGCTGATGTGGAAATTCCGCGATTGACCGCCATGCGGTTTGTGATCACAGATGTGGCATGACCGCCACACGCACCACCGATCCCGCCGCGCATGAGCGCCTGTACCGCAGCCTGCGCAGCCGCATCATGCTGGGCGAACTGGCGCCCGGCGCGGCACTGACGCTGCGTGGGCTGGCACGGGAATATCATCTGTCGATGACGCCCGCGCGCGAGGCGGTGCGGCGGCTGGCGGCCGAGGGGGCGCTGACCCTGTCGGCCTCGGGGCGTATCGCCACGCCGGAACTGTCGGATGAGCGGATCGAGGAACTTGCCGCGCTGCGGGCGCTGATCGAGCCGGAACTGGCCGCCCGCGCCCTGCCGCGGGCGCATTTCGCGCTGATCGACCGGCTGGCGCAGATGAACGGCCGCATCGCCGACGCGGTCGAGCGGCATGACGCGGTCGGCTATATCCGCTGCAACCTGGACTTTCACCGGATGCTGTATCTGCGGGCTCAGGCGCCGGCGATGCTGGCCATGCTGGAGACGATCTGGCTGCAGCTTGGCCCGACCATGCGGGCGCTATACGGCCGTGTCAGGCGCAACGAACCGCCGCGCCATCACCGGATGATCCTGGCCGCGCTGCGCGCCGGGGATGAGCCGGCGCTGCGGTTGGCGGTGCGGGCCGATGTGACCCACGGCTTGCGGCATCTGACGGCGACCTGAGGCGGCGCCTCAGCCCGGGGGCGCGCCGGTCCCGCCGATGGCCACCAGCGAGGAGGGGATGATGCGCGAATATTTCGTCCCCTCGATGGCGGCGCCGGCCATCAGCCCGGCCTGCCCGAAGATCATCGCCACCACCGGCAATTGCGCGGTGATCGTATCGGCCCCCAGCGACATGCCGCCGGCCGGGATGGCGTAATAGGCGTCGGCCCCCGCGACCCAGCCGCTGGCGGCGCGGAAGGCGGCCAGTGCGGTATCGGTCTGGAAGATCAGCACATGCGCATATTGCTGGGCACCGGCCTGAAAGCCGAAGGTGGCCTGGGTGGCCGAATAATAGTCGACCGTCGCCCCGCCGATGCGCAGCGCCCCCTGACCGTAGGCCGCACCGACACCCAGGGCCGCCTCGGTCATCAGCGGCATGTAGAGGACACCCTTGGCGTTCTGCACCAGCGGCGCCGCTGTCGGATAGTTCTGCAGCAGATACTGATGCGTCTGGTCCACCCGCGCATCCAGTTGCGCCGCGGCGTTCGAGCCCACGGCATTGGTGCAGCCCGCAAGGGCCAGCATCGCGCCGCCGCCCGCCAGCAGGCCGCGCCGGGTCATCATGTTGGATTTGCTCATTTTGTCGCCTCGCTTGTTTCAATCGGGCACTGACGGCCCGTTGCGCGGAACGATACGCGAGACGCAGCGATCATGCCAGCATTTCAGCCACGGCAGGCGCGAAATAGCTGAGGATCCCGTCGCAGCCGGCGCGGCGGAAGGCCAGCAGGCTTTCCAGCATCACCTCGCGCGACAGCCAGCCGGCGCGGATCGCCCCCTCGATCATCGCGTATTCGCCGCTGACCTGATAGGCGAAGGTCGGCGCGTCAAAGCGGTCCTTCACCTCGCGGCAGATATCCAGATAGGGCAGGCCGGGCTTGACCATCACCATGTCGGCGCCCTCGGCCAGGTCACGGGCGACGCAGCGCAGCGCCTCGGCCCGGTTGGCGGGGTTGATCTGATAGGTCTTCTTGTCGCCGACCAGCCGCCCCGAGGCCCCGACCGCGTCGCGGAACGGGCCATAGAAGGCGCTGGCGAACTTCGCCGCATAGGACAGGATCGCCACATCCCTGTAGCCGTCCAACTCGAGCGCCATGCGCAAGGCGCCGATGCGGCCATCCATCATGTCGCTGGGGCCAAGGATGTCGGCGCCGCATTCGGCCTGAACCAGCGCCATCTTCACCAGCGCCTCGACGGTTTCGTCATTGACGATCTCGCCATCCACGACGAATCCGTCATGGCCGTTGATGTTGTAGGGATCCAGCGCGATATCGGTCATCACCGCCAGCTCGGGCACGGTTTCCTTGATCGCGCGGATGGCGCGGTTGCCGATGTTGTCCGGATCCCAGGCGCGCTCGCAGGTTTCGGTCTTCAGGTCCTGATCCGAATGCGGAAAGATGCAGATCGCCGGAATGCCCAGACGTGCCGCCCGCTCGGCCGCGCGCCGGGCACCGTCCAGTGTCAGCCGCTCGACCCCGGGCATCGAGGCGATCTCGCCCTCGGCGCCGGCGACCTCGGTCACGAAGATCGGCCAGATCAGATTGGCGGGCGCAAGGCCTGTCTCGGTCACCATGGCGCGCAGATTGGCGTTGCGGCGCATCCGGCGCAGCCTCGTGGCGGGGAAGGGGGCAATGATCGGTCGGGCCATGGCGGGATCCTTTTGGTCGGTCGGGACGGGCGGCAGGCGCTTTCCCTTGGCTCGCCAACGTTCTAAGGTCGCGCGCGATCAAGAACAAGGAATGCTGCGTGCCGCAATTTGACGGATTGATCAGCCTGCTGGACAGCCGCTCTTTCGGGACCGTCTGGTTCTGGCTGGTGCTGATCGGCATGTGGTCGGCGGTGGGGCGCAACGTGCTGGGCGTGCCGTCCGAGGTTCTGGCCCGCGCCTGCCGCGCACGGGCGGCGGGCGAGCCCGAAGGCCCCGCCGTCATCGCCCTGCTGGACTGGCTGTCGCTGACCCTGCCGCGCTGGCGGCTGGGCGCGCGCGAGGGCGCGATCTTCCTTGGCGTCGTCTCGTTCCTGCTGACCTCGCTGGCGCTCTTCGGCTTTCGCTACGGGCTTGAATTCGCGCAGGCATTGACGCTTCTGCTGCTGCCCTTCGCGGTGCTGTTCTGGCTGCGCGTGCTTCTGGCCCGCCGTCTGCTGCCGCTGCTTGAGGCGGGAGAGGCGGGGGATCGCCCCGTTTCGGGCGTGGCGGCCGATGCCGTTCGCCACATGATCAATCACCGCCGCCTGGTCCTGGTGCTGTCCATTGTCGCCGTCGCCGGGACCGCGCTTTGGGCCACCCTCTGGACGCAGATGCACCCGAACGGGCTGTAGGGCCGTCGCGGCTCGAATGACCGGGCGGCAAGCTCCGGTTCCGGCGGCTGCCGATCCGGCCGGGGCGGGCGCCGCGATCGCGGCTGGCATCCGTTGCGGCAGCAGCTATTGTCGCGGCATGAAACCGAAGATCATCACGACACTGTCCGACTATTCGCGCGCACTGTTCCTGCAGGATGCGGTTGCAGGCGTGCCCGTCGCCATGGTCGCCCTGCCGCTGAGCCTTGCGATTGCGATTGCCTCGGGGGCGGAGCCGGCCGACGGGCTGGTCACCGCCATCGTCGCCGGCTTCCTGATCTCGCTGCTTGGCGGAAGCCGCGTGCAGATCGGCGGGCCGACCGGAGCGTTCATCGTCGTCGTCTATGACGTGATCGCCCGGCACGGCTATGACGGGCTGGTCGTGGCGACCTTCATGGCAGGGCTGATCCTGCTGGTCGCGGCGTATTTTCGCGCCGGCAACCTCATCAGGCTGATCCCCGAGCCGGTCATCAACGGTTTCACCATGGGCATCGCCGTGGTCATCGCGGCGAGCCAGCTGAAGGACATCTTCGGACTGAAGGTGGCCGAGGTGCCGGCCGATTTCCTGGCGAAGATCGACGTTCTCTGGGCGGCAAGAGAGACGGGCTCGATCGCCGCGGCGCTGATCGGTCTGGCGACCATGGTCCTGATCGTCGTCTTTCGCCGCGCTGCGCCCAGGCTGCCCGGCCTGATCGTTGCCATCGTGCTGACATCCGCTCTGGTTGCCTTCGCGAATCTGCCGGTCGAGACGATCCGGACACAGTTCGGCGAGTTGCCGAATTCCCTGCCAAGCCCCGCGATCCCGGCATTCGATCTCAGCCAGTTGCCGGATCTTCTGCCCTCGGCGCTGGTCATCGCCTTTCTGGCGGGCGTGGAGTCGCTGCTGTCGGCAATGGTCGCCGACCGCATGATCGCGGGACGGCACCGGCCCAATGCCGAGTTGCTGGCGCAGGGCATGGCCAATATCGGATCGTCGTTGTTCGGGGGGCTGCCGGCAACCGGCGCCATCGCCCGGACGGCGACCAATATCCGCGCCGGTGGAAAGACGCCGGTGGCGGGGCTGATCCATGCCCTGACGATTCTGGTGATCATGTATGTGGCGGCGCCCCTGGTCGGGCGCATGGCGATGCCGGCGCTGGCCGGGCTGCTGATCATGACCGCCTGGAACATGAGCGAGCCGCACAAGTGGCGCGGCTATCTGGCCGAGCGGCGGTCCGATCTGCTGCTGATGATACTCACCATGACGCTGACGGTTCTGGTGGATCTGACGGTCGCCATCGGGGTCGGTGTCGGCCTGGGGCTGGCCCTGCGCCTGCAACGCCGCAACATTCCGGCCTCGGACTGGTCGGACCCCGAACGATAGGCGAGACGGGGCCGCATCGCCCGCATGAAAGTTGGCATGGCCGGAAGGGGGGGCGTTATCGGCCTCGCGCCCGGCCCCGCATGACCGGCCGTTCGGAAAAATTACCCCCCGCATTCGCTGCCAGAATGCGGGGGGCTGGTGTCAGGCTGCGCGCCTCTTGCCGGGCGGCTGGCTGCTTCGATAGGGGCGCGGTGAGGAGGAAGTTCCGCGACCTTCGCCTGACAAAAACGGAGGCCGGCGAACCGGCCCCTATGGGATCAGCTGCACCCCGACGTTGCGCCGCAGGTGTTGCACTTCATGCAGGTGCCGTTGCGCACCAGCGTGTAGTTGCCGCATTCGCCGCAGGGATCGCCCTCGTAGCCCTGCATCTTGGCTTTCGAGCGGGCATCCAGCGTGGTCGCGGTCGTGGTCACGCTGGCCGTGCGCAGGCTGACCGCGCCGTCGGTCAGGCCGGCGGCCACCGCTGTTGTCGACACGCCGCCCTGCAGCACCATCAGATCCTGCGGCAGCCGCTTGCGCAGATAGCCGGCAGAACTGATCTGCTTCAGCATGGTCAGCGATTTCAGTTCGGCCTGTTCGCTGACCGGGGTGACGTTCTGGCCTTCCGCCTCGCCGCCGCCCAGTTCGTCGAAGCGCGCGCCCTCGGGCTTCACATGCGCGAGGTCGGTGCGGTCCAGATAACTGACCGCCAGTTCCCGGAACACATAGTCGAGGATCGAGGTGGCGTTCTTGATGCTGTCATTGCCCTGCACCATGCCCGCCGGCTCGAAGCGGGTGAAGGTGAAGGCGTCCACGAATTCCTCCAGCGGCACGCCGTATTGCAGGCCCACCGAGACGGCGATGGCGAAGTTGTTCATCATCGCCCGGAAGCCCGCGCCTTCCTTGTGCATGTCGATGAAGATCTCGCCCAAGGATCCGTTGTCGTATTCGCCGGTGCGCAGATAGACCTTGTGCCCGCCGATCACCGCCTTCTGGGTATAGCCCTTGCGGCGCTGCGGCAGTTTCTCGCGGTGGCTGCGCACGGCCTCCTTGACGATGATCTTCTCGACGATCTTCTCGGCGATGACGGCGGCCTTTTCCTGCGGGTTGCCGGTGGCGAGGATTTCTTCGGCCTCCTCGTCATCCGCGACCAGCGCCGCGGCCAGCGGTTGCGACAGTTTCGAGCCGTCGCGGTAAAGCGCGTTGGCCTTGATGCCCAGCGACCAGGACAGTTCATAGGCGGCCAGCGCGTCGGCGATGGTGGCGTCGTTCGGCATGTTGATGGTCTTGCTGATCGCGCCCGAGATGAAGGACTGCGCGGCGGCCATCATCCGGATATGGCTGTCGACCGACAGATAGCGCTTGCCCTTCTTGCCGCAGGGATTGGCGCAGTCGAAGACCGGCAGATGCTCGGCCTTCAGATGCGGCGCGCCCTCCAGCGTCATGGTGCCGCAGACATGGTCGTTGGCGGCGTCGATCTGGGCGCGGGTAAAGCCCAGGTGGCGCAGCAGGTCGAAGCCCGGATCGTTCAGCTTTTCGGCCGGGATGCCCAGCGTGCCCTTGCAGAATTCCTCGCCCAGCGTCCACTGGTTGAAGACGAAGCGGATGTCGAAGGCGGTGGCAAGGGCGGCCTCGACCTTCTCGATCTCGCGCGCGCCGAAGCCGTGGCCGGCCAGCGCGGTATGGTTGATGCCGGGGCAGTTCCCGAGGCTGGCGTGGCCGACCGCATAGGCGATGACCTCCTCGATCTGGGCGCTGCCATAGCCCAGCATCTCGAGCGCGGCCGGAACCGACTGGTTGATGATCTTGAAATACCCGCCGCCGGCCAGCTTCTTGAACTTCACCAGCGCGAAATCGGGCTCGATCCCGGTGGTGTCGCAATCCATCACCAGACCGATGGTGCCGGTCGGCGCGATCACGGTCGCCTGCGCGTTGCGGAAGCCGTGATCCTCGCCCAGGGTCAGCGCCTCGTCCCAGGCCTCGCGGGCGATGGCGACCAGACGGACATCGGGGCAGTTCTCGTCGTCCAGTTCCACCGGGCGGACATTGATGCCGTTATAGTTGCCGATGCCATGGGCGGCGGCGCGGTGATTGCGGATCACCCGCAGCATGTGGTCGGCATTCTTCTTGTAGCCCGGGAAGGCGCCCAGTTCGGCCGCCATCTCGGCCGAGGTGGCATAGGCCACGCCGGTCATGATCGCGGTCAGCGCGCCGCACAGTGCCCGGCCCTCGATCGAGTCATAACCGTAACCCATGTTCATCAGCAGGCCGCCGATATTGGCATAGCCCAGCCCCAGCGTGCGGAAGTCATAGCTGCGCTGCGCGATCTCGCGGCTGGGGAACTGGGCCATCAGCACGCTGATCTCCAGCGTGACGGTCCACAGCCGGGTGGCATGGACATAGCCATCGGCGTCGAACTGATCGCCGGTCCAGAACTTCAGCAGGTTCATCGAGGCCAGGTTGCAGGCCGTATCGTCGAGGAACATGTATTCGCTGCACGGGTTCGAACCCCGGATCGGCCCGTCCTCGGGGCAGGTATGCCAGGCGTTCACGGTGTCGTGGAACTGGATGCCGGGGTCGGCGCAGGCCCAGGCGGCATGGCCGATCTGGTCCCACAGCTCGCGCGCGCTGATCGTCCTGGCGACCTTGCCATCGGTACGGCGCAGCAGTTCCCACGGCTTGTCCTCGCGCACGGCATCGAGGAAGGCGTCGGTGACGCGAACCGAGTTGTTCGAGTTCTGGCCCGAGACGGTGATATAGGCCTCGCTGTCCCAGTCGGTGTCATAGGTCGGGAATTCGATGCTGTCGAAACCCTGCCGGGCATATTGCAGCACGCGGTTGACATAGGTTTCGGGGATCATCGCCTTCTTGGCGGCGCGGATCGCCGATTTCAGCGCATCGTTGCTGGCCGGATCGGTCGCGTCCTCGATGTCGCCGTCCCATGCCCGGATGGCGGCGAAGATCTCGTTCAGCTTCGCCTCGTGCGCCTTCGAGCCGGCGACGAGGCTGGCGACCTTCTGTTCCTCGATGACCTTCCAGTTGATGAACTGTTCGATATCGGGGTGATCCATGTCGCAGATCACCATCTTGGCGGCGCGCCGCGTGGTGCCGCCCGACTTGATCGCGCCCGCCGCGCGGTCGCCGATCTTCAGGAAGCCCATCAGCCCGCTGGACTTGCCGCCGCCCGACAGGGACTCGCCCTCGGCGCGCAGGCTGGAGAAGTTGGTGCCGGTGCCCGAGCCGTATTTGAAAAGACGCGCCTCGCGGACCCACAGGTCCATGATGCCGCCCTCGTTCACCAGATCGTCGCTGACCGACTGGATGAAGCAGGCATGGGGCTGGGGATGTTCATAGGCGCTGTCGGACTTGACCAGCTTGCCGGTCTTGAAATCGACATAGAAATGCCCCTGCGACGGCCCGTCGATCCCGTAGGCCCAGTGCAGCCCGGTGTTGAACCACTGGGGCGAATTCGGCGCCGCCATCTGGCGGGCCAGCATGTGGCGCATCTCGTCGTAATAGGCGCGGGCGTCCTTTTCGGCGGTGAAATAGCCACCCTTCCAGCCCCAATAGGCCCAGGCACCGGCCAGCCGGTCGAAGACCTGCCGGGCGCTGCTTTCGCCGACATAACGCTGATCTTCCGGCAGATCCGCCAGTGCCTTGTCGTCGGCCACGCTGCGCCACAGGAATTCGGGCACACCCTTTTCCTTGACGGGTTTCAGCGCCGCGGGCACGCCCGCCTTGCGGAAGTATTTCTGCGCGATGACGTCGCTGGCGACCTGGCTCCAGCCCTTCGGGACCTCGACATGCTCGTTGCGGAAAACGATCTTGCCGTCGGGATTGCGGATCTCGCTGGTGGTGGTGGTGAACGCGATGTCACCATAGGCCCCGCCCTCGGTGGTCGTAAAGCGCCGGTCGATCTTCATTCCTGCCCCTCTGAGCTTCTTTTTGTTCCTGTCCCTCGCCCCGACCTGCGCCCGCCGACATGACTGTCCCGGCCTCGCTGCTACGCAGAAGGACGGCAGGCGGTGCCCCGCCTGTGAGGTATTCGATCAAGGACCGGCTGGCCGTCTTGGGTCTGGTTGGTTGGTCCACCATATCTTGTGGCAGCCTTGCCGTAGGGCACAAGCTGACGGCTTCCGAACCGTTTTTCAACAGTTTTTTTACGTTACGATCATGACGTTTCCCGTTGACAGCCTGTTCCGCGCATCGGCGTGAGATTCGTGCACAGGTTTACATGCGACACGGGTCGGTGCCCGTTCCTTCCACGACATTTTCTATTTGAATCAATTTATTGAGGAAAGCTATTCAGCCATTCTCCACAGGGATATCCCCGATTCATCCACAGGTTGTGCGCGAGTCAGGCAGGCTGTTGACCGGGTTGGATAATCTCGCGATCGGTCACGATCAGGTCCAGTGGCTGGTCGAAGACCTCGGCCGGGATGCCGGGCAATTCCTGTGCCGCGAAGGCCAGCCCGACGGCGGTGACCGGGCCGGATTTCCGCAGCAATTGCAGGGTTCTGTCGTAATATCCGCCGCCATATCCGAGGCGATGCCCGGCCCGGTCGAAGGCGGCCAGCGGCACGATCAGGATCCGGGGGGTCAGCAGCGCGGCCGAATCGGGGGGATGCACGGTGCCGAAGGGGCCGGGCTCCAGCGCGCCGCCATCCCAGGCGCGGAAGACCAGCGGCACGGCCTTTCCGGTGACCACGGGCAGGCAGATCCGGCCCGAATGCGCGGCCATCGACGGGCGCGGGTCGGCTTCGCCGCGCATCGGCCAATAGCCTGACAGGACCTCGCCGGGATGGGGTGCCAGTACCTCGGTCAGGTTGCGGGCGATGCCTTGCTGGTCGCCCCCCTGACGCGCCCGTGCGGCCAGCGCCTGTTCGCGCAGCGCGGCCTTTTGCGCCGCGCTCACAGCAGCACGGCCGAGGCGAGACCGAGGAAGGCGAAGAAGCCGACCACATCGGTCACCGTCGTCACGAAGGTGCCCGAGGCCAGTGCCGGGTCGGCGCCGGCCTTTTCCAGCGCCAGCGGGATCAGGATCCCGGCCAGCGCGGCGATGGCCAGATTGACGATCATGGCGATGCCGATGACCGCAGCCAGCGACACGCCGTCGAACCAGACCCAGGCCACCACACCCATGACCAGCGCGAAGGCCAGCCCGTTCAGCACACCGACGATGGCCTCGCGCCGGACCACGCGCCAGACATTGCTGCCGGTCAGGCTTTTCGTGGCCAGGGCGCGCACCGCCACGGTCAGGGTCTGGGTGCCGGCATTGCCGCCCATCGAGGCGACGATGGGCATCAGCACCGCCAGCGCCACCACCTTCTGGATGGTGCCCTCGAAGATCGCGATGACCAGCGAGGCGACGATGGCCGTGATCAGGTTCACCATCAGCCAGGGCAGGCGCTGGCGCAGGGTTTCCACCACCGTGTCGGTGATCGCCGAATCCTCGCCGACGCCGGCCAGGCGCAGGATGTCCTCTTCGTGTTCCTCGTCCAGCACCGACATGGCGTCGTCGATGGTGATCACGCCGACCAGCCGGTCATCCGCATCCACCACCGGCGCCGAGATCAGGTGATACTGGTTGAAGGCATAGGCTACATCGCCTTCCTCGGCATAGGCGCTGATGGTACGGAAACTGTCCTCCACAAGGTCGCGCAGCGCCACCTCGCGCCGCGAGGCCAGCAGCCGGCCAAGCGTCACATAGCCCACCGGATGCCAGCGCGGATCGATCAGGATGATGTGATAGAACTGTTCGGGCAGCCAATCCTCGGCACGCAGGAAATCGATGCTTTCGCCCACGGTCCAGTGTTCGGGCGCGGTGACCACCTCGGACTGCATCAGGCGGCCGGCCGAATATTCGGGATAGGCCAGCGACTGCTGGACCGCGGCCCGGTCGCTGTCGTCCAGCGCGGCCAGGATTTCCTCGCGCTCGGGCTCGTCCAGGTCTTCCAGAAGGTCAACGACATCGTCGCTGTCCATCTCGCGCACGGCCTCGGCCAGCACCTCGCGGGGCAGCATCTCGACGACTTCGTCGCGGATCGCCTCGTCGATCTCGGACAGGATCTCGCCGTCGATCTCGCCGGAATAGAGTTGCAGGAAGGCGCGGCGCTCGGCACCGTGCAGCCGTTCGATGATATCTGCGATATCGGCGGCATGCATCGGTTCCAGCAGCGCGTTCAGCGCTGCGCCGTCCTCGGCCTCGATGGCCTCGTCGATCTGGTCCAGCAATTCGCGGCGGGGCAGGAACTCGTCCTCGTCCCGGTCGGGCTGAGTCGTGCGCTCGGCCGGCTCTTTCTCGATCTCGGGATCCTGCTCCTCGGCCATGCGCCCTCCTGTCAGTCCGGTCTCTTCAGTCGCTGCCGCGAACCGGTCCCTCATCCGCATTCAGCAGTGCTAGGGCCGCCTCGTGCAACTCGGCGCTGGCTGCCGCGATTACCCGTCCGCCGGCCAAGGCCGAGCCGCCCTGCCAGTCGGTGACGATCCCGCCGGCCGCCTCGACCACCGCCATTGGCCCGGCGATGTCATAGGCCTGCAGCCCGGCCTCGATGACCAGATCGACATGGCCGAGCGCAAGCAGCGCATAGGCGTAGCAATCAAGGCCATAGCGGGTCAACCGCACCTTCCCGGCGACGCGGGCAAAGGCCCGGCCCTCGGCGGCCGAGCCAACCTCGGGATAGGTGGTCATCAGCGTCGCCTGATCCAGCGCGATGCCGCGCCGCACCGCCAGATCGCGCCCGCCCATGGGGGCGGTCAGCCGGGCACGGCCAAGCCCGCCCTCGAAGCGTTCACCGATATAGGGCTGATCGATGAGACCGTAACGCATCCGCTGCCCGTCACTGAGCCCGATCAGCACGCCCCAGCTTGGCGCGCCGCAGAGGAAGGCGCGGGTACCGTCGATCGGGTCGAGGATCCAGGTCAACCCGCTGCGGCCCTCGCTCTGGCCGAATTCCTCGCCGAAGATGCCGTCCTCGGGGCGGCGTCGTGCCAGAACCTCGCGCATGGCCATCTCGGCGGCGCGGTCGGCCTCGGTCACCGGGTCGAAATCGGCCGGCCGCTTGTTGTCGGCCATGACCGAGGCATCACGGAACAGTGGCAGGATCGCGCGCCGCGCCGCATCGGCCATCTCATGCGCCGTGTCGATGATCTGCTGCGCGTCCTGCATCGTCGACAACCTGCCAATACTATCAAGGAGTGGGCCATAACCTCATGTGTTCGGCGAGCAGGCAATAGTGCGTCCCGGGCAAAAGCTCAACCGGCGGTGACTTCGGAAGCCCGATTTCTGCGTGCGATCCAGATCGTCCGGAAACAGACAGCCACCGCACTCAGCAAGAGGAAAAGCAGGACCATCGAGATGAGGTAGCTGCCGTAGGACCCGCCGGGCAGTTCGACAATGCCGAGGAGGTCCGTCCAGACGTTCGGGCGATAGAGTATGGCACCGATGCCGATGAGGATCGCGATTGGCAGCGCAGGCAGGGCAACGATGCAGGCGATAACCGGCATCAGGTCGTAGGCATGCAAAGGCATGAAGAACATCGTGGACGCGACCAGCATCAGGCTGATCTGTCGTGCCGGAAGCGGCGACAGCGACGCGTTACTGAAGACCCCGAGCAGGAAGGCCGGGATGCAGGCGAGCAAGGTTCCCGCGATGCTGGAGAGGTTGATATCGAACCAGTAGATGAGCAAATTGCGCAGTCCGGTCATCGACGGAGGGTCGTTAACCAACACGGTGGAATGCGCCATCATTCCATTGATGTAGTTCTCAATGGTGGCCAACACGCCGCTGGGGAGGAAGGCGGGAGTCGCCGCCACAATCGACAGTATGCCTGCCACAAGCAGTGGGACCCACAAGCGGGGAACCGCAAGAGCGAATGCGATGAAGGGCAGCGCCAGGTTGGCCTTCATCGTCAAGAGTATCAGCGCGGGGACCAGCAACCAGCGCCGATCGGTCATCAGCGCGGTAACGTAGAGCGTTATCGCCAAAAACGAGAAGGCCGAGAACTGGCCGATCGATATGGCAATCGAAGAGGCCTGCGAAGATGCCGTTCCGAGTAAGGTGACAGCCAGGAAGATTACCTTACTGCGCGCATTGCTGAACCTGACCAGACTGCACAACAGCACGACACTGGACAGGATCGCGGCGACGGATGCAAGCCGCCAGATCAGCAGTCCCGCCTCGAAGCTGAACAATGACAGAGGGCGCGCGAGAAGCCAGGTATGCGGCGAGTAAAACCATCGCAGCATCGCCTCCATGCCATACTGGTCCAATGCGATCTGCGTGAAGCCCGGCCCATACGGGTCGATCCCTTCACCCCACATTCTGCCGGCGGCCCAGAAATAGCGAAAGTCGACTGGATAATTGTGGAACACGGAGACGCGGAAAAAATACGCAAGTGAAAGGATGACAGATATCGCAACCAGCCAGCGCCAGTTTCCTAAGATTTTCGGGTCTGTCGCGGTCAATCGGAGGTCGTTGTTGTCGTCGTTCACGTGCGCATTCCTTACCGAAATCGACCTTGAAAACAGAACCTGCACAAACTGCACCTGCAGGTGCGCGGCAGTGTTTCGGCGATGGCCGCGCGTGTCACGACCATATACCGGAAGCTGGCTCCGGGGCTATCGCGGCGTCGACCAGAGGCGGCCATGGCCTTCACGACCTCAGTCCAGCTTCAACGATCGCCAGCTTGCTGCCATGGGCTGTCCTGCGGATGCCGTGTCGACGGAACCCATGGCAGGCTGTGCCTGATCAGGCGGCGTCCGACAGGACCCGGGCCAGTTCGAAGATCTGCCGCCGCTGCGCGGCCGGCATCGCGTAATAGGCGCGGACCAGTTGCAGGGCTTCCTTGTCGGCCAGGATATCCCCCTCGACCTGTTGCGGCATCTCGCCTTCATGCAGCCCGTCGAAGAAGAAGCTGACCGGGACATCGACGGCCTGGGCAATGTCCCACAGCCGCGACGCCGAGACCCGGTTCATGCCGGTCTCGTACTTCTGGATCTGCTGAAATTTGATTCCGACCTTGTCGGCCAATTGTTGTTGGGTCATTCCGATCATCCAACGACGATGGCGGATACGCTTACCAACATGAACATCTACACCGTGCTTCATCGTCTCAACCTCATGCAATCTAAGGAGGCAGTAGCCCAAGCCATCTCAATTATCGAGTGTCAACATGGTTAACCGGGCCGTTTCTGACCAAAAAGACAGGTTCTGGATTGCACAAGCTGCATGTTTCCGCGCCGCCGTCCAAGCAAATGAAGTCGCTGTCATATTTTTCGGAGATCAAGATGAACGAGGAAATGCGAATCGCGCTGGTCGAAAGGCTGGGTCAGGATCCGGTCTTGCGGCGGGCGAGGCCGCCACGGGCCGGTGAGGGGCAGGTTCTGATCCGGATGCGGGCCTCTGCCCTCAATTTCGCGGATCTCCTGAAAGTGAAGGGGCAGTATCAGGAGGCCGCCGATCCGCCCTTCGTGCCGGGACTCGAGGGCGCGGGAGAGGTTGTCGAGGCGCCCGGCGGGTCAGGCTTCGCGCCCGGCGACCGGGTCGCGCTCTGGGTGCCGGGCACGATGGCCGAGGTCGTGGCGGCGCCGGTCGTGGCCTGCCAGAAGATCCCCGAGACGATGAGCTTCGAGCAGGCCGCCGGGTTCCAGATCGCCTATGGCACCAGCCATCTGGCGCTGGACGGGCGGGCGGCACTGCGCGCGGGCGAGACGCTGGCGGTGCTTGGCGCGGCGGGCGGCGTCGGGCTGACCGCGGTCGAGATCGGACATGCGATGGGCGCGCGGGTCATCGGCATCGCGCGCGGCGCAGGCCGGCTGGAGACCGTCCGCGCCGCCGGGGCTGACGTGGTGATCGACAGCGCCGACTGCCCGGACCTGAAGGCTGCGCTGCGCGATCTGGGCGGGGTCGATGTCGTCTATGACCCGGTCGGCGACAGCGCCGGCGAGGCGGCCTTCGGGGCGCTGCACCGGGGCGGGCGCTATCTGGTCATCGGCTTTGCCGGCGGTCGTCCCCCGGCGTTGCCGCTGAACCATGCGCTGGTCAAGAATATCGCCATCCACGGCTTCTACTGGGGCGGGTACCGCAGTCTTGACCCGCAGGCACTCGCGGGCAGCATGCAGCGGCTGATGGGCCTGTTCGAAGCCGGCCGGCTGCGGCCGCCGGTAGGCGAGGTGATGCCGCTGGAGCGGCTGGCCGATGCCTATGACATGCTGCGCAACCGCAAATCCGTGGGCAAGATCGTGATAACCCTGTGATCGGGGCGCATTTGACGCATCGCGGGCATTGAATCGCCGCCGCATCCTGCCAATATGAAGCGCATCTACCGGGCAGATACCCGGATCGCCTCACAGGGGAGTTATCGATGGCAGATTACAACACTTACCGCTCTGCGCAGGGCGTCGGCACCCGGAGCGCGGTGATCGACGAGGGCCTGCGGGCCTATATGAACAAGGTATATGGGCTGATGGCGGTTGGCATGGGTGTGACCGCCGTCGCCGCCTACGGGATCAGCACCGCCGCGGTGGATGCCAGCGGGCAGCTGACCCAGCTGGGCATGGCAATCTATGCCTCGCCGCTGAAATGGGTGATCATGTTCGCCCCGCTTCTGGTCGTGTTCGCCTTTGGCGCGGCGCTGAACCGGCTGTCGGTGCAGGGCGCGACCATGCTGTTCTATGGCTTCGCCGCGCTGATGGGCCTGTCGATCAGTTCGATCTTTCTGGTCTATACCGCCTTCTCGATCGTGCAGACCTTCCTGGTGACGGCGATTGCCTTCGCCGGCCTGTCGCTCTGGGGCTATACCACCAAGAAGGACATCTCGGGCTGGGGCAGCTTCCTGATCATGGGGGTGATCGGCCTGATCGTCGCCTCGATCGTGAACATCTTCCTGCAAAGCTCGGGGATGCAGTTCGCGATCTCGATCCTCGGCGTGCTGATCTTCGCTGGCCTGACCGCCTATGACACGCAGAACATCAAGAACACCTATCTGCAGCTGGCCGGCTCGGACAAGGATTTCCTCGGCAAGACCGCCATCATGGGCGCGTTGCAGCTGTATCTGGATTTCCTGAACCTGTTCATGTTCCTGCTGCAGTTCATGGGCAATCGCGAGTGATCGCCTGATCCCATGCCGAATGCGGAAAGGCCGGGCAATTGCCCGGCCTTTTTCTTTTGTCCGACTGCAGGTGATCCTTGCGGCGCGCCGAGGATCGCGCGGGGGCAGGGCGGAACGCCATGCCCCCGCACCGGCCAGAGGCCCGGTCAGCCTGCCGCTTCGAGGGCGGCGATGATGCCGCTGAAATCCGCGGCCTTCAGGCTGGCGCCGCCGACCAGGGCGCCATCGACATCCCCGATCGCGAAGATCTCGGCGGCATTGCCGGGCTTGACGCTGCCGCCATAAAGCAGGCGGACATTGCCGGAATCGCCGACGCGGCCGCCCAGTTGGTCGCGCATGAAGCCGTGAACCTCGGCGATCTGGTCATTCGTGGGGGTGCGGCCGGTGCCGATCGCCCAGACCGGCTCATAGGCGATGACGGTATTGGCCGCGGTTGCCCCCGCAGGGATCGAACCTGCCAGCTGCGCGCCGATCACTGCCAGGGTTTCGCCCGCATCGCGCTGCGCCTCGGTTTCGCCTACACAGATGACGGCGACCAGCCCGGCCGCATGGGCCGCCGCTGCCTTGGCCGCGACCATCGCATCGGTTTCGCCATGATCGGCGCGGCGCTCGGAATGGCCGAGGATCACATAATCGGCCCCGGCATCCTTCAATTGCGCGGCCGAGATGTCGCCGGTATGCGCGCCCGAGGCCCGGGCGTGGCAATCCTGCCCGCCGACGGCGATGGCATGGGCGCCCACGCGGCCCTTCATCGGATGGACCAGCAGGGCCGGCGGGCAGATCAGCACCTCGCAACCCGGTTCGGGATGGGCCTCGGCCAGCGCGTCGATCTCGGCCAGCGCGGCCAGATCGCCATTCATCTTCCAGTTTCCGGCGGCAAGCTTGCGTGGGGCCATGATCATCCTCCTTCGGTTTCGCATCCCGAATTAGGAGGAAGCACCTGCGGGCGCAACCGCGATCGCATCACCGCCCGACGGAAGTCGCGGCCGCTCAGCCGTCGCTGGTGCGGCTGCCTTCCAGCGGCTCGAAGCGGACGGATTCGCCGCAGCCGCAGCTGTCGGTGACATTCGGGTTGCGGAAGCGGAAGCCCGATTCCACCAGCCCGGTCTCATAGTCGATCTCGGTGCCGAACAGGAACATCTGCGCCATCGGCGCGATCAGCACCCGGGCGTCGCCCTGTTCGACGACCTCGTCGGCCTTCTCGGCCGTCTTGGCCAGTTCCATCGTGTATTCCATCCCCGCGCAGCCGCCCTTCTTCAACCCGATACGCAGGCCAAAGGCGTCCTTGCCCGTCATCAGCCGGGCGATCTGCCGCTCGGCGGCGGGGGTGATGGTCACGGGGACCTTGCCGGGGATGGCAAACATGGGCAAACCTTCCTGTCGCGCTGCCACAAGAGATAGGCTCTCGCCCGCCGCGCCTCAAGATCTCCGGTTGACGGGCGGGCTACATGAAGCCCAGTTCCAGCCGCGCCTCGTCGGACATCATGTCCATGCCCCATTGCGGCTGGAAGGTCATCTCGACATCGACCTGCTTGACGCCCGGCAGCGGTTCCACCGCATCGGCGACCCAGCCCGGCATCTCGCCCGCGACGGGACAGCCCGGCGCGGTCAGGGTCATGATCACCCGCACCTCGTTTTCGGGGCTGATATCGATCGTGTAGATCAGACCCAGATCATAGATGTTGACCGGAATCTCGGGGTCGTAGACGGTCTTGCAGGCCTCGACCACGGCCTCGTAAAGCGGGTGATCGGTGGTCGAGGGCGCGATCAGCGGCGCGCCTTCCATCAGCGGTTCGGTCATGGCGTCATCCTGGCATTTCCGAGAAATTATATAGGGCAACCTCTGCCCCGGGTCCAGTCCGGCCTTGTCTTGCGATAGGGCGGCAGGATCGCTATGCACCTCCGGTTGCAGTCACAGGCCCTGAAGATGTCCGACCGTTTTTCCTTCACGCTGAACGCCACCGATGGCCAAGCACGTACCGGCGTGATCCACACCCCGCGGGGCGAGATCCGCACCCCGGCCTTCATGCCGGTCGGCACCGCCGCCACGGTCAAGGCGATGCTGCCGGAATCGGTGCGCGAGACCGGCGCCGACATTCTGCTGGGCAATACCTATCACCTGATGCTGCGCCCGGGCGCCGAGCGGATCGACCGGCTGGGCGGGCTGCACCGGTTCATGAACTGGGACCGGCCCATCCTGACCGACTCGGGCGGGTTTCAGGTCATGAGCCTCGGGCCGCTGCGCAAGCTGACCGAGGAAGGGGTGACCTTTGCCAGCCATATCGACGGCTCCAAGCATCACCTGACGCCCGAGCGCAGCATGGAGATCCAGCGGCTTCTGGGCAGCGATATCGTCATGTGTTTCGACGAATGTCCCGCGCTGCCGGCCAGTGACGAGGATGTGGCGAAATCCATGCGCATGTCGATGCGGTGGGCGCAACGCTCGCGCGATGCCTTTGGCGACCGGCCGGGGCATGCGCTGTTCGGCATCATGCAGGGCGGCGTGACCCGCGAGCTGCGCGAGGAATCGGCCGAGGCGCTGAAGGCGATCGGCTTCGATGGCTATGCCATCGGCGGGCTGGCCGTGGGCGAGGGGCAGGAGGCGATGTTCCGCACCCTCGACTATGCGCCGGGTTTTCTGCCGCAGGACAAGCCGCGTTATCTGATGGGGGTGGGCAAGCCCGACGATATCGTCGGCGCCGTCCAGCGCGGGGTCGACATGATGGATTGCGTGCTGCCCTCGCGCTCGGGCCGGACCGGGCAGGCCTGGACCCGGCGCGGCCAGATCAACATCAAGAACGCCCGTCATCAGGACGACCCGCGCCCGCTGGACGAGACCTGCACCTGCCCGGCCTGCCGCAGCTATTCGCGGGCCTACCTGCACCATGTCTTCCGCGCCGGCGAGATGATCTCGGGGATGCTGCTGACCTGGCACAACCTGCATTACTATCAGGACCTGATGGCCGGGCTGCGCGCGGCCATCGCGGAAGGCCGTCTTGATGCCTTCGTGGCGGATTTCCATGCCGCGCGCGCCGAGGGCGACATTGCGGCCCTGTGATCAGATCCCGCAGCGTTCCGCGAACAGAAGCCGCGCGGCACCGGTTCCCTTCATGTCGGATCGGAACAGTTCCAGACCGGTATCGGTGCGGCTGACCCGCATCTCGCGCCCGTCCTTGAACGCCGCCAGCCAGTCGGCGCGGACCGGGAAGGGGCCGTCGAAGCTGTCGCGTTCCGGGGTCAGCGCAACCTCGACCTGCTCGGATCTGCCATCGGGCAGGGTGATCTGCATGCTCACCTTGGTGAGGCCGTCGACGGCGCTGCGATCCATCCCGAAGGGCGCAATGCTGAGATAGAGGGTGCCGCGATCGCGGACACAGCTGATATTGACGACATATTCCCCGGCCGTGTTCCCGGTCGCGGCATAATCGTCCGTCAGCCGGTAAAGCTCCCAGGCCGGGGCCGGGGTGGCAAGGCAGGTCATCAGGGCAAGGGTCGGGAGGATCGGGCGCATGGCAGGAACTCACTGGGTGCGGGCAATGCCGCAGCCTAACCCGGCGCCGCGATTCGGAACAATGCCGGGCTGCCCATTAGGTCAACCGCTCTTCCCTTTGGCGGAATTTGGTATTATTTCATCGGGATTGGCGGATGAACCGCCCAGTCCGAAAGCATGGAATGAGCCAGAACATCACGACCATCACCCGCACCGACGATCTTGCCCTGTTCTGCGAGACCGCCAAATCCGCCCCCTATGTCACCGTCGATACCGAGTTTCTGCGCGAGCGGACCTATTGGTCGAAGCTGTGCCTGATCCAGCTGGCGATCCCGCCTGCCTCGGGCGAGGGCGATCCCGGCGGCGAGGCCGTCCTGGTCGATCCGCTGGCCGACGGGCTGTCGCTGGAGCCGCTTTACGACCTGTTCCGGCATCGCGAGACGGTCAAGGTCTTCCATGCCGCGCGGCAGGATCTGGAAATCTTCTTCCACGATGCCGGGCTGTTCCCCGAACCCCTGTTCGATACCCAGGTCGCTGCGATGGTCTGCGGCTTCGGTGAACAGGTGGGCTACGAGACGCTGGTGCGCAAGATCGCGCGGGCCAATCTCGACAAGTCCTCGCGCTTCACCGACTGGTCGCGCCGGCCGCTGTCGGAGGCGCAGAAATCCTATGCGCTGGCCGATGTGACGCATCTGCGGGTGATCTACGAATTCCTCGCCGCCGAGTTGAAGAAGAACGACCGCGAAAGCTGGCTGACCGAGGAAGTCGCCGTACTCGAGAACCCCGAAACCTATATCACCCGCCCCGACGAGGCCTGGCTGAAGGTGCGCACCCGCACCAACTCGCCCCGTTTCCTGGCGATCCTGCGCGAACTGGCGCAGTTCCGCGAGACCCATGCGCAGGACCGCGACATCCCGCGTTCGCGCGTGTTCAAGGATGATGCGATGATCGAGATCGCCTCGACCAAGCCGGCGAGCGAGGCCGATCTGGGACGCTCGCGGCTTCTGCTGCGCGAGGCGCGCAAGGGCGAGATCGCGACAGGTATCCTGGCGGCGGTCAAGGCCGGGCTCGAGGCGACGGAACTGCCGCAGCCGAAGAAGGAAGAGCCGGGCAGGCCCGGCAATGCGGCGCTGTCCGATCTGCTGCGGGTCCTGCTCAAGGCCAAGGCGGATGCGGCGGGGGTCGCGCCCAAGCTGATCGCCTCCGCCGCCGATCTCGATGCGATCGCCACGGGCGAGCGCGATCTGCCGGCGCTTCAGGGCTGGCGGGCCGAGGTCTTTGGCCGGGACGCCCTGCGGCTGGCGGCAGGCGAGATCGCGCTGTCGGCCCGCGGCGGCGCGGTGCGGGTGGTGCCGGCGTCCTGAGCGGCTGCCCTTCGGCCCGATCTAGTCGTTTGACGAAACCACCCGGAACATCGCCCGGCGTCGTTCGGGCGATGCGGCCGTGTCAGCGGGGGCCGGATCGCTGCATCCTTCGGGATTTTGCTGAAGTTGCGGCGGCTTTTCGGCCGCGCGCCGGGACGCGGCCGGATTTCTGGTCGGGCCCTGCGCGGAAGGCGAGGGGGAGATGGTCGTGCCGCCCTCGATGATCGGCAGAACCTGATCCTCGAGCAGGTCAAAGCGGCGCGGGGCGACGCCGGTCTCGCCCTCGGCGATCAGGCAGCCGAGGGCGCGCGTCACATCGCCCAGATCCGAGCGCAGGGGCAGCAACAGCAACCGTGCCTGCAGTTCGGGGCGGGCATATTCGGCCTTTGCATGCAGGCGCAGCTCGGCGATCTGCGGTGCCCGGAAGACGCTTTCCAGCACATCCGAGAACCGGCCGCGCGACCTGGGGTTGACGAAGGCGCAGGCCGGCATGCCGCGCACCTCCATGCCCATCAGGTCGATGAGGTGGCGCCCGGCTAAACGGAACCGCGCCGCGCCCGGCGCGATCCGTTCAAGGATGAAGGCATGGTCCAGCGCCCGATGGATGCCGCGCGGTTCGATATCCGAGCGCGCCGGCACCGCCCGTCCGCGGCGCAGGCTCTGCCAGTATTCGCGCACCTCGATCAGGATGCGGCCCGGCTGGTCGCGGTCGAAATCGGCCAGCCGCAGCAACTGGGCCGATTGCCGGGCCGGTTGATGCGGTGCAAGCTGATCGTCCTTGCCTTGCCTGTCGGGCACGTCGAAAACCTCGTAACCTTTTGACCGGGCGTGCCGGTCAAACAACCCGGCCATCCCGTTCGGGCAGAATACGCCAGAACCGGCAGCCTCGCCGAGTCGTTTCCTAACGAATGGTTAAGGCATTGCCGCGACGGGCGCCACCACCCTTGACCGGCGGCGATTGGGGCAGGGGTTGACGCTCTGGCGCGGCTGGTCCATTTCCGCAAGCGCTTCACGTCGCAGGAAGGACGCACATGGACCGGACCGGGTTGCTGATCATCCTGTCATCGCCCTCCGGTGCGGGGAAATCGACGCTGGCGCGGCGGCTGATGGACTGGGACCGGCGGTTGCGGTTTTCGGTTTCGGCCACGACACGCCCGCCGCGGCCGGGCGAGATTGACGGTCAACACTATTATTTTACCACCCCCGACCGGTTCCGCAGGCTGGTCGCCGAGGGCGGGATGCTGGAGCATGCCGAGGTCTTCGGCAATTTCTATGGCAGCCCCCGAGAGCCCGTCGAGGTGGCCATGCGCGAGGGGCGCGACACCTTGTTCGACGTGGACTGGCAGGGCGGCCAGCAGATTCGCGCGTCGGCCCTGGGGCAGAATGTGGTGTCGATCTTCGTGCTGCCGCCATCGCTGCCGGAACTTGAACGGCGGCTGCGCGGTCGCGGGCAGGACAGCGACGAGGTGATCGCCGGCCGGATGCAGAAGAGCCGGGCCGAGATCAGCCATTGGGCGGAATATGACTATGTGCTGGTGAACGAGGATCTGGATGCCACCGAGGCGCAGATGCGCGCCATCCTGACCGCCGAGCGGATGCGCCGCAGCCGGCAGACGGGGCTGGGATCCTTTGTGCGCACGCTGATGGAGGAGGAGAGGACATGATCTGGGAACTCGATGGCGTCCGGCCGCAACTTGCCGGGGATGCGTGGGTCGCGCCCGACGCCCAGCTGATGGGACGGGTGGTCCTGGAGGAGGGTGCCTCGGTCTGGTGGGGGGCGGTGCTGCGCGGGGATAACGAGGAAATCCGCATCGGCCGCCGCAGCAATGTGCAGGATCTCTGCGTGTTCCACACCGATCCGGGCTATCCGCTGATCGTCGGGCCGGATTGCACCATCGGGCATCGCGCGATCCTGCATGGCTGCCGGATCGGGGCGGGGGCGTTGATCGGCATGGGGGCCACCATCCTGAACGGGGCGAAGATCGGCGCGGGGGCGCTGATCGGCGCCGGCGCGCTGATCGCCGAGGGAAAGGAAATCCCCGACGGCGCGCTGGTCATGGGGGCGCCGGGCAAGGTCGTGCGCATGCTGGATGACGAGGCGCGGGCGGGCCTGCTGAAATCCGCCGAGCGCTATCGCGAGAATGCCGCGCGTTTCCGCGCCGGGCTGCGGCCGGTGGAATGACGCAGGGCGCGCAACGGCGCGTGGCGGGGTTGCTGGAGGCGATCCCGGTGCCGACGCTGGCGGTGGACGAACGCGCCCGGGTGATCGGGGCCAATGCCGCCGCCCGGGGGCTGTTCGGAAGCGATTTCACCAGCCAGCCCTTCGTCAATGTCATGCGCCATCCTTCGGTGGTCGAGGCCGTCGACTGGGCGGTCGATCCGCACAATCACGACCAGCCGCCCTCGGATCCGGCGTTGCCGGCGCCGCCCGAGGGCGTGCTCCGGCTGCGGGCCGCGATCCTGGCGGATGGCCGTGACGTGGCGGCCGAGATCACGGTCTCGCCATTGCCGCCTGCGCTGGCACGGGGCGCGATGATCGTCGTCCTGGACCAGTCCGTGACCGAGGAGGCCGAGCAGGTGCGGCGCGATTTCGTGGCCAATGTCAGCCACGAGTTGAAGACGCCGCTGACGGCGATGATCGGTTTCATCGACACCCTGCGCGGCCCCGCCCGCGACGACGCCAGGGCCCGCGACCGTTTCCTCGACATCATGGAGAGCGAGGCCGGAAGGATGAACCGGCTGGTCAGCGATCTTCTGTCGCTGAGCCGGGTGCAGTCCGAGGAACGCCGCCGTCCCTCGTCCGAGGTCGATCTGCCGATGCTTTTGCGTGGGGTTCTGGCCACGCTGGCCCAGGCCATCGCCGCCGCGGATGTCCGGGTCGAGACCGAGGGCCTCGACGGCAGCGCCCGCCTGCCGGGAGATCCCGACCAGCTGGTGCAGGTGTTCCAGAACCTGATCGAGAACGCGCTGAAATACGGCCGCACGGGGGGCTATCTGGGCGTCGGGATGCGGCGCATCGACCATGATCCGCGGCTGCGCGGCCCGGCATGGGCGGTTGATATCTCGGACCGGGGCGAGGGCATCGACGAGATGCACCTGCCGCGCCTGACCGAACGGTTCTATCGGGTGGACACGCACCGGTCGCGCGCGCAGGGCGGCACCGGGCTGGGGCTGGCCATCGTCAAGCATATCGTCAACCGCCATCGCGGCCGCCTGAAGATCGACAGTGTCCGGGGCGAGGGCAGCCGCTTCACCGTGATCCTGCCCGAGAGCCTGACGCGGACCTGATCGGCTCAGATCCTGCCGACGCGCATGTTGATGGGCCAGGTCACCGCCACCGGCTGGGTCCAGAGCCCGGACAGATCCTGAATGAAGGCCTCGGCAATGTCGGGCCGGCCCGCCTCCTGCGCCTTGCGCAGCGATGACCAGGTCGACAGATAGCCCAGAAAGGCGTCGAAATCCCAGTTCAGACGGATCGCCAGGGCCGGGGCGTCGAGTTCATCGAAGGGAAACGCGATTCCGGCATAGCCCGAATCGACCAGGCCACGCTCGGGCGGCCAATAGGGGCCGATCTCGTCGCGGTAGAAGCGGATGAAGCGCTGGTGCAGCGGCTCGGATGCCAGTTCGAGAACGCCATAGCTGATCAGCGCGATGACGGCGCCGGGTTTGGCGATCCTTCGTGCCTCGGCATAAAATGCCGGCAGGTCGAACCAATGCGCCGCCTGCGCCGCCGTGATCAGGCTGGCGCAGCCATCCGGCAGCGGCAGCCTCTCGGCCGGCGCGCAAAGATAGTCGATGCGCGCGTCGCCCGCCGCATTGGCCAGTTGGTCGGCGCTTGGATCGATGCCGGTCACCCGGTCGAAATGCGCCGCCAGCCGGGTCGTCAGCTGGCCATTGCCGCAGCCCACATCCACCGCCAGGCCGCGATCCGGGGCAAGTCCGGCCAGCCATGGCGCCAGATCTGCCGGATAGGTCGGGCGGAACTGCGCATAGGACCGGCCGCCCCGGTCGAACCAGTTGGTCGTGGATTTCGCCTGCTGTGGCATGGGTCCTCCTTCTTCGGTCACGGAAACGGGCTGATCCCCTCGCCCTTGCCCGCACCATGGCCTATATAGCGCCGAACCCCGACCGAGAGGAGCCTTCGATGTCGCAATCTTCGCAACCCGATCCGGCCAAGCTGGCGGCCTCGCGCGCGGCGGTGGCGCTGGTCGAGGACGGCATGAGACTGGGCCTCGGGACCGGCTCGACCGCCAGCATCATGGTGCAGGTGCTGGCCGAGCGGGTGAAGGCCGAGGGGCTGTCGCTGCGCTGTGCGGCGACCTCGAAGGCGACGGCGGAACTGGCGGAAAGCCTTGGCATCGGGATCGAAACGCTGGACCAGATCGGCTGGCTTGACCTGACCATCGACGGCGCCGACGAGGTCGATCCCGACCTGCATCTGATCAAGGGCGGCGGCGGCGCGCATCTGCGCGAGAAGATCGTGGCGGCGGCCAGCGACCGGATGGTGGTGATCGCCGATCCCGGCAAGGTGGTCGATCAGCTGGGCGCCTTTCCGCTGCCGGTCGAGGTGCTGCAGTTCGGCTTCGAATCCAGCCGCAAGCTGATCCGCCATGTGCTGGACGGGCAGGGTCTTGGCGCCCATGACGTGCTGCAGCGGCTGCGGGGCAGCGAGCCCTGGGTGACGGATGAGGGCAATTTCATCCTCGACCTGCATCTGGGGGCGATCGACGACCCGGTGGCGCTGGCGCGCGGGCTGGCGACGGTGCCGGGCGTGGTCGAACACGGGCTGTTTCTGGGCATGTGCGATCTGGCGATCATCGGCAAGCCCGATGGCGGCGTGGTCGAGTTGAACCGCGATGCCGATCTGGATGCCGATCTGCTGGCCGGCGAGGCGGAGGCCGGGCTGTGAGTTTTGATTATGATCTTTTCGTGATCGGCGGCGGCTCGGGCGGGGTGCGCGCGGCGCGGATCGCTGCGGGCGAGCATGGCGCCCGTGTCGGGCTGGCCGAGGAAAGCCGCATGGGCGGCACCTGCGTCATTCGCGGCTGCGTGCCGAAGAAGCTGATGGTCTATGCCTCGAACGCGCCGCTGATGGCCGAAGAGATGCGCGGCTATGGCTGGGGCGAGGCCACCAGCGGCGCATTCGACTGGCAGATCTTCCGCCGGAAGCTGCATGCCGAACTGGACCGGCTGGAGCGGGCCTATACGACCAATGCCGAAAAGGCCGGGGTCGAGATCCATCACCAGCGCGCCCGGCTGGCCGATCATCACACGGTGGAACTGGCCGACGGCACCCGCAAGACCGCCAAGCATATCCTGATCGCGGTCGGCGGGCGCCCTTCTAAGATCGGGATACCGGGCGAGGAACTGGGCCTGATCTCGGACGATCTGTTCCTGCTCGAACAACTGCCGCGCCGGGCGCTGCTGATCGGCGGCGGCTTCATCGCCTGCGAATTCGCCACCATCCTGAACGGGCTGGGGGTCGAGACGGTGCAGGCCTATCGCGGCGACGCGGTTTTGCGCGGCTTTGACCGCGAGGCGCGCGAGATGGCCTCCGAGCAGTTGCGGCAGATCGGCGTCGATCTGCGGCTGGGCCGGTCGCCCAAGCGGCTGGAAAAGGCCGGCGAACGGGTCCGGGCGCAGTTCGACGATGACAGCGAGGACACGTTCGACGCAGTCTTCTTCGCCACCGGGCGTGATCCCTATACGCGCGATCTGGGGCTGGAAAACACCGGCCTGCGGCTGAAGGAAAACGGCGCCATCGAGGTCGACGCGTGGTCGCAGACCCCGGTGCCCTCGATCTTCGCGGTGGGCGATGTGACCGACCGGGTGAACCTGACCCCGGTGGCGATCCGCGAGGGCCATTCCTTCGCCGACACGGTCTTCGGGGCCAGGCCGCGCAAGGTCAGCCATGATCCGGTCGCCAGTGCCGTCTATCTGCGCCCCTGTGAACTGGGCACGATCGGGCTGACCGAGGAACAGGCCATGGCCCGCGGGCCGGTCGATGTCTACAGCGCCGTGTTCCGGCCGATGCGGTCGATGTTCGCGGGATCGGAATCGCGCACGATGATGAAGCTGCTGGTCGATCCCGAGACCGACCGGGTGCTGGGCTGCCACATCTTCGGCCCCGAGGCGGGCGAGATGATCCAGTTGGCTGCGATCCCGATCACCATGGGGGCTACCAAGGCCGATTTTGACGCGACCATGGCGGTCCATCCGACGGCGGCGGAAGAACTGGTGACCATGCGCCAGCCCAGCCGGCGGCATGCCGGGGCGGGTAACTGAAAGATGACCCGGCGCGGCCCCTTGCCGCAGCCGGACGGGGCGGGGCGCAGGGTTGACATTTGGCCCCCCGCCCCCAGTTTGCGACAGACAGGCTAGCAGGAAAGAAGGTCGAGCGGATGGCAAATCAGGGCCCTTGGGGCGGCGGCGGAAATGGCGGCGGGGATGACGGGGACCGCGACAAGCGTCCCCCGAACCAGCCTTGGGGCGACCAGCAGCCCCCGCGGGGACCGCGCCGGCCCGGTTCGGGCGAGCCGCAGATGCCCGAGATCGAAGAACTGATGAAGAAGGGGCAGGAGCGTCTGCGCGTGCTGATGGGCGGGCGCGGCGGCGGCGGCCCGACCGGCGGCGGGGGCGGCGGTGGCCGGTCGTCGGGGCCGAGCTTCGGGTTCAACCGCTCGACCCTGGTTCTGGTCGGCCTTGTCGCCCTGGGCCTCTGGGCCTTTTCCAGCTTCTATCGCGTGCAGACCAACGAAAAGAGCGTCGAGTTCCTGTTCGGCCGCGCCGTGGCGGTCGGCACCGAGGGTCTGAACTTCGCGCCCTTCCCCTTTGTCACCGCCGAGGTGGTGCCGGTCACCAACGAACGTGTGACCGAGATCGGCACCGGCCGTTCGGGCCCGATGGACAGCGGGCTGATGCTGACCCGTGACCAGAACATCGTGGACATGGAATATCAGGTGGTCTGGAACATCTCGGACCCCGAAAAGTACCTGTTCAACCTGGCCGATCCTTCCGACACGATCCGTGCGGTGTCGGAATCCGCCATGCGCGACATCATCGCGCGTTCGGAACTGGCGCCGATCCTGAACCGTGACCGCGGCGCCATCGCCAATGACCTGAAGGATGCGGTGCAGCGCACGCTCGACGCCTATCAGTCGGGGATCAACGTGGTTCGCGTCAACCTCGACCGTGCCGACCCGCCGGGCGAAGTGATCGACGCCTTCCGCGAGGTGCAGGCCGCGCAGCAGGAACGCGACCGGCTGGAGAAAGAGGCCGATGCCTATGCCAACCGGGTTCTGGCCCAGGCCCGCGGTGACGCGGCGGCGATGCTGGAACAGGCCGAGGCCTATCGCGCCGAGGCGGTGAACACCGCGCAGGGTGAAGCCGCGCGCTTCAACTCGATCTATGACGAATATGTGAAGGCGCCCGAAGTGACCCGCCGGCGCATGTATCTGGAAACCATGGAGCAGGTTCTGGGCGATGTCGACAAGGTGATCCTTGACGATACCGGCGGCCAGGGCGGCTCGGGCGTGGTGCCCTATCTGCCGCTTGACCAGCTGCGCCGTTCGGGCGGCGGCGACACTTCCACCGGAGGGACGAACTGATGGCTCGCCGCAAGATACGCATGTCCGCCCTCGTGGTGCCCGCCCTCGTCGTCGCGGTGGTCGTGGCCATGGCCGCGATCTTCATCGTGGACGAACGCGAAAAGGCACTGGTGCTGCGGCTCGGCCGCGTCGTCGATGTGCAGGAGGCGCCGGGCCTTGGCGTCAAGGTGCCCTTCCTCGACAACGTGGTGAAATATGACGACCGGATCCTTGGTCTGCCGACCTCGCCGCTGGAGGTGACGCCGCTGGATGATCGCCGTCTGGTCGTGGACGCCTTCGCGCGCTGGCGGATCACCGATCCGGTCCGCTTCCGTCAGGCGGTGGGCACCGGTGGCATCCCGGCCGCGCTTGGCCGGCTTGAGCCGATCGTGAACGCCGCCATCCGCGAGGTGCTGGGTGCGGTGCCCTCGACCACGGTCCTGTCGGATGACCGAACCGCGCTGATGAACCAGATCCGCGACGAGGCACGCAACAACTCGGCGGGTCTGGGGGTCGAGATCATCGACGTTCGCCTGACCCGGACCGACCTGCCCGAGCAGAACCTGAACGCCACCTATGCACGGATGCGGGCCGAGCGTCAGCGCGAGGCCGCCGACGAGATCGCCCGCGGTGGCGAGGCCGCGCAGCGGGTCCGCGCCGCCGCCGACCGGACCGTGGTGGAACTGACCTCCGAGGCGCAGAAGCGGGCCGAGATCGTGCGTGGTGAGGCCGATGCGCAACGCAACGCCATCTATGCCGACGCCTTTGGACGCGATCCCGAGTTCTTCGCCTTCACCCGCTCGATGACCTCTTATGAGCGGGCGTTGAAGGGCGAGAACAGCAGTCTCGTGCTGCAGCCGGATGGTGAGTTCTTCAGCTATCTGCGCGATGACGGCGCCAGCCGCGCCAATCCCAGGCCGAACCCGGCCCCGGCCCGGTCGCCGGCTGGCGCGGACGCCGACCCGGCGGCTGCCGCCCCAAGCGACGAGGATCTGGTCACGCCGACGGTGACGGACCGCGAGGGCAATCCCTTGGGCGAATCCGCCGGCGTCAAGCTGACCCCGGTTCCCGAAAGCCTGGCTGCCCCGCCCGAAACACCCTCTGCGGTCGTGCCGCCGGCCGCCCCGGCCGAGGCCGAGGAGGCCGCCAGCGATGCCGGAGAGGATGGCGGCGAGACCGTGCAGAACTAGAAGACCGGAAGGGGCGGACCGAAGGGTCCGCCCCTTGCTGTAACAAAAGTCACGATCTGTTCACTGTCCGAGAGCGTGGTTTATTTGCAACGAGCCCCCAAGTTCCTTTCAAGTCACTTCCACTGACGGGGCGGGGACGTTCCGCGACAGATTCCGAAAGATGAGGATATTCAGCATGAAGACGCTTTCTCCCCGGCACCTGCTGACCGCCTCGGCGATTGCCGTCACGGTTGGTCTTGGCTTCGCCGGAGCGCAGCAGGTGACCACCGATGTCTCGCCCGAGGCCAGCCAGAAGGCTCAGGAGGCGGCGAACAACAACCAGCCGCTGGGGGCGGCCGTGACCGAGGATCGCAGCCAGCAGGTGATGCCCGGCAGCTTTGCCGATCTGGTCGAGCAGGTGGCCCCGGCCGTGGTGAATATCACCACCAGTTCCGTGGTCGCCGCACCGGCGGGCGGGCCGGGACAGATGTTCCCCGAGGGCAGCCCGTTCTCGGATCTGTTCCGCGAGTTCGGCTTTCCGGACATGCCCGGACAGGATGGCCGGCAGGGCCGCCGCGCGCCGCAGCGTTCGAATGCGCTCGGCTCCGGTTTCGTGATCTCGGCCGATGGC
Organism: Paracoccus marinaquae; assembly: GCF_018860165.1. Taxonomy (GTDB): domain Bacteria; phylum Pseudomonadota; class Alphaproteobacteria; order Rhodobacterales; family Rhodobacteraceae; genus Paracoccus; species Paracoccus marinaquae. The sequence goes on from NZ_JAHKNG010000008.1 coordinate 78,139, forward strand.
TATATCGTGACCAACAACCATGTCATCGACGGCGCCGACGAGATCGAGATCGAGTTCTATTCGGGCGAGACGCTGCCCGCCAAGGTGGTCGGGACCGACCCCAATACCGATGTCGCGGTGCTGAAGGTCGAAAGCGACGAGGCAATCCCCTTCGTCAGGTTCGGCGATTCCGATGATGCACGGGTCGGCGACTGGGTGCTGGCGCTTGGCAACCCGCTGGGGCAGGGCTTTTCGGCCAGTTCGGGCATCGTCTCGGCCCGCAACCGCGAATTGTCGGGCACTTACGACGACTACCTGCAGACCGATGCGGCCATCAACCGTGGCAATTCCGGCGGCCCGCTGTTCAATCTCAGCGGCGAGGTGATCGGCATCAACACCGCGATCCTGTCGCCAAATGGCGGCTCGATCGGCATCGGCTTCTCGATGGCCTCGAACGTGGTTTCTAATGTTGTTGATCAACTGCGCGAATTCGGCGAAACCCGCCGCGGCTGGCTGGGCGTCAAGATCCAGGACCTGACCCCCGATATGGCCGAGGCCCTGGGGATGGACAGTGAATCCGGCGCGATGGTGACCGATGTTCCCGACGGTCCGGCCAAGGATGCCGGCATGCTGGCGGGCGACGTGATCACCAGCTTTGACGGGGTCAGGGTCGAGGATACCCGCGGCCTGGTCCGCAGCGTCGCCGAGGCCCCGTCCGGTCAGGCGGTCGAGGTGATCGTGCAGCGCGGCGGCAGCGAGCAGGTGCTGAGCGTGACCCTGGGACGTCGCGAACTGGCCGAAGGCAACGCCGCCGAGGTCAGCCCCGAGACGCCGGGCGAATCCGAATTGCTGGGCATGACGCTGGCCACGCTGACGCCCGAACTGGCCGCCGAGCTTGGCGTGTCGCGCGACATGCAGGGGCTGGTGGTCAAGTCGGTCGATCCCGAAGGCGTTGCCGCCGACAAGGGCCTGATCGCGGGCGACATCATCACCGAGGCTGGCCTGCCGCAGCAGCCGGTGTCCAGTCTTGCGGATCTCGATGCCCGTATCGACGAGGCGCGCGAGGCCGGGCGCAAGTCGCTGATGGTATTGATCCGGCGCGCGGGCGAGCCGCGCTTTGTCGCGCTGCCGGTCGACGAGGCCGGCTAGGCCGGACCCGCCGGCATCGGCTGACGGACAGGATGGGGGCGGGCGATCGAGCCCGCCCCTTTTCATTGCCGGCCGGATGGCCTATCTGGCCAGCAGCAAGGGAATATCGAGCCATGGCGAAAATCACCTATATCGAGCATAACGGGACCCGGCACGAAGTCGATGTAAAGCCCGGAATGACGGTCATGGAGGGCGCCCGCGACAACGGCATCCCCGGGATCGAGGCCGATTGCGGTGGCGCCTGCGCCTGTTCGACCTGCCATGTCTATGTCGATCCGGCCTGGATCGACCGGCTGCCGCCGCGTGATCCGATGGAAGAGGACATGCTGGATTTCGCCTATGAGCCCGATCCGGATCGCTCGCGGCTGACCTGCCAGATCAAGGTCACGGAAGACCTGGACGGGCTGATCGTGCAGATGCCCGAGCGCCAGATCTGATCCTGCCGGACCGGCCGCTGCTGGTCCTCTCACGTTCCCTGATCCTGCCGCCAAGCCGCCTCAGGGCAGGGCTGGCGCCCGCACATGGATCCTCGCCGTGGCTTCTGGTTGGCGCCCCGAGTCTCAATTGATTCCCGATCAATCGAGTCGTGTCTTCGAATCGCGATCTGTCGCGAGATGCTTCCGACCTGAGCTGCACAACCCTCAGTAGAATTCCATATCGTTCCACGCATCAGGGGAGAATTCTGCATGATCACCTGTCCCAAAAGTCAGGTCATTTCGAAATTTATTAAAGCTTTAGCCATGGGCGGAAACGTGCCGAGGTGCTATTCTCGCCTCTGTAGAAGACGTCACCTTTCCCGTTTGAAGACGGCGCCAAAGCCAGATTTTGGCGAACGGTAGCGTTTGGCCGGATTTCCAGCATGTGCTGGCGTCGCGGAGGCGGAGCAAGGTGTCGGTTGTGAATGGTGTCGACAATATGACGTTGGGAAATCAAATGGTTGCCGTTGTTTCTGTTTCGGGCGCAAAGATTGTCAAACAGTCGAAGCCCTGGTTCTATCGCAAGCTTCTCAAGCGGCCGCTGGATGTGCTTCTGGTTGTTCTGGGCGCCCCCTTTATAGTGCCGATCGTGCTTGTTCTGGCGTTTATCGTCCTGCGGGAGGGCGGAAATCCCTTCTATTCGCAAGAGCGGATCGGGCGCCATGGCAAGCGCTATCGCATGTGGAAGCTGCGCAGCATGGTCGTGGATGCCGATCAGCGGCTTTCTGCCTATCTCGCGGAAAATCCCGAAGCCCGGCGCGAATGGGAAGAAACCCAGAAACTGCGCGATGATCCGCGCGTGACCCGTTTCGGGCGTCTGCTGCGTCGCAGTTCGATGGATGAACTGCCGCAGCTTTGGAACGTTCTGAAAGGCGACATGAGCCTGATCGGCCCGCGTCCGATGCTGCCCGAGCAGGAGCAGATGTATATCGGCGAGGGCTATTACCGGTTGCGCCCGGGCATTACCGGTTTCTGGCAGACGACCGGCCGGAACGCCACCAGCTTCGCCGACCGGGCCTGGTACGATGACCGCTACGAGCGCAGCCTCACTTTGGGTGGGGATGCCGCGATCCTGATGCGCACCTTCGGCGTCGTGATGCGCGCCACGGGCTGCTGACCAAGCCTACTGCAGGCAATGACGGTCCTTTGTGGCACCGGCCTCCGCTTTGGAGGCCGGTCCTATGCTTTTCGATGACCGAGAGGGACGCGACTGATGCGGGGGCTGTCAGGTCCGTCGCGCCGATCCGCTGTTCAGCCTGATCGCAAAGTTCGCGTTGCCCTTGCAGGTGGGGCCGGCCTGCGGGAGCGGACGTTCCGGCGGGGCTGGTCGAGGCGCGACCCAATCCACTCTGCGCAGGCGGCTTGACGCTACCGAACCACCGGACAGCGATCACGGCCCGCCAAGGAGCAAGCCCCCCGATCTTGCGGCGGTTGAAGGCGGCCGGGAAAAAAAATGGAGCGGAATGCCGCGCCGACCTGTTCGCTGTCAGTCCTTGCGCGGTTCGGGGATCTTCGGGATGGTCACCACCGGGCGCAGTCCGGCGCCGCGCTCGACCTGTCCGGCCGAGCGCAGGACGGGCTTCAGCAGTTCCAGAAGCAAGGCCAGCCCCAGGGCCAATGCCATCGATCCGGCGAGACCGAAGACCATGATCTTCTTGCGGCCCGAGGACAGCGGGTAATCCGGCTTGACTGCGGCCTCCAGCAGGATGAACTGTTCGCCCTCCTGCTCGGCATTCAGGCGTTGGGCGGTTTCGGCTGCGGCGCGGCGGCCGCTCATCTCGGCCTGTTGTTCGCGCAACTGTCCCAGCCGGCGCTGATAGGCTTCAAGCTGCGCCTCGGCATTGACGCTGCGCCGGCCCGAGGCCAGAATTTCCGTGATCCGTTCCTGCAACTGCTGCTGGCGGGTGCTTAGCAGTTCGATCCTGTCCTCCTGCCGGTCAGCATCGCGGCGCTCGACGGTGCTGAGATTGCCCTTGGCGGTCAGGTCGTCATACCTGCTTCGGGCCTCCAGCAGGTCGCCGGAAATCTCGTTCAACTCGTTGTCGATCGTGCTCAGCTCGCTCGGGCGATTGTCCAGTGCCGTCGGAAGGATATCCAGATTATCGTTGCGGAACGCGGCCATCTCGTCCTCGACCAGGTCGATCTGACGGGCGATCCGGGCCTCTTCGCGGCCGTAGAACTCAAGTGTCTCGCGTGCCCGCTCGGTCTGGGTGCTGGCGTTCAGTTCCAGAACACTTCTGGCCATCTCATTGGCCATGTCGGCAGCCAGTTCGCCGGTGGACATGGTGGCGGTGACGCGCAGAACGCCCGGCCATTGTCCGCTTCCGAAATTCTGCCCGCCGGTCACCGGCTCGATACGGAACGAGCGGCGCAGAATTTCGACCTTCAGCGCCTCCGACATCTGGGGCGAATCCGCAAAGAGATCGAACTTGTCGATCAGGGACAGGATGTTGTCGCGCACCATCAGCCGCGCCTGCACCAGCTGCAGCCAGTAGCTTGCCGGGATACCCACGCTGCCACGCGGCCCCTCGGAGAGCGAGCTTGGGGTCTCGATCTGCAGGACGGCCGATGCCGCATAGCTGCGCGGCTGGCTCATCGCGATGTGATAGCTGAAAGCGGTTCCGGCAAGAATGGTGGTGCCGATGATCCAGCGGCGACGCCACAGCATCGCCACAATATCGCTGACCGATCCAAGGCTACCCATTCTTCTATCCTCTCTTCCACCAGCCGAACCAGCGCTGGCGAATGTTCTGGGCGATGTCCATCAATGACCTGCGGACGTCGCCACGGTTCAGGACCACGGCGACCAGCCGGGTTCTGCCGCTTAACATTTCCTCGGCCGCACGGATCTGCGCGGCGGTGTTCATGGTGCCGTCGGTGACCAGCAGGACACCGTCCAGTTGCGGCAGGAACGACAAGGTGTCGTCGCGCCCCAGGATCGGCGGCAGGTCGTAGATCTCGACCGTCGGCGTGAATGTCTGGCGCAACTCCCGCAGGGCGGCCCCGGTGCGGACGTCCTGAAGAATTTCGGCGCTGCCCTCCGAGGGCTGCGTGTTCAGCAACAGCGCCAGATTCTGACCGTAGCGGCGCAGGTGATCGGCCGCCGGTTGCGCGCCGGTCAGGATCTCGGACAGTGGTGCCGGGGCATTGGCGCCGAACAGCCGGGCAAGTCCCGGGCGGCGCAGGTTCATGTCGGCCAGCAGGACGCGGGTATCCGCCCGCCGCGCCATGGCCAGCGCCAGATTGGCCGCGACGAACGAGGTGCCGGCGCCCGGGGTCGGCGCCGAAACGCCAAGCCGCAGGATGCCATGTTCCTCCATGACCCCCGACAGCAGCGTGCGCAGCAGGTCGAAACGGCTGGTGATGTCGTCGTCGCGGCTGACGGCAAACAGCTTGTGGCGCCGCATCGTCGCCGCATCGCCACGCAGGGCCTTGATTTCGGACCAGGCCTGCGCCGGCCCGGCTGTCGACACATCACTGCTGCCGCGATCCAGCCGAAGCCGCGCGACCTTGTTTTGCGCCCGGGGCGCGGGCGCGTTTGTCAGCGCCGATTGGGGCGTCTCAGAATTCATTACTCACTACCCAATCCATACCATTGAAACGCAGTCTGGACTAAACATGGCTTGCCTAACAGATCCTGTCTGGGAATCAATTTATACAATAGAACAAGTATGGTGTCCTTTTTCGCAATGTTAAGGCGTTGCGAGGTGCGAGGTAAGCGGATCGTGACGACGAAGAAGGGGGCAGCCAGGCCCAGGATCATTGTCGGCGCGACCGATGCGGTGGCCATCGGACGCAACGAGGGGCAGCGGCTGGTGGATTGCCTCGCGTCGCTGAACCGGGCCGGGATGCGGCGGATCGTCTATGTGGACAGCGGCTCGAGCGATGGCAGCACCCTGGCGGCCGAGGCCGCCGGTGCCCAGGTGATCGCGCTGGACATGGATCGTCCCTTCACCGCGGCACGCGCGCGCAATGCCGGCCTGGCGGCGATCCTGGCGCGGGACAGGGTTCCCGAATATGTGCATTTCATCGACGGAGATTGCGTGCTGCAACCCGATTGGCTGGCCCTGGCCCGCGGCTTTCTGGACAGCCATACCGAGGCGGTGGTGGCCTGCGGGCGCCGGCGGGAACGCCATCCGCAGGTCTCGGTCTTCAACCGTCTTTGCGATGTCGAGTGGAACACGCCGGCAGGGCAGGCATTGGCCTGCGGCGGCGATGCGCTGATGCGGGTGACGGCTTTGGAGGCCGTAGGCGGTTACCGCGAGGATCTGATCGCCGGAGAAGAACCGGAGCTGTGCCTGCGCCTGCGCCGCGCGGGTGGGCAGGTCTGGCGGCTGGAGGGTGAGATGACCCTGCATGACGCCGCGATGACGCGCCTGTCGCAATGGTGGCGGCGAACCAGACGGGCGGGGTATGCCTTTGCCGAAGGGGCCGCGTTGCACGGGGCACCGCCGGATCGCCACTGGGTGGCGGAAACGCGGCGGGCGCTGATCTGGGGCGCGCTGCTGCCGCTGGTGATCCTGCTGGCGCTGTTTGTCTCGCCGCCGCTGGCGCTGTTGCTGGTGCTGGCCTATCCGGCACAGGTCCTGCGTCTGGCGGCGCGGCGCGGTCTGTCGCAACGCCTGTCATGGGAGGTCGCGGGCTTCACCGTTCTGGGCAAGTTTGCCGAGGCGCAGGGGGTGATCTCGTACTGGCTGAACCGGTTGCGCGGCCGGCGGGGCGGGCTGATCGAATACAAGTGAGGCTATTTTCCGGGCCGCTGGCGCAGCGCGTTGACGGCTTCGCCCGGCAGGATCACGGCGCAGCGGGCATAGCGTGGCAGCAACCGGCGCGGTGCCGACAGCATCCGCCAGACCCATTCCATCGCGATCCTGCGCACCCAGATCGGCGCTCGGCGCTGGTTCCCGGCAAGGAAGTCCAGCCCTGCGCCGACCGAGACGAAGCCGACCGATGGCGCGTCGCGCCGGCCCCGTGCCGCCAGGCATTCCTGCTTTGGGGCGCCGAGGGCGACGAAACACAGCCTTGCGCCGCTGCCCTCGACCTGATGCAGCAACGCGCCGGCGTCTTCGGAGCCGGGCTCGAACCCCATCGGCGGGGCGATACGCAGGACGATCCGCGCCTTCGGCACCTCCTGCATGATCCGATCGGCGGCAGCAGCGAGCGCGGTATCGGTGCTGCCGATCAGGGCGATGGGCCGGGCCTCCTCTGCGGCCAGCCGCGCCAGCGGGATGACCAGATCCGATCCGGGCACCAGGGCCACCGGCTGCCGGGCCAGACGCGACAACCAGACGATCGGATTGCCGTCCGCAACCACCAGATCCTGCGCCGCATAAGCGTCGCGAAAGGCGGCGTCGCTGCGCAGTTTCACCAGATGATCCAGATTGATCGTGGCAAGCGCGAACCCCTCGCCGGCGCGGAAGCGGCGGGCAAGTTCGGCCATCAGGGCCGGTCGGTCGGGGATGTTCACGCGGATCGTGCGGTCGCTGTAGGTGAAATGCATCCTGAGTGCCGTCTTGGGGCGCCGCGTCCCGAGGGTCTGCCGGCAGTCATGCCGTTATCTGGCATTTTTGATCGAACGGGGCAATCGTCGGCGCTTTGTTGCCGGCCGGCTTTGTGTTAGTACTGCCCGGGTTACGAGTTCTGGTTCCCTTCGATCTGGTCCGATGCCCAATAGTCTCGCCTATCTGATGCTGACCCTCTGGCCCGCCGTCACGCTGGCCATGTATCTCTGGATGCCGCCGCGCTCGGCCGTCATCTGGTCCATTCTGGCAGGCTATATGTTGCTGCCGGCGGCAACCACGCTGGACCTGCCGGGATTGCCCGGCCTCAACAAGTACAGCATCCCCTCGCTTTTCGGCTATGTTTACGCGTCCCTGATCCTCGGCCGGATCATTCCGCTGTTTCCGGAGACCAGACTGGGCCGTATCTTCTGCGTGATGCTGTTGCTGGCGCCGTTTCTGACCGTCGCCACGAATCGCGATCTGATCTTCGTCACCCGCGACAATGTTCTGCCCGCGCTGCGCCTCTACGACGCGGTTTCGGTGCTGCTCGGACAGTTGGGAACATTGTGCATCTGGGCGCTGGCGCGCGACATCCTGTCCGATGCCAGGGCGTTGCGGCAGGTGGTGACGGCGATTGTGGTCGCCTTCCTGTGGTACTCGGTGCCAATGCTTTATGAAGTGCGGATGTCGCCGCAACTGCACATCATGATCTACGGGTTCTTCCAGCACGACTTCATGCAGATGATGAGGCAGGGTGGATTCCGGCCGATCGTGTTCCTGGAACATGGGCTGCTGGTCGCGATCCTGACCGCGATGTCGGCCATGCTGGCCGTGGTTCTCGCGCGCAGTGCGCCCCGAGAAGATGCGAATCGCTGGTATCTTGCGGCGGCGTATCTGCTGGTGGTCCTCGTCCTTTGCAAGAGCATGGCGGCGCTGGTTTACGCAATCTTCCTCATGCCGATGCTGCTGATCCTCAGCCCGCGCAGGCTGATGCAGATCGCGATGGGGATGGGGGTCGTGATCCTCAGCTATCCGATCTTGCGCACGCTGGATGTCATCCCGACTGACTGGATGGCCGAAATGGCCGGGCGTATGTCCGCGGACCGTGCGCAGTCGCTGCAGTTCCGTTTCGACAATGAAGATGCATTGCTGGCCCATGCGATGCAACGACCCCTGTTCGGATGGGGGGGGTGGGCGCGTGCCGTCGTCCATGATCCGGTAACGGGCCAGGATATCTCGGTTGCCGATGGTCTGTGGGTGATTTCCATGGGATACGGCGGGTTCTTCAGCTTTATCGCCCAGTTCGGACTTCTTCTGCTGCCCGTGTTCCTTCTTGGACGTGCCCACCGCGCCGCCGGACGCGAAGTTGGCATTCTCGCCGCTGGCGTCTCGCTCGTGCTGGCGCTGAACATGGTCGATCTGCTGCCCAATGCGAGCATTACGCCGGTGACATGGCTGATTTCGGGCTCGCTTCTCGGCTATCTCGAGGCCCTGCGGCGTGCTGCCCCCGATGCAGATCAGGCGCAGGCGGGATCGGTGCCGGTCGCGCGCAAGCGGGCCGCCTTTGCCGGGCTGGTCGGGGTGCCCTCGCATGGCCCGCGCAGCCTGCTTTAGCTGCCGTCGGGCGAGGCCGCCCACAGGACACGTCCTCCTCGGGAAGGTCGATGGGCAGGATCGCCCAGACGGGTCAGCGACGGAAGGTGGCCCCTGCCGCAGTCGATGATGCCGCTTGAGCGTGTCATGGCTTTGTCATAACCAGTCGATCATGCGTATTCTTTTCCTTGGCGATGTCATGGGCCGGGCCGGGCGCCGGGCGATCAGCGAGGGGCTGACCCCGCTGCGCGAGCGGCTGAAGGCTGACTTCGTTGCCGTCAATGCCGAAAATGCCAGTGGCGGGCGCGGCATTACCGCGGGCCACGCGCAATTGCTGCTGGCGTCGGGTGCGGACTGCCTGACGCTGGGGGATCATGCCTTCGACCAGAAGGACATGCTGAGCTTCATCGAGAAGGAACCGCGCATCATCCGCCCGCTGAACTTTGCCAAGGAGGCGCCTGGACGCGGGGCGGGCGTGTTCAGCGACCGGCGCGGCCGCAAGATCCTGGTGACGCAGGCACTGGGGCAGGTCTTCATGTCGCGGCCCTATGACGATCCCTTCTCGGCGCTGGACGCGGTCCTGCGCGCCCATCCGCCCGGCGGCATGGTGCAGGCCGCGCTGGTCGACATCCATGCCGAGGCAACCAGCGAGAAGATGGCGGTCGGGCATTTCTGCGACGGCCGCGCCAGCCTGGTGGTGGGCACCCATACCCATGTGCCGACGGGCGACGCCCAGATCCTGTCGCGCGGCACCGCCTATCTCAGCGATGCAGGCATGTGCGGCGACTATGACAGCGTCATCGGCATGGACAAGGCCGAGCCGCTGCGCCGCTTCATCACCGGCATGATCCGTGATCGCTTTACCCCGGCCGAGGGCGAGGCGACGCTGTGCGGCGTCCTGGTGGAAACCGACGACCGGACCGGTCTGGCCCGCCGCATCGAGCCGCTGCGTGAAGGCGGGCGTCTGGCGCCCACGCATCCCTCCGCCGCGGGCTAGCGCAGAGGCCATCATGTCGCCTTGCAGCATCCGCCGGAATCTGTGCAAGATGTGCGGCGGGCCGCCCGGCGGTCGGAAACGCGAGATGTGAATGTTCGGAATTGAACTGACCGGAACCCTGTCGGCGGTTACGACGATCTTCATCATCATCGGCATGCTGACCCTGTTCATCCGCGAGACCTATCCGCCCGAGGTCACCGCGATCCTGGGCGCGGTGGTCCTGCTGCTTCTGGGCATTCTGGATGTCGGGCATGTCACCGGAGTGCTGGCGAACCCGGCGCCCTGGACCATCGCCTTCATGTTCATCATCGTCGGCGGGCTGGTGCGGACCGGGGCGCTGGACTGGATCGGTCAGCGCGCCGCCCGGCATGCGGGCACCCACCCGATGGCGACGCTGGGGCTGGTCTCCTGCGTCGTTTGCGCCATGTCGGCCTTCGTGAACAACACGCCGCTTGTCGTGGTGATGATGCCGATCTTCATGCAGCTTGCCAAGGAAATGGGAACTTCCGCCTCCAAACTTCTGATCCCATTGTCTTATCTGTCTATCCTCGGCGGCACCATGACGATGATTGGCACCTCGACCAACCTGCTGGTGGACGGCGTTGCACGCAGTGCGGGGCTGGAGCCCTTCACCATTTTCGAGATCACCCCGGTCGGGCTGCCGATGGCCGTCGTGGGCGTCATCTATCTGCTGGTCTTCGCGCCCAGGCTGCTGCCCGACCGGGATTCGATGTCGCAACTGATGTCCGGCCGCTCGAAGATGCGCTTCTTCACCGAGGTCGCGGTTCCCGAAGAATCGTCGCTGATCGGCAAGGCGCTGGATGAGGTCGACATCTTCGCCCGCGATTCGGCCCGCGTCATCGACGTTCTGCGCGGCGACGCCTCGCTGCGCCGGGATCTGGCCGCGGTGCGGCTGGAGGCCGGCGACCGGGTGGTTCTGCGCACGCCCATGTCCGAGGTTCTGGGGCTGCAGAGCCACAAGGAACTGCGCATGGTCGACAAGCTGAGCTCGGTCCAGACCTCGACGGTCGAGGTTCTGATCTCGCCGGGGTGCCACATGATCGGGCGCAGCCTCGGTTCGATGCGACTGCGGCGGCGCTATGGCGTCTATGTGCTGGCGGCGCATCGCAAGAACCAGAATATCGGCCGGCAGCTGGACGATCTGGTCGTGCGCGTCGGCGACACGCTGCTGCTGGAGGGGGCGCCCGCCGATATCCAGCGTCTGGCCAGCGACATGGAGATGGTCGAGGTAAACGCGCCGTCGGATCGTGCCTATCGCCGCAAGCACGCGCCGATCGTCGTGGCGACGCTGGTCGCCGTGGTGATCCTGTCGGCCTTCGAGGTGGCGCCGATCCTGCTGCTGGCCTTCATCGGTGTCGCGGTGGTTCTGGGAACGCGCTGCATCGATGCCGACGAGGCGCTTGGCTTTGTCGATGGCCGGCTGATGGCGCTGATCTTTGCCATGCTTGCGGTCGGCGCAGGGCTGGAAAACTCCGGCGCGGTCGAGTTGATCGTGACCCAGATCGCACCCTCTCTGGCCGAGGTGCCGAACTGGGCGCTGGTGCTGTCGGTCTATCTGCTGGCCATGGTGCTGACCGAGACGGTGACCAACAATGCCGTCGCGGTCATCGTCACGCCGGTCGCCATTTCGCTGGGCAACCAGCTCGGCGTCGATCCGCGCCCGCTGGTGATCGCGGTGATGATGGGGGCCTCGGCCAGTTTTGCGACGCCCATCGGCTATCAGACCAATACGCTGGTCTATGGTCCGGGCGGATACCGCTTTGCCGATTTCATCCGCGTCGGGCTGCCGCTGAACTTTCTCATGGCGGTGACCGCATCGACGGTCATCCCGATCGTCTGGCCGCTCTGAGAGCCGGGGCGCGGTGCGGGTTGAGTCCCGTGCAATGCCGCTATGCAGCATGCAGCCTTGCGGTTTTGCTGCGACTGCACAATATCTGGTGGCAGGGAGGGAACAGCTTTGTCCCTGCAAAGGAGTTTCCAGATGATTGTGATCCCCGCCAACCCCGACAAGCCCCGCCTTCGCCTTGGTGCTGCTCTGGCCGCGCCCTTCGTGGCGATCGGAAAGTTTCTGGTCAGCATGGCGGAAGCCGGCCCGCAGATGCGCGCGATCGAGCGGCTGAACCGGATCAGCGATGCCGATCTGGCCGCCCGCGGGCTGACCCGCGACGGCGAGATTCGCCGCATCCTCCGCGTCGGAGCCTGATGGGCGGCCTTTCCTCGACAGATCGACGGATGATCCGCGCCGGCCCTGGGCCGGCGCTTTCGTTTTCCCGCCAGCACCCGCAATCGCTCGGCCAGGCGGATGCCGGCCGGTTCGTCTTTCCGGGCGCGGATCGCGGGGGCTCGGGGCCTCGACGCCGGCGATCTGTTCGGGTTCAGCTTGCGATGGGGCGCGGGGCTGGACTAAAAGCGCCCGAATCCGGATTTCAAGACACGCGAAGGACGACCGATCATGGCAGGCCATTCCAAATGGGCCAATATCCAGCATCGCAAGGGCCGGCAGGATGCCGCGCGCTCGAAACTGTTCTCGAAGCTGGCGAAGGAAATCACCGTTGCCGCCAAGATGGGCGATCCCGATCCCGAAAAGAACCCGCGCCTGCGGCTGGCGGTGAAGGAAGCCAAGGCGAAATCGGTGCCGAAGGACGTGATCGACCGCGCGATCAAGAAGTCGCTGGGCGGGGATGCCGAGAATTACGAGGAAATCCGCTATGAGGGCTATGGCCCGAACGGCATCGCGCTGGTGGTCGAGGCGATGACCGACAACCGCAACCGCACCGCCTCGAACGTGCGCAGCTATTTCACCAAGTCGGGCGGCGATCTGGGTCAGACCGGCTCGGTCGCCTTCATGTTCGACCGGGTCGGCGAGATCATGTACCCGGCCTCGGCGGGCGATGCCGACACGGTGATGATGGCGGCGATCGAGGCCGGCGCCGATGATGTCGAGAGCGACGAGGAAGGCCACTGGATCTATTGCGCCGATACCGCGCTGAACGAGGTGTCGAATGCGCTGGAGGCGGCCCTGGGTGAATCCGAGACCGCCAAGCTGATCTGGAAGCCGCAGGCACCGACCGAGATCGCCGATCTGGACACGGCGCAGAAGCTGATGAAGCTGATCGATACGCTGGAAGACGATGACGACGTGCAGAACGTCACCGGCAATTTCGACCTGTCCGAGGAGGTGGCCGCGCAACTGTAAGTCGCGCGGCGCCTTGCCGGGGGCGATGGCCGGGGCGCTGCCCCGGACCCCGGGATATTTCCGTTCAGGAGATGATCCGTCAGGCCAGGAGGACGCTTCGGGCGGCCATGGCGATGGCCCGGGTCAGCGGATGCAGGGCCGGGGCGGTCAGACGCGCCACCTGCCAGCAGAGCGGGACATCGAGCGGCAGGCCGGGCGCCAGGTCGACCAGCCGGCCCGAGGCCAGGTCGGGTTCGATCATGATTTCGGGGTTCATACCCCAGCCGAGGCCGAGGCGGGACGCCTGGGCGAAGGCCTGCGAAGACGGGATCAGATGCTGGGGCAGGGGAACGCGTCTGCCGGTCAGTGCCCGCACCCAGCGGTCCTGCAACCCGTCCTTGCCGTTGAACCTGAGCGAGGGTGCGCGCGCGAGAGCATCGGCATCCGGGCCGTTCGGGAAATGGCGCGCGACGAAGGAGGGGCTGGCGGTGGCGCGATATCGCATGCGGCCCAGCGGCAGGCTGTCGCAGCCGCTGACCGGCCGTTCCTCGCTGGTCAGGGCGGCGGCGACCCGGCCGCCGCGCAGCCAGTCCTGCGCATGGTCCTGATCGTCGATGACGATATCGATCAGCCCCGGCGCCGCGGCAAGTGGCGCCAGCGCCCAGGTGGCGAGGCTGTCGGCATTGATGGCGATGCGGATGACCGGGGCCTCGGCCGGGCGCAGGGCGCCGGCCAGCGTGGCCTCCAGCAGCCGGACCTGGTCGAGATGCGCGGCAAGGCGCAGGCCGGCTTCGGTGCCCGTGATCGGCGGGCCGCGGTCGATCAGCGCCGTGCCGCTGCGATCCTCGAGGTTGCGGATCCGCTGCGAGATCGCCGAAGGGGTGACCGACAGCGCATGGGCGGCGGCCTCGAACGAGCCGCGGCGCAGGATTTCGGCCAGGGCCTGAAGGGCGGGATAGTCCAGCATGAATATTTCTTCATCAAGGTTAGAAACATTCATTTTAACTGAATGGGGCGATCTGTCATCAACCGCATCGGAGGTGACGATGACATCCTTTCTTGCCGGCCTGGGAACATCCCTGTCGCTGATTGCCGCCATCGGGGCGCAGAATGCCTTCGTGCTGAAGCAGGGATTGCTGCGCCGGCACGTCTTGGCGTGCTGCCTGTTCTGCGCCACCTCGGACATGGTGCTGATCACGGCGGGCGTTTTCGGCATGTCGGCTGCCGGCGTCCATCTGCCCTGGCTGGCGGGGGCGATGCGTTGGGGCGGTGTCGTCTTTCTGTTGTTCTATGGCGCGCGATCCTTCCGGGCGGCGCTGCGCGGCGGCGAGGCGCTGCGCCCCGAAGGGCAGGGCGCCGGTCTGGCCGCCACGCTGACCACGCTTGCCGCGCTGACCTGGCTGAACCCGCATGTCTATCTGGACACCGTCGTCCTGCTTGGCGCGATCTCGGCACAATGGCCGGACCGTGTGGCTTTTGCCATCGGGGCCAGTGCCGCGTCCTTTCTGTTCTTCCTGTCGTTGGGTTTCGGGGCGCGGTTTCTGGCGCCCTACTTTGCCCGACCCCGAGCCTGGCAATGGCTGGAGGCGGGGGTCGGCTGCGTGATGTGGGGCATCGCCCTGCGGCTGATCGCCGGCTGAGGAGGCAGGCGCCGGGGATCACCGGCGCCACACCGACGAAGTGTGCGGCACGAAAAAGCTCCGACCTTCTGCAGGGGCTGCCCGAAGCGCCGGGGTCAGCCTCCGCTTGCGGCCCCGGCGGCCTCCTTCAGCGCCTCGGGGGTGAAGACGCGCAGGCCCAGGTCGGGGCGATAGCCATGGATCTCGCTGACATCCAGCGCGCGCATGAAGGTCAGGATCTCGGGGCTGATGACCTGGCCCGGGACGAGGATCGGGAAACCCGGCGGGTAGGGGATGATGAAGGAGGAGGAAACCAGTTCCTCGCCCGCCTTCAGTCGCGCGAGCAGCGCATCGTCAAGATCCACATAGTCGCAATTGTCCTCGTCATAGGCCAAAAAGAAGGCGCTGCGCATGTCGCCCTCGGGCGTGCTGCCGTTGCGGAAGGCCGAGTGGAAGCGGCTGAAGTCGGGCAGCGGCGGGACATGCTCGATCAGGCTTTTCACCCGGTATTCGAACGAGCGGCGCTCCATCTTCGAGGCGTCGTCCAGCAGGTCGTCCAGATCCTTGGCGATGCTGACCAGCACCTCGATCAGATAGGCGATCGACGAGCGCGTGGTGCCGATATTGGTCATGAACAGCACCGAGTTGCGCGAGGTCTTGTTGATCTGGATGCCGTGCTTGTCCATCAGGATCTGGGTCTTGAAGGTGTCGCCGTCCCAGCCGGTGCCGCCGACGGCCAGCGTCACCTTGCTGGGATCCAGCACGAATTCGTCGCTGGACCAGTAATCCCAGGTATCGGTCCAGCCGCGCCTTGCGTCATAGAAGGCCTCGACCCCGCTTTCGCGGTATTCGGCCGGGATCATGTCGGCCAGCGTCAGCACCCGGAAGTATTTCGACAGCAGCGGATGGGTGCCGATGGCCTTGCGCAGCGACATGGCGCTGTCGATCTGGCGCTGGACGAACTCATAGCCCTCAAGCTCGACCTGGCGGCGCCCGACATCCAGCGAGGCGATGATCTGGTAGTTGGGCGAGGTCGAGGTATGGGTCATGTAGGCCTCGTGAAAGGCCTGCTCGGTCTCGCCCTTGAAGTCCTGGTCATGGACATGGATCATCGAGCCCTGCCGCAGCGAGGTCAGCGTCTTGTGGGTCGATTGCGTGGCATAGACCCGCACCCGCGCATCGGGCGGCGCGACCAGCCGGGTGTTCAGCCAGTCCTCGTCCTCGGCATCCTTCAGCGCCTCCTGCTGCTGGTCCCAGAGTCTCGTGCGTTCGGGGCTGCGCAGGGCCCGGCGCAGGCTGCCGGCGGCGGACATCGCGGTGCGCTGGCGGAAGGCCGGGTGAAAGCGGGCGAAGGCGAACCAGGCCTCGTCCCAGAGGAAGACGAGGTCCTTCTTAATGGCAAGGCATTCCTCCATCACCCGTTCGACATTGTAGATCAGCCCGTCGAAGGTGCAGTTGGTCAACAGGATCATCCGCACCCGGTCCAGCTTGCCCGCCGCGCGCAATTCCAGCAGCTTGTGCTTGATCTCACGCGTGGGCACGGCGCCATACATGGAATGCTCGTGCAGCGGATAGCTGTCCATGTAGACCACGCTCGCCCCCGCCAGCACCATGCCGTAGTGATGCGACTTGTGACAGTCCCGGTCCACCAGCACGATATCGCCGGGCCGGATCAACGCCTGCACCACGATCTTGTTGCAGGTCGAGGTGCCGTTGGTGGCGAAGAAGGTCTGCTTCGAGCCAAAGGCCCGCGCCGCCGATTCCTGCGCCTTCTTGATCGGGCCGCGCGGCTCCAGCAGGCTGTCCAGCCCGCCCGAGGTGGCCGAGGTCTCGGCCAGGAAGATATTGGGGCCATAGAAGGCGCCCATATCCTGGATCCAGTGGCTGCGGGTGATGGATTTGCCGCGGCTGATCGGCATGGCGTGGAAGACGCCGGTGGGCTGCTTGGAATATTCCTTCAGGGCAGTGAAGAACGGCGTCTTGAAGCGGCTGTTCACGCCGCGCAGGATGTTCAGATGCAACTCCAGGAAGTCTTCCTGATTGTAGAAGACCCGCCGGCAGCCGCCCAGATCCAGCGTCGCGATGGTCTCGGCCGAGCGGTCGGTGACCAGGTAGGTGTCCAGTTCGGGCCGGATCTTGTGGACCAGCCGGCAGGTCTCGGGCCCGTATTCATCGGGCGAGATCGCATCGACGTCCTCGTCCTCGCTGGCATCCTGCAGGTGCTTGTTCAGGATCTCGACGCCGTTTTGCGATTTCAGCGTCAGGCCGGGGCGCACCACCACCGCCTGCAGGTTGTGATTGAACAGGATGCCGATCAGGGCGTCCTCGAGGCTGGGCACGACCACCGGCTCATAGATGAAGGCATCCTCGGGGCGCCGGGCGCGCAGCAGGCTCTGGCGCAGCCAGCGTTCCTGATGCTCGTTCAGGTCGTCGACGATCAGCACCTCGAAATAGGGCCGCCCCAGCGAGCGGGCATCCGGCGACAGGGCGACCTCGTCCTCGAAATCCTCGTTCTCGGCCTCCTCGGCGGTCAGCATGACGCTGCGGCGGCGATAGGCGCCCGAGATCAGCGCCCGCGCCGCGCGGCGCACGGCATGGGTGAAGTCGGGGATCTTCCGATGCTCCAGCAGGCGGCCCATATAGTCGAAGGCCGTCGCGCCCGGAAAGGCCCAGTAGCGTTCGATCGGCGCCAGCGCCGCGAACAGCTTGTCGGCCTCGGCCAGCATCTTCTGGCCCTTGCGGCCGGCGGTTCCGTGCAGCGCCAGTTCCTCGGCAACGTCGCGCAGCGCGCTCCAGCGGTCGGTGCGCAGCTGGGTGGCGCTGTAATAGTCGCCGATGCCGGGCCGCCCCCGTTCATCGGCTTTCGCATGCGCATGGCTGCCTGTGGTCTGTTCGTTCATCCCTCGCCCTCCCCCTGAGCGCCGTTCCGCCGCTGTCACGGCATGGTCAGGAATGATGCCCGGATTTCTGTCCGCAGCGCAACCGGTCAGTGCATCCGCGGCTTCCGGGCCCGTGCGGCAGGAATCGCGGGGCTGGCGGATCACCTTTCCCTTCCGCCGCCAAGCGATTAGGTTCGCGCCGACGGAAAGGATGCGGATATGTCGTTTTTCACCAAACTGCGCGAGCGGCTGAGCCGCTCATCCTCGAAGATCGGCGAGGGGCTTGACGACATCGTGGCCGAAGGCGCGCCCGAGGCGCCGCTGGCGGACCGCCCGTCCGCGCCGGTCGCGCCCCCTGCGCCCCCTGCGCCCGCGGCGACCGGGGGGCTGGCCGGCCGGCTGCTGGGGCGGGGCGATGCGCGCCCGGATGATCCGCGCCGCGCGCTCGACGACGACATGCTGGAAGAGCTCGAGGACATGCTGGTCCAGGCCGATCTGGGGGTCGAGACGGCGCTCAGGGTGACCGCGAATATCGCCGAGGGCCGGATCGGTCGGCGGGTCTCCTCGACCGAACTCAAGGAATTGCTGGCGGCCGAGATCGCGCGGATCATGACCCCGGTGGCGCGGCCCTTGCCGATCTATCCGAAAAAGCCGCAGGTGGTGCTGGTGGTCGGCGTGAACGGCTCGGGCAAGACGACGACGATCGGCAAGCTGGCCAGCCAGTTCAAGGCGGCGGGCAAGAATGTGGTGATCGCGGCGGGCGATACCTTCCGCGCCGCCGCCGTCGAACAGCTGCAGGTCTGGGGCCGGCGGGCGGGCGTGCCGGTGATGGTCGCCGCGCAGGGCAGCGATCCCGCCAGCCTCGCCTTCGACGCCATGACCCGGGCCGAGGCCGAGGGTGCGGATCTGTTGATGATCGACACGGCGGGCCGGTTGCAGAACCGTCAGGACCTGATGGAGGAACTGGCCAAGATCGTCCGGGTCATCCGCAAGAAGGATCCGGACGCGCCGCATAACACGCTCCTGGTGCTCGACGCGACGACCGGCCAGAACGCCCTGAGCCAGGTCGAGACCTTCCGCAAGCTGGCCGATGTCTCGGGCCTGGTGATGACCAAGCTCGACGGGACCGCGCGCGGCGGGGTGCTGGTGGCGCTCGCGGACAGGTTCGGCCTGCCCATCCATGCCATCGGCGTGGGCGAGCAGATCGACGATCTCGACGCCTTCGACGCCGAGGAATTCGCCCGCGCGCTGGTCGGGCTCTGACGCCTTCTTCTTCAGGAAAATATCCTCGGGGGTCCGGGGGCAGACAGCCCCCGGCTATGCCCTCAGCCCAAGCTGCGCCAGCAGCGCGGTCATCTCGGGCCCCATCGCCGCGCGACTGGCGACAAGCGTCGCCTGCGAGCGCAGGATCGGCTCGTCCCCGAGGATCTTCAGGTTGTTCGCCCGCAGCGTCGCCCCCGAGGAGGTGATGTCGGCGATCGCCTCGGCGGTCAGGTTGGCGACCGTGCCTTCGGTCGCGCCCTGGCTGTCCACAAGCTGATAGTCCGCGACCTCATGCCCGGCCAGCCAGGCCCGGACCAGCCGGTGATATTTCGTCGCGATCCGCAGCCGGAAGCCGTGGGCGGCGCGGAAATCGCGGGCGATCGAGGCGAAATCGTCCAGCGTCTCGCAATCGCGCCAGCAGTCGGGCACCGCGAGGATCAGGTCGGCATGGCCAAAGCCCATCGGCGCGACCTCGGCCAGATCCGAGGCCCAGCCGGCCAGCTTCTCGCGCACCAGATCGGTGCCGGTGACCCCTAGATCGATCCGCCCCGCGGCCAGTTCGCGCGGGATCTCTCCGGCCGACAGCAGGACCAGCTGGACCCCGTCGGCGCCCTCGACGCGGCCGGCATATTCGCGCTCCGATCCGCTGCGCGACAGCCGCAGGCCGCGGGCGGCGAACCACTCGAAGGTCTGTTCCATCAGCCGTCCCTTCGACGGCACCGCCAGCCGGATCATATGGCCTCCATCTCGGCGATCAGCCCGGCGCGGATGATGCCGCCGATGGCCGGGATCTCGCGCCCCTTGCCCAGGACGCGGGTCAGCGCGTCATAGCGCCCGCCCGAGGCGACCGGCGGCCAGCCCGTATGTCCGGCCCGGAAACTGAAGGTGAAACCGTCGTAATATTCCATCGTCGCGCGCCCGTGGCTGGCCTCGAAGACGATCTGTTCGGGGGCGATGCCCCGGGCCTCGATCGCCGCGAAACGCGCCTCGATCCGCGCCACCGCCTTGCCGATCGCGGGCATGTCCCGGGCCAGATCGCGCAGCCGGGCGATGGCCGCAGGCGCGGGCGCGCGCAGCGCGAAAAGCTGCGCCAGCCGCTCGGACCAGATGCCGGGCAGGGGGGCGACGCCCATGTCGTCGCAGAGCCGCGCAATCCGGGCCTGCATCTCGGCCTCGTCGCGCAGCCCGGCCCAGGGCGCACCGGTATCGGGAAAATCGCGCGGCGGGACGGGGGCGGAAAACCGGGCCAGCAGGCGCTGGAAGCGGCCCGGCCGCCAGATATGGTGCAGCAGCGCGTCGCGGCGCGGGGCGGTCAGCGGCAGGCCGCGCACGGCGTCCAGCAGCAGGCCCATGTCGCCGGTCTCGGCGCTCAGGCCATAGGGGGCCAGCAGCCGGTGAAACAGCGCGAAGACCTCGGCATCGGCGCCGGGATCGCGGGTGAACAGCTCGAACCCGGCCTGCAGATATTCGCTGTCGCGCGGGTTTTCGGGCCGGGTCTCGCCCATGTCCTGCTTGCGGAACACCTCGCCCAGATAGCAATAGCGGGCCGGCTCGGCGCCGTTCTCCATATGCGCCTGCACCACCGGCACGGTGAAATCGGGACGCAGCATCATCTCGCCCCGGATCGGATCGGCGGTGACATAGGCGCGGGCGCGGATATCCTCGCCGTAAAGATCCAGCAGGCTTTCGGCGGGCAGCAGGATGTCGGGCGCGATCTCGACCGCGCCGGCCGCGCGGAAGGCCGACAGAAGCCGCTGGCCGGCGGCCTGCTTGTCGCGCTTGGGGATCATCCGAGGATCCGCTTCACTTCGGCCAGAAGGCCGGCGCGGGGAACCTCGGTCTGGGCCGGCTGGGCCTTCCATTCCTCGTGGCTGGCCTCGGCCGCCAGCTTCGCGCCAAGGATCAGGTCCTTGACCTGCACCACGCCGCGCGCGGCCTCGTCGCCGCCCTGGATGATGGCCACCGGCGCGCCGCGCCTGTCGGCATATTTCAACTGGTTGCCGAAGTTCTTCGGATTGCCCAGGTAAACCTCGGCGCGGATGCCGGCGGCGCGCAGTTCGGAGGCCATCGCCTGATAGTCGGCCATCCGGTCGCGGTCCATGACCGTGACCACCACCGGCCCGCGTTCCTCGGACCCGGCCAGACCCTTGGCGCGCAGCGCCGCCAGCAGCCGGTCCACGCCGATGCTGATGCCCGTCGCCGGCACCTTCTGGCCGGTGAAACGCTCGACCAGCCCGTCATAGCGCCCGCCGCCCGCGACCGATCCGAACTGCCGCCTGCGGCCCTTTTCGTCGAGGATCTCGAAGGTCAGCTCCGCCTCGAAGACCGGGCCGGTGTAATAGCCAAGTCCGCGCACCACCGAAGGATCGATGACGGCGCGATCCGCGCCCACGCCCATCGCCGCCAGCATCGCGGCGATCTGCGCCAGTTCCTCGACGCCCTCGGCGCCGATGGCAGAGGCGCCCACCGCCCCGCGCAGGTTGTCCAGCGTGGCGGCATTGTCCCCGCCCTTCGAGGTCAGGAAGGCCAGGACCGGCGCCGCCTGCGCCTCGCCAAGCCCGACGCCGTCGATGAAGGCGCCGCTTTCGTCCTTGCGGCCTTTGGTCAGCAGGGCCAGCACGCCGTCGCGGCCGACCTTGTCGAACTTGTCGATCTGGCGCAGCACGTCCTCGGCCTGATCGGGACGGACCTCGGCGGCCTCCAGCACGCCGTTCAGAACCTTGCGGTTGTTGATCCGCACGATGTAGTCGCCGCGCGCGATGCCCACCGCCTCCAGCGCATCGGCCAGCATGGCGCAGATTTCCGCATCCGCCGCCACCGAGGCGCTGCCCACGGTATCCGCATCGCATTGATAGAACTGCCGGAACCGGCCCGGCCCCGGCTTTTCGTTGCGCCAGACCGGCCCCATCGCATAGCGCCGGTAGGGCGCCGGCAGATCGTTCCTGAACTGTGCCGCCACCCGCGCCAGCGGCGCGGTCAGGTCATAGCGCAGCGCCAGCCAGTCGCCCGAGCCGCCGCCCGGCACCGCCTCTTCCTGCCAGGCGAAGACGCCGGCATTGGGGCGGTCCACATCGGGCAGGAACTTGCCCAGGGCCTCGACCGTCTCGACGGCGCTGGTTTCCAGCGGGTCGAAGCCATGGCGGTGATAGATTTCCGCGATCCGGTCCAGCATCGTCTTGCGCTCGGTCACATCCGCGCCAAAATAGTCGCGGAAGCCCTTGGGCGTCTCGGCCCTCGGACGGGGTTGTTTTTTCTGGTCCTTCGCCATGGTCCTGCCTTTCCGGCCAAATCCGTGGCTGCTGTAACGGAAGGGGGCGATATGGACAAGCAGGCCGAGGCCCGCATCGAGCAACTGGAAGAGGCGCTGGCGCATCTGACCCGCGCGACCGAGGATCTGAGCGAGGTCATCGCCCGGCAGGATGCCGAAATCACCCGCCTGACCCGCCGGGTCGAGATGCTGATGCGCGCCGCCGCCGAACAGCAGTCCGATGCCGGCGGCGCGATCCCCCTGGCCGACCAGCGCCCGCCGCATTACTGAGCCGCATCGCCCCGGCTTGCGCGCGTCGTCGGGGCGCCAGGCCCTGCCCGTCAGATCATGGCAAGGATCCGCGCCGGCCCCCCGGTTCCGCGCTTGTGCCTGGGCGCGCCGACGAAGATCGTGGCGCCCGAGGCCGGCAGGCCGTCAAGCCCGGCAAGGTTCTCGATCCCGTAACGTCCGCCGGGCAGCCAGGAATTATGCACCGCGAAATCGGCAGAATTGCCGGGATCGAGTGACAGCGTATCGACCCCGATCCCGGCCACCTCCATCCCCGCCAGCATGTCCGTCGCGGCCCTGGAAAAACCCGGAAAGGCGAAATTGCCGGCGCTGTCGGTGCGAAAGGCAGGCTCGGCCAGTTTCGCGGCCCAGCCGGAATGCATCGCCACGACAGCGCCCGCCGGGATATCGCCATTGGCTGAAACCTATGCCTCGATATCCGCCGGCTCGACCATGGCATTGGCATCCTCGGCGGCCTTTGCCGTCAGGTCCAGCACGCAAAGCGGGCAGATCAGGCTGGCGGCGGGCAGTTCATCCACGGATGCCCCATCGGCCGAGAAATGCAAGGGCGCGTCGATATGGGTTCCGGAATGTTCGAAGATCGTCAGCTTCCACAGCTGATAGCCGTCGCGGTCCATCACCTTGTCGGGTTCATAGAGGATACCGGGCTTGCCGTCGAAGGTGGGGAAATCGCCGTCCCAGGCATGGGTCAGATCGACCACCCTGCCCGAGGACTGGGCCAGGGCGGGGCGGGCCGAGGCCGCGCCCATGGCGATGGCCGCGGCGCCCGCAGCGGCGCCCGAGAACAGCGAACGGCGCGTCAGCATGTTGGATTTGACTGAGTCGATGACGCAGGCATGGCACATCCGGAAACCCTCCCTTTTCTGGATCGGGTCCAGCATTTCACGACCGGCTTCCGGCGCCAAAGGAAATCGCCGCTTTTCCCCGGCCCGGCCTTGCGTTAGACCCTGCGGCGGACGTTTTTCGGGCAAGGAAGGACCGGCTCATGGCCAATGTGGTGGTTGTCGGCGCGCAATGGGGCGACGAGGGCAAGGGCAAGATCGTCGACTGGCTGAGCGAGCGCGCCGATGTGATCGCGCGGTTTCAGGGCGGCCATAACGCTGGCCACACGCTGGTCATCGGCAACGAGGTCTACAAGCTGTCGCTTCTGCCCTCGGGGATCGTGCGGCAGGGCAAGCTGGCGGTGATCGGCAATGGCGTGGTGCTGGACCCCTGGGCGCTGTTTCGAGAGATCGACAAGCTGTCGGGGCAGGGGGTCGAGATTTCGACCGAAAACCTGCTGATCGCCGAGAATGCGCCGCTGATCCTGCCGCTGCATCAGGATCTGGACAAGCTGCGCGAAGAGGCCGCCGGCAAGGCGAAGATCGGCACCACCGGCCGCGGCATCGGGCCGGCCTATGAGGACAAGGTCGGCCGCAGGGTCATCCGCGTGGCGGATCTGGGCGACGAGCAGACGCTGGACGATCGCCTCGATCGGCTGCTGGCCCATCACGACGCCCTGCGTCAGGGTCTGGGCGCCGAGCCCATCGACCGGACGGCGCTGAAGGCGGAGCTGCTGGCGATCGCGCCGAAGCTGCTGCCCTATGCGCAGCCGGTCTGGAAGATCATGGCCGAGACCCGCAAATCCGGTAAGCGGATCCTGTTCGAGGGGGCGCAGGGCAGCCTTCTCGACATCGATTTCGGCACCTATCCCTATGTCACCAGCTCGACCACCATGTCGGGCATGGCGGCCTCGGGGACCGGGCTGGGGCCGGGGGCGATCGATTTCGTCCTTGGCATCGTCAAGGCCTATACGACCCGCGTCGGCGAAGGCCCGTTCCCGACCGAACTGGACGATGCGGACGGCCAGCGGCTGGGCGAGCGGGGGCATGAGTTCGGCACCGTCACCGGGCGCAAGCGGCGCTGCGGCTGGTTCGACGCGGTGCTGGTGCGCCAGACCTGCGCGATCAGCGGCGTCAGCGGCATCGCGCTGACCAAGCTGGACGTGCTGGACGGGTTCGAGGTGCTGAAGATCTGCACCGGCTACGAGATCGACGGCAAGACCTATGACTACCTGCCGACCGCCGCCGCCCTGCAGGCGAAGGTGACGCCGATCTACGAGGAACTGGAAGGCTGGCAGGACTCGACCGCCGGGGCGCGCAGCTGGGCCGACCTGCCGGCGGCGGCGATCAAATATGTCCGCCGGGTCGAGGAACTGATCCAGTGTCCGGTCGCGCTGCTCTCGACCAGCCCGGAACGCGACGACACGATTCTTGTGACCGATCCTTTCGCGGATTGATGCCATGCGCGCGCTTCTGATCGACGGCCATTCCGACGGCGATCGCCTGTCGTCGCATCTGCTGGACGTCTATCAGAACGCGCTGCCCGCCGGGACCGGGATCCGCCGGCTGGCGATTCGCGACATGCAGTTCGATCCGGATCTGCCGCGCGGCTATGAGGACATCCCGCCGCTGGAGCCCGATCTGGCCGCCGCGCTGGACGAGATCGAGGCCTGTGACCATCTGGTTCTGGCCTTCCCGCTGTGGTGGGGCGCCGAGCCCGCGCGGATGAAGGGCTTCTGGGACCGCATCCTGCTGCCGCGCCGGGCCTTTCGGTATCACGCGAAGGATCTGTGGTGGGACCGGCTGCTGAAGGGGCGCTCGGCCGATCTTCTGGTGACCATGGACACGCCGCCCTTCTACCTGCGGCTGGCCTATTTCGACCCCGTGGGCTGGCGCTATCGCCGGCAGGTGCTGGGCTTCGTCGGGTTCCGGCCGATCCGCCGGGGCTATTTCGGCATGGTCCGGCGTGGCGGGGCCGAGAAAAGTCTGCCGCGCTGGCGGGCCCGGATCGAACGGATGGCGCGGACGGCCGGCGGGCTGCGGCGCGGAGGGAAGGGATAGGATGGATCTGAAAACCCGCAAGCGGTTGTCGCTGCTGATTCTGCTGCTGGGGCTGCCGGCCTATATCGTGGTCGCGGTCAGTCTGGTGAACTGGATGGATGCCCGCTGGGGGCGGCAGCCGATCTGGATCGAGCTGCTGGTCTATATCGGCCTCGGCATCGTCTGGATCCTGCCGCTGAAGCGGATCTTCACCGGGATCGGCCGGGGCGAATGATCCCGCCACTGGTGATCTCCGATCGCGGCGTGACCGTCATCGGCGGCGGCGCGGTTGCGCCGGTGGATCTGGAACTTGCGCTGGCGGTTGCGCCGACCCTGGTGGCGGCCGACGGCGGTGCCGATCGCGCGCTGGCCCTGGGATGCCCGCCCAACCGGGTGATCGGTGATCTGGACAGCATCAGCCCGTCCGCGCGCCGCCTGATCCCGGCCGAACTGGTCCATCATGTGCCCGAACAGGACAGCACCGATTTCACCAAATGCCTGACCCGGATCGCCGCGCCCTTCGTGATGGCGGTGGGTTTTACCGGCATGCGGCTGGACCATACGCTGGCCACGCTCAGTACCATGGCCGCCGTCACCCGCCCGCTGGTGATCCTGCTGGCCTCTGACGATCTGGTCTTTCTGGCGCCGCCCCGGATCACCCTGCCGCTGATGCCGGGAACGCGGGTTTCGCTTTTTCCCATGGGGCCGGCGCGGGGCGTCAGTACCGGGCTGGAATGGCCGATCGAGGGGATCGACTTCATCCCGGGCGGCCGGGTTGGAACCTCGAACATTGCCAAGGGGCTGGTGACGCTGCGGATCGAGGGGCCGATGCTGCTGATGCTGCCGCGCGACACGCTGGCGACGGTGATGACAGCGCTGCGCCTGCCGGCGGGCTGAGCCCCGCGCGTCGCCGGTTCCCCGCCGGCCGGGTGACGCGACGTTCTGGGGGGCGGGTGACTTGGCGGCAGGCGCGGCGCACCTATCTGATCAAACCTGACACCAATCGCACAAGGAGCCGGCACCTTCGGGTCCGGATGATCACCATGGCACATCCCGAGAAAATTCTGGAAAACCGCCGCTTCGTGCTGAACCGGCGCCCGCAGGGCGAACCGGACGAGCAGACCTTCCGCCTTGAGACCGGCCCCGTTCCGGTACCGGGCGAGGGCGAATTCCTGGTGCGCAACCACTATCTGTCGCTTGACCCCTATATGCGCGGACGCCTGTCCGACCGAAAATCCTATGCCGCGCCGGTCGGCATCGGCGAAACCATGGTCGGCGGCACGGTCGGCCGGGTCGTGTCCTCGCGCCATCCCGACCATGCCGAGGGCGACTGGGTCGTGACCGTCGGCGGCTGGCAGGATTACGCGATCTCGAACGGCGCGCTGACCTTCCCGCTGGCCGCGGACATGCCGAACAAGTCCTGGGCCCTGGGCGTTCTCGGCATGCCGGGCTTTACCGCCTGGGCCGGGCTGACGCAGATCGGGCAGCCGAAGGCGGGCGAGACGCTGGTGGTCGCCGCGGCGACCGGCCCCGTGGGCGCGATGGTCGGGCAGTTGGCGAAGCATTGCGGGCTGCGCGTCGTGGGTGTTGCCGGAGGCCCGGAAAAATGCCGCCACGCGGTCGAGGTGCAGGGCTTCGATGCCTGTATCGACCACCGCGCCGCGGATTTCGCCCAAAAGCTTGCGCAGGCGGTGCCCGAGGGCATCGACATCTATTTCGAGAATGTCGGCGGCAAGGTCTTCGACGCGGTCATGCCGCTGCTGAATTCCGGCGCGCGCATCCCGCTTTGCGGCACGGTCGCGACCTATAACAGCCCCGATCTGGCCGATGAGGGACGGGCGGACCGGACCGGGCTGGTCATGGCGCGTTTCCTGCAGCAGCGGATCGTGCTGCGCGGCTTCATCGTCTTCGACGATTTCGGGCATCTCTATCCCGATTTCATGCGGGAGGTCGCGCCGCTCGTGGCGGCGGGCAGGATCGTCTATACCGAGGACATGACCGACGGGCTGGAAAACGCGCCGCGGGCCCTGAACCAGGTGCTGCGCGGCGAGAATTTCGGCAAGAAGGTGATCCGCATCGCTGCCGAGGACTGATCCCCGGCAGCGGCGCGGGGCCGTTCAGGCGTTCACGTCGACGACGACGCGGCCCCGCACCTTGCCCTGCAGGATCGCCCCGCCAAGCGCGGGCAGATCGCCCAGACCGGCCGGCTGGATCATCGCCTCGAGATGCTGCATCGGCAGGTCGGTGCCCAGCCGCTGCCAGGCGCGCTGGCGGTTCTCGAAGGGCTGCATGACGCTGTCGATCCCCAGAAGGTTCACGGCGCGGACGATGAAGGGGGTGATGACGGCGCCCTCCATCAAGGCCCCGCCGGCAAAGCCGATGGAGGCGACCGAGCTGCCATATTTCATCTGTTTCAGCACGCGGCCGATCATGCTGCCGGCCACCGCGTCGATGCAGCCGGCCCAGGTCTCGGCCTCGAACAGATCCTCGGTGGCGTGACCCAGTTCCGCGCGCGGAACGATCCGGGTCGCCCCGAGGGTGCGGATATAATCGGCCTGCTCGGGGCGTCCGGTGACGCCCGCCACCTCATGGCCCAGCCGGGCCAGGATCGCCACCGCGACCGAGCCGACGCCGCCCGCGGCCCCGGTGACCAGCACCGGCCCGTCGCCCGGTTTCAGCCCGTGATCCTCCAGCGCCAGCACCGCCAGCATCGCCGACAGGCCGGCCGTGCCGATGGCCATGGCGGTGCGCGTGGTCAGCCCCTCGGGCAGCGGCACCAGCATGTCGGCCTTGACCCGCGCCTTCTGCGCATAGCCGCCCCAGCGAATTTCGCCCACGCGCCAGCCGGTCAGTACCACCTTGTCGCCGGGGCGGTAGCGCGGATCCTCGGAGGATTCGACCGTGCCGGCGAAATCGATGCCCGGCACATGCGGATAGCTTTGAACCAGCCCCATGCCGGGCCCCATGCAGATGCCGTCCTTGTAGTTCACGGTCGTATATTCGACCGCCACCGTCACATCGCCGTCGGGCAGTTGCGATTCGTCGATTTGCCGGATGCTGGCATGGATCCGGTCGGTGCCGGGCTTGTCGACGACGAGGGCGTTGAAGGTCATGGTATGGCTCCCTTTCATGTCTGCCCGACACTACATCAGAATGCGCGCGACGCGTAGGCGCATGGTCGTGTGACCCTGCGTCGATCACCGTTTCGCGCGGGCGGTTGCCGCACGGGGGCCGATGGCGTATCTGCGGGGCGAACCCCCGGAGGCTGCCATGTCGCTGAACCCGATCCGTCCCTGGCGCAATATCGAGCGGCGGAAATCCCGCCAGATCATGGTCGGCAGCGTGCCGGTGGGCGGCGATGCCCCGATCAGCGTGCAGACCATGACCAACAGCGACGGCCATGACGTGCGCGCGACGCTGGATCAGGTGATCGCCGCCGCCGAGGCCGGCGCCGATATCGTCCGCATCTCGGCCCCCGATCAGGAGACGACGCGGGCGCTGAAGGAGATCTGCCGCGAAAGCCCGGTGCCGATCGTGGCCGACATCCATTTCCACTACAAGCGCGCCATCGAGGCCGCTGAGGCCGGCGTCGCCTGCCTGCGCATCAATCCCGGCAATATCGGCGACGAGGCCCGCGTGCGCGAGGTGATCCGGGCGGCGCGTGATCACGGGTGTTCGATGCGGATCGGGGTGAATGCGGGCAGCCTCGAAAAGCACCTGCTGGAAAAATACGGCGAACCCTGCCCGGATGCGATGGTGGAATCCGGGCTGGATCACATCAAGATCCTGGAAGACAACGATTTTCACGAATTCAAGATCAGCGTGAAGGCCAGCGACGTGTTCCTGGCCGCCGCCGCCTATCAGAAGCTGGCCGAGGCGACCGACGCGCCGATCCATCTGGGCATCACCGAGGCCGGCGGCTTCGTCGGCGGGACGGTGAAATCCGCGGTCGGGCTGGGCAACCTGCTGTGGATGGGGATCGGCGACACGATCCGCGTCAGCCTGTCGGCCGATCCGGTCGAGGAGGTGAAGGTCGGCTTCGAGATCCTGAAATCGCTGGGCCTGCGCACGCGCGGCGTGCAGATCATTTCCTGCCCCTCCTGCGCGCGGCAGGGATTCGACGTGATCCGGACGGTGGAACGGCTGGAAAAGCGGCTGGAACATATCAAGACGCCGATGAGCCTGTCGATCATCGGCTGCGTGGTGAACGGGCCGGGCGAGGCGCTGATGACCGATATCGGATTCACCGGCGGCGGCGCCGGCAGCGGCATGGTCTATATGGCCGGGCGCCAGAGCCACAAGATGACGAATGACCAGATGATCGACCACATCGTCGAACTGGTCGAGGCGCGGGCCGAGAAGATCGAGGCCGAAGCGGCGGCAGGGCAGACCGCGGCCGAATAGCCGCCCGCGCGCGCGGCCCGCAAGGCCGGACGCAACGGGCAACGCGCGTTGTCGGTGCGGCCATGGGCGGCGCCTGCCGAAAATTCCCTGCAAATGCTGGACAGGACGTGGCACGGCGCGTGCACCGGGGCGGCACAACCCGTGCACAGCGCGTACACCGAGTGCGGGCTGTGGCGCAGGATCGGTTAAGCTGTCGGCTTCACCTTCCCGGCCCGCAGATGACGTGACGGTTTCGACCGGTCGGGGCGCCGGATCACCGCCTTTGCCGTCGGGGCTTCGGGGCCATGCCTCCCGGGCATGCCGGCGGCGGAGAATGATCAGAAATCCGCTTGACGCCCCCCAAGCCTCCCCTTACACCGCGCACACCGTGGCGGAGTAGCTCAGTTGGTTAGAGCAGAGGAATCATAATCCTTGTGTCGGGGGTTCAAATCCCTCCTCCGCTACCATTTTCCTTTCAAATCATTGATTATTCTGGATAATATTCCAGGGCCGAACGCTCCCTAGATCAACCCCGAAGTCCGGTGGGCGATCACGAAGACGTGGCCGCAACAGAAATGTTCGTATCACAGGCATGGCGTTGTACGTCCGTCAAACGTGCTTGATGCCCGCATTGGTGCTTTCTTTTCGTATGTTCCGGTACTTACCAATCTGAACGAAGTAAGGCTTGTCGAAATCTTCAAGCTGACGTTGTTCATAGAATTCGACGGATTCGTAAGGCTGGCCCCTCAATGAAAAGTGGCAGAAGATGTGCGGGAAGGTATAGTATTCGTCGCCGCCGAAATCTACCGACTGGATTTGATGGTAAGGTATCCGCCCCGCAAGTATCACCTTGATGCCGAGGTCATTTCCGTTCGCATGGTCTTCCATCCGTGCAACACGATATGAACCTTCAGGTACTTCAACGAGGCGCTCCCACCTCAAGCCTACAAGTATGCCGCCATGATATGTGTCCATCAAGCCAAGGCGAAACCACGACGATATACCCTTCTTCTTCGGGTCCGTGTCGGGGTACTTATCGAACCGACGAACGTCCCGTATTATTACGTCGCTCCCGTATCTGCTCCTTCGGCGATCCAGTAGCCATTCCTCAAATACGGGTTTCCACTTATCCCGAAGCGCTATCTTTTCCTCTGGGGAAAACTGCGGCTTGCGAATACCTAGGCAAAGCTTAACCAAGTCCTTAAAAGCATTGTAAATTAAGCCCAGCGAAAACATCTCCGGCATTATTATTGTTCCCTTGTTGGCTGCGCCCCTTTCTACGTTCCCTGCTGCATGTTGCGCAACAAGCAGAGCCCCGCCGAAGCGGGGCTGGTTGGACACGTACTTGAATGCGTCGGGGTGGTAGCGGTGCAAGCCCGACCAATTTGCCGCTGCTTAGGTGCTGCGGCAGATTTCGCGAACGCAGGCGCGGTCGGTCGCGCTGACGGCTTAGCTCGCGGCGTGATCCCTCATCCTCGTTCCACCCGGCATTGAAAGCAGTTGTTGCTGGCCGAGCGGATATGGATGAAGGCGATTTCGGGGCGGGCGAACAGATCCTCGCAGCGGGCGGCGATCGCGGCGGTCGGGATCACGCTGCCGGTGCCGTAGATGATCCGCTCATCCGCCGAATAGCCGCGCAGGATATAATGGGGCGCGGCAAGCATCGCGGCCGGGAAACCGGGGCCGCCCGGCGCGCAGTGGCTGGCGCAGAGGAAGATCGGGCCGGTTTCCGTATAGGGGTTCAGCCCGGCGAAGGGCCGATGGGCGACGATGACATAGGGCGCGCCGGCCGGCACCTGCCGCAGGCAATGGCGGCAGGGCACGCCGTCGCCGCCCGAGGCCGCGACGCGCTCGGCCGGCAGGCCGTAGGCGTCGGTGCCGTCGCGCAATGCCCAGGCGATGGCGGTCTTGATCGGGATGAAGCGGATGGCCATTTCGGGACTCCTGTTTTCGGACCGGCTCCGGTATGACGGGCGGACCCGCGCGGCGGGCGGTGAAAACGGGCGTTTCATTCTGGCAGGATGCGGGACGATGAAGGACATGGCTGAGGCAGAGGCGCTGATCGTGAAGATGGGCGAGGCGGCGCGGGCGGCGGCGGTCGATCTGGCTGTGGCCTCGGCCGAGCGCAAGCATGCGGCGCTGATCGGTGCGGCCGAGGCGATCCGCACCCGCGCGCCCGAGATCCTTGCCGCCAATGCCCGCGACCTGGACTATGGCCGCGAGAAGGGGCTGTCGGCGGCCATGCTGGACCGGCTGCGGCTGGATGCCGACCGGCTGCGCGGGATCGAGGACGGGCTGCGCGCGGTGGCCGAACAACGCGATCCGGTGGGCGAGGTGGTGGCCGAATGGGACCGGCCGACGGGGCTGCATATCCGCCGCGTGCGCACGCCGATCGGGGTGATCGGGGTGATCTATGAAAGCCGCCCCAATGTCACCGCCGATGCCGGCGCGCTGGCGCTGAAATCGGGCAATGCGGTGATCCTGCGCGGTGGCTCGGAAAGCCTGCATTCCAGCCAGGCGATCCATGCCTGCATGGTGCAGGGGCTGCGCCAGGCCGGCCTGCCCGAGACGGCGATCCAGCTGGTGCCGACGCGCGACCGTGCGGCGGTCAGCGCCATGCTGCAGGCGCAGGGGCTGATCGACGTGATCATCCCGCGCGGCGGCAAGGGGCTGGTCGGGCTGGTGCAGCGCGAGGCGCGCGTGCCGGTCTTCGCGCATCTGGAGGGGATCTGCCACATCTATGTCGACCGCCGGGCCGATCCCGGGAAGGCGCGCCGGGTGGTGCTGAACGCCAAGACCCGGCGGACCGGCATCTGCGGGGCGGCGGAATGCCTGCTGATCGACCGCGCGGCCGATCCGGACCTGCGCGCGGCGCTGATCGCCGATCTGGTCGCCGCCGGCGTCGAGGTGCGGGCCGAGGGCGACCTGGCCGGCCTGCCGGGCACGGTGCCGGCCCGGCCCGAGGATTTCGGCCAGGAGTTTCTGGACATGATCATCGCCGCGAGGCTGGTCGACGGGGTCGATGGCGCGATCGCGCATATCCGCCGCTTCGGCAGCCAGCATACCGAATCGATCCTGACCGAGGATGACGCCACCGCCGGGCGGTTCTTCGCCGGGCTGGACAGTGCCATCCTGATGCAGAACGCCTCGACCCAGTTCGCCGATGGCGGCGAATTCGGCATGGGGGCCGAGATCGGCATCGCCACCGGCAAGATGCATGCGCGCGGCCCGGTCGGGGCCGAGCAGCTGACCAGCTTCAAGTATCTGGTGACCGGCGACGGCACGATTCGCGCCTGAGGCGGCGGTCCGCCGCCGCCCCGGCCCGAGGAGGAGGGAGAGGCCGGGGCGGGGCAGACGGGTCAGAAGGCGATCTCGGCGCCCTCGTCATCCATGTCCCATGTCAGCCGGCGTCCGGCCGCGCCGGCGGCCTCGGCCAGCAGCGCGAACTGCACCTCGGCCGGGGCGGGCGCGCGGGCGGCGTCGAATTCGGTGCTGTCGAGCCACGCCCACAGCGCCGGATCCGGGCGCATCCGGTCCGATTCGGCGACCAGCCGCCAGCCCGGCTGGCTGCGCAGCACGACGATGCGGCCGCCCCAGGGCATGGCGGTTTCAAGGCACATCAGCGCCAGCAGGATCATGCGGATCTCGGGGCGGGCGAAATCGCCCTCGGCGTCAAGCTCGATTCGCAGCCTGCCCTGTGCCGACAGCCCGGCCAGAAGGCGGTGCAGTTCGGCGCGGGGCAGGCGCTGATCGCCCTGCGCCTGTCCGAAGGCCATCCGGAACACCTCGATCCGGCTGCGCGCGGCGGCGACGGCTTCGGCGATCAGGCGCAGTTCCGGGCTGCCGGAAATGCCCGGATAGTCCGTCGACATCTCAAGCAGTTCCACACCGTTGCCGATGGCGCCAAGCGGCGAGACCAGGTCGTGGCACAGACGCGAGCCCAGCAGCGCCGCCAGTTCTCCGGGTGCGATGCGCGTTGTGTCGAATGTCATGCGGGGATAACCTTTGCGGCAGCGTCAGGAGGTGTCGTCGTGAACGAGATGCTGGAACCCGGGATGATCGTCCGCCATCCGGGGGCACCGGAATGGGGCAAGGGACAGGTCCAGTCACGCATCGGCGACCGGATCACCGTGAATTTCACCGAAGCCGGCAAGCAGGTGATCGACGGCCGCCGTGTCAACCTTGACATCGTCGGGGCCGATGAGGGGTGATCTTGGTTAATCATGGGGTGAATTTGCAACCAATGATTGAAATATGCAAGTCCCGGTTGCGCCTTCCGCCGGTGGAAGGCAGGGCCCGTGTTGCAAAGCTGCCGCCCGGCGCCTAGACAGGCCCCGCCGCCCCACGCCTCGACCATGAAGGCCGCATGAAATCCGATCCGTCCTATTTCGACATCCGCATCGCGACCTCTGAATGCGACCTGCTGGCCGCGCAGCGGCTGCGCTATCGGGTCTTTGTCGAGGAACTGGGCGGAAGCGGCCCACTTGTCGATCACGAGGCCCGGCTGGAGCGGGATGAATTCGACGAGGTGGTCGATCATCTCTGCCTCGTGGACCGGCGCCGCTCGGCCGAGGACCTGGATCATGTGGTCGGCGTCTATCGCCTGCTGCCCGGAACCCGGGCCGAGGAATTCGGGCGTTTCTACTGCGATGGCGAATACGACCTGACGCGGTTGCGGGCCTCGGGCCGGTCGCTGCTGGAACTGGGGCGGTCCTGCGTCGAGCCGGCCTATCGCGGCGGAACCGGGATGTTCCTGCTGTGGAACGCGCTGGCGGATTATGTGCTGGATCTGGGCATCGAGATCCTGTTCGGCGTGGCCAGTTTCCACGGCACCGACATTCAGGCGCTGGCCCCGGCGCTGAGCTGGCTGCATCACCACCATCTTGCCCCCGAGGCGCTGCGCGCGGTCGCGCGGGCCAAGGGCTATCAGCCGATGGATCTGATTCCCGCGGACCGGCTCGACCGGCGCGAGGCGATGGTCGGGATGCCGGCCTTGATCAAGGCCTATCTGCGGCTGGGCGGGCTGGTCGGCGAGGGGGCCTTTGTCGATCGCGCCTTCAACACCACCGATGTCTTCCTGATGATGGACACCAAGGCGATGTCGGACCGGCATCGCAGGTTCTACGAAAGCCGCTGGCAGGGCCAATGAGCGATCCGGCGCGGCCCCGCATCGACCCCGGACGCGGCGCGGCGACCTGGCGCGAGGGCGAGGCGATCGCGCTGCCGCGCCCGGATGGCGCGCGCGGCTGGTGGCGGGTGATCCGGCGCGGGGTGCCGGCGGTGCTGGTGCTGCTGGCCGGCGTGATCCTGATCCTGCCCCTGCGCGGAGCCGAGCGGCTGTTTCACGGCCCGCGCCGGCCCTGGACCGGCCCCCATGTGCAGGCCGTCTGCCGGCTGGTTCTGGCCTGCATGGGCCTGCGCTGGCGCTGCGAAGGCCGGCCGATGCGTGGCCCCGGCGCGGTGGTGGCCAATCATTCCAGCTGGCTGGACATCCTGACCATGAATGCCGCCACGCCGGTCTTCTTCGTCAGCAAGGCCGAGGTGCAGGGCTGGCCCGGCATCAATATCCTGACCACCGTCACCAACACGCATTTCGTCGTCCGCGATCCCCGGCAGGCCCGCGCCCAGGCCGAGGAATTCGCCACGAGGGTCCGGGCCGGCCACCGGCTGCTGTTCTTTCCCGAAGGCACCTCGACCGATGGCCGCCGGGTGCTGCCCTTCAAGCCGACCCTGTTTCAGGGCTTTCTGGACCCGGACCTGCCCGCCGATCTGGCGATCCAGCCGATGAGCGTGGTCTATCACGCCCCGGAAGGCGCCGATCCGCGCTTCTATGGCTGGTGGGCCGACATGGCGCTGGCCGATCACCTGCTGGCCGTGCTGTCGGCGCCGCGTCAGGGTGGCGTCACCCTGCGCCTCGGGGCGCCGATCCCGGTGGCCGGGCACAGCCGCAAGTCGCTGGCGGCCGAGGCCGAAGAGGCCGTGCGCGACGGTTTTCTGAAAAGCCTGCCCGAGGCGGCCAAACCGGCTTGATTTGGCGCGCGCCTGTCAATATCTTGTATCATTCCCCCAATACCTGCCTATGGATGCCAGATGACCCGCTTTGCTGCCCCTATCGCCGAACAGATCTGGGACATGAAATACCGGATGAAGGATGCCGGGGGGCAGCCGGTCGATGCCTCGGTCGAGGACAGCTGGCGCCGGGTCGCCCGCGATCTGGCCCGGGTCGAGAAGGATCCGGCGCTCTGGGAGGACCGTTTCTATGCCGCGCTTGAGGATTTCAGGTTCCTGCCGGCGGGTCGCATCCTGGCCGGGGCGGGCACCGGCCGGTCGGTGACGCTGTTCAACTGTTTCGTCATGGGCACCATCCCCGACAGCATGGGCGGCATCTTCGACATGCTGAAGGAAGCCGCGCTGACCATGCAGCAGGGCGGCGGCATCGGCTACGATTTCAGCACCATCCGGCCGCGCGGTGCGGCGGTTCACGGGGTGGCCGCCGATGCCTCGGGGCCGCTGTCCTTCATGGATGTCTGGGACGCGATGTGCCGCACGATCATGTCGGCCGGCAGTCGCCGGGGCGCGATGATGGCCACCATGCGCTGCGACCACCCCGATATCGAGCAGTTCATCCAGGCAAAGCAGGACAGCGCGAGGCTGCGCATGTTCAACCTGTCGGTGCTGGTCACCGACGGTTTCATGGAGGCGGTCAAGGCCGACGGGTCCTGGGATCTGGTCTTCGGTGACAAGGTCTATCACACCGTGCAGGCGCGCGACCTGTGGAACCGGATCATGCGCGCGACCTATGACTATGCCGAGCCGGGCGTGATCTTCATCGACCGGATCAACAAGGCCAACAACCTGCGATACGCGGAAACCATCGCCGCCACCAATCCCTGCGGCGAGCAGCCGCTGCCGCCCTATGGCGCCTGCCTGCTGGGCTCGGTCAACCTTGCGCGGCTGGTCGAGGCGCCGTTCTCGGAGGCGGCGCGGCTGGACGAGGCGGCGCTGGACGAGCTGGTGCGCACCGCCGTGCGGATGATGGACAATGTCGTCGATGCCTCGAAATTCCCGCTGCCGCAGCAGGCGGCCGAGGCGCAGGCCAAGCGCCGGATCGGACTGGGCGTCACCGGGCTGGCCGATGCGCTGCTGATGCTGGGGCTGCGCTATGGCGCGGCCGAGGCGGTCGAACAGACGCGGGCATGGATGAAGGCGATCGCGCGCTCGGCCTATCTGGCCAGCGTCGATCTGGCGCGCGAGAAGGGCGCCTTCCCGCTGTTCGATGCCGGGGAATACCTGAAATCCGGCTTCATGGCGAAAATGGACGCGGATGTGCGGCAGGCGATCCGCGATCACGGCATCCGCAACGCGCTCTTGACCAGCATCGCGCCAACCGGCACGATCAGCCTTTACGCCGGCAATGTCAGCTCGGGCATCGAGCCGGTCTTCGCCTATGCCTATACCCGCAAGGTGCTGCAGAAAGACGGCAGCCGCACCGAGGAAGAGGTGGTCGATTACGCCGTGCAGATGTGGCGCGACCTGAAGGGCGATGCGCCGCTGCCCGATTACTTCGTCAACGCCCAGACCCTGGCGCCGCGCGACCATGTCGCCATGCAGGCCGCGGCGCAGGACTGGGTGGACAGTTCCATCTCGAAGACCATCAACTGCCCCGAGGATATCAGCTTCGAGGAATTCAAGGATGTCTATCTGGCGGCCTGGGATCTGGGCTGCAAGGGCTGCACCACCTATCGCCCGAACGAGGTGACCGGATCGGTCCTGTCGGTCAGCGAGACGACCGAGACCGCGCCCGAGGCCGACAAGGGCGCCGACGTGGTCTATCTGACCGAGCCGCTGGACCGTCCGGCCGCGCTGGAAGGCGCCACCTACAAGCTGAAATGGCCGGGATCCGAACACGCGATCTACATCACCATCAACGATATCGTGCAGGCGACCCATCGCCGCCCCTTCGAGATCTTCATCAACTCCAAGAACATGGAGCATTACGCCTGGACGGTGGCGCTGACCCGGATGGTCTCGGCGGTGTTCCGGCGCGGCGGCGATGTCAGCTTTGTGGTCGAGGAACTGAAGGCGGTGTTCGATCCGCGCGGCGGCGCCTGGATGCAGGGCCGCTATGTGCCATCGATCCTTGCCGCCATCGGCGGGGTGATCGAGCGGCACATGATCGCCATCGGCTTCCTCGAAGGCGAGGGGATGGGGCTGAAGACCGATCCCAAGGCCGAGGCGGTGGCGGTGGGCGAGACCCCGCGCGGCCCGGCCTGCCCGGCCTGCGGCCAGTACGGGATGCGGATGATCGAGGGCTGCATGACCTGCCCGAGCTGCGGCCATTCGAAATGCGGCTGATCGGGGCCGGTGCCCGGCCTGTTCCGCCGCGCATGACGTGAACCGGGACATGCCCGGGCGCCGG
Source organism: Paracoccus marinaquae (assembly GCF_018860165.1). Lineage (GTDB taxonomy): Bacteria > Pseudomonadota > Alphaproteobacteria > Rhodobacterales > Rhodobacteraceae > Paracoccus > Paracoccus marinaquae. The sequence goes on from NZ_JAHKNG010000008.1 coordinate 116,010, forward strand.
TGACGCCCGCTCAGGCGTCACCCTGCCTGCGCATATCCCCTTCATGCACGGTGTCAGGTCCAGCATCGTTTCCGCCCTTGAGCGCCATGGTTGCCGTATCGGCTCCAAGGCCGCCCGGAACCCGCCGTTCATGACACATGCGGCGAATGCCCGGTATGGTGAAGGTTTTCCGATTCGGGTCGCGTTGGAACGCTGCTCATTGGCGCGACCACGACCCGGGTTGGAAAACCTCCCAAGGTGGAAGCCGCGGGGGGTTGGATCAAGCTATGGGGAAAGTGCCCGAACGGTTGCGGCGGCGGCTGCATCCGGGGCGCGGGTGATGGCGAGGCAGGCGCTGGATACGGTCTCAAACTCGGCTGATGATCCCGACGAGGCTGTGCGTTCTGGAGATACTGCTGTCTTCTGCCGGGTTGGAAGTAGACGAGCACGCGCTGTTCGGACCGGGTCTGCGGAGTGTAGCCGGTGCTGTTTCGTGACGGATGACGGGCGATATGTCATGCTGCCTGGTCCCTGGGCGGCGCGCGCGACCTCGGTTTCTGTCCCCGCCTGAAGATCTCGATGATCCGCATGCGACCGCCGCAACAGGGGCATGGCTCGCGCAGGGTGAGCGGGGTGATCTCAAGCTCTGGCTCCGGAACGGCGACCTGTTCAGACTGCTGGACGCAGAGCAAGGCGCGGATCTTGGTGATGTTGGCCTTGCGGGCCGAGCCGGCGAGCAGGCCGTAATGCCGGATGCGGTGGAAGCCGTCAGGCAGGAGATATGCGCGAAAGTTGGTGATGCCTGATCAGGCGGCGGTTTGAAGTTGGCGGAGGCCATCGCGGAATTCAATCCCCTGGATGATCTCGGGCAGGCGGTTCTGGCCATCAAGCTTGCGCCATTTC
>NZ_JAHKNG010000090.1 GCF_018860165.1 Paracoccus marinaquae
ACTACATCGCAGCAACCCTGCACGCCATCCTCGACGGTCACCCGCAAAACGGTATCGAAGACCTCATGCCGTGGCGATTCAATCAGCAGTCAAGCCTCGCCGCATAGGGCCACAACGTCGCGCTTACGAACTAGTGGAATGTCGCGATCAAGCCGATGATCTAAGCAACCATGTAATTTTAGTAATGGTACTGGATTCATGGCCGTTTTCAAGCGGTCATCATAAGGTTCCGCATCCTTCACGAATGTGATGCAAGTTTGCTTGGCAGCTGAATTTGCAGAATAGGCAGACTCTATAATTTGATCGTAATTTGTTGTTGCAAGTCCTCGCCACCTGAAATCGGCGAGTGATATATGTGCCTTTGACGGTGAAAATCCCGACAGCAACTTGGAAACTTCCTCGAAAACAAGAGGTTCACCGGCGCCGCTCGAAATTGCCATTTCGGCAACCATCGCGAGATCTCTTGTTTCTTTTTCCCGCCCCAAGAATTTCTTTGCTAGTGAATCACGAAGCTGTTCTCCACTTGGTGGTCGCTGCCCAGCGGAATTTACGCACTCCATGGACGCGCCAGCGCCAAGAACCACGACAGCTCGACCATCCTTGACGGCTTCAATCAGAGTATGTGGCAGCTCGCTTTTCTTCCCTGACACTTTGTTCTTGTCCTAATCACGTTGGCAACCACAGGTGTGCGTCCTTCCATTATGCTACCCGGCTCATTCGGTTGCGCACAAGTCCGGCATCTGGCCTTCGTGATCGATTGACGATGCCTGAAGGGAAGTCTGAAGGAAGTCAGAACAAACGTACTCATGATCGACTGTGGCAGGCTTCGCTTGAAACCCGGGCTTAGTGAGCCATCGCAGAGATTGCCGCAGCACGCACGATCAATCTCGTTCTGCTTCGCGCCGCTACGACAACCCCCTGTTTTAGCTTGAAGTTGTCCGCCACAAGCAGCGAACACGGAGCAAACCGCCTCAGGAGGTTCGCTCCCCATGCCAGACGACATCGCCTTCGCGCCGCCCGCCGAGACGCTCACCACTGATGAGCGGCTGGCGGAACTGGCCGCCATCCTCGCCGACGCCATTATGCGCACCAACCCACAGGAATCGAACGAGAATTCTCCGCTCGACGGAGACAGTTCGCTGGACATTCTCGCCCTCAGACGCCGTCGTCGGAGACAGCTGCAAAACCGAGTTGGAGACGACGGATGAGGAAAAACACAAGGAAATCAACCGCAAGGGCCGCGCTTGCGCGCCCGGCGGAGGGGATCGACGTCCTGGCCGAACTGGCGGCGCTGAAGGCGATGACGGTGCCCGAGTTGCAGGGCAAGTGGCGGGTAATGTTCGGCGAGCCCGCGCCGAACGCCAGCCGGGGGAACCTGGAGCTGCGGATCGGCTACCGCATCCAGGAACTGGCCCATGGCGGCATCAAGCCCGCGACGCGGCGCACGCTGGACGCGCTGGCGGCCGAGGTCGCATCCGGCGCGCCGGGTCCGCTGATCGCGGATCCCCGCCGCCCGATCCCCGGCACCAAGCTGGTGCGCGAGTGGCAGGGCGAGGAGCAGGTCGTCACCGTCCTGACAGAAGGTTTCGAATGGCAGGGGCGGCGCTTCAAGTCGCTCTCGGCCGCAGTGCGGGCGATCACCGGCAGTCACTGGAACGGGTGGAAGTTCTTCGGGCTGGCCCATGGTGCGGAGGCGCGCCCATGAGCCGCACCAAGCCCGAAGCCGTCCGCCGCCTGCGCTGCGCCATCTACACCCGCAAGTCGAGCGAGGAAGGACTCGACATGGAGTTCAACAGCCTCGACGCCCAGCGCGAGGCCTGCGAGGCCTACATCGCCAGCCAGCGCGCCGAGGGTTGGGTCGCCCTGCGCGACCGCTATGACGACGGCGGCTTCTCCGGCGGCACGCTGGACCGGCCCGCGTTGGCGCAGCTGATCGCCGACATCGAGGCCGGGCTGATCGACGTGGTCGTGGTCTACAAGATCGACCGCCTCAGCCGCGCGCTCATGGACTTCTCGAAGCTGGTGGAGATCTTCGACCGCCACGGCGTCACCTTCGTCTCGGTGACGCAGTCCTTCAACACCACGACGTCGATGGGGCGGCTCACGCTGAACATCCTGCTCAGCTTCGCCCAGTTCGAACGCGAGGTGATCGGCGAGCGGATCCGCGACAAGTTCGCCGCCTCCCGCCGCAAGGGGATGTGGATGGGCGGTCCGGTGCCGCTCGGCTACGTGGTCAAGGACCGCAAGCTGGTCATCGAGCCCGCCGAAGCCGAACAGGTCCGGACGATCTTCCGCCTCTATGCCCGGTCCAGCTCCACGGCGCAGGTGCTGAAGGAACTGCATGCGCGCGGGATCCGCACCAAGCGCGGCGCGGTGTTCGACCGGGGCTACCTGCTGAAGTTCCTGCACAACAAGGTCTATCTCGGCCTCGCCGTGCACAAGGACGAGGTCTATCCCGGCGAGCATGCGGCTATCATCGACCGAAAACTGTGGGACGACGCGCATGCCGTGATGGCCAACAACCGCGTCGCCCGGGCGGCGGTGGCACGAACGGCACAACCGGCGCTCCTGCGCGGGCTGATCTTCACCGAGACGGGCGCCGCCATGACGCCGCACCACACCAAGCGGAAGGGCAAGCGCTACTGCTACTACACGTCCATGGACGTGATCCGGAAGCGCCCTGCGGCCGAGCTGCGCGGGCCACAGCGCCTGCCCGGCGCGATGGTCGAGGACGCCGTCATCGGCGAAATCCGCCGCATGCTGCGCACGCCCGAGGTCGCGGCGCGCACCGCGCGGGCGGTGCGGAAGGACCGCCCCGATCTCGATGAGACCACCGTTGTCGCCGCGCTGGCGCAGTTCGACGACCTCTGGAAGGCGCTCATCCCGGCCGAGCAGGCGCGCATCGTCCAACTGCTGGTCGCGCGCATCACGGTAAGCGAGGCGGGCCTCGCCATCGACCTGCGCCATGATGGCCTCGGCGCCATCGCCGCGCTGATGGCCCCGCCGAAGAAGGAGGTTGCCTGATGCCCGCGCCCGAGACCCTGCGCGTCCACATCCCGCTCGAACTCCGCCGTCGCGGTGGTCGCCCCCGTGCCGCGCGACAATCAGGATGAGATTCTGCGTCAATCAGGATGAGACGGTGCGGCGGGTGTGTGTCGGAGGGAGGGCGTAGCCCGACCGGAGGCACACACCCGCCGCTTCGCCCGGTTACGGGGTCT
>NZ_JAHKNG010000091.1 GCF_018860165.1 Paracoccus marinaquae
CATCGTCGAGCGAGGTCTGCGTGGTGCCGGGCATGGCGTAGATCTCGCCGGTATTGATGGCGATCTCGCGCAGCGTCGGCGTGGCCGTGCCAGGACGATCCTGTTCCTCGCCAACCCAGCCGGACGTTGCGCCGCCCATATTGACCAGCTTCTTGTAGGTATTGGTCGAGATCGAGATGGTGCGGGCGAGCGAGCGGATCGTCGACACCGTGCCGAGCACACGATCGATGCCGGCTTCGGTTTTTTCTGGCACCAGATAGCCGCCATCGGGGTCGGACTGGGTGGTCAGCTTGGCCTTGACCTCCAGATCACGCAGCCCGGCATCGACGCCACGGCGGAAGAAGCGATCGAAGGCTTGCGCGTGTTCGGCCTTGTCGGGATCGGTCGTCCCGCCAACACCGCCGACCTTTACTGCCGCCAGCATGGCGTTGGTTTCGTCGAGCGACTTTTGCAGGGTGGTGATCTCGGCATTGATGCGGTCGACCTTTTCGGTCTGCACCACATCGGCCATGCCGGCCTTGATGTCGGCCAACTCCTTGTCGCGCTCGACCTTGAAGTCCTCGAAGGTCTTCTGCAGTTCGGCCAGGATCTTGGTGGCGCTGCCGGAATCGGCGCGCACGCCGACAATCCCGCGCGCACGCGGGTTCAGTTCGATACCCATGACGAGTCTCCTATGATCTGATGGTGTCGATCAACCGCTGGATGGCGGCTGCATGGAAGCCAGCGTCGTGCGTGGCGGTATCGGCAGCGTCGTGCATGCCGGCAATCTGGCAAAACATCTTGCGCCGCTCTGTGCGCGAGATGCCCTGTTGCGCAAGCGCTGCGTCGATGCGGCGCTTGGCATAGATTTCGGGGCGGATCGGCGCGGACGCATTGGTCTCTGGGTGGATTTCGGCATCGTCGACGACATCGGCAAAGCCGTATTCGACAGCCTGTGCCGCCGCCATGAAGGTTTCCGCATCCATCAGCTGCTCGATATCGGAGCGCTTCATGCCGGTGCGGACCTCATAGATGTCAGCGATGGCCGCATCGAACTGCTCGAACACGATGGCGGCCTCGCGCATGTCATGGCGATTGCCGATCACCATGCCCCAGGCATTGTGCACCATCATGAAGGAGCCGAGCCCCATGCGGATGTCGTCACCGGCCATGGCGATGACCGAGGCCGCCGAGGCCGCAATGCCGAGCACTTCGACCATGATCCTGGCCGGATGCGCCCGCAGAAGATTATAAATGGCGATCCCCTCAAACATATCCCCGCCTGGCGAGTTGATCTGCACCGTGATGTCGCGATTTCCGATGGCGCGCAGCGCCGCCGCGATCCGTTTCGCGCTCACGCCACCGCCCATGCCGTCGTCGCCGATGATATCGAGCATCGTGATCGTGGTGTTGTCGCTGGCCGTCGCCGGGCTCGGCATGTCAGCCCATTTTGCCAGCGCATCGGACGGCGTATCAAACTGATAGGTGGCGGGGCGTTGAAAGTCCGGTCCAGCCGGGAGGTCACGCAGACTCATCGGTATGCCTTTCGGTTGCTAGCAAAATTCAGGCTGGACGACAGTTAGACAGGCGGAAGCCCGCCATTTTCGCCGCATTTATGGCCTAATGTTGTTCGGCCGGGCTGACTCCTACCCCCCTCGGCACTATCTATTCGAAAACGCTTGAGCGGAGTGAACTATGAGACTTTCCAGAACACTGGCCGTAATGGCGATTGCAGCCACATCGGTGGCCGCCATGCCTGCTTTGGCAGATCCGGGTCACAGCAAAGGCAAGGCGCGCGGCAACCACCACCGCGGATTTGCAGGACATTGTCCGCCAGGCCTTGCAAAGAAAAACCCGCCTTGCGTACCCCCTGGCCAAGCACGCAAGTCTTATGATCATCATTACGGCTCCAGGATCGGGGACATCCTTCGAGTTGGTGATTATGTGGTTATTCGCGACCCCCGCAGACTCAGTCTCGAGCCGCGCGACGATTGGCGGTATTATCGCGATGGCGATCGCGCCTACCGGGTTGATCGCGATACCAGAAAGATCCTCTCCGTCATCAACCTGATCGACGCCTTCACGAACTGAAACGGTCACCCCGGCCATTGGGCGAGCCTCTGTGAAATGAATGTCAGGAGTCGGCCTCATCCTGCTCGGCGGGTGCAGTGGCTTCGTCCTCCACTTCCTCGGCATTCGCGGTCATGTTAGGCGGCGGATAATAAACGTCGCCACCGTCGCGCGGATTCTGGTCTTCCAGTGCCCGGATTTCATTGGGGCTGTAGACGCCCCATTGCAGGCCTTTCACATAGGCCTCCCAACGGGCCTTGATGTCGCCCTTGACCAGGGCCGCGCGGTTGAACCGGGCATAGAGCTTATCGTCAGCACCGATCAGGTCACGATCAATCGCCTCCTCCCACATCGTCAGGTGATCCTCGAGCGTATAGGCGACAAAGCCGATCGATTGCTGCTCGATGCCCGTGCCCCAGCTGGTGGACTTCTCGGTGTCGCCGATCATATGCGGCGGCACCCCGAAGAACATGGCAATGTCGGTGCGGCTGAACTTGCGGCTCTCGATCCATTGCGCGTCCTCCGCCGTCATGGCGATGCGATCATATTCCATGCCTTCCTCAAGGATCAGGTTCTTGCCCTCCTGCTCGCCGCCGGCGCGGAACGCGTCCAAACCGGCCTTGAGATTGGCCACAGCTTCCGGGCCGAGCTTTTGTGGGTGTTTCAGCACCCCGCTGACCCGCGCACCGTTGCGGAATGTCGTGGCCCCATGATCCTCCATCGCCAGCGCCAGACCGATGGTCTCGCGAGCATAGGCAATGGCCGAGACCCCGTGCACGCCGTCCAGCGTCAGCCCAACCAGGTGCAGCACCTCGTCCTGTTCCAGCGACACCCGCTGCCCATCCATCCGGGTATAGACGTAGGCCAGAGTAAGATCATCGCCCTGCGTGACCGCGACTCGGTCAGGGTGCAGCGGGATCAGTTCGCGGACTTCGCCGCGCGAGCGCACGATCATCGCATAGCCGTTGCCCCGCAACAGCAGATGCGCCTGCATCATGCGGCGGAATTGCGACGGTGTCTGCCAGCGGTTCGGACGCCGGCGCAACACCCGCCAGATCGGTGCATCCGAGGCATCCGCGCGGGTCCGGGCATCGA
>NZ_JAHKNG010000092.1 GCF_018860165.1 Paracoccus marinaquae
ATCCACATCCGCATTGCCCTCATGAACCGCTTCAACGCTCTCGGCCAAGCGGAGATCGAACGCGTCGCCTAAGATCGCGGGGGAAAGGCGCAAGCTCGGCTCAAACCGGCGTTCTGCAACAACGCCCGGTGCAAGCCTGCTGGTCGATACCTTCCTGCTTCAAGGCAGAACCCAGCGCATGGCCCGCGCCAGCCGCATTCTGGCGAACCTGCGCCGCGATGGCTGGGTTTGTCTGTGGTGCGGTGGAGCCGTTCCTGACTATCGCAGGGCCGATGCGCGCTATTGCTGCGAAGGCTGCCGCAGCCGGGCTGCACGGTGCAGACAGAAGGCCCGGCAGGAACCCTGAGATTACCCCAAGGTGCTGGCCGATCTGCATGGGGTGAAATCAGGATGTTGACAAATGTTGAGGTTCAACCGGTCAGCGGAAACCTCAGAAAACTTCAGACGCAGGCGGGCTGTCAGGCTGGATCGGGAAGCCAGCGCATGGGGTGCTATCAATGGCCCGATTTTCTGACACCGTAAAAAGGGGCGGGCATCCGGGGTGCAGGTGAAGGCCGATCCGGCTCTTTATTCCGCACCGTAAAAAGGGGGGCGCTTACTTCCGCATATCCCCGGCGCTGGGATTGTCCAGATATGCCTTGCCATCCTTCTCGCCTCGCCACGGGTCGCCAAAGGCTTTCGGATGTTCCGGCTCAGCGCCGTTGCCGATACTTACTTTTGCCGACCGGCGTTCACGGCGATGTTCAGCAACTTTATAGGGCTTGTCGCTGGGCGCGGTGGTTATCCCGACAACCGGGGTTCTCTTGCGTGAACGGCTCATGGTGGTGTGTCCTGAACTGGAAAGGGGCCGAAGCCCTCGCGCGCGTTATGACCGCCGATAAATCTTCGCGGTGGCCTTGAAATGAAAAGGGGGCCGAAGCCCCCAAGAAACGGTGCATGTCTACGGGCCGTCATTCGGCGGGGTGGTGGCATCCATGCTTCGCGTCAAGGTTACGCTCTGCACGGCGCAGGACAAGAACGCCTGCCCCGGCAACCGCCAGCGCGACAAGAGGGACGATAAAGTCAAACAGCGTCATGGCTTCACCTCTTTCCTAATCCTTCCCAGAATATAGTGCGAAACACCGTGCATTGCGAGTCCTGCCGCTGCCCACCATGCCGCCGCCCATGACGCATTCGACAGGCTGTCAGTCAGCGGGCGCAGAACCGCGAAGCCTATCAGGCCCAGTGCTATCGCATTCACGAACCCGGCAAACAGCTTCACCCGCTCATTGAACGCTACCAGCTTGTCGCGTTCGGTATTCATTCCGCCGCCCCTTTCAACGCCACGCCCGGCCCGGCGGCAACCTGTCCATCTTCGAGAAACTGGATGCCACGGGCTTCCAGGGCTTTGCGGATGGCTTCCGCTGTTGCGTGGTGAAGACCGCTTTTCCCAGTTTCAAAGCGGCTGACCGATGTGAAGGAGACGCCTGCCGCCTCGCCTAGGTCTCGAACCCCGAGACCGGTTGCTGCCCTTGCCATTCTCACTTGTTCCGGCGTCATTCGCTTACCTCGTGCAATAATTCGCTAACGGGGTTATTGGCAATGCGCTAACCCTGTATCATACATACAACACAGTAAGCGAAATATCCAGAGGAAGCCCACCATGTTCAACAAGTCGGAAATCATGAAAGCAGCATGGGCCGCGACGAAAGCCGAGATTGCCCCGCAGCCCGTCGCCCGTGTCGGCTGCTAGCCGCCGGTTCATCTTCAAGCACCACCTGGCAGCCGCATGGTTTGCTGCGAAGCGCGCTGCCCGCCCGGTAGAGACGGGCCGTGCCGCCGAACTGCGCCAGCGTCTCTATGTGCTGGACTGCAAGACCCGCTGGACGCCTGCCGACTATGCCACCGCCGATGCCCTGCGCGCCGAAATCCGCCAAGCCGCATAACCCTGAAAGGGAAGCCAATGCCCCAAGCACATCTGAATGCCACCGACGAAATTGACGACGCCCGCCATGTCCTGAACCTGATCGAACTGGCGACCCGATATAACCCCGGCGGGGGGAAGCCGGACCCTGACCGCGCCGCAATCAATGCTGCCTGCTTCACGGCTCTGGACAAGCTGGATGCCGCAGCACTTCTGCTGGAAACCGTCAGCACGCAGGAAGGCGGTGCAGCATGAACGACCTTCCGAACCACATCCAGCGACAGCAAAATGCTGCCCTGAAGCTGGAACGAATTGTCAACGCTGCTTTGTGTATGGCTGACGACAAAGACCTTGCGCACCTGAATATCGGATTGCTTGAGGCTGCCAGCGAAATCGCGCGCCAGCTTAATCAGGAACTGGATTCGGTAAACCTGCCGAAAGGCGGTGCAGCATGAGCGATGCCGCAATCTTTCGCGGGCTGTTCCTCGCATGGCAGCGCCTGACCGAATCTTACAACGCCAGCCATGCCCCGGACGGCAGCGAAGCCGAGCGCCGGTTGTCCCGGCAGATCCATGACCTTGAGGATTTCGCAGCCCAGCGCCCGGCACTGTCTCTGGAAGCCTTCGCCTTCAAGGTGCTGATTGCCGACGACACGGGCGGATATCTGAATGACACGCCCGGAACCCGTGCCCTTGTGCTGGAATCGCGGGCCATAGCTGAACGGATGGACCGGCCCGAGGATAGCGAAATCCTGCGCCTGTTCCGTCAGCGTGAAGCCTTGCGGGCCGCTGCTGCCGTCTATGAGGCCCCCGGTATTGAGGGCAAGGAAATCGACGCCGAATTTGACGCGCTGTTCTATGACGCCTGCGACGAACTGGAAAAGCGCATGGAAGCGATTCCCGCCATGTCACCTACCGACTTCGCGGCGAAGGTAATCACCGCTACGGTTGAGGGCCGCTTATGCCTCGAATGGGAAACCGATCCGCTCTGGCAGGAAGCCCGCAGGCTGGTTGCCTGACCGCAGGCTGAGTAAGCCGATATCCCATGAACAAGGCCGGGCATCGCGTCCCGGCCTTTCGCTTTGATCCGGTCCCAATGCCTGGCGCTTTGATTTTCCATGTATCGGATACAAACCACCGGCTTTCAGCCGGTCCGCTTCAGCGTTTTTGTCGATGATCTCCTCTCCCGGATTTGAAGCCGCCAGAGGCGGTATGGCTTCAAATCCGGGAGA
>NZ_JAHKNG010000093.1 GCF_018860165.1 Paracoccus marinaquae
TTTGCCGAATTTGTCGACAGCGCGATACAGATAGTGCCATTCACCTTTCACACGGATATATGTTTCATCCATGCGCCAGGACCGATCCGCCGGACGCTTGCGGCGACGCGCTTCTTCTGCGAGCAGGGGTCGCGTCCGTCAAGGTGGTGTAATTTTCCGGATGGCCTGAGGGCATGATCAGGCGGCTTTCGTTGTGATGCTGAGAATGGGGTCGATCTCCTCCTTGTCGATCTGGGCGAAGGCTTCGACCATCATGTATCGGCTGGCGGTCTGCCATTCGTCGTTCTGCTCGAAGAGCACGGCACCGATCAGGCGCATGATGGAGGCTACGTTCGGGAAGATCCCGACGACATCGGCGCGGCGCTTCACCTCCTTGTTCAGGCGTTCGATCGGGTTCGTGCTGTGCAGCTTGGTGCGATGCTGGCGTGGGAAGGACATGTAGGCCAGCACGTCGTGCTCGCTGTCGTCCATGAGGTCGGCCAGCTTTGGCCATCGCGGACGCAGTTGTTCGGCCACCTTGCGCCAGGTTTCACCGGCATGGGCGCGGTCGGGCTGATCGAAGGCCTGGCGGATCGCGGCGGCGATGACGGTGTGCTGGCCACGCGAGACATGCGCCAGCGCATTGCGCATCCAGTGAACGCGGCAGCGCTGCCAGGTCGCCTCGAATACCCGGGCGATGGCAGCCTTGAGGCCGGTATGGGCGTCGCTGATGACCAGCCGCACGCCTCCGAGCCCGCGGGCCTTCAGCGACCGCAGGAACTCGGTCCAGAAGGTCTCGGCTTCGGACGGACCAATGCCCAGGCCGATGATTTCCCTGCGCCCCTCGGTGTTGGCAGCGACGGCAATTATGGCCGCCACGGGCACGATGCGCCCGCCCTGGCGCACCTTCAGATAGGTGGCATCCAGCCAGAGATAGGGCCAGTCGCCGGTCAGCGGGCGGTTGAGGAACTCGCCGACCCGCTCGTCGATATCCTTGCACAGCTTCGATACCGTGCTCTTGGAGATGCCCGATAGCCCCATGGCCTGCACCAGCTCGTCCACGCGGCGGGTCGAGACGCCACCGATCCAGGCTTCCTGGATCACCGCGACCAGCGCCTGCTCCGAGGTTTTGCGCGCCTCCAGGAAGCCGGGAAAGTAACTGCCCTGCCTGAGCTTCGGCACCCGCAGGTTCAAGGTGCCCAAACGGGTATCGAGAGCGCGCTCTCGATACCCGTTCCGCCAAGTCGTGCGCTCACCGCTGCGTTCATGCCGTCCGGCGCCGATCAGCCCGTCGACATCGCTCTCCATGATCAGTTGAAGGACGGCTTCGGCAATGCCGCGCAGAAAGTCGCCCTGATCATGCTTGGCCAGAAGCTCGGACAGGTCCATGTTGGATTTGGTCATCGGGGTCTCCGTAAGGTTCGTGGTTGAAGCGTCGAAACTCCACCTCGACCATACACCTCGATGGCCACCCGGGATTACACCGATGAAGGCGCAGAAATTACACCACGTCCTCGGACGCTAACCGAGCAGGCTGGCATATTTCGCAACCCAGCGGTTCAGCGTCGCGTGATCGACCCTCACACCCCGTTCCGCCATGATCTCTTCCAAATCCCGGTAGGACACCGTGTAGCGGACGTAGAAAAACACCGCAAACAGGATCACGGTTTTAGGGAAATGCGCGCCCTTGAAGGAAACCGTCATTACACCATCTTCCCCTTCCGAAGTCCGACAGGATCATACTTCACCTGACCGGCTGAGGAAAACTCGCGACAAAGCCCGGCGCTACTCTGATCACCAGCAATCTGCCCTTTGATGAATGGACGGAAACTCTGGAATCCGAGCGCCTCACCGGCGCACTGCTCGATCGCATTACCCACCACGTCAACATTCTCGAGATGAACGGCGACAGCTATCGTCTCGCCCAGAGCCGCGCCAGAAAGGCCGGCTGAAACTCTCCAAAAAAATCGCCGCGCCGGCCTGAGACCCCCGCTCGGGCTACGCCCTCCCGGCAGTCTCAAGCCGGCGCCATAGTGGCCGACTTTTGCTCCGCCCCGTGGCCGGATTTTACTCCGCCGTTGACAGGCTGACGGAGCTGCGGAAGTAACGGTTGCGGGGGCGAGATTGGCAATTCACCTCCATGCCCAGCACCGCGCCTTCACCGAAATGGAAGTTGCCAGGGCATGCGCATGTCGGTAATCTGATGGAGTACCAGAAGGATTAGTCATGAGCGTCCAGAAGCAATCCGTCAGTTTCACCGATGCCGCCTATGCCTTCGCCAGGGAACTGGTCGAAGCCGGTGAATATCCCAATATGAGCGCTGCGGTTTCGGGGGAACTGGCGAAGGCCAAGGCGGAACGCGAACGCGAGAGAACCGTGCTTGAGGCCGAACTGGAGCGGCGTCTGGCGCTTCCGCTCGATCGGTGGGAACCTGTCGGGGACGTCTCCGACGTCATGGCGGGCGCCCGCGCCCATCTGGCTGCAATGGTCCGCAACACCTGATGCGCTTCGTCCGGCACCCGTTCTTCGAGCGGGATCTGATTGGGATCGTCGATCATATCGTCGAGGTTACGCAGGGCGACACTGCGGCCGCATTTCGGCGGCTGGATGAGGTCGACACCCTGCTGAGGGCGATCAGGGACAACCCGACCTCCGGCGTTCGCCTCGGCGGAAATCTCGGGGGCTGGCTTGTGCGCCACGGCGGGGCCGGTCACCGCCTGACAGTGGTTTTCAGGCCGGATATGGAGACGCGACAGATCTACCTCGCCCTCGTGGCCTTTGGCGGGCGGGACTGGATGAAGCAGGCCTCGGCGCGGCGCGCATTCTCGGAATATATGCATGTGGCAGGTTGACCTGTCGCCGCTGTGCTGACGACGGGGGACGATGGCGGATCGGAGGATATCCGTTGCTCACCCAGCCTCCTGACCTGCCTCCAGATCAGGGAATCACGGCCGCAACCACCAGTCCAGAAATATCCGCGCACAGGTCTCATAAAATCATGCGTCGAACATGTCGCACAGATAGTAACCGCCCGGTTGTTACCGCGGTTACTCAGGCGGCTTGGGCCTGAGTGTCGGCGATCGGCGTCCAATTCCACGGGAGGAGCTCGTCGAGCCGGTTGATCTTGTGGTCATGGATGCGGTCGAGC
>NZ_JAHKNG010000094.1 GCF_018860165.1 Paracoccus marinaquae
CAGGCGGTTCTGGGCCCGCGGATATTTCTCGACAACCTCGGGCAATGTCACCGACGACATCATACTTCAGTATCTGGAACTGCATGGAAAACGGGATGCTACCGGCGTCAGCCGGTAGTGGTTCACTACATCAAGGCCGAAAAGCGCCGCGATGGCTTTGCGAAGGCGTGTCCTGACTTTGTGATAGTAGACGAGGCCCATGCCAGCGTCGGGACAAACAAGGGCAAGCAGCAGCGCTTCGAGCTTCTTGCTGGTCTGGCGCGGGATCCTGAGCGCCGCATGATCCTGCTGACCGCAACACCGCACTCGGGCGACGAGGAGGCGTTCGGTCGCCTGTTGTCCCTGATCGATCCATCCTTTGCCTCAATGAACTTCGACGACGCCCGCTATCGTGAACGGCTCGCAAGGCACTTTGTTCAACGCCGTCGTGTTGATCTGGTGACCGGTGATTGGGGAGAGACGCGGGCCTTTCCGCGGCATGAGACGTCCGAATACCCCTACCGGATGTCTCCGGAACACGTTTCCTATCACGAGGCCGTGCTCGATTACTGCTTCGGGGTGGTTGCGCGGGCCGGCACAGGGATGCGGGAGCGCCGTCTCGCCTTCTGGGGCACTCTGGCCCTCATGCGCTGCGTCGGCTCATCACCCGCAGCGGCCCTGAGTGCGCTGCGCAATCGTGCTGCTACAGAAGGGGACCGGTTAGAGCCACAGATCTATGACGAGGACGGGGATGACGAGGATGCCGTCGATCTCGAGCCGAGCGCGACATTCGAGTCCGATCCTGCTCTGGTCGAACTGATCCAACTTACAGAAGCGTTGATCCGGCAGCCCGATCCCAAGCTTGATGCGCTGATCGATTCCCTGAAGCCCTTGCTGAAGGGTGGTGCCAACCCGGTTGTATTCTGCCGCTACCTAGCCACCGCCGAGCATGTCCGTGAAGGGCTGCGGCGCGCATTTCCGAAGCTCAGGATCGAGGCAGTGACGGGTGTGTTGACGCCTGACGAGCGTCGCGACCGCGTCGCCGACATGGCCTCGGACGAAGATGAAAAGGAAATCCAGCGCATTCTGGTGGCCACGGATTGCCTCTCTGAAGGTATCAACCTCCAGCAGCTTTTCGACACGGTCATCCATTACGATCTGTCCTGGAACCCGACCCGTCACCAACAAAGGGAAGGACGGGTCGATCGGTTTGGACAGCCAGCCGAAGTGGTCCGTTCGATCATGATGTTCTCGCCCGATAGCGCAATCGACGGCGCAGTTCTGGACGTCATCCTTCGCAAGGCGGAGGAAATCCGGAAGGTCACCGGGATCACTGTTCCTCTTCCGGACGAACGTGGTCCAGTCACGGATGCCTTGATGGCCGCCGTCTTGTTACGGCAGGGAAAGTCCCAGCAGTTGGCATTCGACTTGCGCCTCGAGGACGGCAGCCGGGCGATGGAAGCGCGCTGGCGTGATGCTTCTGAGAACGAGAAGAAATCCCGTGCGCGATTTGCGCAGAATGCCATGAAGCCGCAGGAGGTCGTTCCTGAATGGTCAAAGGCCCGCGCCCTCCTTGGAACGCCCGACGATGCACGCCGCTTCGTCGAGCGTGCCATGGCGCGGTTTGGCGCACGGACTGAAGAGAAGAAGTCTGTCCTGGTTGCTCACGTCCATGCACTGGACGCTGCGCTGCGGGATCGCCTCGGGCAGAGAGGCCTTAAGGGCTCTGTTCGCCTTGCTTTGTCTGAACCAGCACCTTCCGGCACAGCGCTACTTTCGCGAACCCACCCGTTGACGACCTCTCTTGCCGAGACCCTGGTCGAAGCGTCTCTTGATCCCGAAGCCCTGACACAACTCGGGATCGGTCGGGTTGGTGCGTGGCCAACCGATGCCGTTGCCAAGTTGACTCGCATTCTGTTGCTGAGGATCCGATACAAGCTCACCATTCACGGGCGGCGGGAGCGCCTGCTTCTTGCTGAGGAGGCAGCCTTGGTCGCCCTGCAAGGTGGGCAGATCGTTGCCATGGGTGACGACGCCCGCGCCCTGTTGGCAGCACCCGCGACCGCCAATCTGGCGCAGTCCGCGCGCGACCGCTTCATCGCAAAGGCCCATGACGAACTCCAGGCCCAGATATCCGGACCATTGGGAGATTTCGTCCGACTGCGCTCAGAGGCGCTGATGGAAGACCACGCCCGTCTTCGTGCCGCCGCTGGCACTGGCGCGCGCGTCACGGTCGAGGCCGTGATCCCGCCTGATGTCATCGGCCTGTTCACCCTTCTACCGGGTGAGGGCTGAGCCATGGCACGCAAACCTGTCATCGACCTGTCCGCATGGCCCTCTGTTTCACTCGAGGGGAACCTGATCGCGCCTGCCATGGTCGCGCAGATCGCTGCGCCGGGCGAGGCAGAAGACACCCGCGCAGGCTATCGAGTCCGCAAGGGCCTGACGATCCGCGAGGAAATCTCCACCGCCTTCCGCGTCGGCCAGTCCCATTTTGATGCCTTCGTCAGGCTTGAAAACCCCTCGGCAGAGGCGACCCGCCGCTTCATCAAGGCTTTCCTGGCCGAGACCTTCGGTTTCGACGACCTCGCCGCCGGCAACGGTGTCACAGCCTTCATTGCGGGCGACCGCGTGCCGATCATTGTCGTCCCGCCGTCCGACGAAAAGCTGGACCGCCGAAGCCCGACCCTGTCAGTAGACCGCTCCCGCTCGCCCGCCTTCGCGTTGCAGGACTACCTGAACGACCATGATGACGCCCTCTGGGGCCTTGTGACCAATGGAACCCAGATCCGGCTGATGCGCGACAATGCTTCGCTCACCCGGCCCGCCTATATCGAAGCTGACCTCACCCAGATCTTCACCAATGAGGACGCCGCCTTGCCGCGCGACAATCAGGATGAGATTCTGCGTCAATCAGGATGAGACGGTGCGGCGGGTGTGTGTCGGAGGGAGGGCGTAGCCCGACCGGAGGCACACACCCGCCGCTTCGCCCGGTTACGGGGTCT
>NZ_JAHKNG010000095.1 GCF_018860165.1 Paracoccus marinaquae
TTGCGGGTTACGAAGTCGGTATGGGCCCGGACGGGACTCGTTCGCGGATGACCAGCTGTCAACTGCAGACCTGCCGGTGTTGGTCGGTGCAATCGCTCGGTTGCATGGCCGGTTCAGGCGGCCGCCAGATAGCCTCGCCGCATCTTTTCCCGGATCAGTTCGCTCGCCGCGTCCTCCGCCAATGACATCGATGCATAGCAGATAACCCGGCCTTGCCCCCTGCCCCCGATCCTGCCCCAACGACGCTCGACGATGATGTCGCCAAAGAGATCGAACAGGATCTCCACACGGTAGAACCGGGCCATGTTCTGATCGGGATCGATGCGGTAGAGTAGCTGACAGGACATGTGAACCTCCTGGCTTGAAAATGGGTCGGACGCCCTCCCCCGTCCAATCAGAAATCTGAATCGTTGGCGCAGCACCGATTCAGGACATTTATGGTCCAAGTTCCGCCTTATGGGGACATACTTGTGGTCGTGAGCACCGCGCAGATCAGCTAAGCCGCCCTTTATCATCGACAAGCTGCAGTCGCGAGGGTTTGCCGGATGTCCAGACCCAGAGGACGAGATTCAGGTCTGCCGCACTTGCGCCCTTTGCAAAAGAGCGAACCTGCATCCCGATACATCCAGCGGCTTTGAGCCGCCGTAGGCTGGCGATTGAGGTGCGCCCCACAGCGAGACTGCGGATCACCCTAGGTTCCAGACCCATTGATTTCGGGCTTCTGTCGTGATTCAGGCTCTGCAAGGAGACCTGAGTGATGAGCAATCTTTATTGGCTGACCGACGCGCAGATGGCGCGTCTGAAGCCCTTCTTCCCGAAGTCCCACGGTAAGCCGCGTGTTGATGATCGGCGCGTTCTGAGCGGTATAATCTTCATCAATCGCAATGGGTTGCGGTGGTGCGATGCGCCGAAGGAATACGGCCCGGCAAAGACCCTCTATAACCGCTGGAAACGCTGGAGCGATAACGGCGTTTTCGCCCGGATCCTGACAGGCCTGTCCGCCGAAGGAACCGAGCACAAAACGATCATGATGGATGCGACCTATCTGAAGGCGCACCGCACGGCCTCAAGCCTGCGCGTAAAAAAGGGGGGCGTGCTCGCCAGATAGGTCGAACAAAGGGGGGCATGAATACCAAACTGCACGCCGTAGCCGATGCGAAGGGCCGTCCGGTAGGGTTCTTCATTTCGGCCGGACAGGTCAGCGACTACACCGGAGCAGCGGCGCTGCTGGGCAGCCTGCCGAAGGCAGACTGGCTGCTCGCCGATCGGGGCTATGATGCCGACTGGTTCAGAGATGCATTGAAAGACAAGGGTATAAGGGTATGCATCCCGGGGCGAAAGTCCCGCAAGAAGGCGGTCAAATACGACAAGCGCCGATACAAACGCCGCAACCGCATCGAGATCATGTTCGGCAGGCTCAAGGACTGGAGGCGGGTCGCTACGCGATATGATCGATGTCCCGAAACCTTCTTCTCAGCCATCGCTCTCGCCGCAACCGTCCTCTTCTGGCTATGAAAAAGAACGAGTCTGGAGCCTAAGACCTTCATTTACGGCCTTGCCAGCCAACCCTTCGGTTAACGTGACAACACCGGTCGAACTGATGACCCGGCTGATGGCCGAGCTTGGCCTTTCGCCATCCGCACGCGCACGCCTCGCCATCCAGGTCCCGACCGACACGACGCCCTGGGAGTGGGACTTCTAGGAGGGATGGCAATCCCGCAAGCCGCAGCCTGAGCTGAGGCGGCAGGGCGTTTCAGTCAATGGCAGACGGCGCAGCGAGCCGTCCGCCACTCACCCGCGCTAGACATTGCGAGCTACACCGCGACATCGATGCTGTGCGCAATGCCTTCGAACTGCCTTGGAGCAACGGCCAGGCCAAGGGTCAGATCAGTCGTCTGAAGACCCCCAAGCGCGCGGTCCAGGGACGAGCCCGACCAGAGCGGCTCAGACCCGAATGCTGCGGCTCCGCCACACAAATGGTGGCAGAGCCGTGCGAGGTGCAAACAGCGGCTTCAGAACCAAGTCTCGAACTGCAGTCCGACCGAAGTGCCCGAGGTGTCGGTGCCGTAGGCGGTCTGTTTAGTGATCGCTCCGACATCGCTCCACGATCCGCGGGTCACATAGGCGCGAAGCTGCGGACGCGCGTAAAAGCCGGTCTTTCCGAAGGTATAGATCCCCGCGATGGTGCCTTTGGTCAGATGTCGGCTTCCGCCGCTGTCGCTGACACGGTCATGGCCAAGTTCGACCTGAACGGCGAAGTTGTCGTTGATCGCGTAGTGCGGGCGAATGCCGACCGAGGTCCATTTCGACTTGTCGCCGTCATTGTCGTCGATCTGGTGCAGACCGACGAAGAACAGCTCGGTCCTGTCGTTCAGCGGCACCAGCCCGTGGATCTGGGCGCGGGTCAGCGAGCGATCCTTGCTGGTGTCGGGTGCGCCATCGGCCGAAAAGCCCCAGGCCGCGCCGTTGCTGTACATCAGCGAGGCCTTCATGTAGCCACCGAAGAAGTCGTCCTTCTGGACATGTGCCCGCAGCGCGATGCCATTGTCGCCGGTCGCATCGCCGTGGACGGTGGCATAGGCGGCGGCGATTTCACCGGTCCAGTCCTTGCCCAGCTTGATGTCTTCCAGCCGCGCATCCCAGGTGTAGACGCGACCGTCACGTTCGCGGAAACCGGCGACCGACAGCTCGCCAAAGCCCAGGGCGACATTTTCCAGCCCGGCACCATAGCTGTTCCAGTTCGAATAGCTTTCGTACAGGAAGTCGTTGATATGGATGTCCTTGCG
>NZ_JAHKNG010000096.1 GCF_018860165.1 Paracoccus marinaquae
CTTTGGAGATCATCGGGACGGCCACGAAGTCGAAGTTGTCGATGGTCTTCCCGGGCGGCAGATGGGCTTCGGCCAGATGTCTTGCCGTCCTGCGATGGACACGTTCGGCCAGTTCGTGTTCGGCGATCGCACAGAGGAAGCGCGCGGCGGGCCAGCCCTCCTTGTCCGCCTGCCGCGCGAACTCGGGCCAGAGGGTCTTGATGGTGGGCAACCTCAGCTCGTTCAGCATGATGCCGAGGCGGGCTTCATCGACGCTATGATCGTTCTTCATGCGCGTGCTCCCGCCATGGCCGGGGTCCTGACAAGTGCCTCGTAGCTTCCCAGCGAGACCGGCCGCACCGAGACGACCGGCAATTCGGCCGGGTCCGGGGCGAACTTCCTTCGCAAGGCAGCAAGGTCCGGGAGGGTGTCGGCCCCGAGAACACGGGCGAGTTCACCGGCCAGCTCCACCTCACAGCCGCGGTCATGGGCAAGCGCAAGCAGTTCGACCGTGATCTTGCAGGCCTGCCGATCGGACAGTCGCTCGCAGAGCAGATCAAAGGCCCGCCGGTATTCCTGCCGGGGAAAGAGCTTGTCGCGATAGACCAGCCCCAGAAGCGCCATGGGCTTCTTGCGCAGTGAATGGATGACATGGTGGTAATTCACGACCTGGTCATGCTTGCCGTTGGCCTGCGCGCGGCCTCTGGGCAGCGTCAGCAGCTGCGTGCCGCCGATGAAGACCTCAAGGCGGTCATCGAACAGGCGCACGCGCAGCCTGTGGCCGATCAGACGGGAGGGGACGGTGTAGAACACCTTGCGCAAGGTGAAGCCGCCGGTTGAGGAGACGGTGACGATCACCTCCTCGAAGTCGGTGCTGCGGCGCGGCGGCAGTCCCTGCAAATGGGGGCGTTCCGCCGCGATACGTTTGCCATGGGCCACGTTCCGGCGGCCGGCGATCTCGTCGATGAAGGCCCGGTAGCTGCCAAGATCGTCGAAGTCGCAACTGCCGCGCATCAGCAGCGCATCCCGGATCGCGCTCTTGAGATGGCCGTGGGCGCTTTCGATCGAACCGTTCTCATGCGCCACACCCTTGTTGTTGCGGGTCGGCTTCATCCGGTAATGGGCGCACAGCGCCTCGTAACGTGTCGTCAGGTCCGCCCGCGCGTCACCGTCGAGATTGCGGAATGCCGCCGACAGGCTGTCGCTGCGATGATAATGCGGCGCAGCCCCCACCGACCACAGCGCATTCTGCAGCCCCTCCGCCAGGGCGACGAAGCTCTCGCCGCCGAGGATGACATGGGCATGCTCGAACCCCGACCACGGCAGGCGGAAGTGGTAGAGAAGGTGATCCAGAGCCTGGCCCGCAATGGTCACGCCGATCGACCCCATGTCCGTAAAATCCGACAGACCGAGCCGGCCGGGCTCGTGAACCTGCCGGAAGATCACCTCCTGATCTTCCCCATGTTCAGCCCGCCAGGCGCGGATCCGGCGCTCCAGCGTCCGGCGAATACTCGGGGACAGTTCCGGGTGGCGGCGCAACATCTCCTCGTAGACAGCCACCGGCCGAATGCCCGGCGCGGATTGTAGCAAGGGCACGACCTCGGCGTCGAAGATACGCTCCAGCGGGTCTGGCCGCCGCCGTCCCCGCGGTTGGGCTTTTTGCGAAGGCAACCTGGGGTCCTGCAAAATGCGGTATCCGCTCGACCGGCTCATCCCGGCCTTGGCCGCAGCGGATTCGATGGGGTGGTCTTGTCTCAACTTCATGAAAAGTCTCATCTGATGATCGGTTACATGGCGCCCCGGCACAAAGGTGGGTCTCCCTTCCTGGAAACCTCCAGTGTAGCGGGCCGGCCGCGATCACAGACCCCGTAACCGGGCGAAGCGGCGGGTGTGTGCCTCCGGTCGGGCTACGCCCTCCCTCCGACACACACCCGCCGCACCGTCTCATCCTGATTGACGCGGAATCTCACCCTGTTTGTCGCGCCGCACTGAGCCATCGTGTCGGGCGGCGAAGTTTGCCATGCCCCAGCGCAGCCTCAATTCGCCGTCGTCAGGACTTGCCAACGCCTCTTCCCTGCATGTAATCAGGGCGGCCTCGCCGTTCTGGTTGATCTCGAAGCTCGTCGTCAGATCGCTCGGGATGAGGTCGCGACAGCTCTGCTTCGCCGCTGATGCAGGGGATGTCTGAACGGCAAGGACAGCCATCGCCAGGACGGCAGCGCGCATCCAGCCTGAAAGGCACGCACGTTCTTCATTGATCTGAATATCCGGACGAGCGTCGACACAATTCATTCTTCGAACCAGGTTCATCTTTCCCTCGCGAAAAGCCTTGAATCGTCAAATCAGTATCGATGATTGGTAGAAAGGGAGGGTCGAACTTCATCTTGATGTGCTCTGCACGGCCACGATGGGCAGGCAGTTTCACCACGATTGCATTAAGGCTGTCGCCGAGCCGCCAGTCAAGTTTCAACGCCGGTTTGATAGCAAATTTCCAATCAGGCGAGGAGATTTCCGGCTCGATTCAAAGGCCGAACATCCGGAATGCAGCGCTGCGCGCGCAGGATGAGAGCCGGAAGGTGGGGCGCTGAAGACGCTCTGATGTCTTTTTTCAAGTGTTTTCCCACGCGATCAGTGACGCCGGGGCGTTTATCGTGATCTGGACGCCCAAAGGTGGGCACGAGGTCTGAAGACGTCGGTAAACAAGCTCTGATGCGCGGT
>NZ_JAHKNG010000097.1 GCF_018860165.1 Paracoccus marinaquae
TTCGTTGTAGGATTTCCAGTTCGTCGTGCGGTAACGGGCGGGCTCGGGCTTGCTCATGTCGAGATTCTTAACCTACCGGATTCGCAGTGTGAATCCTTCCAGCGCCGAGTTCTGCAACAACGCCCATTACCACTGGCACGCGCTTTTCGGCCGACAGTTGCGGGTCGAGCGCGTCGACCGACGCAAGTCCGGCCAGTTCGTCGGCAGCATATAGCAAGTGATGCCCGCGATTTGACCCCTGTCGCTACAGATGCCGGGCAACATCCATGCTTTGATGCAGGATGCGAATCACCACGATTTCTGCACCGTTCGTGCGGAAAAACACGAAATGCCGCCCAACCGCATATTTGATATAGCCGTCACGCACATCAACGGTACGGCCACGCTTCTCGCCCCGTGCCAGACTGCAGCACGTATCCTGGATATCGTCCGTGTAACGGTCCGCCTGATCTGGCCCCCATTCCGTCGCGGTATAATCCCAAATGTCGTTCAAATCGGAGATGGCGGCCGGAGAGAACGTGACGCGGTTCATCTGGGCGCCGGACCGAACTCCGCCCGTTTCCTCGCCTTGAACGCATCAAAGTCGAATGATTGCGGTTCGCCGGATTGTTCGCCAGCAAGCAGCGCATCCCGAAGCGCCTGGACCTTTGCTTCATGCTCTTCCAGCAAACGTAGTCCTGCCCGCACGACATCGCTGGCCGAACCATACCGGCCCGTCTGAACCTGCTCGCTGATGAAGCCGATAAAATGATCCCCAAGCGTCACCGATGTGTTACGTGGCATAGCCACCCTCCATGAAGAATGTCGCGAGCATATACCAATAAGTAATACACATCAATTTGCCATCGCTCACCCGCCGCGCGCGTCGCTTGATCTCTGTGGCCTCGCTCCCTCTACATCTGAAACGAACAACGGGAAGTGGCGGGAAGTGGCGGGAAGTGGCAGGAAATGCGGGATGTTTACAAAGCCGGTTTCGCCAGTTCCAATCCCTGCCTGTCGCGCAGCATGCTACGCCTGCCGGATCGTGTTCTGGCTGACCCGAAACAACCGCGCCGGCACTGCGTTGTTGCAGAAGTCCCCGACGAACCACACTACACGACTCCGCGCCTTTTTCGGCTTGATCGGGGCATTGCAGTCCATGGCTGGATTGGGCTCTGTCGCAAACTCTGACTATGATTGAATGAAGTCGTTGTTCTCGTTTTATTATGCTGCCAGTGCCGCGAATTGGGAAAAGGGGCAGAGGTCGGGACTCTGTTGCACAAATCGGATGACGGCCGAGGCTCCGCTTTTCCTGGACGGACTCATCCCACGGCCTCTGTGACAGGTATGCCGAGCGCGGTGTAGCCATTCATGTCAACGGCGGAGTAAAATCCGGCCACGGGGCGGAGCAAAAGTCGGCCACTATGGCGCCGGCTTGAGACTGCCGGGACCCGTCGCGTCGACGAGTTGGTGCAGGCCATGGGGCTGAGCGGCATCTCCAAGAGCACCGTGTCCAAGCTGTGCAAGGATATTGACGAGAGGGTGGGCGAGTTCCTGAACCGGCCCCTGACCGGCGACTGGCCCTATCTCTGGCTCGATGCCACCTATCTGAAGGTCCGCCAGGGCGGACGGATCGTGCCGGTCGCGGCCATAATCGCCGTTGCCGCGAACACCGAGGTGACGGGGTGGCTGGCTGCTGACGTTCGGCTGACTTGCGAGTTTCCGTATCTCCGCATTGAGCCGAACGCTTTCCGAAGCCTCAAGACTGCAACGTCGCGGCGCGTGGGCCGCTTGTCGGAGACGCCTTGGCTGCCGCGAAAGAGGCTTTGGAAAGGGCCAACGGGGGTGGTTGCCTGTTCCCATCCTATGGCCGCCGGAGGGAAAGCGACGCGGCCTCGACGGTGTTGATGAAGCATCTGCGAAAGGTGTCGCGGGATCCCAAGCACGTCATCCACTCGTTGCGGCATAATATGAAAGACTGGCTGGTGTTGGCCGAAGTCCCGGCGCTCGAACAGAACCTCATCCTTGGGCACACGCTGGGCGGTGTCGGGGATAAAGTCTATGGTGGTGAAGTCGCCAAGCTACGAGCGACCACAAGAGCGATGCGGCGGGCGCATAAGATGAAGGTGCCGCGCGGATAGACTTATCCCACGGCCTCTGTGACAGGTATGCCGAGCGCGGTGAAGCCGTTCATGACGGCAACACGAACCTGAAGTTCGGCGACCTGACGGTCAGGGTCCCGGGCCATGAGGCGTTGTCCGAGAAGCTTCATGCAGTGCATCCTGGTTTCAGCCCGACTTCGGCGGTGGTATCCGCTCCATTTCCGCCAGATCGTCCGGCCGAGGTATTTCGATGCCCGCAGCGCTTCGTTTCGCGCAATCGCGCCAGCGGTGTCTGGTTTCCAGGTCCTGTCGTTCTTGCGGGGCGACCTGACGGCGGCGGCGCCTCGGTCAGCGATGGCATCGTGGCACTTGCGAGTGTCGCAGGCACCGTCTGCGGTGACGCTGCCGATCTCCTGATCTGGCGGGACCTGGTCCAGCAGTTCCGGTAGCATCGGCGTATCGCCGATGTCGCTGCTGGTGAATTGGGAGTGTCCGATCTTTTGTGTATGATTGATCGGGTCCATGCTTCACCGAAAGGAAGCATGTATGACGATCTCCAAGGAAATTCTGGACGAGTTGCTGAAAGGCGTTGAGCGCCCGGAGGACCT
>NZ_JAHKNG010000098.1 GCF_018860165.1 Paracoccus marinaquae
AGCTCGAGGCCGCCATCACGAAACTCGACAAGTTCGACCTGCTGATCCTCGACGATCTCGCCTATGTCACCAAGGACCAGGCCGAAACCAGCGTGCTCTTCGAACTCATCTCGGCACGATACGAGCGCCGATCCATCATGATCACCGCCAACCAGCCCTTCGGTGAATGGAACAAGGTCTTCCCGGACCCCGCCATGACGCTGGCCGCCGTCGACAGGCTGGTTCACCACGCAACCATCTTCGAGATGAATGTCGAAAGCTATCGGCGGCGGGCCGCCCTTGAGGCCAAACGGCAACGCGGAAGGCCCGCCTCCTTCGCCACCATCAACAACACGCCCCTGATTGACGCGGCGCGACAATCAGAAACGAAAGAGGAACTTGCCAGCGACAATCAGGATGCTATCGTCGCAGATGCCGCGACATAGAATCTCATCCAGATCGTCGCCAGCGTCTCACCCAGATTGTCGCGCTATAGCTCAGCTTATAGCCTGTTTTCGCAGGCGGCCGAACTCGGTAATCCCGCAGCAATGCGTCGTCTGGCGTGGCTGATGGTTGAAGGCATCGGCACGGAGCAGAACCTCGGCGAGGCTGAACGGTTTTTTCGCAGATCGGCTGATGCCGGATATGCGGTCGCCCGCGCCGAATGGGCCATACTATACAAAAAGAACGTGTTTGGCCGGGATCCTGACCCGCTTCGCTCCTCCTCCGTTTGGCTTGAAGAGTTCGAAAACGGGAATCCGGTCGCTCTGTATGACGTCGGTCTTTCCCATTTTTGGGGGACCGATGGGGTCGAGCGTGACATGGTGAAAGGCATCGATCTGCTGGAGAGAGCCGCTGCAGCCGATCATAATCTCGCGATGGCGTTTCTTGGCAAGGCCTATCTATACGGCAATGAAGTCGAGAAGGATGAAGAGAAGGCATTCACATGGCTGAGTAGGGCCGCCCAAAAGGGTGCCGCATTCTACGATCTCGCATATCTTCACGGTCAGGAGGAGGGCAAGTATGCGGATGCAGAGGAAGCTGCGATCTGGTTGATGGCCGACCTCATGTCGCGGGATTCGTTTTACATAACGCTGGAGAACAAGAACTTATTCAGTAAGGAAGTCGTTGTGAATGTTCAGAAGTTTCTGGCGGTCAACGGGTTTTACGACGGACCGATCGAGTTTCCGCTCTCGGAGAGAGCGGTGTCGGCGATCCATCGCTTCGAAGTCGACGCCTACCCGCCGTATTTTTCGACAATGGTGTCCAAGTATCGCGCCCTCAAGCAGAAGGAACGGGAGGTCATCGGTGCAGCCCTCGACCGGGCGGTCGATCGATGGTCCGCGGACCGACGTTCTCAGTCGGCGATTGAAGCCGAACAGATCGTGATCAATCGACCGTTTGAAGGCGAGGGCAAAGACGAATGGCTATCCTATCTTACCGACATCCAGCGCCGGCATCGGTATGTGACCGTGGACGGCTTCAAGTATC
Source organism: Paracoccus marinaquae (assembly GCF_018860165.1). Taxonomy (GTDB): domain Bacteria; phylum Pseudomonadota; class Alphaproteobacteria; order Rhodobacterales; family Rhodobacteraceae; genus Paracoccus; species Paracoccus marinaquae. The sequence continues at coordinate 1,471 of NZ_JAHKNG010000098.1, forward strand.
GCGATGTTGCGGAGATCAATGGCGATTGGGTAAAGATCCTCGCCGTCGATCCGACGACGTCCACCATCTACTACGCTCGAAGCGGCTACCAAAAACTGCTGGCAAACAAATCGGAGAACCTCCGACACCCGGATCTTCCACCTCCGGGAGACCATTCGAAGTCAGGTCCTGTGATCGTTCTCGACCGTCGCTATGACCAAGACGATCCGCAGTGGAATCGATGGTTCCAAAACCTTCGCCTGGCGTTTCGCAGCAAAGGGGAGAAAGGGCTTGTTGTTGGCGAGATCGCGTATCTCGAAGGGTTACTCGGTGACCCTGAAGTGCTGATCGTGGCGCATGATGATAAACGGAAGCAATACTACATTATCTGGAGGAATGACATGTTTCTCTACCGGGTCGGTGCGGACTACATGGTGACGGCAGCAGAAAGCAGAGGGCGTGATGCCGCGCGTGGACTGTCGGCAATCGGTCTGGCCATTTGCGCCATGAGCGGGACCTGCGCCGAGTAATTGGCCTCATGCGAGAGCCTACCCAGAACCAATAGCACGCAAGGCTCAGCTGCATGGTCATGATGGGGACGAAAGCACGGCCATTGCGGGTGAGCCATGAATACACCTGTCCCGCACATGGCGGGACCGGCAAGTTGTCCGGGCGAGAGCCCGGCGCGGAGAAGTAAGAGAGAGCACCGCCACGAGGTCTTGATCGGGGTGCCCGGCAAAAAGCGTCGTCGGCGCATGCCGATCATGAACAAGTTGGAAGACTTCCATCGCTTGTCCGCGGCGCTGGTTGGTTACCCAGATAGCACCTGCGACGCCCTCCAGGCGCCGAAATGGCCCCATCGTCTATTGGTGAGGACGCCAGGTTCTCAGTAAGCGATGTCCCGATCACACGGTGACGGCGTAGTTCCACGGGAGCAGATCGTCGATCCGCCGTAACCGCCCGGTTGTTACCGCGGTTACTCAGGCGGCTTGGGCCTGAGTGTCGGCGATCGGCGTCCAATTCCACGGGAGGAGCTCGTCGAGCCGGTTGATCTTGTGGTCATGGATGCGGTCGAGCA
>NZ_JAHKNG010000099.1 GCF_018860165.1 Paracoccus marinaquae
CTCTCCCGGATTTGAAGCCATACCGCCTCTGGCGGCTTCAAATCCGGGAGAGGAGATCATCGACAAAAACGCTGAAGCGGACCGGCTGAAAGCCGGTGGTTTGTATCCGATACATGGAAAATCAACATCCTACCTCAAATGCTCGGTTGAGCATTCACCCGTGCAGACCCGACAACACGATTGACTTAGCGGTCAAAAATCGGTCAAGCGCAGGGGTCGGCCATGCCGCACCAGAAGATCACGCAGGCGCTCGTTGACGGCCTGCCCTACCAGGATTCCGGGACGCTCTGGGTCCACGACACGGAACTCGCCGGGTTCAACCTGTCCATCGGTCAGCGCACGAAAACCTACTACGCCGCAGGCGAGCACGGGAACCGCTTCATCCGCGTGAAGATCGGCCGCGCCGATGTGACGAAGGCGAACGAGGCGCGCGCCGTCGCGCGTGACGTGCTGCTGCCGGAAATCCGTCGCGGCGTCGATCCGCGCGCGAAGCAGCTATCGGACGACGACCAGGCCTATGCGCGCATCCTCGCTGGCATTCGCGAGGCACGTCCCGAAGACCTGTCAGACCAGATGGCGCGGCGCATCATTCGCGGCAAGGCGAAGCGGCGCGCGGACGAACTGACGGTCGGCCAGGTCTGGGCAATGTATGAGAAGTATAAGCGCGCCTCGATCCTTGAGGAGCAAGGCCCGGAGAAGGCACGTCGGGCGGAAACCCATATCACGCAGCAGCGGCGCTATCTCGGGGGCGCAGACACATACGGCAAGGACGGCCCCTATGCCTCATCGCTCGAATGGCCGAAAGGCTGGTGGGATCGCCCCATCACGGACATCACCCCAGAACTGTGCTCGACGACATGGCGCGACCTGAACCGGACGCGCGGGCGCAGGACTGCCCAGATGTTCTTCATGGCCGTCCAGGTGCTGTTCAACTATGCGGTCGCGAAAAAGGAAGTGCCTGTCACGTCGCACCCGATGGTGATTGACGCCGCAGGCGACGGCATCGGCCTGCCGAAAGGTTGGCAGACCCTGCGCGCTCAGAACGAAGTCGAACGTATCTCGGACATTCGGGCGTGGTGGCGGCAGACAGACAAGATGACCGTGATCCCGAAGTCGGCGCTCAAGGTCGCGCTCCTGACCGGGATGCGCCCGACAGAAGTCCTTGCGATGAAATGGGAGAACGTGGACCTCGACGCGGGCAAGGTCTGGTTCGGCATGACCAAGACGACCGACTATCGCGAGGTTGCCTTGTCGTCGTGGTCGGTCGCCCAGCTTCGCCGCCTTGAGGCAATGACCGGGCGTCAGGAGTATGTCTTCACGGGACCGACAGGCGGGCGGCTGCTGTCCCTGCCGAACGTCACGCGCGGGAAGGATCGCTGGACGCCTAAGCAGTGCCGCAAGGAATGGCAGACGGTCGCCGTCGAGATCGGCATTGGCGACACGCGGCGCCGCGCGCAGGTGGGCAAAGGACTCGGCGGGACGGATGGGCACTATGTCGTGACCCCCGACCTGCGCGACGTGGTTCAGCGCGTCGCGGACGAGATCATGCGGCGCGTGGAAGGCGCCGTCTGACAAAGACCTTGGTGTTGGCATCAACGATGCCATCGACCTCATGCCCATCGTGACGGTAGATCAGTTCCAGGTCGAGGCGGCGGCACAACTCGACCGCGACCTGTTCCCACTTCGCGTAGGCCTTGCGGAGGCTGTTGATCGTGCCGCCCCGTTGCATCGTCAGAGCTTTCAGGACGCGTCCTTGCTGGGAGTTTTCGCGCGGCAAGTTCGGTCCGGCAAGTGGGCGGGAGTTCGGGCAGACGAGCGTTCCATCGTCGCGCACGTCGAAGACCCCATATGTCTCGACGATTGAGGGAAGCGGGATCGCTCCTGCGTCGGGTGCAGGGGCGATCTCTGCCTTCTCGGTTGGCTGCGGCTTCTCGCGCGGCGCGTTCATGGCGGCCCAAAGGTCGCGCGATGCCTGCACTTCCTTCGGGGTGCCAAAAACCACCTTTCCGGCCATGACTTCGAGCGCCCAGAGACCAAGATGCATTGCGTCAAGCTGCTGGGCCAGCGCCTGTCTGCGCGCGAGTTCGACCGTCAGGTCGCCGAGTTCCAGGTCCGTGTCGCCATTCTCAACGGCTTCACCGCGCTCGGCATCCCAGTAACAGAAGCCGTGGGATAAGTCTGTCCGGGGAAGGGGAAGACCCGTCCATCACACAATTTGTGCAACATGTGTAACCGCCCCATGCGCAATAGGTAATTTTAGAGCTGGCTTCAGCGCGTCACCGGGTGCTGACATGTGTCCGGCCTCAAGATGCGGCGTCATGCATGCCGCGGGCCCGTATGGTGTTCGAAGGTCGGGTCCAGATCAAAGCCGCGTGCTCGATGGCACTCGGGAGTGTCAGGAACTCTGTGTATCTGATCCGGCCCATGCAGTTTCAGATACTCAAGCGGCGAAGCGCTCGCCGAACATTATGGCGAACTGGTTGCGGGCCGCAAACCATTCCCGGACGTTTCGG
>NZ_JAHKNG010000009.1 GCF_018860165.1 Paracoccus marinaquae
TGGGGGCGAGCCACACCATATCCTTGTCGAGCCAGATCAGCAGCGACCCGCGCCGTTTCAGCGCTTCGTTGTAGGATTTCCAGTTCGTCGTGCGGTAACGGGCGGGCTCGGGCTTGCTCATGTCGAGATTCTTAACCTACCGGATTCGCAGTGTGAATCCTTCCAGCGCCGAGCTCTGCAACAACGCCCATGCCCTGTATCAATGGGGCAGGTCACAGCCCTGAGAAATCAGGAAGTTCATGCAAATCAACCATGAGGGATGGTGCTGCGAGAGAGGATTGAACTCTCGACCTCTCCCTTACCAAGGGAGTGCTCTACCACTGAGCTACCGCAGCGCCGTGTGAGGGGCGTTTAGACAATGGCGGCGGCTCACGCAAGGGGGAAGGGGTGAAATTTCCGTCGGGTCGATGACCGGGGGCGAAGGCCCGGCATGCTGGACTGTCGCCTCTCGCGGCGGTAACAGGTCGGGATGGACGATCGCCAGCAGGACAAGCCGGGGCAAGGGGAAACGCGCGAGGACAGGCTGCGGGCCGCCCTGCGCGCGAATCTGCAGCGTCGCAAGGCACAGGCGCGGGTGCGTGCCGGGCGGTCGGATCAGGAAAACGAGACGGGCAGCGAAACAGGCGGAGACGACAGCTAGATGGATCAGATCATCGTTCAGGGGAACGGAACGCTGAAGGGCGAGATACCGATCGCGGGCGCGAAGAACGCCTGTCTGACCCTGATGCCGGCCACGCTGCTGACCGACCAGCCGCTGACCCTGACCAATGCGCCGCGGCTCTCGGATATCCGCACCATGACCGCGCTTCTGCAAAGCCTGGGCGCCGAGGTGGCCAGCCTGCAGGACGGGCAGGTTCTGGCCCTGTCGAGCCATGATCTGACCAGTCACCGCGCCGATTACGAGATCGTGCGCAGGATGCGTGCCTCGATCCTCGTTCTGGGGCCGATGCTGGCGCGGGACGGCCGGGCCGAGGTCTCGCTGCCCGGCGGCTGCGCCATCGGCGCGCGGCCGGTGGACCTGCATCTGAAGGCTTTCGAGGCGATGGGGGCCGAACTGGACCTGCGCGACGGCTATGTCCATGCCAGGGCGCCGGCCGGCGGGTTGAAGGGGGCGGTGGTCGATTTCCCGCTGGTCTCGGTCGGGGCGACCGAGAATGCGCTGATGGCGGCGACGCTGGCGCGCGGAACGACGGTCCTGAAGAATGCCGCGCGCGAGCCCGAGATCGTCGATCTGGCCCGCTGCCTGCGGGCGATGGGCGCGCAGATCGAGGGCGAGGGCACCGGCACGATCACCGTCCAGGGCGTCGACAGCCTGCACGGCGCGACCCATCCGGTCGTCACCGACCGGATCGAGCTGGGCACCTATATGCTGGCGCCGGCGATGTGCGGCGGCGAGGTCGAGTGCCTCGGCGGCAGGATCGAGCTGCTGTCCGCCTTCTGCGAAAAGCTGGACGAGGCCGGGATCAGCGTCGAGGAAACCCCGCGCGGGCTGAAGGTGGCGCGAAAGAACGGCCGGGTGCGGGCGGTGAACGTCACCACCGAGCCTTTCCCCGGATTCCCGACCGATCTACAGGCCCAGTTCATGGCGCTGATGTGCCTGGCCGAGGGCACCAGCGTGCTGGAAGAGACCATCTTCGAGAACCGCTTCATGCACGCGCCCGAACTGGCGCGGATGGGCGCCCATATCGAGGTGCATGGCGGCCACGCCACCGTCACCGGGGTCGAGCAGTTGCGCGGCGCGCCGGTCATGGCGACCGACCTGCGGGCCTCGGTCAGCCTGATCCTGGCCGGCATGGCGGCCGAGGGGCAGACCACGGTCAGCCGGGTCTATCACCTCGATCGCGGATACGAGCATGTCGTGCGCAAGTTGCGCGGCGTCGGTGCGCATATCGAGCGCGTGAAGGAGGGGTAAGCCATGGCCGAGGACGCCCGTTTCTCTGACGCCGATCCCGGCCCGCTGTCGCTGCGGGCCGAGGATGAGGGCGATCTGCGGATCGTCTCGACACTGGTGCAGGATGCGATCCTGCCCGCCTCGGAGATCAGCTATGACGCGAAGGGGCGGCGTCTGGCGCTGTTGCTCAACCGGTTCCGCTGGGAGGATGCGGAACGGGCGCGCGCCGAGGGCCGCGAATACGAGCGGGTGCGGGCGCTGCTGGTCGTGAACGACGTGATGGCGCTGCATGGCGACGGGATCGACCGCGACGCGGACACCGTGCTGGAACTGCTGGCCCTGGCATGGCAGCCGGGCGCTGACGGGACCGGCCGGCTGTCGCTGGATTTCGCGGGCGACGGGACGCTGACGGCCGATGTCGAATGCATCAATCTGGACCTGCGCGACGTGACGCGGCCCTATCGCGCCGTCTCGGGCAAGGCACCGAGCCATCCCGATTAGGGGCAGGGGCGCGCTTGCCCCTGCGGGCGGGCGCGGCCTTCCGGTCCTGCCACCTCTTGCCCTCTGGACGCGCCGGCTTGAGGCAGGCCGGGCTTGCGGCTAACAAGGCGCAACTGCAGGGGAAGAACATGCCGGTCACGCTGAACACATCCGATGCCGATTTCGAGGCCGGCTTTGCCGCCATGCTGTCGGCCAAGCGCGAGGATTCGACCGATGTGAACGAGGTCGTGGCCGGGATCATCGCCGATGTCCGGGCGCGTGGCGATGCCGCGCTGTGCGAGCTGACCGCGCGTTTCGACCGGCTGGATCTGTCGCCGGACCGGCTGCGGTTCTCGGCGGACGAGATCGCGGCCGAGGTGGCGCGGGTTCCGGACGAGGATCGCGCCGCGCTGACGCTGGCGGCCGAACGGATCCGCGCCTATCACGCCCGGCAGATGCCCGAGGATGCCAGCTGGACCGATCCCGAGGGCGCGACGCTTGGCTGGCGCTGGACGCCGGTTTCGGCGGCCGGGCTTTATGTGCCGGGCGGGCAGGCGGCCTATCCCTCCTCGGTGCTGATGAACGCCATTCCCGCCCGCGTGGCCGGGGTCGGGCGGCTGGTGATCTGCGTGCCGACGCCGGGCGGTGTGATCAATCCGCTGGTGTTGCTGGCCGCGCAACTGTCCGGCGTGGACGAGATCTATCGCATCGGCGGGGCGCAGGCAGTGGCCGCCATGGCCTATGGCACCGCCAGCATCGCGCCGGTGGACAAGATCACCGGGCCGGGCAATGCCTATGTCGCGGCGGCCAAGCGGCAGGTCTTCGGGCGCGTCGGCATCGACATGATCGCCGGGCCGTCGGAGGTTCTGGTGATCGCCGAGGGGGCACAGAACCCCGACTGGCTGGCCTGGGACCTGCTGGCGCAGGCCGAGCATGACGCCGACGCGCAGTCGATCCTGATCACCACCGATCCGGGGCTGGGCCATGCCGTGGCCGGCGCCGTCGATCGCATCCTGCCCAGGCTTCCCCGGGCCGCGATCGCCGGCGCCAGCTGGCGCGATTACGGCACCATCATCACCGCCCGCGATCTCGACGAGGCGGCGCGGCTCTCGAACCGCATCGCGCCCGAGCATCTTGAGCTTTGCGTCGATGATCCCGAGGCGCTGGCCGCGAAATGCGTGCATGCCGGGGCGATCTTCCTCGGCGCGCATACGCCCGAGGCGGTGGGCGACTATGTCAGCGGGCCGAACCATGTGCTGCCGACGGCGCGCTCGGCCCGGTTTTCCTCGGGGCTGTCGGTGATGGATTTCCTGAAGCGCACGACCATGGCACGGCTCAGCCCCGGCGCGCTGGCCGCCATCGGGCCGGCAGCGATCCGGCTGGCCGCATCCGAGGGCTTGCAGGCGCATGGCGCTTCGGTGCAGGCTCGGCTGGCACAGCTGAACGAAAGGATGGCTGAATGAGCAGGCTGATCCGGATCGAGATCGATGATTCTGCCATTCCGCCCGCGACGCCGGAGATGGAGCAGGAGCGCCGGGTGGCGGTGTTCGATCTGATCGAGGATAACAGCTTTGCCGTGCCGGGGCGCGATGGCCAGCCAGCGCAGGACGGCCCCTTCGTGCTGGACCTCGCCGTTCGCGAGGGACGGCTGGTCTTCGACCTGAATACCGAAGCGGATGAAAAGGTGGCCGAGTTTCACCTGTCACTGGGGCCGTTCCGGCAGGTGGTGAAGGATTATTTCCAGATTTGCGAAAGCTATTTCGATGCGGTGAAGAAGCTGCCGCCGGCCCAGATCGAGGCCATCGACATGGCCCGCCGCGGTATCCACAACGAGGGCGCCCGCACCCTGCAGGAGCGGTTGGAGGGCAAGGCCGATCTGGATATCGACACGGCGCGGCGGCTGTTCACGCTGATCTGCGCGCTGCTTCCGCAAGGGTAGGGCGATGCCGCAGGACAAGATCCCCCATTCGGTCCTGTTCTGCTGCGATCACAACGCAATCCGTTCGCCCATGGCCGAAGGCATGATGAAGAAATTCTTCGGCCGGTCCGCCTATGTGCAATCCGCCGGCGTCAAGAACGACATGGAGATCGACGGCTTTGCCGTCACCGTCTGCGATGAGATCGGGGTGCCATTGTCGAATCACCGTACCCGCAGCTTCGAGGAGATGCAGGACTGGGGCGACGATCTGGGCGGCTTCGACCTGATCGTGGCGCTGTCTCCGGCCAGCCAGCGTCTGGCGCTGGAACTGACGCGGCTCTACCATCTCGAGATCGAATACTGGCCGATCATGGACCCCTCCGGTCTGGCCGAGGGGCGCGAGGCCAAGCTGGCGATGTATCGCCAGACGCGGGATCAGATCCAGACCCGGATGATTGCGAGGTTCGGCGCGCCCCCCGAGGACGAGGGCTGAGAGGCGCGCCTGTGGGCGTGGGCCGGTGTCATCTGCGGGCCGCTGGTCAGCCGCGATACCAGTGCAGCGGCGCATCCCATGCGGGACGGCGCATTTCCTCATCGACCTCGGCGCGGGTCAGGCCGATATCCTGCAACTGGCTGTCGCTCAGCCGGTCGAGCGCGATGGTCTTCTGGCGGCGGTCGAACAGGGTCAGAAGCTGTTCCAGCCATGCCGGCCGCGGGATGATGCCACGTCCGGTGACGACGCGCAGCAGGGCGGTTGAACGTTGTGCCATAATACACCTCCGGCATCATGAATGATCAAGGATTTTGATTTATTCTGCCGTTCTGCAGCAGATGGTTGATGATTACGCCAGCATGTTGTATTTGTACAATGAATGATTTTGATCTGATACATCACGAAGGTTGAACGATGAGAAATCTGGATATCGCCACGCTGCGGTCGCTTCAGGCGGTCGCCGAATATGGTGCGGTGACCCGTGCGGCCGAGGCGCTGAACATGACCCAAAGCGCGCTGTCGATGCAGGTCAAGCGGCTGGAAGAGGTGTTCGACCGGCCGCTTCTGGAAAAGCAGGGCAGGGGGGTGATGCTGACCGATTTCGCCCATCTGCTGCTGACCGAAAGTCGCAAGCTGGTGGCGCAGAACGACGCCATCATCGCCCGTTTCACCGGCGTCCAGCCCGATTGCCGGCTGCGTGTGGGGCTGACGACCGACTGGCCGACACTGCATTTCACCCAGGCCGTGCGGCGCTTTCGCGAGGCCCATCCCAATGTCGAGATGGTGCTGACCGACGGGGTCAGCGTCGATCTGCGCAAGCAGTTCGAGCGTGATGAACTGGACGTGATCCTGACCACCGAGGCAGCCTGCGGGCCGGATGGCACGACGCTGATGCATATCCCGCTGATCTGGGTCGGGGCGAATGCCGGGATGGCGTGGCAGCAGCGCCCCCTGCGGCTGACGAACGGGCTGTGGTGCGCCTTCCTGAAACTGGCGATCACCGCGCTGGACCGGGCGGGAATCGCCTGGGAACATGCCTCGGGCGTCGGCGGCTGCGAGCGTAATCACATGCTGACGGCGGCCGATCAGGGCGTGAACATCGTGCTGAAATCCTTCACCCGCGAGGGGCTGGAAGAGATCGAGCATGGCGGCACGCTGCCGCCCCTGCCGCCCGCCAGCCTCAACATGTACCTGACCCGTGGCAAGGTCAGCGCCATGGCCGGCGAGTTCGGCGGCTACCTTCGCCGTGCGGTGCGCGAAGAGGCGGAAGAACGCGCGGCCTGATCAGACCACGCAGGCCGCCCCCTCGGTCGCGGGGCCGGCATGGGTGCGGAAGAAGGCGAACATCTCGCGCCCCATGCCCTCGCTGCTGGTCGATGGGTCGAAGGCGGCCGGGCGGCGGGTCTCGAAATCCTCGGCCAGGCAGTCGATCGTGCCCATCGTCGCATCCATGCGGATTAGGTCGCCGTCGCGGACCCGCGCCAGCGGCCCGCCGGTCGAGGCCTCCGGCGAGATGTGGATCGCCGCCGGCACCTTGCCGGATGCGCCCGACATGCGGCCATCGGTGACCAGCGCCACCTTCAACCCGCGATCCTGCAGCACCGCCAGCGTCGGCGTCAGCGAATGCAATTCGGGCATGCCGTTGGCGCGCGGTCCCTGAAAGCGGACGACGACGATGGTATCCTCGGTGAACTCGCCGGCCTTGAAGGCGGCCTTGACCTGTTCCTGATCGGAAAAGACCCGGGCTCTGGCCTCGATCACATGGCGTTCCTCGGCCACGGCGCTGACCTTGATGACGCCCCGGCCCAGATTGCCCTCGAGCTGTTTCAGCCCGCCGGTCCTGGCGAAGGGATCGCTGGCCGGGCGCAGGATCTTGTCGTTCAGGGTGTCGCGGGCACCTTCCTCCCAGCGGACGCGGGCACCGTCCAGCTTCGGCTCGACGGTATAGCCGCCAAGGCCGGTGCCGTTGATGGTCCTGACATCCTCATGCAGCAACCCGGCCTCCAGCAACTGCCCGATCATGTAGCCGATGCCGCCGGCGGCGTGGAAATGGTTCACATCGGCCAGCCCGTTCGGATAGACCCGCGCCATCAGCGGCACGGCCTCGGAAATATCGTGGAAATCCTCGATGTCGATCAGGACGCCCGCGGCCCGTGCCATGGCCGGGATGTGCATGACCAGATTGGTCGAGCCGCCCGTTGCCATCAGCCCGACCATGCCGTTGACAAAGGCTTTCTCGTCAAGGATCTCGCCCGCCGGCAGATAGTCGTTGCCCAGCCGGGTGATCGCGGCGGCGCGTTCCACCCCGGCCACGGTCAGCGCCTCGCGCAGCGGCGTGTTCGGGTTCACGAAGCTGGACCCCGGCAGGTGCAGCCCCATGAATTCCATCAGCATCTGGTTGGAATTGGCGGTGCCGTAGAAGGTGCAGGTGCCGGGCGAGTGATAGGAGGCCATCTCGGCCGCCATCAGCGCATCGCGCCCGACCTCACCCGCCGCGAATTGCTGGCGGACCTTCGATTTCTCGTCATTCGGCAGGCCCGAGGGCATCGGCCCGGCGGGGATGAAGACCGCAGGGACATGGCCGAACGTGGCCGCGGCGATGACCAGTCCCGGCACGATCTTGTCGCAGACGCCGAGGTAGAGTGCCGCGTCGAAACAGTCATGCGACAGGGCGACGCCCGCCGCCAGCGCGATCACGTCGCGCGAAAACAGCGACAGTTCCATCCCGGCGCGGCCCTGCGTGACCCCGTCGCACATGGCCGGAACGCCGCCCGCCACCTGCACCGTCGCCCCCGCCGCGTGACCCGCGCGGCGGATGAGGTCGGGGAAACGCTCATAGGGCTGATGCGCCGACAGCATGTCGTTATAGGCGGTGACGATGCCCAGATTGGGCTTGCGCGTCGTCGCCATGTCGTCCTTGTCCGCCATCGCCGCATAGGCATGGGCCTGGTTGCCGCAGCTGAGATGGGCACGGCGCGGCCCTTCCTCGGCGGCTTTGGCGATCTTGCCGAGATAGGCGCTGCGCACGGGTTCCGAGCGCTGGCGGATACGGTCGGTGACGCGGTCAATGGTGGCGTGAAGGGTCATGGTGCCTCCTCTGGCTTCGCCCGGACTATATACTGTTAGCGATAACGTAGCAACCTGTGCTGTGCGGGTTCGCAGGGACTTCGCGGCCCCCGGCATTTGTCCCGTCGATGCGCGCGGATTTCGCGTCTTCGGGGAACATGCGCGCAGAAAGGATGCGCCCGGGCGGGCGGCCTTGTCGCTTGTGCAGGTCGGGAACCCGTGTCAGATCGGCAGTGAAAGGAATCCTGCATGACCGAACTGCCCGTCATTCGCCTTCGTCCGAAATCGAAACCACAGGCGATCCGCCACGGCTTCCCTTGGGTCTTTGCCGATGAGGCGGTTCTGGATCGCCGGACCCGCGCGCTGCCGCCCGGTGGATTCGCCGTGCTTGAGGATGCGGACCGGCGGCCGATGGCGCTGGTCACGGTGAACGCCGCCTCGAAGATCGTCGCACGGGTGATGGATGCCGATCCGGCGGCCCGAATCGACCGGGGCTGGCTGGGCGGGCGGATCAAGCGGGCGCTGGCATTGCGCGCCCGGCTCTACGACACCCCCTTCTACCGGCTGGTTCATGCCGAGGCCGACGGATTGCCCGGCCTGGTCATCGACCGTTTCGGAGAGGTGGCGGTGATCCAGCCCAATGCCGCCTGGGCCGATGCGATGGCGGCCGAGATCGCCGCCGCGCTGGCCGAGGTTGCGGGCCTGTCCACGGTGATCCTGAACGGGCAGGGGCGCGCGCGCGGGCTGGAGGGGCTGGACGAGCGGATGGAGGTGCTGCTTGGCCAGGCGCCCGAGGCGCCGCTGCCGGTGGCGATGAACGGCGCCACCTATCTGGCCGACCTGATGGGTGGGCAGAAGACCGGGCTGTTCTACGACCAGCGCCCGAATCACGCCTTCGCGCAGCGACTGGCGAAGGGAGCGGCGGTGCTGGACGTGTTCAGCCATGTCGGCGGCTTCGGCCTCGCCGCACTGGCCGCAGGCGCCGAGCGGGCGACCTGTGTCGATGGCAGCGCCGCGGCGCTGGAGCTTGCGGCGGGTGGCGCGCGGGCCATGGGCATGGCCGAGCGGCTGGACTGCGTGCAATCCGATGCCTTCAAGGCGATGGAGCAGATGGCCGAAGACGGCCGGCGCTTTGATCTGGTGGTCTGCGACCCGCCCGCCTTTGCACCCTCGAAACCCGCGCTGGAGGCGGGGTTGCGCGCCTATGAGAGGGTGGCGAAACTGGCCGCGCCGCTGGTGGCGCCGGGCGGTTTTCTGGTGCTGTGCAGTTGCAGCCATGCCGCCGATCTGGCCCAGTTCCGCAATGTCAGCGCCCGTGGCATCGGACGCGGCGGCCGACGCGGCGTGCTGATCCACAGCGGTCAGACAGGCCCCGACCATCCGGTGCTGCCGCAACTGGCGGAGACCGGCTATCTCAAGGCGCTGTTCTTCCGGCTGGACGGATGAGGGCCGTCCTTGACGCGAATGTGCTGTTTCCGACGATCCTGCGCGAGATCCTGACGGATGTGGCGGCGGCGGGCCTGTATCAGCCGCTGTGGTCGGCGCGTATCCTTGCCGAATGGCGCCATGCCGCCGCCCGGCTTGGCCCCGAGCACGAGGCTGTCGCCGGGGCCGAGGCGGCGCTGCTGGTGAACCGGTTTCCCGGTGCAGCGATGCCCGATGCGGGGATGCGGGCGATAGATCTGGACTTTCCCGATCCGGCCGATCGTCATGTGGTCGAGGCGGCACTGGCCGGCGGGGCCTCACTGGTCGTCACCGCGAATCTGCGCGATTTCCCCCAGTCCCTGATGCAGCGTCTTGGCCTGCGGGCGATCCATCCCGACGCCTTCCTGCTTGATCTGTACCGGCGCACGCCGGATCCGGTGGCCCTTGCCGTGCAGGCCGCGCGCGACAAGGCGGCGCGGATCGGCGGCGAGATGACTGTGGCCGAAATGCTGAAACGCAGCCGGCTGCCGCGTCTGGCCCGCGCATTGAAAGCTTGATCCGAGTTGCTGTTAACGCTAACAAGCGATATGGCGGATGCCGGCGGTAAGGAGGGCAGCATGGTTTCTCGTGTCATTCCGGTCGATGATTTCGATCTGGTGATTTTCGGTGCAACCGGCGATCTGGCGCATCGCAAGATCCTGCCGGGCCTGTTCCGGCGCTTTGTCGCGGGCCAGATCCCCGCGACCTCGCGAATCATCGGGGCGGCGCGGACCGAACAGGACGACCATGCCTTCCGGGACGAGGCCGCAAGGGCCATTTCCGAATTTGCCGGGGTCAAGGCGAACGATCCGCGCCTGGCCCAGTTTCTGGATCTGCTGGGCTATGTCGCCATCGACGCCCGGGGCGAGGGCGGCTGGACGGACCTGAAGGCCCGGGTTCGCGATGGCGCGGTGCAGGCATTCTATTTCTCGGTCGCCCCGGCGCTGTTCGGCGATATTGCCGAGCGCCTGGCCAACTTTGGCATCGTCGATTCCCGCAGCCGCATCGTCGTCGAAAAGCCCTTTGGCCGCGACCTCGATTCGGCGCGGGCGCTGAACGCCACCCTGGCCCGCCATTTCGACGAGCATCAGATCTACCGGATCGATCACTATCTGGGCAAGGAAACGGTCCAGAACCTGATGGCCGTGCGCTTTGCCAATATCCTGTTCGAGCCCCTGTGGAACGCGCAGTTCATCGACCATGTGCAGATCACCGTGGCCGAGACCGTCGGCGTCGCCGGGCGCGGCAGCTATTACGACAAGTCGGGCGCCATCCGGGACATGGTGCAGAACCACATGATGCAGCTTCTGTGCCTGATCGCGATGGAGCCGCCCTATCACTTCGACCCCGATGCCGTGCGCGACGAGAAACTGAAGGTGATCCGCGCGCTTGAGCCGCTCGAACCCGGGGACATCGTGCGCGGCCAGTATCAGGCCGACGGCAGGGAGCCGGGTTATCTGGACGATTCCGAGAATCCCGAATCGCGCACCGAAAGCTATGTCGCCATGAAGGTACGCATCTCGAACTGGCGCTGGCAGGGCACCCCCTTCTATCTGCGCACCGGCAAGAAACTGCGGGCGCGCACCAGCGAGATCGCCATCACCTTCAAGGAGCCGCCGCATTCGATCTTCGAGGATGCCGGTGCGCCCAAGGCCAACGAACTTGTCATCCGCCTGCAACCCAATGAGGGTATGAACCTGAAGGTGATGATCAAGGAGCCGGGGCCGGGCGGCATGCGGCTGGTGCAGGTGCCGCTGGACATGTCCTTTGCCGATGCCCTGGGCACCGATGGGTCGGACATGCCGGATGCCTATGAGCGCCTGATCATGGATGTGATCCGCGGCAACCAGACCCTGTTCATGCGCGGCGACGAGGTCGAGGCCGCCTGGGCCTGGACCGACCCGATCATCGACGCGTGGGAGGACAGCAAGCGCCTTCCGGAACCCTATGATGCGGGCTCTTCGGGTCCCGAAGAGGCCCTGCGCCTGATGCATCGCGACAACCGGCGCTGGAGGGAGATCAGGGCATGAGCATGGACTTTGTCGAATACCCGGACCGCGAACTGCTGGCCCTGTCGCTGGCCGACCGGCTGGCCTCGCAACTGGCCCAGCACCTGCGCGGGCATGAGAGTGCCAGCCTCTGCGTGCCCGGCGGGACCACGCCGATTCCGGTTTTCGAGACGTTCAGCGGGGCGGATATCGACTGGGACCGGGTGACGGTTTTTCTTGGCGACGAACGCTGGGTCGATGGCGAGCACAAGCGGTCCAACGGCCGGCTTCTGCGGCGGCATCTGCTGAAGGATCGCGCGGCGGCGGCGAATTACATCGACCTCTATACCGGGGATGCGCAACCCGAGGAGGCGGTGGCGGCGCTGACCGGGGCGCTGACACCGCATCTGCCGATCACCGTGACCCTGCTGGGCATGGGCAATGACATGCACACCGCCAGCCTGTTTCCGGGCGCCGACCGTCTGGCCGAGGCGCTGGCCGGTGATGCCCCCTTGCTGATGCCGGTCCGGGCCGAAGGCGCGGATGAGCCGCGCATCACCCTGACCCGTCCAGCCCTGGCAGGGGCCATCCATATCCATCTGCTGATCATGGGGCCGGAAAAGCGCGAGGCGCTGGAACGGGCGCAGAAGCTTTCGCCGGAAGAGGCGCCGATCCGGGCCTTTCTGGATGCCGCCACCGTGCATTGGGCCGAATAGCAAGGACATCCGTCATGACCGATATCTGGACCCGCCTGAAATCGCATCGGCAGGCGCAGGGAGAGTTGCGCATCACCGATCTGTTCGACGCCGATCCGGCGCGCGCCGAGGCGTTCAGCACCAGCGCCGACGATCTGGTTTTCGACTGGTCGAAGACGGTGATCGACGCCGGCGCGCGCGACCTGCTGCTGGATCTTGCGCGCGGCGCAGAGGTCGAGGCCCGCCGCGAGGCGATGTTCTCGGGCGCCCGGATCAATGAGACCGAGGGCCGCGCGGTGCTGCATACGGCGCTGCGCAACCTTGCCGGCAGCGTGACCGTCGATGGGCAGGACGTTCTGCCCGCGGTGCGCGAAACCCATGCCCGCATGGCCGATTTCGCGCGCCAGGTCCGCTCGGGTGCCTATCGGGGGCAGGGCGGTCCGATCACGGATGTGGTCAATATCGGCATCGGCGGCTCGGATCTCGGTCCCTATATGGCGGTGCTGGCGCTGGCCCCCTTTCATGACGGGCCGCGGACGCACTTCGTCAGCAATGTGGATGGCGCCGATATTGCCGACACGCTGAAGGGGCTGGATCCGGCGACGACGCTGGTGATCGTGGCCTCGAAGACCTTCACCACCATCGAGACGATGACCAACGCGACGACCGCGCGGAACTGGATGGCCGGGACGGTGACCGATCCCGCGGCGCAATTCGCCGCACTTTCCTCGGCCGTGGACCGGACGGCCGCGTTCGGCATCGACGGCTCGCGCGTCTTCGGGTTCGAGGATTGGGTCGGCGGGCGCTATTCCGTCTGGGGACCGATCGGGCTGTCGCTGATGCTGGCGATCGGCCCCGAGGATTTCGATGCGTTCCTGGCCGGAGGGGCGGCCATGGACGCGCATTTCCGCAACGCGCCGCTGGCCGAAAACCTGCCCGTCCTGCTGGCGCTGGTGGGCATCTGGCACCACCAGATCTGTGGTTATCCGACCCGCGCCGTGCTGCCCTATGACAACCGCCTGCTGCGCCTGCCGGCCTATCTGCAGCAGCTGGAGATGGAATCGAACGGCAAGCGCGTGGCAATGGATGGCAGCGATCTGGCCATGGTCTCGGGTCCGGTGGTCTGGGGTGAGCCGGGCACCAACGGCCAGCATGCCTTCTATCAGCTGATCCATCAGGGCACCACGCCGGTGCC
This sequence comes from Paracoccus marinaquae, assembly GCF_018860165.1. Taxonomy (GTDB): domain Bacteria; phylum Pseudomonadota; class Alphaproteobacteria; order Rhodobacterales; family Rhodobacteraceae; genus Paracoccus; species Paracoccus marinaquae. Next base: position 13,191 of record NZ_JAHKNG010000009.1, read on the forward strand.
CTGCGAGTTCATCCTCGCCGCCCGCGGCCACGAGCCCGACCTGGCCCATCATCACCTCCTTCTGGCGGCCAACTGCCTGGCGCAGTCCGAGGCGCTGATGCGTGGCCGCAGCCTGGACGAGGCCCGCGCGCTTATGGCCGCCAAGGGATTGCTGGGCGACGAACTCGACCGGCAGGCCCGTCATCGCGTGTTCCCCGGCAACCGTCCCTCGACCACATTGCTGATCCCGCAACTGACCCCCTTCACGCTGGGGCAGATCGTCGCGCTGTATGAACATCGCGTCTTTGTCGAAGGGGTGATTCTTGGCATCAACAGCTTCGATCAGTGGGGGGTCGAGCTGGGCAAGGAACTGGCGCTGAAGGTCGAGCCGCTGCTGCAAGGCGCGGACGCCCCGGGGCACGATCCCTCGACCGAGCGTCTGGCAGGACTGTTCCGGGCCATGCGCGGATAGGCGATGCGGCGCAGGGTGGTGGCCGCGCGAGCGCAGGTCAGCGCTCGCGCGCCGTCACCGGCTTGATGTCGAGCAGCGGGGTGCCGGCCACGCAGTCGAGTCCACGGACGACAAGTTCACGCCCCTTCACCTCCAGCAGCCTCACATCCGACAAGGCGATCGGATTGGGGCGCACCGGTGAACGAATGGCGAAGGTGCCGACGAGCTGATCGCTGAAACGCGGGTTCTGCAGGACCAGATCGCGCCGGGACAGGTGCATCCAGTAGAGGACCTGCAGCCATTCCAGCCCTTCGACCCCCTCCAGTGCCCGGTCCCAGGGAGGAAACAGCTCGATCCGGCAGGGCGGCCCGTCCTCGGCATTGCCCCGATTGGGGCAGTCCCGGCGTTCCGGCCAGGGCGTATGGATGCGCCCGATGAAACGCAGAAAGGCGTCCTGCCGTTCGGGTTCGGCGACGGCGATTTCCAGCGGGCGCAGGCTCGCGCCGTCAGTCATCGACACCGATCATCACATCCGTTGCCTTGATCACGGCGCTGGCCTGATCGCCGGTTTTCAGCCCCAGTTCGGCCACGGCTTCATTGGTGATGGATGCGGTCACGGTCGTGCCGCCGACATCCAGCCTGACATGGCTGGTCACGGCACCCTTCACGATCTCGACCACCGTGCCCCGAAGGACGTTCCTCGCGCTCATCTTCATGGTTCAACCTCAACCGGATGTGTTCCATCGGAAATATCTCTATTCGCTATGAGCCGGTCAACCGCGAAATGGCCTGCCGGCGCAGGGGATGCTGGCGGGCGCAGGCTGTCGCGAGGGGCCGGGGCGAGGCGAATTGTGGCCCGCCGAAAGCCCCGGGACGGGGGCGGCGGATTTCCGTCTCGGCCCCTCATCTGCGCAGGACAGGATTTGCAACTTCAGCCGCTTGGTGATCTATTGCAGCGGCAATTTGAACAGCGCTGACATGACCGGCAGATCAACCTCTTCCATCCTTCTGAAGACACTGGCTGCGGTGCGGCTGCGCAAGGCTCAGGCGCTGTTCCTGTTCCTCGCCGCCGACCCCAATGCCTTCCATCGCGCCGAGAAGGTGATCGACCTGTTCTGGCAGGAGACCGACCAGCAGCGCGCCGCTGCCTCGTACCGGCAGGTGATCCGGCATATCCGCCGCGACATGGAGGCGGATTGCGGCCTCAACCTGAAGACGGAAATCGGCCAGATCACGCTGGAAATCCTCGACAGGAAGACCCCGAAGGACGAGTTCCGCGAGACCATCCTGGCCGAACGCTGGGATGCCGCCGCGGCCGACAGGATGCGCGAATTCCTGAGCTATACGACACGGCTCGAAGGGATCAGCAACTCGTTCGACAGCTGGCTGGTGATCACCCGGTCGGTTCTGCTGCGGACCATCCGCGAGGCTCTGGATGAACGGCTTGCGAATGTGCAGTCCGCCCGCTTCGACGAGTTGCGCCGGCCGGCCGAACTTGCCCTCGAACTCGAGCCGTCGAACGAAACCGCGGTCCGGATCCTGATGACGCTGGACTGGCGCGGGGGGCATTCGACCCGCGCGATCGAGCGGTATGACATGCTCTACCGCTATCTCGACGAAGAGTTCGATCAGGAACCGGAGGCGGAAACCATCGAGCTTCTGGCGGCCGTCAAGCTCAACCCGGCGGGGAAATCGGCCCGCAACGATCTGACCAACCGCAGGCCCGAGGTCAGCATCTCGGTCAGCCTGCTGCCCTCGTCCGACGAAATCCCCGGCGAGATGCGCGGCTTCGGCACGGTCCTGTTCGCCGACCTGCGCATGCGGATGGGGCGTTTCCGCGAATGGCGCGTCCTCGACGAGGACAGCACCGAATCCTGCACCGTGAACGTCAAGCTGCGCCCCGTCTACGGGCTGGGACGGTATCAGCTTTATGTGGACGTGCAGCGGGTCGAGGACAGCCAGCTTCTGTGGTCCGAGGTCATCGACAGCCCCGAGACCGACTGGGAGGCCAAGGCGCGTCTGCTGCTGGCCAATCTGGCAAACGCGCTGTCGGTGGTGGTGTCGGACCGGTCGCTGTCCGATTCGGGGCTGGCGATCTATGACCGCTGGCTGAAGGCGCAGGCCCTGCTGGATTCCTGGTCGCCCGAGGCCGAACGCGCCGCGCTGTCCATGCTTGAGGACATCATCGCCGACACGCCCAAATTCGGGCCGGCCCATGCCGAACTGGCCGGGGCGCTGAATGTCCGCCATGTGCTGCAACCCGGCAGCACCCAGACCGAAGAGGTCAAGCAGCGGGCGCTGCACCACGCGATCATGGCGGTGTCCATCGACCCTTTGGACACCCGGGCGCATCGTGTCGTCGCCTGGTGCTATTGCCACAAGCGCGAATTCGGGCTGGCGGAATTTCACTTCGAGCAGGCCCTGAACCTCAATCGCAGCAACCCGCTGACGCTGGCCTCGTCGGCCCTGGGCTTCGCCTTTGCCGGCAATCTCGACCGGGCGGCCGCGCTGGTCGCGGAAACCCGTCGCAATTCAGCGGTGATGGAGCCTTTTCACATCATCTATCTGGCCGCAGCCGACTACCTTCTGGGAAACTATGCCTCGGCCGAAGAGCAATGCCGCCGCGGCACCGGGCTGATGCCAACCGTCGGCGGCTGGCACAGCCTGGCGTTGTGGAAACTGGGACGGCAGGACGACTCAGTGCGGCGGCTGCAGTCCTATTTCGACGAGATTCGCCCGAAATGGCAGGGCGACGCAGTTCCGGGCGACGCCGAAATCATCGACTGGTTCACATCCAGCTTTCCGCTGGGTGACGAAAAGGCGCTTGCGGACCTGCATCAGACCATCGCCAGCATCATGGCCGCGCGCGGCGCCGCCTAGCGGCACATGTTCGTCGCGTATATGCCGACCGAACGATAGAAGGCGCGCAGCGGGCTCTTCATGATCTCGTTCTTCACATCGTCTGCCGGGGCGCCGTTCGCGTCCCTGAAGATGCTGCGCTGCTGGACCGCGTCGATCACATGCGCTTCCAGCGCGTCCTGCAGCTGCTGCGTCCAGCCGGCCACGCCCTTGGCGGCGAATTCGCGGGCGATCTCGACGATCTCGGCCTTCAGGCTGGCCAGCATCAGCGCCTTGTCCAGCTCGTAGGACAGCGGGGGCCGGAACCCTTCCGCCTGTCCCGTCGCCTGAAGCAGCGCGTCGGTGATTTCCAGCGTCTGGTCCGAGGGCACGACAAGGATACGCGAGTTCTTGTCGACCCCGTTATGGCAACGGTCGCGGGTTTCGAATTCGATCCGGACGTCGGTGCCCTCAAGGATGTTGTCGCGGTCGGAATCGCTGAGGACCGCGCCGCCATCCTGAACCGAGAAATCCTGTACCATCAGCGCGTGCTTGATATGGTCCTGATAGCGGTCTAGCTCGTCCTCGCCCACGTTCTTTTCGCCGCGCTTGGACAGTTCGACCATCAGTTTGCCGATATATTCGACATTCAGCGGCTGCCCGTCCGCGCCCTTGTCCCTGTCGATGCTGCCGTCGCCATGCAGGTAATATTCCGCCTGATCGACTTCGCTGCCGACGATCACATATTTGCTGTCACTCATGAGATTATACCTCTCTGACCAGTTCGATGAGTTTCATCATGGTTGCGGGACGCGGCAGGTTGCCGGCCCCCTCTTGCTCGGGTGCCAGAACCACCCGGTCGATCGTGCCGGTGATCGAGGCGCGCAGCAGGGCGCTGCCAAAGGGGCCAAGCCCGCCCTTCTGGCCGTAAAGCTGCGCCTCGATCATGATCATCTGGAACAGGGGGCCCCATTCGATCATGTCTGCCGTGACATCGACCGGCGAATCGGGGTGGCGGGCGCGGAACTCGGTGGCCAGGGCCAGCGGTGCCAGCCGGGTGGGCCAGGGCGCGGGCAAAAGCGCCAGCGCGGCCTCGATCTTGGCGTTGCCGGGTCGCAATGGCCGGGCCTCGGCGGCAGCCGAATTGTCCAGCGCGATCACCGCCGCGGCCGTGGTGGGTGCGCGCAATTCGGGCGCGACGCTGGCCGAGAGGCCGGTCATCGGCCCGCCCGGCTTCAGCCCGAAGAACAGCGGCCAGTCGATGTTCCAGTCGCTTTCCGCCTCGCTGACATCGAAGCCGGATTTCAGCAGATCGGCGAGGTTGTGCATCCCCTGCCGGCCCAGATCATAGGCGGCCAGCGGCATCGCGTGGAAGGCACGGAACAGGCCGTGCAGCAGCGTCACCTCGTCCAGACGCCATTCGGGGGGCAGATCGTCCTCGGCCATGGCGGCGATCTCGGGATGCAGGAAACGCGCCAGGATGTCGTCGCGGATGATCCCGTGCCAGACGCGCACGGAATGGGCGCGCGCCATCGCATAGGCCTCGAAAGGCTTGCGCCCCGAAGCAAGCAGCCTGCGCGCGCAGAGATTGTGGAACTGCATCCAGGCCACCGCAAGCTCGTGCAGCATCAGCGTGTCGCGGTTGCGTTCGTCGTAAAGCGCCCGGATCGGGCGGTTGTCGGCCTGCGACATCGGGTCGTGGCTGCCGCGATAGACCCGCGCCAGCCGGGCGCCCGGGGTCAGCCGGAACAGCATCGTGTCCGGATCATAGACATGCGACAGCATCATCGGCCCCGAGCCGTAGACGGTTTCCAGCGTCAGCGGATTGTCGATCAGGTTGTACCGGCGTGGCCCGAGGACCGAGACGGCACCGATGACATTGCCGCGGGTCACATGCGGGACGCTGGACAGCGGCACGCTGCTGCCCATGTCATGCCCCATCAACTGGCCGAGATAGGTATAGCCCGACGGGATATGTGCGGTGGCCTGCAGAGATGTCTTCCGCCATGCATGGTTTGACCGCAGCAGGATTTCGGGCGGCAGCCGATCCCTGACCCCGGCGTCATCTGCCGCCGCCCCGGCTGCACGGGGCGTTGCGGCGCCGCGCGGGGCGGGTCGCGGCGCGGGACTGACCGGCACGGGGCCACAGCCGAACCGGCAATCCTGCAGGTCGTCGAAGTCCGGTTCCTCAGGCATGCTGGTCCTCCTATGCGCCCCTAGATGAAGGGCGTGCTGCTTTGGGCGCCGGGTTGAGTGTGCGGCAGAAGTGGCCTGCACATCCAGACATTTATTGGCCCGTCCGGTGGGGTTATGCTGCGAATCTCGATCTCTGAGCCGAACCAGTCGCGGGTATTCTGAAAGTCGGTCTGGTGCTGAGCGGCGGCAGGCGACGGACCTTCGCCCGCCGGCAGCAGATGCGGGCAGTTGCGGGCATAGGTGGCAATCTTCTCGCGCAGCGCGCCGAGGGAATCGCTCAGCCCGACCGTGCGGCTGGCAAGAAGCTCCATCAGGTTCATCTCCATCAGGAACAGCTCGCGCAGGGCCTTGCGAGCGGCGGAAACCGGGTCGGGATCGGCTCCGAAGCCCAGCAGCATGTCCTGTCCTTCGGGGCTCATGCTGCGGCAGATCATGACCTGCGGGCAACCGGGCGCGGTGTCGACCTGCCACCAGTCGGTGCGCCGCTTCAGGGCCGCGCCCTGCCGCGCCTCATGAAGGAAACCGGTCAGTCCCGCCTCGTCAAGCCAAGCTTCGGGCAGGGCCAGCGCGGGCAGCCGGCCGTGCCACCAGGACATCACCGCGTAACGCTCGAACGCCTCCAGAATGGCACCGTCGCGCGCCCGGTCGGCTTCGACATGCGCGGCCAGCCCGATCCGGGCGGTGTCGACGGCCTGTCCGCCCTGCCCAAGCGCCGCAAGAGCATGCAGTTCCGCCGTCTCGCCGAGGCAGCGCTGAAACGCGGTTTCGCGGTCGCGGCCGGCGCCGCTGGCGGTCTTGCCGGCAGAGGTCAGGGCCTGCAGAATGAAAATCTTCGGAGCAAAAAAACTTTCACGCCAGTCATATCTCTGCCAATACGCCAGCAGATCATTTGGCTCGCGCTGTAATTCGTTCATGGCACGCCCGCGGTGAAAATGTCGTGAGACGCTAGCAAGCCGATGTGATTTTTCTGTGATCGAGCGGGTTCCCCGGCCTCAGCCCCTGCCTTGGCCGTCAGGCGGGGCGGCGGGGCTTTTCCGCCACCGTCACCACGCCCTCGAGAACGCCCGGTGCCGCGATCGTCTTGGCGCCGAGGTCGCGGGCCAGCGCGCGCATGCGCTGGTTTCCATGCACATACAGCATCCGCACGGTTCCGATCCCGGTGCGCCGGGCGGCAAGAATCAGGGCCAATGTCAGCATCTTGCCGATGCCCATATGCTGATAGGGCTTCTCGACCGAGATCGACAACTCGCCCTCGTCGGTGCCCTCCAGCGGCACCAGTTCGCCCACGCCGCGCAGGGTGCCGTCGACGAAGGCGCCGAAAACCCAGGCGTGGTTCCAGTCGAGACCCCGCGAATAGGCGATCACGGCCTTGTCGCTGATCGCGCTGTGAAACCGGGCGCGGCGATCCTCGGCCGACAGGCGCAGCAGATGCGCCGTGTGCAGCCGGCGGTCACGCGCGGTCAGGCCACGCAGGCGCAGCTTGCCCAGATGTGCGGGCGACAGATCGGTGCCATGCGGTGGGCCGTCGGCGTGACGGCTGAGATAGTGCAGGTGCATCGTCTCGTCCTTTCGCGATCACATGCGAGCCCGGCCATCCGGCGTTCATCCGGATTGCTGCAGCGCAGAACAAAGCTGGCGACGACAGCGATTCCTGTCAATGGTGACCCAAGGTCCCTGAGGTGTGGCCCAAAGGCCGCACCCCGGATCCTGGCCCGGATCTTGGCCCGGATCTTGGGTCGTGATCGTTCCGCCGCGGCGGCAGGCTGCCCAAGGGCGGACAGCCGGCCGCGGCGGTCAGGTATCAGTCGGCGCGGACATAGCTGCCGGGGGCGGGTTCGATGGCCTTCAGCTTGCCCTTGCCCGGCTGATAGGCGGGCACCTGCTCGCCGTCGCCATGGCTCTCGATCCATGCCGACCAGTGCGGCCACCACGAGCCTTCGTGCTTCTCGGCGCCGGCCAGCCATTCATGGGGATTGGCCGGGTAATCCGCGCGCGTCCAGTAGCCGTATTTCGGCCGCTTGCCCGGCGGGTTGATGACGCCCGCGATATGGCCCGAACCGCCCAGAACGAAGGTGGTGTTCCCGCCCAGAAGCCCGGTCGTGGGATAGATCGAGTTCCAGGGCGCGATGTGATCCTCTTTCGTGGCCAGCACATAGAAGGGGATGTCGATCTTGCTGATATCGATCGGGGTGCCGTCCAGCGTCAGATGGCCCGGCTTGCGCAACCCGTTCTCGATATAGATCTTTTCCAGATACCACAGCAGCATCGCCGCCGGCAGCCGGGTGCTGTCGCTGTTCCAGTAGAGCAGATCGAAGGCCGGCGGCTTGCGGCCCATCAGGTAGTTCATCACATGGAAGGACCAGATCAGGTCGTTCTCGCGGATCATCGAGAACATGTCCTGCAGGTGATGGTTTTCCAGGTAACCCTTCTCGGCCATATGCTCGCGCAGCACCGTCAGCCGGTCGCGGTCGATGAACACGCCGATCTCGCCGACATCGGTGAAATCGACCATCGTGGCCAGCGTCGTCGCGGTCTTGATCCGGCGGTCGCCCTTGGCCGCCATGAAGGCCAGCGTGGCGGTGACCAGGATCCCGCCGATGCAGAAGCCGAGAATGTCGAACTCGCTCTCACCGGTCGCCTTTCCGGCAACGTCCAGCGCCTCCAGCGGCCCGAGGCGCATGTAGTCCTCGAAGCTCATCTCGGCATGGTCCTTGCTGGGATTGACCCAGGAGATCAGGAAGACGCTGTGCCCCTGTTCCAGCATGTAGCGGACGAGGCTGTTTTCCGGCTTCATGTCGAAGATGTAGTATTTGTTGATCCAGGGCGGCACGAAGATCAGCGGGCGCTTGTGCTGGGTCGGGGTCAGCGGGGCATAGTGGATCAGCTGCATCAGGTCGTTCTGCCAGATCACCTGACCCGGCGTGGTGGCCAGATCACGGCCGACCTCGAAGGCCTCGCGGTCGGTCATGTTGATGTCCAGCCGGCCCTCGCCGCGTTCCAGATCGTCCAGCAGGTTGCGGAACCCGTCCAGCAGGCTGCGCCCCTCGGTCTCGAGGAAACGGTCCCGCGCGGCCGGGTTCAGGGCCAGATAGTTGCTGGGGGACAGCGCGCTGAGCAATTGCCGGGTGTAGAAACGCACCCGCAGACTGTCCTTGTCGCCTTCGGGCAGCGAATCCAGAAGCCGTTCGGCCGAGTGCTCGATGGCCAGATGCACATCGCGCAACCCGCGGCTGAGGGGATCGGTGTTCCAGCGCCCGTCGCGGAACCGGCGGTCCTTGCTGTCCTCACCCTTGCCCGACCAGGCCCCGAGCCAGGCCCGAGAACTGTCCTTCCAGAGATCCATCTGGAACTCCAGCATCGCCCAGGGGTTCCGCGCCAGTTCCACCCCGGCCCGCGCATAGGCATTGGCCACCGTCTTTGCATCGACGATCGAGAAATCCTTGCCGGATGCCTTGGCCACGGCGGTGGCCTGCCTGCGCCGGCCCAGTTCCCGCGCCCGATCCATCAGGTTGACGAATTCCGTGGTCTGTTCAGCGATTGTCGTCTGGTCCATGTGCTCTCCCCCCCAAGCGTTGGTACCGATGCCGGCTGTCGCCCGGCCACGATTGCCTGCCTTCCGGCTGCAATCCTGCACGAAGCGGCCTCACCACCGACTGCAATGGTATCACCGAGATCCTGCGTCGGATGCAAGGCGCGGGCGGGCGAATATCGTCGCGGCGCCCCGAAAACCGGCTTTCACCCTCGCATGATAGCAATCTCAGCCCTTCGGTGCCATCGCGCTGCTGTCGCCAGCATTTGCCTGAACCGCCGGGAAATGCGAGGGTTAGCGATACCTGCCTCTGTCTTGTGCCGCTGGCGCGATTCTGGAAGCGGGATGACCTGACGGAGAGCGGGCGTGCAGTTTGACGAAAGCGAGATCGAGCGGCTGCTGACGCTGATGCGCTGGCGGCGCGACGTGCGGCATTTCCGCACCGACCCGGTGCCCGAGACGGCCATCGCGCGGCTGCGCGAGGCGATGACGCTGGCGCCCTCGGTCGGCAATGCGCGGCCCTGGCGGGTGATCCGGGTCGAGGATCCGGCGATCCGCGCCGCCGTGCGTGAAGATTTCGCCCGCTGCAATGCCGAGGCTGCCCGGCGTTATCAGGGCGGTCAGCGCGATGCCTATGCGGCGCTGAAACTGGCCGGGCTTGAGGCGGCGCCGGTGCAGCTGGCGGTGTTCTGCGAGGGTGAGCCCGTGCAGGGCCACGGGCTTGGCCGGCAGACCATGCCCGAGACGCTGGCGCAATCGGCGGCGATGGCGGTCTTTGCCATGTGGCTGGCGGCGCGGGCGCAGAATCTGGGGTTGGGCATGGTCTCGATCCTCGATCCGGCGCGGATCGAGGCGCTGCTGGAGGTGCCGCCCGACTGGCGCTTTGTCGCCTGGCTGTGCATCGGCTGGCCGGAATTTCAGGACGACACGCCGCTGCTGCATCGCAGCGGCTGGCAGGAAAACGACGAAAGCGGCTGGCAGACGCGCTGAAGCGTCAGAAATCCAGCCCCAGATCCAGCGTCCGCGCCGAATGGGTCAGCGCCCCGGACGAGATGTAATCGACCCCGGTCGCCGCGACCTCGGCGATCCGGTCGAGCCGCATGTTGCCCGAGGCTTCCAGCACCACCCGGCCCCTTGCCATGCCGACCGCCTCGCGCAGCGTGGGCGTGTCCATATTGTCCAGTAGCACCACATCGGCGCCGCCTTCCGCCAGCACTTCGGCCAGCTGGTCCAGGCGATCGACCTCGATCTCGACCCGCATCATGTGCGAGGCGCGCGCCTTCACCGCCTGCAGCACCGGGCGGATGCCCCCGGCGGCGGCGATGTGGTTGTCCTTGATGAGAATCGCATCCGACAGCGAAAAGCGATGGGCGAAGCCGCCGCCATGCAGCACCGCCTGTTTCTCGACCAGCCGCAGGCCGGGCGTGGTCTTGCGGGTGCAGGTGATGCGCGTCGCGGTGCCCGCGGTCTCGGCCACGAAGGCGGCGGCCAGGGTGGCGATCCCGCACAGGCGGCCGGCGAAGTTCAGCGCCACCCGCTCGGCCGAAAGGATCGAGGCGGCCTCGCCCGCGATCTCGGCCAGCACATCGCCCGGCTCGAAGCCTGCGCCGTCATCGCGCAGGATGCGCATCTCAAGCGCCGGATCGATCAGGCGGAAGGCGATCCGGGCCAGCTGCATCCCCGAGGCGATGCCGGCCTCGCGCGCGCGGATGCGGGCGGCATAGCGGGTGCCGGCGGGAATCACCGTGCGGGTGGTGATGTCGCCATTGGTTCCCAGATCCTCGATCAGCGCGGCGCGGACCAGCGGTTCAAGGATCATCTCGGGCAGTGGGGGCAGGGCGGTCATGTCACCTCCGGGTGCAGCGCGTCGCGGATCGCCCGCGCCTCGTCCAGCGTCATGCGGCTGCGGCGGGCCGTCGGGGCCGGATCGGGGAAATCCGACCGGAAATGGGCGCCACGGCTTTCCTCGCGGGTCAGCGCGGCGGCGCAGATCAGGGTGGCGGTGGCACTCATGTTCAGCAGCGTCTCGCAATCGGGCTGGGCGGCCTCGACGGTGGCGATTTCGGCCAGCGCGCGGCGCAGCCCGCCGGCGTCGCGAACCACGCCCGCGCCATCGGTCATGGCCCGGCGCAGACGCGCCACCAGCGCCGGGTCGGGCAGGGGCGCGGGCGGCAGGTCCGGCAGGGTCAGCGGCGGCGCGTCGGCCAAGGGACCAAGCGCCGCCCCAATGCCGAGGGCGCAGATGCGGGCGAAGACCAGCGCCTCCAGCAACCCGTTCGAGGCCAGCCGGTTGGCGCCATGCAGCCCGGTCGATGAGGCCTCGCCCGCGACCCACAGCCCGGCAAGGCTGGCGCGGCCCCGGGCATCCACGGCGACGCCGCCCATATGGTAATGCGCGGCAGCCGCGACCGGGATCGGCTGACTGGCCGGATCGATGCCGGCGCGCGCGCAGGCGGCGGCAACGGCGGGAAATTCGCTCAGGATGCGCGGCCCGAGGCAGGCGCGCGTGTCCAGGACCGGCCGCAGCCCGGCCTGGCTCTGCGCATAGACCGCGCGGGCGACGACATCGCGCGGGGCCAGTTCGGCATCGGGATGGATCGCCAGCATGAACCGCTCGTCCCGGCGGTTCACGAGATGCGCGCCCTCGCCGCGCAGGGCTTCCGTGGCCAGCGGCGCCGGATCCTCGCCGCAATCGATGGCGGTGGGGTGGAACTGCACGAATTCGGCATCGGCAATCACCGCGCCCGCGCGCGCCGCCATGCCGATCACCTGCCCGCGGATACGCGGCGGATTGGTGGTCACGGCGTAAAGCCCGCCCGAGCCGCCACCGGCCAGCAGCACCGCGGGCGCGGTGATCGTCACCGGCTGCGATCCCTCGGCGCGGGCGATGCGGATGCCGGTTACCCGGCCCGCCCCGGTCACGAGGCCGGTCGCGATCCTCCCCTCCAGCACCTGCACCGACGGGGTGTCGCGGACGGCGGCGATCAGGGCGCGCATGATCTCGGCCCCGGCCTGATCGCCCTTGACGCGCACCACGCGGGCAATGCTGTGCGCCGCCTCGCGCGACATCACATAGCCACCCTCGGGGGTGCGGTCGAAGGGGGTGCCGAGCGTGGTCAGATCGAGGATATGGGCGCGGGCCTCATCGGTGACCAGCTGCGCGATGCCGGCATCGACCGTGCCGGCACCGGCGCGCACCGTGTCATCGGCATGGGCATCGGCGCTGTCCCGCGGGTCCATGGCCGCCGCCACCCCGCCCTGCGCCCAGGCCGAGCTTGCGCCCTGACCCAGCGGCTCGGGCGAGATCATCAGCACCGGGCGCGGGGCCAGTTTCAGCGCGGCATAAAGCGCGGCCAGACCCGCGCCGACGATGACGACGCGATCGGTTGCGATTTCGGTCATGCGGGATCCGGCCTCAGGCCGCCAGTCGGCGCGACAGGTCGATCATCCGCTGCACCGCGACGCGCGCGCGCGCGGCGATCTCGGGATCGACCTCGACCACGCCACTCATCGTGTGCAGCGACCACAGCACCTTTTCCAGCGTGATCTTCTTCATGTAGGGGCACATGTTGCACGGCCCCAGAAATTCGACCTCGGGATGCGCATCCGAGATGTTCGCGGCCATCGAGCATTCGGTGACCAGCATGGCCTGCGCCGGGCGCTCGCGCCCAACCCAGTCGAGGATGCCGGCGGTCGAGCCGGCGAAATCCGCCTCGGCCACGACATCGGGCGGGCATTCGGGATGGGCGATGATCTTCAGATCGGGATGCCAGCCGCGGAAATCGCGCAGGTCCTGGGCGGTGAACTTCTCATGCACGATGCAGCGCCCGTCCCACCAGACGATGCGCTTGTGCGGCACCTGCTTTGCCACGTTCTGCGCCAGATACTTGTCGGGCGTCATGATGACCGTGTCGCCCTCCATCGCGGCGACGATCTGGGCCGCGTTGGCCGAGGTGCAGCAGATATCGGATGCGGCCTTCACCTCGGCGGTGGTGTTGACATAGCTGACCACCGGCGCGCCGGGATATCGCGCCCGCATCTCGGCAATGCCCTCGGCGGTGATGCTTTCGGCCAGCGAGCAGCCGGCCTCCATGTCGGGCATCAGCACGGTCTTCGCGGGATTCAGGATCTTCGAGGTCTCGGCCATGAAATGCACGCCGCATTGCACGATCACATCGGCCTTGACCTTGGTGGCCTCGATGGCCAGCGCTAGACTGTCGCCGACCACGTCCGAGATGCCGTGATAGATCTGCGGCGTCATGTAGTTATGCGCCAGGACCGCGGCATTGCGTTCCTTCTTCAGCCGGTTGATGGCGGCGACATAGGGGGCGGCCACGGCCCAGTCGGGAAACGGCACCACGCGGTCCATGCGGGCATGGATGTCGGACATGCTTTCGGCAAGCTCGATCGAGGGTGCCAGATCGTAATGGGCTTCCAGCTCCGAACGGATGGCCGTCAGGTCAAGCAATATGGTCTCCTCCCTACGCGTGCCGGGCGGCACGATACCCGATGCTATCTGGGTCGCGCAGGCTTAGCGTGAAAGCCGCGACGGGGCTAGTTAACGGAAACTTGACCTTGGGGCAATCGCTGTCGGGGGCCATTGGCAAGTTTCCAGCGCCTAGCCGGCGGGTGGCGCCTTGCGGGCCTTCTGGCGCGGGGCGCCATAGGCCAGCCAGATGGCCGACAGCCACCACAGCGTCAGGATCGCCCACAGATCGACGGCCAGCCGGCGCAGCACGCCCTGATCCGCGGGGTTCATCTGGAAGGCATCGCCGATCACCGACAGCAGCACGCAGGCGATGAAGGACCACAGCCCGCCGCGCCCGATCTGTTGCATCCCGACGCCCAGCCGCGAGGCGGCCAGCCGTTCCATGATGCCGGCCAGCGGCACCGCAACCAGCCAGCTTGCGGCCATGATCGCCAGATAGCGGGTGCCGTCGAGGTGCCATTTGTCGATGCTGCCATAGATCAGCTTCAGCGCGTTGCGCAGCGGCAGGGCCGGCTCGCCGAATTTCGAGGCGATGACGATGGTGGCGCCGAACAGGAAGACGACGGTCGAGGCGATGGTGATCAGCCGGGCGTGGCGCATCAGCACCGGCATGAACTGCTGCCGGAACAGGCCCATGGCGACGCCGGAGAAGAACAGCATCTGCCAGCCGAAGGGGTTGAACAGCAGCCCGCCCGCATTGTGATTCGGGATCAGCGGGTTCAGCACCGGCGCAAACCACCACAGCGCCAGCGATCCGAGCGCGAAGCTGAAGGGAAAGCGCAGCAGCAGCGGCACCAGCAGCGGCGCCGAGGCCAGCAGGATCACATAGACCGCCAGCACGTCCAGGAGGTTCGGCTGCAGCCACATCAGCGCCAGCGTGCCCAGATAGCCCCAGGGGTTGTCGATCACCCATTCGGCATACTGGTTCCAGATGGCGGTATGCTGCAGCCCCAGGGCCAGCAGCCCCGCCGACAGCAGCGCCATGACGATGCCGCCCAGTACCAGCGCCCGCCAGACCTCGAAGGCGCGCCGGGCGAAACGCCATTGCGCGGCCCGCCGCCCCTCCTTGCGTTCGACGCCCAGCCAGACGAGGCCGACCAGAAAACCCGACAGCAGCACGAACAGTTCGGCCGCATCGAAGATCGAGAAATTCGCCAGCGTGAAGTTGCGCAGGGGCGAGATCGGCATGTGGTCCAGCATGATGCAGATCAGCGCATAGCCGCGCAGCATGTCGAGGGCGATCAGACGTTTCATGAGATCCGTTAACCTGTCGGCGCTGGCGGCTCAACCGGGAAGCCGGCTCCAGCGTTCCAGAAGGGTGGCGTCCGAGACCAGCGCCTGGGTCTCGTCGCGGGTCAGGAAGTGCAGCGCCTCGGCGCGGCTGGTGGCATGGGCGATCTTGGCCTCGGCGGTGATTCGCGGCATCCGCTGCGGGGTCGGCAGATCGCCCGGCGGCTCGAGCAGGGCGATATGGCGCGCGCGCGCCGCGGCATCGCGGCCCAGATGCAGGATCGCCTCGGCCCCGCGCATCGGGCGGGGCAGCGCGCGGCTGGCGGCGCTGGCCTCGGACAGGATCGGCGGCGTGGCGCGTTCCTCGGGCGTGACCAGCAGCCCGCGCATCCGTGCCCAGCGGCCGAATACCGGGCTGGCGGAATAGCGCGAGGTCAGGGGCGACAGGATCAGCCCGGCCAGAATCGGCGACAGCCAGATCAGTTGCGGCGGCGAAAACTGCGCCAGCACGACCAGCGTGCCGAGGCCCAGCGTCACATGCGGCCAGTGCCGCGCGATCACCACCCCCCAGCCGGGCATCGAGCCGGCCCGCACCTGCGCCTTCCAGCCACTGTCGCGGCCGCGCAGGATCTCGTAGATCTGCCGGGTCTGGATCAGCATCTGCACCGGCGCGATCAGGGCCGACAGCACGATCTCGAACAGGGCGCTGGTGAAGATGCGCACCGGCCCGCCGGAATTGCGCGCCAGCGGCCGCAGCCAGGCGCGGACGGTGGCGATCAGCTTGGGCAGCAGCAGCAGAGCCATGGCGGCGATGAACAGCCACAGCATGCGGCGGGCGTCGAAGACCGGCCAGTCGGGGAACAACTGGTAGGAATTCGGGAAATATTCTGGCGTCGACAGGAGCACGGTGGCCGACAGGACCAGACCGACAAGGATCAGCATCAGCCAGATCGGACTCATCAGAAAGCCGAGGATGCCGATGGCGAAATGCACCCGGGTGATGGCCCGGGCGCCGCGCATGCCGAACAGCCGCCCGTGCTGCAGGTTGCCCTGCGCCCAGCGGCGTTCGCGCGCCGCCATGTCCAGCAGCGTCGGCGGGCAGCCCTCATAGCTGCCGCGCAGGTCGTGATCCAGCCGCACCTTCCAGCCGCGCCGGCCAAGCGCGGCCGCCTCGACGAAATCATGGCTGAGGATGGTGCCGCCGAAGGGCGGACGCCCGGGCAGGCGCGGCAGGCCGCAGGCCTCGGCGAAGGCCGGGATACGCAGGATCGCGTTGTGGCCCCAGTAATTTCCGGTATCGCCCGACCAGGCGGCGACGCCGCGGGCGATCATCGGGCCATAGACCCGGCCCGCGAACTGGGTCAGCCGGGCAAAGATCGTCTCGCCGCCGACCAGCACCGGCATGGTCTGGATCAGCGCCAGATCGGGATCGGCATTCATCCGCGCCGACAGTTCGCGGATCGTTGCCCCGCTCATCACGCTATCGGCGTCCAGCACCACCATCTGGTCATAGCGCCCGCCCCAGCGGCGGATGAATTCGGCCAGATTGCCGGACTTCCGATCCTCGTTGCTGCGTCGCCGCCGATACCAGATCGGCAGGGGCGAGGTCTCGCGGGCGGCGGCGACAGTCAGCGTCTCGTTCACTGCCGTGGCCGGATCCGTGGTGTCGGACAGCACGAAGATCTCGGCCCGCTGGCCCAGCCCCTCGCGCAGAAGATCATGGGCCAGCGCGGTCAGCAGGCCGATGCTTTTCGAGGCGTTCTCGTGATAGATCGGCATGACCACGGCAAGGCGCGCCTCGTTCGGCCCTGCGGGCGTCTTCGGTTGCGGTGCCAGCAGCCCGGCCAGCAGCGAACAGAAGGAAAAGCCCACCCAGGCGAAGGTCGGCACGAACAGCACCAGAAGGGCGAACTGCATCGGCGTCGGGCGATCGCCGAAGGCCGCCAGCATCTGCGTATAGCCGATCACGGCCAGCGCGGCGGTGCCGCCGAAGGCAATCAGCCGGGCCAGCCAGACCCGCCATCGCTGATGGTGATGCGGCTGGCGGCGCTGCGGGCGCAGGTAAAAATCCTGCACCGGCATCTTCAGCGGCGCCTCGGGCGGAACCGCCGCAAGGCCGGGGACCGGGTGCGGGCTGTCGGTCATGCGGTCCAGCGGGTCAGCCAGGTTTCGCTGAGCGCAAGACCGTTGCCGTCGGTCAGCCGCGCCTGCAGGTCGGCCAGCGTCGCGTCGCCCGGCTCGAATTCGAAGGCGAGGCGCAGCACGTTCTGGTCGGGCAGGGGCTTCAGATAGGCATGGACGATCCGGCCGGCCGAGGTCGTGACGGTGGATGCGGGCAATTCCGCGGAAAACAGCGACAGGTCGAAATCGACGATGAAGCTGCGGGTGGTGGCGACGTTGATCGACCGGCCCGAACGCACCTGCCGCACCTTCGCCAATGGCACGTCGGTGGGCGGCAGCTGCGCGAAGCTGAGCCGATAGCGGAACTCGTGCCGCTGACCCTTGGCCATCGGGGCCGTGGGCAGCCAGTAGCTGACGATATTGTCGTTGAACTCGTTCTCGACCGGGATCTCGATCAGCCGTACCTCGCCTTCGCCCCAGTCGCCCTCGGGCTCGATCCAGGCCGAGGGGCGCAGATCGTACTGCGCCTCGGCGTCCTGATAATCGGTGAAGCTGCGGTTGCGCTGGATCAGGCCGAAGCCCCGCGGGTCATTGTCCACGAATGAGGAAATCTGCAGGTTCCGGTGCGAGGCGAGGCTGCGCCACAGCGCCTGGCCGGCACCGGTATGCATCTGCAGCCCGTCGCTGTCATGGACAGCGGGGCGGTAGTCGTCGACATTGCGCCGGCTGCCCGGGCCGAACCAGAACATCGAGGTCAGCGGCGCGATGCCCGTATATTGCAACTCGACGCGCGGGAAGATGGCGACGCGGCTGCGGATCATGGTCACCGCGCCGGGACGGACATCGAACTGGAAGGCGGCGGTGGTGGACTTGCTGTCGAGGATCGCATGAATGCGGATCGCCTCGGCCCCCTCCTTCGGGACATGGACCCAGAAATCGGTGAACAGCGGGAATTCCTCGCCGTCGGGACTGCCGGTCTTGATCGCAAGCCCGCGCGCCGAAAGGCCATAGAGCGTGCCGCGGGCCACCGCGCGGAAATAGCTGGCGCCCTGGAAGACCAGAAATTCGTCCATCACGCCCGGCCGGTTCAGCTGGGTGCGCAGCCGAAAGCCCGACCAGCCCATCTCACCCTTTGTTTCCAGATCGGCGCCATTCGGGAATTGCGAGGGGTCGAATTCCAGCAGTGCCGGATCGAATTCCAGCTTTTCGGGCCGGCCGTCGCGCACGATACTGATCTGGACCGGCTCATAGAAAATGGCGCCGGGCGGCAGCAGGTCCATGCTGAAGCGATCATTCTCGCTCAGCGGATCGCGGTCGCGTCGAAAGCGGATCCCGCGATACTGGTCATAGTTCAGATCGGCGAAGCTGCCGACCTGATCGGCCACCGGCTGCTTGTAGACCTGATCCGCCCGCTCGGCCGCAAGTGCCGCGACCTCTTCGAAACCGAAAGCGGCCCGGATCGGGGATGACAGATTTTCCGGCTCGGTTTCCAGTTGCTCCGGCGTGGTCTGAGCCTGAACCGGAATTGCGGCGAACGAGCCGCCGGCGGCCAAGGCAGTGGCGGCATTGAGGAAATGACGACGCTTCATATCAGGAGAGTGCTGCCCAAAAACTTGTTTACTATAGAGGTTCTGCCGCGATGCAGCAAGAAGCTTGGGCGGCGCGGACAGGTGGATGGCGGTCGATATTGCCGCGCCATTCCGCATCCTTCGGCGCTTTTGCGCCGATGCCGACTATTGCCGGGCCAGCCATTCGGTGACCGGGCGGCGCAGGTTGGTCAGCCCGCTGGCCTGCGCCTCGTCGATGACCTTGCGCAGATCGGCGATCGAGACCCGGCGGATCAGATGCTTGACCGGGCCGATCGAGGCCGGGCGCATCGACAGCCGCCGGATGCCGAGGGCGGCGAAGGTCAACGCCTCGATCGGCCGGCCGGCATCCTCGCCGCAGAAGGACAGCGGCACCCGCGCGTCCTCGCAGCGGCCGACGATCTGGCGCAGCAGCGACAGGAACGAGGTGTTCATGGTGTCATAGCGGCGGCGCACACGCTCGTTCTCGCGGTCGGCGGCAAAGAAGAACTGCTTCAGGTCATTGCCGCCGATCGAGATGAAGTCGCACATCTCGAAGAACTTCTTCGGCGCGAAGGCCAGCGACGGGGTCTCCAGCATCGCGCCCACCCGGATATCGCTGGGCATCTCGTGGCCCAGCCGCTGTTCGCGCGACAGTTCCTGCATCAGGATGCGATATGCGGCCTCGTATTCGCCCATATCCGCGATGAAGGGGAACATGACGTGAAGCGGCCGGCCGACCGAGGCGCGGATCAGCGCCTGCAACTGCATGCGCAGCACGCCGCGCTTGTCCAGCCCGACGCGGATCGCCCGCCAGCCCATCGCCGGGTTCGGCTCGTCCTGCGGCTTCATGTAGGGCAGCACCTTGTCCGAGCCGATATCCAGCGTGCGGAACATCACCGGCTTGCCCTTGGCCTGATCCATGACATGGCGATAGAGATCGGCCAGTTCGCCGCGGCGCGGGACATGGCGGCGGATCAGGAATTGCAGCTCGGTGCGGAACAGGCCGACGCCCTCGGCGCCCGATCCCTCAAGCGATGGCAGATCGGCCATCAGCCCGGCATTCATGTAAAGCTGGATCGTGGTGCCGCAGGTGCCGGTGGCGGGCAGGTTGCGCAGGCTGGCATAGCGGTTCTGCGCCTCGGCCTGCATCGCCATCTTGTCGCGGAACGCCGCGGCCACGGTTTCTTCCGGGCGCAGATGCACGATGCCCTGATCGCCATCGACCAGGATCGGGTCGCCGTTCAGCGCCTCGGCGGTGATACGCTCGGCATGGATGACCAGCGGTATCGCCAGCGCGCGGGCAACGATGGCGGCGTGGCTGCCGACCGAGCCTTCCTCCAGCACCACGCCCTTCAGCCGCCGGCCATATTCCAGCAGTTCGGCCGGGCCGATATTGCGGGCCACAAGGATCGGGTTGTCGGGCATCTCGGCTCCGGTGTTGCTGCCCTGTCCGGTCAGGATCCGCAACAGCCGGTTCGACAGGTCGTTCAGGTCGTGCAGCCGGTCGCGAAGGTAGGGATCGGCGGCCATTTCCAGCCGGGCACGGGCGGTGGACTGTTCCTTCTCAACCGCGGCCTCGGCCGAGAGGCCAAGCCGGATATCCTCGGACATGCGGCTCAGCCAGCCGCGCGAATGCGCGAACATCCGATAGGTTTCCAGCACCGCCGCATGTTCGCCGTCGCCATCCATGTCGACAGCGGCCATCATCGTGTCGACCGTCTGGCGCAGCCGCGCGACGCCCTCCTCAAGCCGGCCGAGTTCGGTGTCCGGGTCGTCGCCGACCGGATTGGCCACCACCACCCGCGCCTCGTGCAGCCAGACCCGCCCCTCGGCCGATCCTTCCTGCCCGGTCGCGCCGCGGATCATCAGCGGGAAATGGTGAACCAGCGGCAGGCTGTCGGTCTGGCTGCCCTGGAAGGCGCCCAGTTCGGTCATCTCGGCCAGCACCATGGCGACGACCTCGAGCCCGTAAAGCTCGTCCTCGCTGAACTGCCGCGCATCGCGGGACTGCACGACCAGCACCCCCAGGCGTTCGCCGACGCGCTGGATCGGGACGCCGAGAAAGCTGGGAAACACCTCTTCGCCGGTTTCGGGCATGAAGCGGAAGCCCGGCTCGGCCGGGGCGTTCGCGGTGTTCACATGCCGGCCCGAGCGGGCCACCCGGCCGACCAGACCCTCGCCCAGCCGCAGCCGGGTCTGGTGGACCGATTCGGCCCGCAACCCCTCGGTCGCGCAGAGTTCCAGCGTTTCGGGATCGCGGAACAGGTAGATCGAACAGACCTCGGTTCCCATCGAATCGGCGATGTGATGGGTGATCTGATCAAGCCGGTCCTGACCGCCGCCGGGGGCCGCCAATATTCCCTTCAGCCGCTGCAGCAGCTTGCGCGAGTCACTGTCCTTGCGGTCTTGCATCGCGTGCCTGCCTCTGCTGTCGCGATGGCCCCGCGGGCCTTGCTGTGCCGGGTTCTTCGCCGGGCCCGCTTTCAGGCCTCGTCGAGGTCAAAGGCATCATGCAGCGCCTGCACCGCCAGTTCCATATACTTCCGGTCGATCAGCACCGAGATCTTGATCTCGCTGGTGGCGATGACCTTGATGTTGATGTTTTCATCAGCCAGCGCCTTGAACATCCGCGCCGCGACGCCGGTATGGCTGCGCATGCCGATCCCGACCACGCTGACCTTGGCGACTTCGGTATCCACGATCAACTCGTCATAGGCGATGCGGCCGGCGGCCTTGGATTCTTCCATGGCCTTCTTGGCGCGCTCGACCTGGTTGATCGGCACCGAGAAGGTCATGTCGGTGACCGAGCCGAGGTGATCCTCGTAGTCCTTTTCCGAGATATTCTGGACGATCATGTCCACGTTCACGCCGGCATCCGCCAGGGGGGCGAAGATCGAGGCCGAGATGCCGGGCCGGTCCTCGACCGTGACCAGGGTGATCTTGGCCTCTTCGCGTGAATAGGCGACGCCGTTGACGACTTTCGATTCCATGATTTCTCCCTCATCGCAGACCAGCGTGCCCGAGTTCTCGTCGGTGTCCTCGAACGAGGACAGAACGCGCAGCCGCACCTTGTTGCGCATCGCCAACTCGACCGAGCGGGTCTGCAGAACCTTCGCGCCGAGGCTGGCCAGTTCCAGCATTTCCTCGAAGGCGATCTTGTGCAGCTTGCGCGCCTTCGAGGTGATCCGTGGATCGGTGGTATAGATGCCGTCCACGTCGGTATAGATGTCGCAGCGCTCGGCCTCGAAGGCGGCGGCGAAGGCGACGGCTGTGGTGTCCGAGCCGCCGCGTCCCAGCGTGGTGATGCGCCCGTCCGGTCCGATCCCCTGAAAGCCCGCGACCACCGCGACCTTGAAGCCCTCGGCGAATTTCTGGTCGAGGTTGGCCCGCGGAATGTCGGTGAAGCGGGCGGCGGAATGGGCGTCGGTGGTATGGATCGGCACCTGCCAGCCCTGCCAGCTGCGCGCCGGCACGCCCAGCTCCTGCAGCGTCAGCGCCATCAGCCCGGCGGTCACGTTCTCGCCCGAGCTGACCACCGCGTCATATTCGCGCGCGTCGAACAGCGGCGAGGTCTGCTCGACCCAGCCGACCAGTTCGTTGGTCTTGCCCGACATGGCGCTGACGATGACGATGACGTCATAGCCGCGCTCGACCTCGCGCTGCACCTTCGTCGCGGCATTCTTGATCCGATCAAGATCGGCCACGGATGTACCGCCGAATTTCATCACCAGAAGCGGCATGGCGGGCCTCCAGACTTGGATTTGTGTCGGCGCGGCTTTTATGGGGGGCGGGGCGAAAGGGCAAGGGGCTTTGCCCGTGCCAGCCCCCTGAAATGGCGGGTCTGGTCACCCCATCAGCGGTGAGGGCGAGGATCGCTTTCGCGGGCAGCGGGGCAGGGGTCAGTTGGCCTTCTGGCGCGGGACGAAGGGCAGCGGGGCGACCGGCACCCCGTCCTCGACCAGCTTTCTGGCGTCATCGGCGCGGGCCTCGCCATGGATCGCGCGATGCGGGCTGCGGCCCTCGTGAATCGCGCGGGCCTCGTCGGCGAAACGCAGGCCGACATAGTCCGAATTCGTCTCGATATGGTGGCGCAATTCGGCCAGCGCGGCCTCGGCCGGTGATTGCGGTTCGGACAGGCGGGGCGCATCGGCGGCTGCCGGCGTCTCTTTCGGGACTGCCGGTGCCATCAGCGCCTTCTCGACGCTGGTCGAGCCGCATTGCGCACAGGCGATCTGCCCTGCGGCCCGCATCGTCTCGAACCCTTCGGACGAGCGGAACCAGCCGTCGAAATCGTGCCGATGTTCGCAGCGCAAATTATAGCGGATCATGACGAATCCCTTGTCATCATCCCGTCTATATCGGGTTCGGAGGGCGCAATCGCAAGGCTGCGGAGATGCGCCACCAGTGCGGCCGGATCGCCCGCCCGCTGCTCCAGCAGATGCCTCGCCGCCGAACCCATGCGCCGGGCCGCGGCGGGAGCGCCGGTCAGGTTGGCGATCTCGGTGGCAAGCGATTCGGCCGTGACTTCGCGCGCTGCGTCGGCGGCACCCAGGGCCGCGTAGGCATCGGTGAAATTGCCGACATGCGGCCCGTGCAGGATCGCGCAGCGATGGGCGGCGGGCTCCCATGGCGTGTGGCCGCCCCGGTCGGTCAGCGAGCCGCCGACCAGGCAGAGGCCGGCTTGCCGGTACCAGATCTCCATCTCGCCCAGGGTATCGGCCAGCAGCAGCGGGCCGCCGGCTGCGCCTTCGGAGCGCCGTGCCGCCGTCAGGCCCTGCGCGGCGATCAGCGCGGCCACCTCGTCACCGCGCCGGGGGTGCCGGATCGCCAGAATCAGCCGCAGGTCGGCATGGATCCGCCGGGCGGCAAGCCAGGCCTCGAGGATCATCGCCTCCTCGCCCTCATGCGTCGAGGCGGCCAGCAATGTCAGGTCGCGGGCGGCGCTGTCGGGCGATGGCCGGACTTGCGCCGGGGTCAGCAGCTTGAGGTCCAGCCGTGGCAGGATCGCCGCCTCGGGCAGGCCCAACTGGCGAAGCCGCGCCTCGCTGTAGGGGTCCTGCGCGGACAGTGCGGAGATGCGCCGCAGCATCGGCCCGATCACGCCGGGCAGCCGCGCCCAGAGCGAGGCCGAGCGTTGCGACATCCGGGCCCCGATCATCGCCTGACGGATGCCGCGTTCGGCCAGCAGGCGCGAGCGCAGCGGCCAGAACTCGTTTTCCATCGTCAGTTGCAGGCGCGGTTGCACGGCATCCAGAAACCGCCGCAGCGCGCCCGGCATGTCCAGCGGCGCAAGCCGCGCGGGCAGGCCCCAGCCAAGCGCCATGTCGCGCCCGGTTTCACTGTTCGCGGTGACCATGACGCTTTGATCGGCGGCCAATGCCTCGATCACCGGGCGGGCCGAGGTCAGTTCCCCGACCGAGGCGCCATGCACCCACAGATCGGCCCGCGCCGGGGCAGGGCCGCTGACCAGCCGTTCGCGCAGGCTCTCCGAGCCACCCAGCCGCGCCCGGACCCGCAGCGCGGCTTCGGCCAGGCCGGTGGTCGCGGCGTAGATCATCGGGCTACTCCTGAAGCGAGGCGGGGCCATGCGGGACGGCGCCCAACCGTCCTAGGGGGCGCAGCCGCGCCTGTAAACGTGCTTTCCGTCTGGAATATCCGTGCCTTGCCGGCCCTGCGGCCCCGTCGCAGCCAAGGCCGGCCGTCGGGTCGCATCATCCGGGGATGGCCCTCGTTCAATCCCACCACAGGCGAATGGGCGGGCGGCAGAAGTTTCCGACAGCCATTCCGACAGGAATGGACCCGTCCCGCGGACCCGAGCCGAAATGGGACAGACCCGCGCCTTCGGCCTTCTGCGCCGGATCGAGCGTGAAGAGGATCCCCTCCGCCGCCTTGCGCGGCTTTGGCGATGCCCGCCAGATCCGGGTCTTGCCCGGCAGTTTCATGACCCGCTCGGCGAAATCGCCGGCGGCGCACCAGTAATCGGTGTCCTGTCGCGGGGAATCAAAGGGCACCGCGATCTCGGTGGGGCCGACCTGCATGGCCGTCATGCCGTTCTGTGCCGTGAAGGCCGCCGCCGGAAGCGGCAAGAGTAGCGGGACAAGGAAACATACTCGCATCGCAAGCTCCTCTGCATCCGTCACAGGGTCGCGCCGGCGGTCGCGCTTGGCAAGCCCGGAACGATCGCCCCGGCGTTTTCGCGGGTGGTGCCGCCCGAGTGACGCCGCCGGGCGAGATTTCGGTTTGATCGAAATCAATGACACATTCGCAGGAATGCATATCATCCGTGCCGATCGACCGGACGGAGGTGTTCGATGCAGCGTCTTTTCATGCTCTTGCTGACCATTGCCATGGGCACCATGGCCGGGATCGGGGTGATCGTCGTTCTGGTCCTGGGCCATGTCGGTCTCTGGCCGATCCTGATCGGCGCGGGAACCGGCGCGATCCTGGCAGTCCCGGTCAGCTGGATGATCGCCCGCCGGATGATCGCGGGCGAGGGCTGACGCCCGCGCCGACACCGCGACGCGGGGATCCGGGGTCAGTCTCCGGGCAGGGCCTCGGACAGGTAGCGCATCATGTTGCCGCCCATCACCTTGGCGATCTGCGCCTCGTTCAACCCCGCATCCATCAGCGCCTGGGTCAGCGCCGCCAGATTGGCCGCATCGAAGGGCGCATCGACCGAGCCGTCATAGTCCGAGCCAAGCGCCACCTGATCCTCGCCCAGCAGATCGACGGCGGCCCGGATCGCGCCGGCGATATCGGCCGGTGTCCCGCCGCAGACCACGTCGGACCAGTAGCCGATCCCGACCAGCCCGCCCTTGCCCGCAATCGCCTGCATCTGCTGATCGGGCAGGTTCCGCGGCGTGTCGCAATGCGAGCGGATGCCGGTATGGGACAGGATCGGTCTGGTACCCTCGATGGCCAGAACCTCATCGACCATCTGCGGCGAGGCATGGGCCAGATCGATGATCATGTCCTTCGCGATCATCGCCTCGACCATCTGCCGCCCGAAGGCGCTGAGCCCGGCGCCCGTCCCGCCCTCGCCGTGCAGGCTGCCGCCCAGTTCATTGTCGAAGAAATGGGTCAGCCCCATGATCCGGAAGCCGGCGTCGAACAGCACCTCCAGATTGCCCGGGTCGCCCTCCAGCGGATGGCTGCCCTCGGAACCCAGGATCGCGCCCAGCACCTGCTGGCCGCCGGCCCGCGCCTCCAGCACCGCGGCCAGATCGGCGCGCGTGCGGATCACCCGCAGCCGGTCGGAATCGCGCGCCGCCATGTTGCGCAGCGCCCGCGCCTGCACCAGTGCGCGTTCCTTCAGCGAGAACCACGATTCGACCGGCCGCAACTGGCCGATGAACAGGGGCGTGATATTGTCGGGCGCCGCAGCGCTGTTCTGGTCATAGTTCTGGCCGCGCGGGCTTTTGGTCACGGTGGTAAAGACCTGCACCGCGACATTGCCTTCCAGCAGGCGCGGAACGTCGGTATGGCCGCGATTGCCGCGTTCAAGCAGGTCCCGGTCCCACAGCAGCGGGTCGGCATGCAGATCCCCGATCACCAGCCGCTGATGCAGGGTGCGCGCCTCGGCGCTGACCGGCCAGCCCTCGTCGGGCATGCGCAGCGGGTTCAGCGCACGTTCGACATATCCCGGCGCCAGCGCGAAAAACGCGACAGCCCCCGCGATCAGCACCACAATCAGAATCAACAGAATGCGCTTCATCCTCCGCCTTTCTGCCGCAGCATAGCGCCCGTCTGTCACAGGGCGATGAAAAACCGGGCTTCTTTACCGCTGAAATGCCCGCGACGGGTGCCGCCGCGGGGCGAGGGCGAGGCGGCCCCTATTCCAGCGCCTCCAGCTGATCGATCAGCCCCTCGATCATCGCCAGCCCCTTGTCCCAGAAGGCCGGGTCCGAGGCATCCAGCCCGAAGGGCGCCAGCAACTCCTTGTGGTGCTTCGATCCGCCCGCCGCCAGCAGGTCGAAATATTTCGACTGGAAATCCGGCAGCCCGTCCTCGTAGGCGGCATAAAGCGCGTTCACCAGACCGTCGCCGAAGGCATAGGCGTAGACGTAGAAGGGCGAATGCACGAAATGCGGCACATAGGTCCAGAAGGTCTCATAGCCCGGCATGAACTCGAAGACCGGCCCAAGGCTTTCGGCCTGCACGCTCATCCACAGCGCGTTGATGTCGTCGGGGGTCAGCTCGCCTTCGGCGCGGGCGGCATGCAGCTTGCATTCGAAATCGTAGAAGGCGATCTGGCGCACGACCGTGTTGATCATGTCCTCGACCTTGCCGGCCAGCAGCGCCTTTTTCTGCACCGGGTCGGTGGTCTCGGCCAGAAGCGCGCGGAAGGTCAGCATCTCGCCGAAGACCGAGGCTGTCTCGGCCAGGGTCAGCGGCGTCGAGGCCAGCAGTTCCCCCTGCGCGGCCGCCAGCCGCTGATGCACGCCATGGCCCAGTTCATGCGCCAGCGTCATCACGTCGCGCGGCTTGCCGAGGTAGTTCAGCAGCACATAGGGATGCACCGTCACCACCGTCGGATGGGCGAAGGCACCCGGCGCCTTGCCCGGTGTCACCGCGGCGTCGATCCAGCCCTTGTCGAAGAACGGCCGGGCGAGATCGGCCAGTTTCGGCGCGAAGCCGGCATAGGCGTTCAGGACCGTCTGCCGCGCCTCGTCCCAGCCGATGGTCCGGGGCGTCTCGGTCGGCAGCGGCGCGTTGCGGTCCCAGACCTGCAGCTTGTCCAGCCCCAGCCATCGGGCCTTCAGCGCGTAATAGCGATGCGACAGCCGCGGATAGGCCGCGGTGACGGCGTTGCGCAGCGCCTCGACCACCTCGGGTTCGACATGGTTCGACAGGTGCCGGCCATGCTGCGGCGTGGGCATCTTGCGCCACTTGTCCTCGACGGCCTTTTCCTTGGCCAAGGTGTTGTGGATGCGCGAGAACAGCTTGACGTTCCTGCGAAATACCTGCGCCAGCGCCCGCGCGCCGGCCTCGCGCCGGGCCCGGTCATGATCGGTCAGCAGGTTCAGCGTCGCCTCGAGGCCCAGCGTCTCGCCGTCCAGGTCGAATTCCAGCGCCGCGGTGGTTTCGTCGAAGAGGCGATTCCAGGCGGCGGCCCCGACGACCGAGTTGTCGTGCAGGAACTGCTCCAGCTCGTCGGACAGCTGATGCGGGCGCATGGCGCGCATCCGGTCGAAGACCGGCTTGTAGCGGGCAGGACCGTCGGGCGCGGCGAAGACCGCGGCATAGGTTTCATCGGGCACGCGGTTGAACTCGAGGCTGAAGAACACCAGTGGCGTGGTGATATCCGTGATCCGGGCCTGCAGATCGCCCAGCATCTTGGCGCGGCCGGCATCGGTGGTGTCCTGATAATAGCGCAGCCCGGCATAGGACATGATCCGCCCGGCGGTGATGTCGATCCGCTCATAGGCTTCGATGCAGGCCAGCATGGCGGCCGGCTCCAGTTCGGCCAGCCGGCCCTGATGGCGGGCGGCGAAATCCTTCACCTCGCGGTCCAGCCGTTCGAGATCGGCCTTGAGTTCGGCGGATTCGGGACCGGGATAGAGATCGGTCAGATCCCATTCGGGAAGATTGCCGAAGGGGCGGCCCTTCACTGCCTCGGCGGCATCGAATGTCGGTTGTCCTGCCATCTGGGGTCCTTTCTGATCTGCTCTAGATGTGGACCGCAGGCGGCGGAACCGCAAGCCTTGGCCCGGCGGCAGCGCGCCCGATGGCGGGCTGACCGGAAATGCCGGACCCGATGGCGGTCAGAGCGCGGCGAAGGCCGGGGCGTGGCGGATGGTGCAGCCCTGGGGCAGATCGCCTAGGGTTTGCAGGCAGGGGCCGGCATAGACCGAGTCGAGATCGGCGGGTGCAAAGCCGAAGCGCCCGTAATAGGCCGGATCGCCCAGCACGACGATCGGAAGCCCGCCGGATCGGGCGATCGCGTCGCGGATCAGCGCGCTGCCGATGCCGAGGCGCTGCGCCCTGGGCGTGACCGCGACCGGCGCCAACGCCAGGGCAGGGCGGTCGCCCCCGATCGGCGACAGCGCGACATGGCCGAGGATGGTTCCGGCCGCATGGGCGACAAGCGACAGGCTGAGATCGCCCTGATCGCGCAACAGCCGGACCAGCCGGGCCTCATCCGGCCCCTCGAAGGCCGCCTGCAGCAGGGCGTCGATGGCGGCGTGGTCGGTCGCGGTCTCGGCGCGGATCGCGGGCAGGATGTCGTGCTGGTGGAAATCCCGGGTGATCGCGCCGCTGGCCTGACCCCAGAGGCTGTTTCCGGTGCGGGCCTTGTGTGCGGCGAAGGCATCTTCATCGGTGAACAGTTCTGCAAGGTTCCAGATCAGCGGATCGTCGTCCTGCCGGATGTCGAAATGCAGGCAACCCGGCTCGGCCCGGCTGAGTTCGACGTGATCGGGCAGCAGTGACAACGCGGTCATCATCTGCGCGGCGTCGGTGCAGATCAGCCGCCCGTTGAGGGCAATCATCGGTCGGGCGAGGGGGATCGCTGTCCCGCCCGGCGCGCAACCGTCCTGGCGGGGGTGATGATGTCCGCAGGCGCAGCTCATACAGGTGTTCCTTTCTTCAGGACAGGCGCTCGATCAGGGCCAGGGCCGCCGCGGGATTGCGCGGCTTTTCGCCCGAGATGACATAGAGATAAAGGTCGCGCCCTCTGGCGATCTCGCGGGCCTGCCGGGCCCAATCGTCCAGCGCGGCATCGGGATAGCCTTGCGGCAGGTCTGTCGTGCCCATCAGCCGCAGATAGGCGAAATCGGCGGTGTCCAGGTCGATCTCGGGAAATTTTCCGTCGCAGGCCCGGATCAGGGCGATATTGCGGTCGCGGCAAAGGGTCGCGGCGGTGTCGCAGGCAAAGCTGGCGTGCCGGGCCTCGATCGCGTGGCGCAGCGGCAGGCCGTCATGGCTGTCGGGCAGCAGGGTCAGGAAGGCCCCGAAATCCGCGGTGTCGAATGCCTTGGTTTCGGCGAACTGCCAGTTGATCGGCCCCAGCTTGGCCGCCAGCCGGGTGACGCCGGAGTCCAGAAACCGCGCGATGCTGTCCCCGGCCTCGGCGAGGACGCGGCGGTTGGTGGCGAAACGCGGCCCCTTGACCGCGAAGACGAAGTCGTCGGGGGTTTCGTCGTGCCATTTCTGAAAGCTCACGGGCTTCTGGCTGCCGTAATAGGTGGCGTTGATCTCGATCGAACTCAGCGCGCGGCTGGCATATTCCAGTTCGCGCCGCTGCGGCAGGCCCTCGGGATAGAAGACCCCGCGCCAGGGGGCAAAATTCCAGCCGCCGATACCGATGCGGATCATCGGACCCCTCCCGTTCTGCGCCATGACCGGCACCCATCTATCGGGTCGCCGCACGGGTATCGTCAAGTCGGACAATGGGCGGGAATGACGCGAACCCCACCGGCCCGACCGGACCGGCAAGACGGGTTGCCGCGCGCCCTCCGCGCGTGATAAACAACCGCGGCGTCGCCCCTATAGCACAGCGGTAGTGCAGCGGTTTTGTAAACCGAAGGTCGGGAGTTCAAATCTCTCTGGGGGCACCATTTCTTCCTATTCCGCCGATGAAATTCCCGGACATTTTGAAGATAAGGCTGGATTTTAATCCTGCAGGCCGGGTGCGGCAATATGCCGGAGGCTTGCGTGAAAACGCCTTCAAGCCCTAATGAACATGGTGGAAATCCGATTTCGCGATGGCCGGCCTGAAGCGGAGACAAGTCGCCATGCCATTGAATTCATTGGAGGTGGGTACCGGAATCGAACCGGTCTTCACGGATTTGCAATCCGGTGCGTAACCTCTCCGCCAACCCACCGCCGAACAGAGTAAACACCGCATAATGGATTGCCGCGCGCCATGCAAGACGGGAACGACCGGCGTTGCCTAGTGCAGGAAATCGTGGCATTAAGTTGAAAAAGCAGGTCGAGCAGAGGTTCCCGACATGACCGAATTCGCCGCAAGCCGAACCATGATGGTTGACACTCAGGTTCGACCGAACGACGTCTTCAAGTTTCCGATCATCGAGGCGATGCTGTCCATCCCGCGCGAGGAATTCGTGCCGCCGTCGCGCCGCAATGTCGCCTATACGGGCGAGAATATCGAGATCGGCGGCGGTCGCGTTCTGCTTGAGCCGCGGACCCTGGCCAAGATGGTCGATGTACTGGATGTGAAGCCCGAGGATCTGGTTCTGGATCTGGCCTGCGGCTATGGCTATTCCTCGGCGGTTCTGGCGCGGCTGGCCGAGGCCGTCGTCGCCATCGAGGATAACGAGGAAATGGCCGGTGAGGCCGAACGGCGGCTGGCCGAGGCGGGCGTCTTCAACGCCGCGGTTCTGACCGGGCCGCTGTCCGAGGGGGCGCCGAAGCAGGGACCTTACGATGCGATCCTGATCGGCGGCGGCGTCGAAGAGGTGCCGGCGACGCTTCTTGACCAGTTGAAGGAGGAAGGGCGGATCGTCGCGCTGTTCCTCGAGGGCAGGCTGGGCGTGGTGCGTTTGGGGCACCGCCTGAACGGCCGGGTGACCTGGCGGTATGCCTTCAATGCCCATGCGCCGCTGTTGCAGGGATTTGGCCGGGCGCGGGGGTTCTCGCTATGAGGGGCGCGCGCATGTTCCGTCTGGCTGCCGGTGCGGCCCTCATGCTGTCGGTGGCGCTGCCGGCGGCGGCCGATTCGCTGGCCGACACGATGGTCGCGGCCTATCGTCATTCAGCGTTGATCGAGAAGAACCGTGCCGTGTTGCGCGCCGCGGATGAGGATGTGGCCAACGCGGTGGCGCAGCTGCGCCCGATCCTGCAATGGGCGCTGGAATATTCGGTCGAGCATACCGAGGGCCGGGACACCGTTCGCTCCGGTTCGCTGTCGCTTGGGGCCGAGATGGTCCTCTATGACTGGGGGCGTTCGCAAATCGCGATCGATGCGGCCAAGGAACAGGTGCTTGCCACCCGCGAGGCGCTGGTCGGGGTCGAACAGGACATCTTGCTTGCCGCGGCAAGTTCCTATTTCGGAATCCTGCAGGCGCAGGAACAGGTTGCGCTGCAACTGAACTCGGTCGAGGTGCTGGAGCGGGTGCGGCAGGCGGCCCAGGACCGTTTCGATGTCGGTGAACTGACCCGCACCGATGTGTCGCTGGCCGATGCGCAACTGGCCGCGACGCGGGCCACATTGGCCACCGCCGAGGGTGACCTGCAGATCGCGCGCGAGAATTACCTGGCGGTGACCGGGCGCAGGGCCGGTTCGCTGGATCGCCCGCCGCCCTTGCCGCAACGGCCGGCATCGGTCGACGCCGCGCGGGCCGTCGCGCAGAAGACGCATCCGCTGATTCTTCAGGCACAGCGTCAGGCGGCGGTAAGCGAACTGGGAGTTGCCGCGGCGGCGGCCGAGCGGCGGCCGTCGCTGACCGCCAATGCCGGGCTGGGGATCGGTCGCAGCCCGGACGGGGGCGGACAATACGACAACCGGATCGGGGCATCGGCCAGTCTTGAGCTTGCGCAGCCGCTTTATACCGGCGGGCGCCTGTCCTCGGCCTATCGCAAGTCGATGGCGCTGCGCGATGACGCCCGTTCCAGCCTGCTGAACGCCTCGCGGCAGATCAGCCTCGAGGTTGGCGAGGTCTGGGCGAATATCGATGTCGCGCGGGCGCAGATCGGCGCGATCGACACGCGGATCGTCGCGGCGCAACAGGCCTATGACGGGGTGCGCGAAGAGGCTTTGCTGGGCGCGCGGACCACGCTGGACGTGCTGGATGCCGAACAGTCGCTGCTTGAGGCGCGGGCCGAGAAGATCGTGGCCCAGTCCAATCTCCAGTTAGCACATTATCAACTTCTGGCTGCTATGGGTTTGCTGACGGTAGAACACCTGAAGCTTGGGATTCCGACCTATGACCCATCGCAATACTACAATGCCGTGCGCGACGCGCCCTATACCAGCACCCAGGGGGAAAGCCTCGATCGCGTTCTGCGCGCGATCGGCAGGGGCAACTGACCCCTCCGCCAAGGGGGTGCGTCATGGCTGAGCCCCGTCCGCAGCAGGGCGCCGCGCGGCTGTCCGAAGATATCGGCGACGTACTGGGCGCGATCCGTCGGCTGCTTGCCGAGGATGATGCCTTCATCCCGGTCCGCGACGACGACCATTCCGAGGCCAGAGATACGGATATCGGCAGCTTCCTGGCCAACCGCCATGGCGGCAATGCATCGCTGGCCCGGCGGCTGGTTGCCTCCGGCAGCGAAGGCGCCGTGACCGATCGTCAGCCCCCCCGGGTGTTACCGCCCAGTGCTGCGGTTGACCCGGATGCCGATGTCTGGCCTCTGGGAGGGCGGGGCAATGCCGCCGACGCGTCCCGTCCCCGTCTGGCGGTGGCGCCAGAGCCGGCTGGTTTCACGCCCGGGCAGCCGCGAATTCAGCGGCACGATACGGAAAGCGACCAGAAGGCGGCAGGTGATCAGCCGCAGGTGCCAGTGCTGCAGAACGGGTTGGCGCGGTCGCTTTCGGAACGGATCGGAGGCAAGTCCGCGGACAGGCCGGCCCAACAGTCAGCCCCGCCCGAGCGGATCGATTTCCGTCCGGTCAGTGCCGAGACGCGCCGATCCCAGCCATGGCTGCAGATCCCGACGAGAGGGGGCGATGACACCCGGCTGCGCCTCGATGCGGCGCGCCGCGTGGTCACGACGATGGCCGCCGCGCCCGGTTCCGGATCGGAAGGGCAGGGCGGCATTCGGCCTGAGCCGCCCCTTTCGCGACCGGATCTTCGCGCGACTGCACCGGCGCAGATGTCGCGGGAAGGTGTCGTCGCGACAGCCTCGCCCGATTGCGTGGAGGATTTTGCCGAGGCCCTTGATTGGAAGGCGCGGATGCGGCCCGTTCTCGAGGAACCCTCCGCCTGCTTGGCAAACACTGCTGTCACCGCGATGGGGATGCCTCGGGCCAAGCCGGCGGAACCGGCCGGTGGCGATGCCATTGGCCGCGCGCCCACAGCGCCCGGCGCGGATCCGGCGGGACTGGCGCCTCTGGCGCCGCTCGCCTCACCGTCCGGGGAGGCCGAGGGGTTCGCCGACGTGATCGCCGCCCTGGACCGTTCCGGATCCGAGGGCGATATGGCCACCCCGACAGGGCGTTCGGAGGCGGATCATCCGCCCTTGGTCCATGACACGATCACCGGTTTGTCGCCGGAGGCCGAGGAGCAGAGCATCCGTGACCTTCTTCGCGAGATGATCCGGGAGGAACTTCACGGCGAATTGGGTGAACGCTTCTCGCGCAA
Organism: Paracoccus marinaquae; assembly: GCF_018860165.1. Taxonomy (GTDB): domain Bacteria; phylum Pseudomonadota; class Alphaproteobacteria; order Rhodobacterales; family Rhodobacteraceae; genus Paracoccus; species Paracoccus marinaquae. Next base: position 46,855 of record NZ_JAHKNG010000009.1, read on the forward strand.
CCTTCGGGCGGTGATCCGCCGCGAAGTGGCGGCGGCCATCGACGATCAGCTCGAGCGGTTCTGAAACGACCTGACGGCCCCGGTTCCGATGGATCGGGGTCGGGGCATATCGTTCAAGGCCGGATGGAACCCGGGCGGCCGGGACGGTCAGCGCAGATACTTCTCGGGATCGACGCTGTCAAAGCCCTGGCGGACCTCGAAATGAACGAAGCCGCTATTGCCCGCCGTCCCGATCTTCTGCCCTGCCGAGACCTGTTCGCCCTTCGCGACGCTCAGCTCGTCAAGGCCGGTATAGACCGTCATCAGGTTGCCGCTGTGGCGCACGACCACGATCGGAACCCCCGATGTGTCGCGGGTGATGGCCGCGACCGTGCCGCTGGCGCCCGCGCCGACCGGTGTGCCGACGGGTGCGGAAATGTCGATGCCCTCGTTGCGGCCCTTTTCATAGACCCGGATGATCGCGCCCGGGACCGGCATCTGGAAGCGACCGCCGGATGAGGCCGCGGTTCGGGTCGAGCCGAGGTCGGTGCTGGGCGGGGTGGGCGCCGGTTCGGCGGCGGGCCGCGTATCCTCCTTCGGCAACGGCTGGGCCGCCGAGGGCGGGCGCGGCGTCGGGCTGCCGCTGCCGGGCGCGGTGGTGACATTGGCCGGCGCCGGTGCCGCCTGACCCGCGACCGGGATCATCAACCGCTGGCCGGTCCTGATGCTCATGTTGGCGGGCAGGCCGTTCCACGATGCCAGATCCTGCACGCTGATGCCGTATTTGCGCGAAATCGACCAGGCCGTCTCGCCCGCCACGACGACATGTTGGCGGGGCTGCGCCGTGGCCGGCGTCTCGGCTGCCGCGGCGGCGGGGCTGCGCCCGGGCACCTCGGGTTTCGCGGCGCCCTGACCGGCGAACGGGTCGGTGACGAGGCCGGTGGTGCTGGTAGTGCCGCCCGTTGCGGGCGTTCCGGCGACCACGCGCCGCGGCAGGACCAGAACCGCGCCCTGCTGCAGCTTTGCATCCGGCGCCAGCGCGTTGTGGCGGGCCAGTTCATCGGCACCCAGCCCCAGCCGGGCGGCCATGCTGGCCGGCGTGTCGTCCTTGCCGGCGACGGCGACCTGGTAGTCCGGGAAGCTGATCACCCCGCGATCGTCCGGCAGCGGGCGCGGCGCGGCCTGGGCCGCAGCCTCGGCCGTGCTCAGCGCGCCGGGCATCCAGCGGCGCAGGTCCGGATCGAAGCTGCCGTTCTGGCCGCATGAGGCCAACAGCCCAAGCACGGCGCATGCGCCGGCGAGATGCAAGACTTTACTGCTCATTCTGTCGTCCTCAACCTGCTTTCGCCCGGTCCGGGGTCATGTCTGTCCCAACCCCTCGACCAGCGGCACGAAGCGTACCTGCCGCAACTCGTCATAGTCGAAACCGGTCTCGGATCGGGTGACGCGGATCAATGTCTGCACGGCATCCGACTGTCCGACCGGCACCACCATGATACCGCCGATCTTCAACTGTGCCAACAGTGGCCCCGGCGGATCCTCGGCCGCGGCGGTCACAAGGATGCGGTCGAAGGGCGCCTGGTCGGGCAGCCCGCGCGAACCATCGGCGACCTGCGCGGTGATGTTCGAGATGCCGAGGTCGTGGAAGATCGCCTCGGCCTCCTGCACCAGCCGGCGATGACGATCGACCGTATAGACCCGGCGGCACAGCGCCGACAGCACCGCCGCCTGATAGCCCGAGCCGGTGCCCACCTCCAGCACCGTGTCGCGCGGGCCGGGGTTCAGCGCCTGCGTCATCAGTCCGACCACCGAGGGCTGGCTGATGGTCTGCCCGCAGGGGATCGGCAGCGGCGTATCCTCATAGGCGCGATCCGAGAACTGGCCACGCACGAACAGGCCCCGGTCGATCCGCTCCATCGCCTCCAGAACCCGTGGATCGGTCACCCCGCGCGAACGCAGCTGGAACAGGAAGCGCATCTTGCGCTCGGCCGGGTCTTCCGCGTCGTCCTCGGGATCGTTCATCAGGTTCCGCTGACCTCCTCCTTGTGGCGGTTCGCTCCGGGCTCGCCGTCCAGTGCCTGCGCCAGCCGCTCCAGCGAGAGATGGCAGGTCAGATCGGCGCGCATCGGCGTCACCGACACGAAACCGGCCATGTTCACCGCGACGTCGCTGCCCTCCCGCGCCGGGGCCAGCTGCGAGCCGCCCGAGACCCACATGAAGCGCCGGCCGTTCGGCGCCGTGAAGGGGACGGCCCCGAAGCGGGTTCCCTGACGGCGACCCTGCGGCGCCACCCGGACGCCCTTTACGGCAGAGGCAGGCACCGGCGGGAAGTTCACGTTGTAGAACAGCCGGAAATCCTCGTCCGAGGTCCAGTCGCCGTGATCCAGAAGCCGCCGGATGACCGCCGCGCCGTGCCGGCGGGCGGTTTCGAACGGGTCGGCCAGATCGGCGGTCTCGGGGCCCAGATATTGCGACAGGGCGATGGCGGGCAGGCCCTGAAGCGCGGCCTCCATGGCACCCCCGATGGTGCCCGAATACATCGCATTCTCGCCGGCATTGTTGCCGCGGTTCACCCCCGACAGCACCAGATCGGGCGGGGTCTCGGCCATCACATCGGCGACCGCGGCCAGCACGCAGTCGGCCGGGCTGCCCTCGGCGGCATAGCGCCGCTCGGCCAGGCGCGCGATCATGGTCGGATGGGTATAGCTGATGGAATGCGCGACGCCCGATTGCTCGAAGGCCGGTGCCACCGTCCAGACCTCGCCCCGCGGGCCGGCCAGTTCGGTGGCGATCTCGGCCAGCACCTCCAGCCCCGGCGCGTTGATCCCGTCGTCATTGGTGATGAGTATGCGCATTCCGGCCCCGCGCCACCTGCTGCCGCCCCCGCCATCCGCGAGCGCCCTGTTCCATCCCTTTGCTTAGCCTTGCGCCGGGTCCGCTTCAACCCGTTGATCGCCACGACGAAAGCGGTTTGACCTGCGATGTGGCCCGTTGCATCCTTCCGCTGTCTCAACCGGCGCGCGGCACATGCAGATCTATCTTCCCATCGCAGAAGTCTCGGTCAATGCCTTCGTTCTGACGGGGCTTGGCGGGCTGGTCGGTCTGATGAGCGGGCTGTTCGGCGTCGGCGGCGGGTTCCTGATCACGCCGCTGCTGTTCTTCATCGGCATTCCGCCTCCGATCGCGGTGGCGACGGGGGCCAATCAGGTCGTCGCCTCCTCAGTCAGCGGTGTTCTGGCGCATGTCAAGCGCAAGACGGTGGATTTCCGCATGGGCGGGGTCCTGCTGGCGGGCGGTCTGGTCGGGTCGTGGCTGGGCGTCTGGGTCTTCACCATCCTGCAGACCATCGGTCAGGTCGATCTGGTGGTGCAGTTGTGCTATGTGGTGTTTCTGGGCCTGATCGGGGCGATGATGCTGCACGAAAGCATCGTCGCGCTGCGCCGGTCCAAGAACCCCACCTATCGCAAGCGCCTGCATCAGCATAACTGGGTCCATCGCTGGCCGGTGAAGATGAAGTTCCGCGCCTCGGGCCTTTATATCAGCGTCTTTCCCCCGCTGATGGTCGGCGTCGCTGTCGGGATTCTGGCCGCGATCATGGGGGTCGGGGGCGGCTTCATCATGGTGCCGGCGATGATCTATCTCTTGGGGATGCCGACCAAGGTGGTCGTCGGCACCTCGCTGTTCCAGATCACCTTCGTTACTGCCTTCACGACGTTGATGCATGCGGTCAGCTACAACACCGTCGATGTCATGCTGGCGGTGCTGCTGATCGTCGGCGGCGTGATCGGCGCGCAGGTCGGCACAACATTGGGCGCGAAGCTCAGGGCCGAGCAACTGCGCATCCTGCTGGCCCTGCTGGTGCTGCTGGTCTGCGGCAAGCTGGCGCTGGACCTGTTTCTGACCCCGGACGAGCTTTACTCGATCCGCACGGGGGCCAACTGATGCGTGGGGCGTGGACCCTCGCGCTGTGCCTGTCGCTGGCCGCGCCGGCCGCGATGGCGCAGGCGCCCGGCTCGACCGTGCCGCCGGCGCCGGCGGGAAGTGATTTCCCGGTCTATCCTCATCCCGACCAGCGTGGCGTGTCGAAAAGCGACGAGGCCAGGGTTCCCGCCGAGAAGGTCGTGGCCGGCCTGTCCAGCGATGCGGTGGCGATCACGGCCAGTTTCGACGGCTCGGACATCCTCATCTACGGCGCCGTCAAGCGCGAGACGCCGATTCCCGATGGCCCGCCCCTGCAGGTGATCATCACCGTCGAGGCCCCGGCCGAGGCGCTGACGATCTGGCGCAAGCAGCGCCGGGCCGGCATCTGGATCAATACCGATCGGGTCGATATCGGCGCCGCGCCGGGTTTTTACGCCGTCGCCACCAGCGGGCCGCTGGACCGGATCCTGCTGCCGGAATGGGACAGCCGCTATCGCATCTCGTTGCCGCTGGCGCTGCGGGCCTTTGGCGGCGCGCAGAGCGTCGAGGACACGGTGCCCTATACCGAGGCGCTGATCCGGCTGCGCGAGCAGAACGGGCTTTATCGCCTCGAGGAAGGCAGTGTGAAGCTGGTCGACCAGACCCTGTTCCGCGCCGATGTCAGCCTGCCGGCCAACCTGATCGAGGGCGACTACAAGACCCGGATCTTTCTGCTGCGCAATGGCGAGGTTGTCGATGTCTATCGCGCGCCGATCGAGGTCAGGAAGGTGGGGGTCGAACGCTGGCTCTATCGCCTGGCCTTCGACCAGCCGCTGCTCTACGGGCTGATGTCGCTGGCCGTCGCGGTGGTGGCGGGCTGGGGCGCCTCGACCGCCTTTCGCAAGCTGCGCCGGGCATGACCCGGGTGGCCCGTGCCGCACCGGGCATCCTCAGCGGGCGTTGCGACCGATGGCGACTGTGCCTCGCGGGCAACGGGTGGCCCGACGGCCGCTAATCATCCACCACGTTCAGGATCTGCGGCAGGGCCGGGCAGGGCAGAAGCTGGTTCTTTGCCACATCGGCCAGCGAATGGTTGTGCAGGAAGACATAGACATGGGCCGACAGGCTTTCCCACAGCCGGTTGGACAGGGTCTGGGCGCGCGAGCCCGAAATGCCGCCCGAGGCGCCGGCGCCGACATGCATGGCGCTGACGGTTTCATCCACCGCTTCCAGCACCTCGGCCACGCGGATCGTCTCGGGCGCGCGGGCGAGGCGATAGCCGCCGCCCGGTCCGCGCACCGATTCCACAAGGCCGGCGCGGCGCAGGCGGACGAAAAGCTGCTCCAGATAGGGCAGCGAGATATCCTGGCGGCGCGAGATCTCGGCCAGCGAGGTCAGGTCGTCGCCTTTGGCGATGGCCAGGTCGGTCAGCGCGATGATCGCGTAGCGGCCCTTGGTTGACAGTTTCATCGCGTGATCCTCCATGATGGCTGGCGCCCGCATTGACGGGTGGCGCGCGGCTGCGCTATGCCGCCCAAGCCCGTTTCTTGCGCAATCGACGCTGGCTTCCCAGATAGCTGGTCTAGAAGCCGGACGCCGAGGCGTCAAGGAACCACCAAGTTGTGAAGGACGACGATGCCAGAGCTGATTTTTCCCGGTCCCGAAGGCCGTCTTGAAGGCCGTTACCACCCGCAGGCGGGCAAGCCCGACGCTCCCATCGCCATCGTCCTGCATCCGCATCCGCAATATGGCGGAACGATGAACAACCGGGTGGTCTATAACCTGCATTACGCCTTCCACCAGATGGGCTTCACCGTGATGCGGTTCAATTTCCGCGGCGTGGGCCGCAGCCAGGGCGAGTTCGACCAGGGCATCGGCGAGCTGTCGGACGCGGCCTCGGCGCTGGACTACCTGCAGGCGATGAACCCGAATTCCAAGCATTGCTGGGTCGCCGGCTTCAGCTTTGGCGCCTGGATCGGGATGCAGCTGCTGATGCGCCGCCCCGAGATCACCGGCTTCATCAGCGTGGCGCCGCCGGCGAACATGTATGATTTCAGCTTCCTCGCGCCCTGTCCCTCGTCGGGGCTGATCGTGAATGGCACCTCGGACCGGGTGGCGCCGCCGAAGGACACGCATGGTTTGGTGGGCAAGCTGCGCGAGCAGAAGGGCATCACCATCACCCATGAAGAGATCGAGGGCGCGGATCACTTCTTCCGCGACGACGAGGCGCATATGAAGCCGATGATCGATCTGGTCCAGGCCTATGTGCGGCGGCGCCTGACCGAAACCACGCGCTGAAGGCATGTCAGAGCGGATCGCCCGGCAGATCGGCTTCCTGTGCGAGGCGGACCGGCTGAAATCGATCGATCGCGCAAATGTGCTGATGGATCTGTCGCGGTCCGAGAACAGCGCCGAGCACAGCTGGCATGTGGCGCTTTTCGCGATGGTCTTCGGGGCTTCGGACCGGGCCATCGCGATGCTGCTGATCCATGATCTGGTCGAGATCGACGTGGGCGATCAGCCGATCCATCTGGGCCACGACGCAGCCGCGCTGGCCGAGGCCGAGGCGCGGGCGGCCGCGCGGATCTTCGGGCTGTCACCGGATGGCCCAAGCCTGCTGGCGATGTGGCGCGAATTCGAGGCCCATGGCAGCCCCGATGCGGTGATGGCCAAGCGGATGGATCACGGCCAGCCGCTGTTTCAGGTCTTGCTGGCGCCCGAACCGCGGCCCGATCATGTCGGGATCGTGCGCGACAATCTGGACGGCGGGCGCGCAGCCCGGCTGCACCGTGAATGGCCCGAGGCGATGGCGGCGGCGCGGGCGATGCTGGCCGGGGGCGCGGCGGGCGCGGATGATCTGGGCCGGCGGCTGCGCTTTCTGGCCGAGGCCGACGGGCTGAAATCGGTCTATCGGGCGAATACGCTGATCGACGGCTCGCGTCACGAGAACAGCGGAGAACATAGCTGGCATCTGGCGCTCTATGCGCTGGCGCTGTCCGATCTGGCCGGGCCGGGCGTCCGGATCGGGCGGGTAATCCGCATGCTGCTGATCCATGATCTGGTCGAAATCGATGTGGGGGACGTACCGCTTCATTCTGCCGCGGGTCAGGCACATGGCTCGGCCGAAGTTCAGGCGGCCGAGGCCGCGGCGGCGCGGCGGATCTTCGGCTTGCTGCCGGCAGGGCAGAGCCGCGCCTTCCTGTCGCTGTGGCAGGAATTCGAGGCTGCCGCCTCGCCCGATGCGATCTTTGCCAAGGCGCTCGACCGCTGTCAGCCGGCGGTGCAGAACCTGCGCTCGGGCGGGGTCGGATGGCGCGACTATGGCGTCAGCTTCGCCGATATCGAACATCGGGTGGGGCGCAAGGTCGCGCTCGGCGCCCCGGCCCTGTGGGCGTGGCTGCGACCCGAGGTCGCAGCCTTCCTGTCCGATTGAGCCTGTCGCCGCCCCGTCTCAGTTCGCCAGCGGCTGTTGATTGGTGGCATGGCGGCGGGCCAGTTGCCGTGCGCGCCGGCCGGCGGCGAGGGGACGGGCCGTGTCGACGGCCGCAGGATCGTCACGCAGTTGCGGGAACAGGGTGAAGACCTCTTCGGCCGCTTCGCCCAGTGCCTCGATGGTCTGCGGGCCGGGATAAAGCGATTCGGTTTCGGCGCCGTTGGACATCAGCACCTCGTGCCGGTCGAACAGCAGATGCACATAGCTGACACCTTGGGCGTCGGTCAGTTCCTCGATCCCCGGCACCTCGGTCAACTGGCGCGCCGCGACCAGCAGTTCGGGGGCGTTGAACATACGCTGCGCGATCTGCGAGCGGACCAGAATGCGGTGCTGGGGCGAGACGGTCAGATCCCGGTCGGGCCGGTTCGGGCCAAGCGCATTGGCCAGGATGCGGATCGGCCGCAGCCGGGGACTGGCGGCCAGTTCCGAGGCCGAGAGGCTGCGCAGCCCGCGCCAGCGAACCGGCTGGAAGCCATGGTCACGGGTCCAGACCAGGTCGCCGACCTCCAGATCCTCGACCTTGCGTTCGCCCGCCTCGGTCAGGATCATGGTGCCGGCGGCGAAACAGGGAACGAAGGACGACTGATCGTACAGCTCGGTCGATGTCCGCGAGAAATAGGTGTCGTAATCGGCCTCATCGGTCGACATGGTGATGCTGACGATCGGATAGGTGGTCAGCGCCGCAATCTCATCGGGCGCGGCCGCCGACGCGGGCGGCGGCATCATGAAGGCGTTGCCGGAAACGTCCTGAAAGATCCGCACGGTCGTGTAGATGGTATCGGTCGAGCCATCCGGCAGCAGGCGCGTCACCGCGACATTGCTGACCACGATCGCGCTGTCGATCTCGTTTTCGTGGAACTCACCGTTCAGCGTGTAGGAGACGGTTTCCTGCGTGCCGGCGGCGTTGTTGTGCTGGATCGAGCCGTTTGCGTCGTCGTCGTTCATGGTGACCGCGGTCACCCGTCCGTAAAGGGGCGCACCCGCACTGCCGGCCGTCTGGCCGTTGATCTGGTCGTAGGCACGCTCGGCATCGTATTCCGGAAAGGTGAAGCCGAGGAAGGAAAAGGTCTCTTGCGCGTCAACGTCGGGATAGCTCCCGAGATGGATCATGTCATAGGTCGGCACGGTGAACCCTCTTCCTTGTAAGCCACATTGATGCCGGCATGTCCGGCACCCTGTCCATTCATAGAGTCCTTCATCATTGAAATAAATATGTTCTGTCCGTTTGCGGAGCGGCTACGAAAATTCGGCATACAGTCGCATACAATCTTTCCTTTTCGATGCAAAGCCGCTATAGCCCGCTCAGCAGCAAACCAACGCCAAGGGGGCCAGCATGTCTAAGATCAAGGTAGAGAACCCCGTCGTCGAGCTCGACGGCGACGAGATGACCCGGATCATCTGGGATTTCATCAAGCAGAAGCTGATCCTGCCCTACCTGGACATCGATCTGAAATACTACGATCTGGGCATCGAAGAGCGTGACCGCACCGACGACCAGATCACCGTCGATGCCGCCGAGGCGATCAAGCAGCATGGCGTCGGTGTGAAATGCGCCACCATCACCCCCGATGAGGCCCGGGTCGAGGAATTCGGCCTCAAGAAGATGTGGCGCAGCCCCAACGGCACGATCCGCAACATCCTTGGCGGCGTCATCTTCCGCGAGCCGATCATCTGCAAGAACGTGCCGCGCCTGGTGCCGGGCTGGACCCAGCCGATCATCGTTGGCCGCCACGCCTTCGGTGACCAGTATCGTGCCACCGACTTCCGCTTCCCCGGCAAGGGCAAGCTGACCATCAGGTTCGTCGGCGAGGATGGCGAGACCATCGAGCATGAGGTCTTCGATGCCCCGTCCTCGGGCGTCACCATGGCGATGTACAACCTTGACGAGTCGATCCGCGATTTCGCCCGCGCCAGCATGAATTACGGTCTGAACCGCGGCTATCCGGTTTACCTCTCGACCAAGAACACCATCCTCAAGGCCTATGATGGCCGCTTCAAGGACCTGTTCCAGGAGGTTTACGAGGCCGAGTTCGAGGACCAGTTCAAGAAGGCCGGCATCCATTACGAGCATCGCCTGATCGACGACATGGTCGCCTCGGCGCTGAAATGGTCGGGCGGCTATGTCTGGGCCTGCAAGAACTATGACGGCGACGTGCAGTCCGACACCGTCGCGCAGGGCTTCGGCAGCCTTGGCCTGATGACCTCGGTCCTGATGACGCCGGACGGGAAGATCGTGGAATCGGAAGCCGCGCATGGCACCGTGACCCGCCATTACCGCGAGCATCAGAAGGGCAATGCGACCTCGACCAACTCGATCGCCTCGATCTTCGCCTGGACCGGCGGCCTGAAACACCGCGCCAAGCTGGACGGCAACGATGCGCTGAGGACCTTTGCCGAGACGCTGGAAAAAGTCACCGTGCAGGCCGTGGAAGACGGCTTCATGACCAAGGATCTGGCGCTGCTGGTCGGGCCGGACCAGAAGTGGCTGACCACCATGGGCTATCTGGAAAAGGTGGACGAATATCTGAACAAGGCACTGGCCTGAGCCATCGTCCGTTCTGAAAAAGGGGGCCGCGCGGGGATCCGCGCGGCCTTTCCATGGCTGGCGCCGCCACGCGGCCCCCGCGGGATGCTTCCATGCGCCGGCTCATTGCGCTATCAGTCGCGCAGCATATTTCGCAGGATTCGCCCATGAAAGCCGCTGTCATCACCTTTCCCGGATCGAATTGCGACCGTGATCTGGCCCTTGCGCTCGGGCAGGCGGGGGCCGAGGTCAGCCGCGTCTGGCACAAGGACGAGGCGCTGCCCGCGGGCACCGATCTGGTCGCCGTGCCGGGCGGGTTTTCCTATGGCGATTATCTGCGCTGCGGCGCCATCGCCGCGCATTCGCCCATTGCCGGGGCGCTGCGCGGCCATGCGGCGAAGGGCGGCTATGTCCTCGGCATCTGCAACGGCTTTCAGGTCCTGACCGAACTGGGCCTGCTGCCCGGCGCGCTGATGCGCAATCAGGGCCTGACCTTCATCTGCAGACCCGCGATGCTGCAGGTGGTGACGGCTGACAGCAACTTTACCCGCGGTTACGCAGTGGGTCAGCAGATCCGCGTGCCGGTCGCGCATCACGACGGCAATTACCAGATCGGCGCCGAGGGGCTGGCGCAGTTGCGCGATCAGGAGCGCATCGCCTTTACCTATGCGCCCGGACTCAATGGCTCGGTCGCCGATATCGCCGGGGTGCTGTCGGAGAACCGCCGGGTGCTGGGCATGATGCCGCATCCCGAACGCGCGGCCGATCCGGCGCTTGGCGGAACTGACGGGGCGGCGCTTTTTTCGGGCCTGGTCCGGGGCCTTCAGCACGCGTGACTTGAGCGCAGGCGATTTGAGGCATAAATTGCGTCAGTTAGCGATTTCGCCGGATTGACGTGGTGACCAGGGATCGGAAGGCAAAGGACGATGCGCCCGGCTGGGCCGGTGGAGGCGCCGAGCAGCCGGCCAATCCCTGGTGGCTGCGCGCGGCCATCGGGCTGATCTTCCTGACCGCGCTGATGGTGATCTGGACCACCAATGCCTGGTTGACCGCGCGTTTCGCCGAAAATACCAGGGTCCGGGCCGATCTGCGGCTGGCGCTTTATACCGGCAACCTGAAATCCGAACTGGACCGCAACGAGGTCGTGCCGCTGCTGCTGGCGCGCGATCCGGCGCTGATCGGGGCGCTGAACGGCAATGATTTCTCGACCACGTCGGCCAGGCTGATCGCCGCGCAGAAGGAGATCGGGGCCGCCTCGCTGCGGCTGCTGGATGCCTCGGGCCGCACCGTGGCCTCGACCGACCGCTATCAGATCGGCACCAACAACGCCGCGGCGCCCTATTTCGTCGAGGCCCTGCGATCGCGCGATACGGTCTTTACCGTCTCGACCACCGAGACCGGCGCCTATGAGTTCAATCATTCGCGGTCCATTGTCGCGGATGGCAAGACCCTGGGCGTGATCGTCGTCGGCGCCGATCTGACACGGCTGGAGCGGTCCTGGGCGGGGATCGCCGATGCGGTGGTGGTCACCGACAGCGAGGGCACCATCATCCTTGCGACCGAGTCGCGCTGGCGCGGGCTGGCCCTGCCGGATGCGCTGGAGGTGCGCTCGGCCCCCTCGGCGATCCAGCGCGCCTTCCAGGTGACCGCCGACTGGACCTCGCCGCCGGCCGACGCCTATCTGCGCGGCCGGGCGGTGATGCGCAGCGAAGCGCGGATCCAGTTCCGCGGCTGGAAGATGATCAGCTTTACCACCTATGCCTCGACGCGCGAGCGGGTGAATGCGGTCCTGGCGCTGGAAATCATGGGCTTCGCGATCCTGCTGGCACTGGCCTTCTGGCTGTTGTCGCGCCGCGCCCGGCTGCAATCGGCGGCCTATATGCGCGAATCCGCCGATCTTCGGGCGCTGAACGCGCGGCTGCGGCGCGAGATCGCCGAGCGTGAGCGGGTGCAGAAGGAACTGCGCGTGGCCGAGCAGACGGTTCAGCAAAGCTCGAAACTGGCGGCACTGGGCGAGATGTCGGCCGGGGTCAGCCATGAGCTGAACCAGCCGCTGGCGGCGATGAAGACCTATCTGGCCGGCGCAAGGCTGCTGTTGCAGCGCGGCCGCAGCGAGGAGGCCCTGTCCTCGTTCCAGCGCATCGACGACCTGATCGATCGCATGGGCGGGATCACGCGGCAGCTGAAATCCTATGCCCGCAAGGGCGGCGACGCGGTCGAGCCGATCGATCTGCGCGCCGCCGTCAGCAGCGCCCTGACCATGATGGAGCCGCAACTGCGCGCAGGCACCATCCGCATCACCCGCAACGTGCCGCGCGAGAGGGTCATGGTGCTGGCCGACCGGATCCGGCTTGAGCAGGTGATCATCAACCTGCTGCGCAACGCCTTCGACGCGGTCAAGGACCGGCGCGATGCGCGGGTCGAGATCACCGTCGAAAGCGGCGCTCACGCCTATGTGTCCGTTCGCGACAACGGACCGGGTGTATCGGATCTGGAAAAACTGTTTGAACCCTTCTGGACGACCAAGAAACCCGGTGAGGGCACCGGTCTGGGTCTGGCGATCTCCTCCACCATCGTGGCAGATTTCGGAGGACGCCTGACCGCGCATAACGAAACCGGGGGAGGGGCCGTGTTCCAGGTCGAACTGCCCCTGCATCGGCCGGGCGAACCCCGCAGGGCGCTGGCCGCCGAATGACGACGAGAGAGGAAAGCAGATGTCCCGCAAGTTGAAGATCGCGATTGTCGATGACGAACCGGATATGCGGGAATCGATCAGCCAGTGGCTGGTCCTGTCCGGCTTCGAGACCGAAACCTATGCCAGCGCGGAAGATGCGCTGAAGGTGATCGGTGCCGACTGGCCCGGCGTGGTGGTCTCCGACATCCGCATGCCCGGCATGGACGGGATCGCCTTCCTGAAACGGCTGATGGGGCTGGATTCGGGGCTGCCGGTGATCCTGATCACCGGGCATGGCGACGTGCCGATGGCGGTCGAGGCGATGCGGATCGGCGCCATGGATTTCATGGAAAAGCCCTTCAACCCCGACAAGATGACGGCGCTGGCCAAGAAGGCCACGCAGGCCCGGCGCATGACGCTGGACAACCGCGCCCTGCGCCGCGATCTCAGCGAGGGCCAGCAGGTCATGTCCAAGCTGATCGGCTCGAGCCCGGTGATGGACCGGCTGCGCGAGGATATCCTCGATCTGGGCCAGGCGGACGGTCATGTGCTGATCGACGGCGAGACCGGCACCGGCAAGACGCTGGTCGCCCATGCGCTGCATGCCGTGGGGCCGCGCGCCTCGAAGAAATTCGTGCCGATCTCCTGCGCGGCCTATAATGACGAGGCGCTGACGGCGCGGCTGTTCGGGCCGATGGAGGACGGCCTGCCCGCCGTCGAGGAGGCGCGGGGCGGCACCCTCTGCCTCGAGGATGTCGAGGCCCTGTCCGAGCCCCTCCAGGCCCGGCTTCTGGCCTTCATCAGCGAACAGGGCAGCCCGGCCGAAACGCGGATCATCGCCATCTCGAACGCCCGGGCCGAGGGTCGCAAGGCCGAGGATTCGCTTCGTCCCGACCTGTTCTACCGCCTCTCGGCGCTGAAGATCGCGCTGCCGCCCCTGCGCGCGCGCGGCGAGGATATCCTGCAGCTGTTCACCCGCATGACCGAGCAGTTCTCGGAGGAATATGGCTGCGAGCCGCCGCAGGTTTCGGCGCAGGAGGCGGCCCAGCTTCTGCAGGCGCCGTGGCCCGGCAATATCCGCCAGCTGATCAATGTGGCCGAACGCGCGGTGCTGCAGAACCGCCGCGGCTCGGGCAGCATCGCCTCGCTGCTGATGGCGGATGGCGACGACAACCAGCAGGCCACCACGACCGAGGGCAAGCCGCTGAAGGAATATGTCGAAAGCTTCGAGAAGATGCTGATCGACAACACCATGCGCCGCCACAAGGGCAGCATCGCCAGCGTCATGGAGGAACTGTGCCTGCCGCGCAGGACGCTGAACGAGAAGATGGCGAAATACGGGTTGCAACGCAGCGACTACCTGTAGCCACCGCCGTTCTACACGGCCCGGCCGACAAGAAGACCGCGCCGGCCCTCTGGCCGGCGCGATGCCGTCTTCGATCCCGCAAGATCCCGTGACCCCGCGCGGGTCAGCTGCGCAGGCCGGTCAGTTTCAGCAATCCCTTGCGCTTGGCCTCGTAGTAATAGCCGCGCGCATACCACATGACCGTGTCGTCGGGATCGCCATCGGCCACCAGCCATGCCCCGTAGAGGTATTTCACGCCGTAGCGCAGGTTGGTATCGGCATCCAGGAGGCCGGAGGCCGGGCCGCGATAGCCCATGGTGCGCGCGGTCTGCGGCAGGATCTGCATCAGCCCGTAATAGGGACCGTTGCGCGCCTCGGGGCGATGGCTCGATTCCCGGATCACCACCCGCTGCACCAGTTCCGCCGGCACCCCGTAATGCCGCGCCCAGAAATTGATGCGTGAGCGCAGATAGGGCGTCTCGTTCGGATAGAGCCCGTCGGCCTGCAGGCCCGGCGGCATCCGCCCGGAACCGCCGCCACTGCCGCAGGCGGCCAGCGCCAGGACGCCCAGCAGCAGCGCCCGGCGTCCCGTCCGTGCGGCGCAGGGGCCGTGGGCGCGCGGGGGCAGCGCCCCCGCCATGCCGTCAGACATGGATGGCCCCGTCGCCGCAGGCCAGCGCCGCCTCGCGCACCGCTTCGGAGGTGGTCGGGTGGGCGTGGCAGGTCAGGGCCAGATCCTCGGCCGAGGCGCCGAATTCCATCGCCACGCAGACCTCGTGGATCATCTCGCCGGCATTCGGGCCGACGATATGGCAGCCGAGGATGCGGTCGGTCCCGGCATCGACGATCAGCTTGACGAAGCCCTCGGACTGGAACATGGCCTTGGCGCGGGCATTGCCCATGAAGGGGAACTTGCCGATCTTCACCTTGCGACCAGCCTGTTTCGCCGCCTCTTCGGTCAGGCCGACATTGGCGACCTCGGGGGCGGTGTAGATGACCCCGGGGATGACGTCATAGTTCACGTGACCGGCCTTGCCGGCGATCACCTCGGCCGCGGCCATGCCCTCGTCCTCGGCCTTGTGGGCCAGCATCGGGCCGGGCACGCAGTCGCCGATGGCGTAGATGCCGCCGACATTCGTGGCCCAGTGCCTGTCGATCCTGACGAAGCCGCGCTCGGTCATCTCGACGCCCAGCTTGTCGAGGCCCAGGCCATCGACCACCGGGCGGCGGCCGGTGGCGACCAGCACGCAATCGGCCTCGAGCACATGCTCGCTGTCGTCCTTTTTCAGCGCATAGGTCAGCTTGGCCTTGGTCTTGGTCGCGGTGGCGCCCTTGACCGCGGCGCCGAGGATGAATTTCAGCCCCTGCTTGGCCAGGATCTTCTGGAACTGCTTCTGCACCTCGCCATCCATGCCCGGGGTGATCGCGTCCAGATATTCGACCACCGTCACATCCGTGCCGAGGCGCGCATAGACCGAACCCAGTTCAAGCCCGATGACGCCGGCGCCGATCACCACCATGGATTTAGGAATCTTCGGCAGGGTCAGCGCGCCGGTCGAATCGACGATGACGCCGGCGGCGTTATCGACCTCGACGCCCTTCAATTCGCTGGGGGCGGAACCCGTGGCAATGACGATGTTCTTCGTCTCGTGCAGCGTATCGCCGACCTTGACCTTGCCCGGCGCCTCGATGCTGGCCCAGCCCTTCAGCCAGTCGATCTTGTTCTTCTTGAACAGGAATTCGATGCCCTTGGTATTGGTGCCGACGGTCTCGGCCTTGTAGTCCTGCATCTTCGACCAGTCGACCTTCACCTTGGCGCCGGTCAGGCCCATGCGGTCGAAATTCGCATGCGTCTCATGCAGCATGTGGCTGGCATGCAGCAGCGCCTTCGACGGGATGCAGCCCACGTTCAGGCAGGTGCCGCCGAGGGTCTCGCGGCCCTCGACGCAGGCGACCTTCAGGCCCAGCTGGGCCGCGCGGATGGCGCAGACATAGCCGCCGGGACCGGCGCCGATCACGATCAGGTCATAGGTGGACATGATTTACTCCTTCTTGTCCCTCGGGCCGGCACGGAAAACGCGCCGTCATTGCAGATGCCGCGGCTCAGAACAGCGCGGCCAGTAACATCACCATGGTGGCGCCGAAACCGGCGGCCCAGATCATCGAGCGCCCCGGCACCCAACCCAGCAGATAGGCCGGGATATAGAGGATCCGCGCGGCCAGATAGAGCCAGGCGCAGGCGGCGGTCAGGGCGTTGCTTTGGTTGCCGAGCGTGACCACCAGAACGGCGAGGGTGAAGAGGATCAGACCCTCGAAATGGTTGTTCAGCGCGCGCTGCATCCTGCCGACGACACCGGCCGGGACCAGCGGCGTGTCGCGCGGGCCCATGGTGGCGCGCGGGCCAAGCTGGCGCGTGGCGGCGACGGAATAGGCGCAGAACTGCAGGCCCTGCAGCAGCCCGGCCAGCGCCAGAGCGGTCAGTTCGGGCGTCATCATCAGGCGGTTTCCACGACATGGAAGCTGGTCGCGGTGACGCCGGCCTGGCTGTTGAAGGCGCCGGCCCCGCCGTCCAGATAGGCGCGCGCCGCCTGCGCGTCGCCGATGCTGAACAGCGCCCAGGCGCTGGTCCCGCTTTCGCGCCACAATTGCAGCAAAGACAGGCTGTTATGGGCGCGATCCTCGGCATCGGCATCGAAGGCGGCCTTGAAGCCCGCATAGTCCTTGACGGTGTAATGGGCGATCAGTTGCATGCGACATGTCCTGCCATGGCGGCGCGGATAGACCGGCGATCCGCGCCGGTGATTTCGTAAAGCCCGCGCCGGGCCGGCCTATTCCGGGTGCCGCGGGCAAGATCCATAGGGCCAGACAACGCCGCAACCGGGGCCGGGGTTGCCGCAGGCCCGGCGATCCGGTGACGGCGCCTCATGCCGGCCGCAGGGTGTTGCGCAACGGCGGCGTGCGTTGCGTGTCGCGCAGCGCCGCCGTGCGGCACCCGGAACGCCAGCATTTGCCGGGTTTTGGCCCGCACAGCGCGTCCACCGGAGGCGCACAGGGCCTGCACAGGCTGTACACAGCTTGCGGGCGTTGCGCGTGGAAAGCGTTTACCAGATGGCGTTTCACGGGGGGCGGCATTGCCGGTGAGGGTCAGGAGAACCACCAACGCGCCGCTGTCGAGCCTGACGGGCGTCCGAAGGGCAAGCGAACCAAGGTCGCTGGTTGCCTGCACTCCGGCCTTGTCATGCTCCATCGGCACATCGTCGCGATGGTTCTCTGCCTGCATTACAGGTCCATCAGCAGCCGGCGCGGATCCTCCAGTGCCTCCTTGACGCGGACGAGGAAGGTCACGGCACCCTTGCCGTCGACGATGCGGTGGTCGTAGCTGAGCGCCAGATACATCATCGGGCGGATCACGATCTGGCCGCCGACGACCATCGGGCGGTCCTGGATCTTGTGCATCCCGAGGATCCCCGATTGCGGCGGGTTCAGGATCGGGCTGGACATCAGCGAGCCATAGACGCCGCCGTTCGAGATGGTGAAGGTGCCGCCCTGCATCTCGGCCATGGTCAGCTTGCCGTCGCGGCCCTTCACGCCCAGATCGCCGATCTCCTTCTCGATCTCGGCGAAGGACTTGCGGTCGGCGTTGCGCACCACCGGCACGACCAGCCCCTGCGGCGTGCCGACGGCCACGCCCATATGCACGAAGTTCTTGTAGACGACATCGGTGCCGTCGATCTCGGCATTGACCTCGGGCACCTCCTTCAGCGCGTGGCAGCAGGCCTTCACGAAGAAGGACATGAAGCCCAGCTTGACCTTGTGCTTCTTTTCGAAGGCGTCCTTGTATTCGCTGCGAAGCTGCATGATCCCCGACATGTCGGCTTCGTTATAGGTGGTCAGGATCGCGGCGGTGTTCTGCGCGTCCTTCAGGCGCCGGGCGATGGTCTGGCGCAGGCGGGTCATCTTCACCCGTTCCTCGCGCGCCGCGTCATCGGCGGAACTGGGCGCGCGCGGCGCCTGGGCCGGGGCGGCGGGGGCGGCGGCCGGTCTGGGCGCCTGGGCGGCGCGGGCCACGTCCTCCTTCATCGCCCGGCCGTCGCGGCCGGTGCCGGTGACCTGATCGCGGCTGACGCCCTGTTCGGCCATGGCCTTCTTCGCCGAGGGCGCATCCTCGACATCGCGGCGCAGGCTGACGTCCCCGGGGCCGGCATCGGCCGCGCGTTCCGAGGCGGCGGCGGGCTGGGCCGGGGTGGCCGCGCCGGCCGCGCCTTCGGTGACGATCGCGAGTTTCGCCTTGGCGTCCACGGTCGCGCCTTCCTCGGCGAGGATCTCGGCCAGCACGCCGGCCGCGGGGCTGGGCACCTCGACCGAGACCTTGTCGGTCTCGAGCTCGCACAGCATCTCGTCCTGCGCGACCTGATCGCCGACCTTCTTGAACCAGGTGGCGACGGTCGCCTCGGTCACGCTTTCGCCAAGCGCGGGCACCATGACGTCAACGGATTTGCCGCTCATCTTCTTCTGTCCTTCCGGGGTCTTTTCGGCCTTGTCCTGGGCCTTCGGTTGTTGCTTGGCGGCGCCTGCCGAGGCGGCGCTGCCGGTCTCGTCGATCTGCGCCAGCAGGGCATCGGGGCCGACGGTCTCGCCCTCGGCCGCGACGATCTCGGCCAGCACGCCGGCCGCCGGGCTGGGCACCTCGACCGTCACCTTGTCGGTTTCCAACTCGCACAGCATTTCATCGACCGCGACGGCATCGCCCGGCTTCTTGAACCAGGTGGCGATGGTCGCCTCGGTGACGGATTCACCCAGGGCGGGCACGCGGACTTCGGTGGTCATCGGGTCATCCTTCGATATCGAGCGCTTCGTTCACCAGCGCGTCCTGCTCGGCCTTGTGGCGCGAGGCAAGGCCGGTGGCGGGCGACGCGGCGGCGTTGCGGCCGACATAGCGGGCGCGGCGATGCTTGGAGCCGAGCCGTTCCAGCACCCATTCCAGATAGGGATCGACAAAGGTCCAGCCGCCCTGGTTGCGCGGTTCCTCCTGGCACCAGACCACCTCGGCCTGCGGGAAGCGGCCCAGTTCCTTCACCATCGCCTGCGCCGGGAAGGGATAGAACTGTTCCAGCCGCAGCAGGTAGACATCGTTGACCCCGGCCTCGTCGCGGGCCTTCAGCAGGTCGTAATAGACCTTGCCCGACGAGATCACGACCCGGCGGATTTTGCTGTCATCGGCCAGTTTGGTCGGCGAGTTGCCGCGTTCGGCATCGTCCCAGAGGATCCGGTGGAAGGTCGAGCCGGTCTGGAATTCCTCGGCCCTGCTGACCGCCAGCGGATGGCGCAGCAGCGATTTCGGCGTCACCAGCACCAAGGGCTTGCGGAAGCCGCGATGCATCTGCCGGCGCAGGATGTGGAAATAGTTCGCCGACGTGGTGCAGTTGGCGACGATCCAGTTATCCTCGGCGCACATCTGCAGGAAGCGTTCCAGCCGGGCCGAGCTGTGTTCGGGGCCCTGACCCTCGAAGCCATGCGGCAGCAGCATGACGAGGCCGGACATGCGCAGCCATTTCTTCTCGCCCGAGGAGATGAACTGGTCGAACATGATCTGCGCGCCATTGGCGAAATCGCCGAACTGCGCCTCCCACATCACCAGGCTGTTCGGTTCGGCCAGCGAATAGCCGTATTCGAAGCCCAGCACCGCATATTCCGACAGCATCGAGTCGATGACCTCGTAGCGGGCCTGACCCTCGGCGATGTTGTTCAGAGGGTAATAGCGATCCTCGGTCTTCTGGTCGACGAAGGCCGAATGGCGCTGGCTGAAGGTGCCCCGCGTGCTGTCCTGGCCGGCCAGGCGGACGCCATGGCCCTCGACCAGCAGCGAGCCGAAGGCCAGCGCCTCGCCGGTGGCCCAGTCGAAACCCTCGCCGGAATCGAACATCTGCGACTTGGCGGCCAGCAGCCGGCCGACGGTCTTGTGCAGGCTGAAGCCGTCGGGGGCGGTGGACAGCGCGCGGCCGATCCGGGTCATCGTCTCGGGCGGAATGCCGGTCGCGCCGGCGACATATTCGGCGCCCTCACGCTCGAAGCCCGACCATTTGCCGTCGAGCCAGTCGGCCTTGTTCGGCTTGTAGTTCTTGCCGATCTCGAACTCTTCGTTCAGATGCGCCTGGAAGGCGGCCTTCATGTCCTCGATCTCGCCTTCGGGGATCAGCCCGTCCTTGACCAGCCGGTCGGTGTAAAGCTGCAGCGTCGTCTTGTGCGATTTGATCTGCGTGTACATCTGCGGGTTGGTGAACATCGGCTCGTCGCCTTCGTTGTGACCGAAGCGGCGATAGCAGAAGATGTCGAGGACCACGTCCTTGTGGAATTTCTGCCGGAACTCGATCGCGACGCGGGCGGCGTGGACCACCGCCTCGGGGTCGTCGCCGTTGACGTGGAAGATCGGCGCCTCGACCATCAGCGCGATATCGGTCGGATAGGGCGAGGTGCGGCTGAAATGCGGCGCCGTGGTGAAGCCGATCTGGTTGTTCACCACGATATGGATGGTGCCGCCGGTCTTGTGGCCGCGGATGCCCGACAGCTGCAGGCATTCGGCCACCACGCCCTGCCCGGCGAAGGCCGCGTCGCCAT
Organism: Paracoccus marinaquae; assembly: GCF_018860165.1. GTDB lineage: Bacteria > Pseudomonadota > Alphaproteobacteria > Rhodobacterales > Rhodobacteraceae > Paracoccus > Paracoccus marinaquae. The sequence goes on from NZ_JAHKNG010000009.1 coordinate 67,385, forward strand.
GCAGAAGGATCGGCAGGACCGCGGTGCGATCGACCGAATCGCCGATCTGGTCGCCCTTGGCCCTGGCCTTGCCCAGCACCACCGGGTTCACCGCCTCGAGATGCGAGGGGTTGGCGGTCAGCGACAGGTGCACGGTGTTGCCGTCGAATTCGCGGTCGGAACTGGCGCCGAGGTGGTATTTCACGTCGCCCGAGCCGTCCACGTCCTCGGGCTTGAAGCTGCCGCCCTGGAATTCGTGGAAGATCGCCCGGTAGGGCTTGGACAGGACATTGGCCAGCACCGAGAGGCGGCCGCGATGCGGCATGCCGACGACGATGTCCTGCACCCCGAGGGCGCCGCCGCGCTTGATGATCTGTTCCATCGCCGGGATCAGCGCCTCGCCGCCATCAAGGCCGAAACGCTTGGTGCCCATGTATTTCACATGCAGGAACTTCTCGAAGCCCTCGGCCTCGACCAGCTTGTTCAGGATCGCGCGGCGGCCCTCCTGGGTGAAGGCGATCTCCTTGCCGTAGCCCTCGATCCGTTCCTTCAGCCAGGCGGCTTCATCGGGGTTCGAGATATGCATGTATTGCAGCGCGAAGGTGCCGCAATAGGTGCGCTTCATCAGTTCCGCGATCTGCCGGATGGTGGCGATCTCGAGGCCGAGCACGTTGTCGATGAAGATCGGCCGGTCCAGATCGTCGGGACCGAAGCCATAGGTCGCGGCCTTCAGCTCGCCATGATCGGGCACGTCGCGCAGCCCCAGCGGGTCCAGATCGGCATGCAGATGGCCGCGGATCCGGTAGGCGCGGATCAGCATCAGCGCGCGGATCGAATCCAGCACCGCCTGGCGCATCTGGTCCTCGGTCAGGCCGACGCCCCTGGCCTCGGCCTTGGCGGCGATCTTCTTCATCGCCGCCTCGGCCTCGGGCTCGCCGGCCATCGGCCATTCGCCGGTCAGCGCGGCGGTGGTGTCATCCGCGGGCATCGGCGGCCAGTCGGCGCGCGCCCAGCTTGCCCCCTTGGCCTCGCGGACCGCATCGGCCTCGGCATCGCCAAGGCCGCGGAAGAAGCCGTCCCACGCCTGATCGACGGCCGCGGGGTTTTTGGCCCACTGCCCGTAAAGCTGTTCGACATAGGCCGCGTTATGGCCCTGAAGGAAGGAAGAGTCGTGGAAATCGGCGTTCTTGGGGTGTTCGGTCATCGGTCTACGCGTCCCTGACGCTGTGGCTGGGATGTGAGGGGGTGGGGGCTCATGCGGCGGCGCCGCATTTGACGATCATGATCTGGACGCCGGGCATGGCGCTGCCGGCGCCCGGCGAATTGGTGCGGCTGCTGGCAACGCCGGTGTCGCCGCAAAGCCGGCCCGGCACGCCATTGACGCTGGCCGGTTCGGTCTGGGCCGGGCGGAACAGCACGGTATAGCCCGAGCCCGCGTCACCGCTGACCGCAACCACGGCGGCCTGGCGCATGCCGGTGCGGCCATCGACGGCCCCCGAGAAGGTCGGCGCGGCCGGCACCTCGGGCAGCGTGGGGGCCGTCGGCGCGGTCGTGGCCGGGGCATAGGGGCTGGTGATCGCCGCCGCCGGCGTCCGCGGCGCGGGCGCGATCATGGCCGAGGGCGGGGCGACCATGCAGCCCGCCAGCACAAGGACGGCGAGAACCGGCGCGGCGGCGCACGGGCCGGCGAAAGCCGGGCGCGGGCGGGTGGTCGGAGAATGGCCAGTCATGTGAAACCCCTCGGGCAAAGGACGTGATGCGGGCGGTTGATCTGATGGTCTCATCCCGGCCTCACACACAGTAGATGTCGATGATGGCGGCGCCGGGATCGGCATAGGGCTCGATCCGGGGCACCTGTTCGATGCGCCCGGGCCGGCGACGCTCGAGCCCGCAAAGGGCGCGGGCCGCGTCCTGATCGGCATTCGCGGGCGCGCGGGCGGGATGGTAGATCAGCCGCCAGCCGAAGTCGCGGCGGGCCACCGTGCGCACGGCGTCCGGGGGCAGGGCGCTGGCGACGTGCAGATCGGTGCGCGCCGGGATGCCGCCGGGCAGCATGTCCTCGGTCATCCGGTCGCCGCAGGCAGCGAGGGCCAGCAGCGCCGCGAGCGACAGCGGCGCAGCCGACGAACCGCCGCATGCCGGGCGCATCGCCGCGTTGCGTCCTGATCCTGGCTCGGGCTCCTGTCTGTCCACGTCCTGCCTCGCGCGGTGGGTTGCCGGGGGTGACCGGTGCCGATCCTCGGACGGGCGGCACCGGCTGTCAAATCGTCAGTCGCAGGTCACCGCGATCTCGGCCAGACCTTCGGTCAGGCCGGAATCGGGCAGAGCCTCGCCGCCGGCGGCGAAGACGCTCTTGTCGGTGAAGGCGCAGATCTTCGCCGGGGCGGCGGCGACCTGTTCCGGGGTCACGTCGGCCACGCGATAGATGACCGAATATTCGTTTTCCATGCGCGAGGCCGCGACGATGGCGGTGCCCGGCATGCCGGTTGCCGCGTTCAGGGTCTCGGCCGGGACATCGGTGACCGTCACCAGATCGACTTCGGTTGCCGGTGTGCAGGCGGCCAGCAGCGCGGCGGCGGCGGCGATGGTCGGTACAAGTACGAACTTCATCTGACTCTCCTGTTGGTTATGCGTTGGACGGGCCGAACGTCTCGGCCCGCCCGGTGGTTTCACTGTCAGCCCTTGATGGCCTTCAGCACGGCCTCGCCGAGGCCCGCAGGGCTGTCGGCGACGACGATCCCGGCCTTCTTCATGGCCTCGATCTTGGATTCCGCATCACCCTTGCCGCCCGAGACGATGGCGCCGGCATGGCCCATGCGGCGGCCCGGAGGGGCAGTGCGGCCGGCGATGAAGCCGGCGGTGGGCTTCCACTTGCCCTTCTTCTTCTGGTCGGCGAGGAATTCGGCGGCCTCTTCCTCGGCCGAGCCGCCGATCTCGCCGATCATGATGATCGAGGTGGTCTCGTCGTCGTTCAGGAACATCTCCAGCACGTCGATATGCTCCATCCCCTTGATCGGGTCGCCGCCGATGCCCACGGCCGAGGACTGGCCGAGGCCCACGTCGCTGGTCTGCTTGACCGCCTCATAGGTCAGCGTGCCCGAGCGCGAGACGACGCCGACCGAGCCGCGCTGGAAGATCGAGCCCGGCATGATGCCGATCTTGCATTCGTCGGGCGTCATGATGCCGGGACAGTTCGGGCCGATCAGCCGCGACTTGCTGTCGACCAGCGCGCGCTTGACCCGCATCATGTCGAGGACCGGGATGCCTTCGGTGATCGCCACGATCAGCGGGATCTGGGCGTCGATGGCCTCGAGGATCGAATCCGCGGCGAAGGGCGGCGGCACATAGATCGCGGTCGCGTTGGCGCCGGTTTTCGCCACCGCCTCATGGACCGAGTTGAAGACCGGCAGGCCGATATGCTCGGTCCCGCCCTTGCCCGGCGTCACGCCGCCGACCATCTGCGTGCCATAGGCGATGGCCTGTTCGGTGTGGAAGGTGCCCTGCGAGCCGGTCAGCCCCTGGCAGATGACTTTGGTGGTCTTGTCGACGAGAATGGCCATGCTTTCGGCTCCTGCTTAGTTATGGGCGATGCGGAAGACCGCATCCGTCCCGTTTGTCCCGGATTCGATGGTGAAGGTTCCGCTGGTGGTATGGAGGGTGACCCGTTCGGGCGCGATGGCCGCGAAATGGCCGCCGGTCCTGTCGGCAAAGCCCTGGCCCAGCCGCTGCAATTCGGCCGGGGTGGCGGGGCTGGCCCCGGCGACGGTGAGGGCGCAGCTGCGGCCCTCGACGATCTCGGGGCGGGCCGCGGGCAGCGCCGGGGCTTCCCCGGCCGCACGCAGGGCCGCGAGGATCGTGGCCTCGTGCAGGTCGGGGGCCTCGGCGACGCAGACCGCGTCGAAGAGTTGCAGCGCCGGATTGGTGCCGCCCGTGGGCGCCCCGGTCGTCCCGGCCGTGCAACCCGCCAGCGCCGCCAGTACCAGCGCGGGGGCCAGTGCCGGGCGGATCGCACCGGTTCGGGTTGGGGTCAGACTGGCCATCGGCCGCTCCTTGCAGTCGTGTCGGGGCGCGCGGGCGGGGCCGGTGTGGCCCGCCCGCGCGGGTTACATGTTCAGGATCATCGACGAGGTGCCGTTGTCGACACATTCGCCGCTGTTTCCCGCCGCCGAATAGTGGATCCAGATCAGCCGCTGCGGGGCAAAGACGTTCAGCCCGTCGCAGGGGCCGCGCCGGCCCTCGGGCGTGCCGTTCTCGGAGGTCGACTTGTAGCCGAAGACCGCACGCGCCAGCCCCAGCCCGATGCCGCGCGCCAGATCGAGCGGCACCTGTCCGGACTGGATCATGCAATAGGTCTCGCCATTGCCGGGCACCGCGACGCCATCGACGCCCGCGCCCGAGAAGTCGTAGGAGCCCGCGTCCATCCCCGGCGAGACGCTGAACCCGGCCTTCTTCAGCGCCGGGACCAGACTGTCGGGCGCGCCGTAATTCACCATGCAGGCCTGAGCGGCGGCCTGCATCGCGCGGGCGGCAGGCGACAGGTTCTGCGCCAGCGCCGGAACCGGGGTCAGTGCCACCAGAAGGGCGGCAAGGAAATTGCACGTCTTCATTTCACTTCTCCCTCTGTTCGCGCGCGGACCCTTGCCAGCGCGGTTGCCGGCAAGCGACAAGTGCGCGCGCACTGTATTCTTGAGGCCTGCCGGTCATTGATCGGCTCCCGGCTTCTGTATGGTCCGCTCTCCATCCACTTCCAGATGCTCGGGTCCGATATTGACGCTGACCAACGACCCTTCGGGCACGGCATCGCCGGTAAGAACGTAGCGCCAGAAGCTCAGTCCCGACATCACATGCCCGGGCGGCTCATCGGGAAGCCGGACTTCCCCCCCACCCGATATCTCGAGGTCGTCACGCGCTTGGACGAAAGCCAGGAAATCCTTGGCCATGGTCTCGCCCGCATCGCCGTCACCGGCGTAAAAGCCGGTGAGACATGCGCGAGTTTCGGTACGTTCGGTCGAAATGATGGTCACGTTCTCGGCCGCATTCATGTCGCGGGGCAGAACCACGCGGACAACCCCATCGTCCGATTCAGCGACGAAACGACTGCCCGCAGGGTCCTGGTCGAGAAGCGCGGAATAGGCTTCCGGATCGCTCAGCGCTGGAATGCACCGGCTTTCGAACATTTCGAAGGCGTCGGTGATGCCAGCCGTGTGGTTCTGGGCAAAAAGTGGAGTCGCGATGACGCCGGTCAGCAACAAGGCGAAGGGTCCACGCATGATCCTAGCCCTTCACCGCCTTCACGATCTTTTCCGCGCCGTCCTTCAGGTCGTCGGCGGCGATCACGTTCAGGCCGCTTTCGTTGATGATCTTCTTGCCCAGATCGACATTGGTGCCTTCCAGACGCACGACCAGCGGGACCTGCAGGCCGACCTCCTTCACCGCCGCGACGATGCCCTCGGCGATGATGTCGCAGCGCATGATGCCGCCGAAGATGTTCACGAGGATGCCCTTGACGTTCGGATCCGAGGTGATGATCTTGAACGCCTCGGTCACCTTCTCCTTGCTGGCGCCGCCGCCCACGTCGAGGAAGTTCGCCGGCTCGGCGCCGTAAAGCTTGATGATGTCCATGGTCGCCATCGCAAGGCCCGCGCCGTTGACCATGCAGCCGATCTCGCCATCCAGCGCGATGTAGTTCAGGTCGAACTTCGAGGCGGCCAGTTCCTTCGGATCTTCCTCGGTCTCGTCGCGCAGGGCGAGGATGTCGGGCTGGCGATAGAGGGCGTTGTTGTCGAAGCCCATCTTCGCATCGAGGCATTTCAGGTTGCCGTCGGTGGTGACGATCAGCGGGTTGATCTCGAGCATCTCCATGTCACGCTCGATGAACATGCGATAGAGGTTCTTGATCAGCGCCACGCATTGCTTGATCTGTTGACCTTCCAGCCCGAGGGCGAAGGCCACGCGGCGGCCGTGGAAATCCGACAGGCCCGAGGCCGGATCGACGCTGAAGCTGACGATCTTCTCGGGGGTCGAGGCGGCGACTTCCTCGATATCCATGCCGCCCTCGGTCGAGGCGACGAAACTGACGCGCGAGGTGCCGCGATCGACCAGCAGCGCCAGATACAATTCGCGCGAGATGTCGCTGCCATCCTCGATATAGATGCGGTTGACCTGCTTGCCCGAGGGGCCGGTCTGATGCGTGACCAGCGTGCGGCCCAGCATCTGGCGGGTCAGTTCCTCGGCCTCGGCCACGGATTTGGCCAGGCGCACACCGCCCTTTTCACCGGCGGCGGCTTCCTTGAAGCTGCCCTTGCCGCGACCGCCGGCATGGATCTGCGCCTTCACGACCCAGAGCGGGCCGTCCATCTCGCCCGCGGCCGATTTCGCCTCGTCGGCCTTCATCACCACGCGGCCATCGCTGACCGGGGCACCGTATTGACGCAGCAGGGCCTTGGCCTGGTATTCGTGGATATTCATCTCGATCCCCTCGTTCGGTTCGGCAGATTGGGCGGGTAGTGGCACAGACGGCCGCCCCCGCGAAGCGATATTCCCTGAAATACAACAAAACGGGCCGGAACGCGCCATATGTGATCACGGCTGGAATGGGTGTGATCACGAAAGCCCCGGCGCTGCGTCGCGGCATCGCGATTCGTCCCCGGCGCCGGCCCCTGCGCCGATCCCGGCGCGGCCCTGCGACCCGGCCGGCCGCGCCCGGCCGCCCGCCGTTCATCGGGCAGGGCTGCGGCGGGGCGGGGCAGGGCGGCAGGACGGCGGTGCATCACGGACCCGGAACGGAAAACGGCGCGCCCAGAATGGCGCGCCGCATCCAAAGTCTCAAGACCCGTTCGGTCAGGCGAGGTTGCTGTCGATGCCCTTGCAGGCCGCGACCAGACCCTTCACCGCATCGACCGACTTGTCGAACATCGCCTGTTCGTCCTTGTCCAGCTTGATGTCGATGACCTTCTCGACCCCGCCGGCGCCGATCACGGTCGGCACGCCGACATACATGCCCTTCAGCCCGTAGGCGCCGTCCACATAGGCGGCGCAGGGCAGGACCCGCTTCTGGTCCTTGAGATAGGCCTCGGCCATCTCGATGGCGCTGGTCGCGGGCGCATAGAAGGCGCTGCCGGTCTTCAGCAGGCCGACGATCTCGGCGCCGCCGTCGCGGGTGCGCTGGACGATGGTGTCCAGCTGCTCCTGCGTGGTCCAGCCCATCTTGACCAGATCGGGCAGCGGAATGCCGGCCACGGTCGAATAGCGCGCCAGCGGCACCATGGTGTCGCCATGCCCGCCCAGCACGAAGGCGGTCACGTCCTTCATCGACACGCCGAATTCGAGGCTGAGGAAGTGGCGGAAGCGGGCCGAATCCAGAACCCCGGCCATGCCGCAAATCTTGGCATGGGGCATACCGCTGAACTCGCGCAGCGCCCAGACCATCGCGTCCAGCGGGTTGGTGATGCAGATGACGAAGGCGTCGGGCGCGTGCTTGGCGATGCCCTCGCCCACGGATTTCATGACCTTGAGGTTGATGCCCAGCAGGTCGTCGCGGCTCATCCCCGGCTTGCGGGCGATGCCGGCGGTGACGATGCAGACATCGGCGCCGGCGATATCGGCGTAATCATTGGTGCCCTTCAGGGTGGCGTCGAAGCCCTCGGAGGGGCCCGATTCGGCGATGTCCAGCGCCTTGCCCTGCGGCGTGCCCTCGGCGATGTCGAACAGGACGACATCGCCCAGTTCCTTCATCGCAGCCAGATGTGCCAGCGTGCCGCCGATCTGCCCCGCACCGATGAGTGCGATTTTGGGTCGGGCCATGGTTAACCTCCGATTGCTTGGATGGAATGTTGCGCGGTGGTTAAGCTGTCGCGCAAGAAATCGCAAGCCTGTGAGGCATGGCGCGGCGCTGATGGCCCTAACACTTGCCATTCGGGCCGACCGCGGGCAGGAAAGCGGGCAAAACCGGGGGCATGATGCTGCAACTGACGACCGAGGGCTGGATCCTCGCCGTGCTGGCCTCGATGGCGGTGGGCATGGCCAAGGGCGGGCTGGCGATGGTGGCGATCATTGCCGTGCCGATCCTGTCGCTGGTGATGTCGCCGGTGCAGGCGGCGGGGCTGCTGCTGCCGGTCTATGTCGCCTCGGATCTGGGCGGGCTGATCGCCTATCGGCACAATTTCGACCGCCGCGTGCTGGCGACCTCGCTGCCCGGTGCGATCGCCGGCATCGGGCTGGGCTGGGCCACGGCGCATATCGTGCCGGCGAAGGGGGTGACCCTGATCGTCGGGCTGATCGGGCTGGTCTTTGCGCTGAACGCGCTGATCCGGCCGGACCTGTCGGGCCAGCCGCGCCGGACCTCGGCCGTGCGGGGCAGCATCTGGGGCGGGTTGGCCGGCTATACCAGTTTCGTCAGCCATGCCGGCATGCCGCCCTATCAGGTCTATATCCAGCCGCTGCGCCTCAGCCCGCTGGTCTTCGCCGGCACGACCACCTGGTTCTTCGCCATCTGCAACTGGATCAAGCTGATTCCCTATGCCGCCCTGGGGCAGCTTTCGATGGCGAATCTGAAGGCGGCGGCGCTGCTGATCCCGGCGTCGCTGCTGTCGGTCTGGCTGGGGCTGTGGCTGGTGAAGGTCATCCCGCAGGTCCTGTTCTACAAGCTGATCACCTGGGGGCTGCTGCTGGTCTCGATCCGGCTGATCTGGCAGGTGGTTTCCAGCTGATGCCGCGCTGCGGCGAAAGCCCCTTGCCAAATCTGGCGCTGCGGGGCAGTTTCGCGCAAGAAAATTGCCCGGAGGTTGCCATGGCCCGCCCGTATCGGTCCGTTCTGTACATTCCCGCCGCCAATGCCCGCGCCATGGAAAAGGCGCAGGGGCTGGCCGCGGACGCGATCATCTTCGATCTGGAGGACGCGGTGGCCCCCGGTGAAAAGGCCGCGGCGCGCGATCAGCTGGCCGCGGCGCTGGCGAGAGATTACGGCGGGCGGGCGCGGATCGTGCGGATCAACGGGCTGGCCACGGAATGGGGCGAGGATGACGCCCGCGCCTGTGCCGGGGCAATGGCGGGCGGCGCCGATGCGGTGCTGATTCCCAAGGTCGATTCGGCCGCCGATCTGGACCGGGTGGCGGCGCTGGTGCCCGATCTTCCGCTCTGGGCGATGATGGAGACGCCCCTGGGCATGCTGAACGCGGGCCAGATCGCCGCCCATCCCCGGCTTGAGGGGATGGTGATGGGCACCAACGATCTGGCCAAGGAACTGAACAGCCGCTTCCGCCCCGACCGTTTGCCGATGCAGGCCGGGCTGGGGCTGTGCCTGCTGGCCGCCAAGGCGCATGGCAAGGTGATCGTGGACGGGGTCTTCAACGCCTTCAAGGACGAGGACGGGCTGCGCGCGGAATGCGAACAGGGCCGCGACATGGGCTTTGACGGCAAGACCCTGATCCACCCCGCGCAACTGGCGATCGCCAACGAAGCCTTCGCCCCGACCGAGGCCGAGATCGACCTTGCGCGCCGCCAGATCGCGGCGTTCGAGGCCGCGACGACCGAGGGCAAGGGCGTGGCGGTGGTCGATGGCAAGATTGTCGAGAACCTGCATGTCGAGACCGCCCGCAAGACGCTGGACCGCGCGGAGGCCATTGCCGCCATGGCCGGATAAGGGCAAAGTGAAGGGGATTCACATCAAGCGGAGGAAAGCCAGATGCTGATCCTGATACTGGGTGTGGCCCTGTGGTGGGCGGCGCATCTGTGGAAACGCGCCGCGCCGGGCCTGCGCGCGCAGTTCGGCGACAAGGGCAAGGGCTATGTCGCCGGGGCCCTGGCGCTGGCCCTGATCCTGATGATCTGGGGCTACAAGACCGCCGACGGCGCGGTCTGGTGGGGGCCATCGGCGGCGATGAAGGGCATCAACAATATCCTGGTGCTGATCGCCTTCTACCTGTTCGCCGCCGCCGGCATGAAGACCGGCATCACCCGCCGCATGCGCCATCCGCAACTGACCGGATTCGCGCTCTGGGCCTTTGCGCATCTTCTGCCCAACGGCGATCTGCCCAGCCTGATCCTGTTCGGCGGGCTGCTGGCCTGGTCGCTGGTCGAGATGGCGGCGATCAACCGCGCCCAGCCCGACTGGACCCCGCCGCCGCCGGTTCCGGCGCGGAAAGAGGCGATGGCCGCGGTCGGCGCGCTGCTGGTCTTTGGCGTCGTGGCGCTGATCCACGGCTGGCTGGGCTACAACCCGTTCGGAGCATGACATGACGACGATCTATCGCTGCATCACAGAGGACGACACCGTGCGCTTCTGCCACCGCGTCAGCGAGGCGCTGTCCAAGGGCTGGGCGCTGCATGGCAGCCCGGCGATGGCGCATGACCCGGTCACGGGCGTGATGCGGCTGGCACAGGCGGTCACGAAAGAGATCGAGGCCGACTATCACCCTGACATGAAACTGGGACAGCAATGACAAAGACCAATCCGGGCCGTTTCTTCGAGGATTACCGCGTCGGGCAGGTGATCCGCCATGCCGTGCCGCGCACCGTGGCCGAGGGGGAACGGGCGCTGTATCACGCCCTCTATCCCGCGCGCCACGCGCTCTATTCCAGCGACGAGTTCGCGGCCTCCTGCGGGCTGGAAAGCAGCCCGATGGACGACCTGATCGCCTTTCACATCGTATTCGGCAAGACGGTGCCGGATGTCAGCCTGAACGCGGTGGCCAATCTGGGCTATGCCGAGGGGCGCTGGCTGCGCCCGGTCTGGCCCGGCGACACGCTGCGTTCGGAATCCGAGGTGATCGGGCTGAAGCAGAACTCGAACGGCAAGTCGGGCGTGGTCTGGGTCCGCACCCGCGGGCTGAACCAGATGGACGAGCCGGTGCTGGACTATGTCCGCTGGGTGATGGTGCGCAAGCGCGATGAGGGCGCTCCGGCACCCGAGGCGGTGATTCCCGATCTGGCGGGCGCGGTGCCGGCGGCGGATCTGGTGTTGCCGGAAGACCTGAACTTTTCCGGCTACGACTTTGAACTTGCCGGTGAACCGCACCGCTGGGGCGATTACGAGGTGGGCGAGAAGATCGACCATGTCGATGGCGTCACCATCGAGGAGGCCGAGCATATGCTGGCCACCCGGCTGTGGCAGAACACCGCCAAGGTGCATTTCGACGCCACCAACCGCGAGGACGGCAAGCGGCTGATCTATGGCGGCCATGTCATCAGCATGGCCCGCGCGCTGAGCTTCAACGGGCTGGCCAATGCGCAGATGATCGTGGCGCTGAACGCGGGCGCGCATGCCAATCCCTGTTTCGCCGGCGACACGGTGCGGGCCTGGTCCGAGGTTCTGGACAAGGCCGAAACGGCGGCGCCGGGCGTCGGCGCGATCCGGCTGCGGCTGGTGGCGACCAAGGGCGACAGCGGTGCCTTCGCGCTGAAGGGCGCGGACGGGAAATACGCGCCCGAGGTGCTGCTGGATCTGGATTACTGGGCGCTGATGCCGGTCTGAGCCGGCGTCGTCGGGGCAGGGTCGCCGGAAGGGGGCGGACGTGCTTGCAGGAGCGTCCGGCGAAGGGCCGTCTGTCTGTCGGCCTTCGTCGCCGCAGGTGGCACATTGCCATAGCCGGGCTTTCGGAAAGGAACCCGCAGCATGATCGCCTATGTCACCGTCGGAGCCGATGATATCGCCCGCGCAAGACGGTTCTACTCGGCCTTCCTGCCCGCGCTTGGCTACCGGCTGGACGAGGTTCACGGGGATCTGAGTTACGCGCTGCCCGTGCGACCGGGCCAATCCCCCAATCTGCCGGAATTCTACGTCAAATCCCCCTTCGATGGGCAACCGGCCTCGGTTGGGAACGGTGCGATGATCGCCTTCGAGGCGCGCAGTCAGCAGCAGGTTCGCGACCTTCACGCCGCCGCGCTTGCCGCAGGCGGGTTTGACGAGGGCCGGCCGGGCTTTCGAGACGCGTACGGGCCGCATTTTTACGTCGGCTACCTCCGCGACCCCCAAGGCAACAAGATCGCGCTGTTCTCCAGCGATTCGAACGAGCCCGGGCGCGACGGATAGCGCGGGTTACACGGACGGCAAGGGCTTTCGCCGCGCTGAAGGGGATCGCCCGGCCTGCGCCTTCCCGGATCTTCCTGCGGGGTGGCGCTGTCCCGCGGCCTCCCTGCCGGCTGTGATCACAGGCGGCGGGTGCGTGATCACGATCAAGAAAAATGCAATGAAATCGGTTCCGGGGCTGGCATAATCGCGTGACAGTTGGCATCAATGCCGTCAGAAGCACCATCGATCGCCAGCCCGCGCGGCCAGCCTGCAGCCTGCGACGGGTCGAGCCAGAACCGACAAAGGAGGGCCGCCTCATGGCCGATGTCAACCGGGGTAACCGGCCGCTTTCCCCCCATCTTCAGGTCTACAAGCTGCCGGTCGCGGCGGTGACCTCGATCCTGACGCGGATCACCGGCCATGCGCTGGTCGCCGGCATCCTGCTGGTGGTCTGGTGGCTGGTCGGCGCGGTCAGCGGGCCGGGCGCCTTCGCCGCAGCCGACTGGGTGGTCCGGTCCTGGCTGGGCTTCCTGATCCTGGCGGGGTCGGCCTGGGCGCTGTGGTATCACACGCTGGCCGGGATCCGGCACCTGTTCTACGACGCCCTGATCGGGCTCGAGATCGAGTCGTCGCGGAAATCCTCATGGGCGGTCATCGTCGGCTCGGTCGTGCTGACGCTGTTCACCCTGATCCTGTTCTTCATCGGCTGAGCGAGGGAAAAGCCATGCGTTACATCACCCCCCGCAAGGCCGCGCAGGGACTGGGCCCGGCCCATAGCGGCACCAGCCATCACTGGGCCATGACCGTCAGCTCCTGCGCGCTGATCCTGCTGACACCCGCCTTCCTGCTGGTCATCGGCACCGCCATCGGCCTGCCGCGCGAGGCGGTCATCGCCTATTTCGGCCGGCCCTATCCGGGCCTCGTGACCGCGCTCTTCGTGATTGTCGGCATGATCCATTTCATCAAGGGCACGCGGATCATGATCGACGACTATTTCCAGGATACGGCCCGCAAAGTGGCGATCATCGTCTCGGTCATTTTCGGCTGGGGCGTGATCGCGGCCGCGGTCTTCGCGCTGGCGAAGATGGCCTTCATCACCGTTGCGATCTGAGGACACCATGGCTGCTTACGAAATCCATACGCATGATTACGACGTGGTCGTGGTGGGCGCCGGCGGTGCCGGGCTGCGGGCGACGCTTGGCATGGCCGAGCAGGGGCTGCGCACCGCCTGCGTGACCAAGGTGTTTCCGACCCGCTCGCATACCGTCGCTGCGCAGGGCGGGATCGCCGCCTCGCTGTCGAACATGGGGCCCGACAACTGGCAGTGGCACATGTATGACACCGTCAAGGGCTCGGACTGGCTAGGCGATACGGACGCCATGGAATACCTGGCGCGCGAGGCGCCGAAGGCGGTCTATGAACTGGAGCATTACGGCGTGCCGTTCAGCCGCACCGAGGAGGGCAAGATCTATCAGCGCCCCTTCGGCGGCCATACGACCGAATTCGGCGAAGGCCCCCCGGTGCAGCGCACCTGCGCCGCCGCCGACCGCACCGGCCACGCCATCCTGCACACGCTCTACGGCCAGTCGCTGAAGGAAAACGCCGAGTTCTTCATCGAATATTTCGCGCTGGACCTGATCATCACCGACGGCGCCTGCACCGGCGTCGTGGCATGGAAGCTGGATGACGGCACCATGCATGTCTTCAACGCCAAGATGGTCGTGCTGGCCACCGGCGGCTACGGCCGCGCCTATTTCAGCGCGACCAGCGCCCATACCTGCACCGGCGACGGCGGCGGCATGGTAGCCCGCGCGGGTCTGCCGCTTCAGGACATGGAATTCGTGCAGTTCCACCCGACCGGCATCTATGGCTCGGGCTGCCTGATCACCGAGGGCGCGCGCGGCGAGGGCGGTTACCTGACCAATTCCGAGGGTGAGCGCTTCATGGAGCGTTACGCGCCGACCTACAAGGATCTGGCCAGCCGCGACGTGGTCAGCCGCTGCATCACCATCGAGATCCGCGAGGGCCGCGGCGTGGGTGAGCAGAAGGACCACATGTATCTGAACCTGATGCACCTGCCGCCCGAGGCGCTGGCCGAACGGCTGCCGGGGATCAGCGAATCGGCCAAGATCTTTGCCGGCGTCGATGTCACCAAGCAGCCGATCCCGATCCTGCCGACGGTGCATTACAACATGGGCGGCATTCCCACCAACTATTGGGGCGAGGTGCTGAACCCGACCGAGGGCGATCCCGACGCGATCTTCCCCGGCCTGATGGCGGTGGGCGAGGCCGGCTGCGCCAGCGTTCACGGCGCGAATCGCCTGGGCTCGAACTCGCTGATCGACCTGGTGGTGTTCGGCCGCGCAGCGGCGATCCGGGCCGGGCAGGTGGTGGACCGCGAAAGCCCGGTGCCTGCGACCAATCAGGCGCAGGTGGACAAGGCGCTGGACCGGTTCGACGCGATCCGCAATGCCGATGGCGGCACCTCGACGGCCGAACTGCGCCTTGAGATGCAGAAGACCATGCAGGCCGATGCGGCCGTCTTCCGCACCGAGAAGTCGCTGGCCGAGGGCGTCGAGAAGATGACCGCCGTCGCCGCCAAGCTGGACGATCTGAAGGTCACCGATCGTGGGCTGATCTGGAATACCGACCTGATGGAAACGCTGGAACTGACCAACCTGATGCCCAACGCGCTGGCCACCATCGTCGGGGCCGAGGCACGCAAGGAAAGCCGCGGCGCCCATGCGCATGAGGACTTCCCCGAGCGGGATGACGCCAACTGGCGCAAGCATTCGCTTGCCTGGGTCGAGGGGAACAAGGTTAAACTTGCCTATCGCCCGGTCCATCTGGAGCCGCTGACGAAGGCCGAGGATGGCGGGATCGACCTGAAGAAGATTGCTCCGAAGAAAAGGGTTTACTGATGCGTTTCAATCTCTTTGCCGCCTGCGGGGCCGCTGCCCTGGTGCTGGCGGGCTGCGTGGCGCCATTGCCCACCGCCGGGCCGGTGCCGATCACGCCGGCGCCGACCACGCCGACCGTTCTGGATGAGGCCTCGCGTTCGCTGGCGCGTAGCGTCGTCAATTCCGAGATGCAGAAGCGCCTGCCGGGCGTGAATGTTGCGCCCTATACCGACTGCGTGATCAACAACGCCACCACGGCCGAACTGATCGACATCGCGCAGATGTCGCGTGCCGGGGCGACCGGTGCCGCCGACAGCGTAGCCGCCATCGTCTCGCGTCCGGCAACCACCCAGTGCATCGCCAGCGCGGCGCGTCCGGCCTGAACCGATGCGCGCGCAGGCAGCCCTCCTGACCGTGATCCCGCTGCTGGCCGCGCTTGCGGCCTGCGCGCCGGTCACGGTCGAGCAGGCCGAGGCAAGCTGCCAGCGCGATGCCGAGCGCAGCGCCTATCCGCGGGGCGAGCTCAGCGTGGGGGTGATGGGCGGCAGCGGAGGGGCATCGGTGCGGACCCGGGGCGAGATCGAGCTTGGTGTCTCGACCAACCCGTCCGGGCGCGACCCTTCGGACGAATTCAATCGCTGCGTGCTGCGCCGCTCGGGGGAAATGCCGACGCGGTCGCTGTATGATCTGCCGGGCTGGCGGGGCTAGGCGATGGCCGAGGCGGCACAGGCGAAGGCGGGGCGGCGGCTGATCGTGCATCTGGGGGTGCACAAGACCGGCAGCACCGCCATCCAGCGCCATCTGCATCGCAACGCCGCCGCCCTGGCCCGCCGGCTGATCCTGCGCACGCCGTGGCCAGACCAACCGATGCAGGCCTTGGGGCGCGCGGCGCAGCAGTTCAGCCTTGCCCCCGGCGGCGATACCAGAAAGGCCTTGCGGATTGCGCTGGAGGACGTGCTGGAGACGCTGCCTGCCAATGACCTGCCGGTGATCCTGAGCCATGAGAACCTTGCCGGCGCGCCTCCGGGCAAGGGGCAGGAGATCCGGCTCTATCCGGCCCTGCCGCGGATCGCCGAACTGATCCGGCAGACAGCCGGCGGTTTCGAGGTCGATTTCGTCATCTATACCCGCAGCATGGAGACATGGCGCGCCAGCCTCTGGGCCCAGATCGTGCGGAGCGAGGGTTACGCGGGCGCGCTGGCGGATTTTCTGACCGATACGGCGGATCTGCCCGGCTGGGACGACCTTGGCCACCGCATGGCTGAGGCCGTGGGGCAGGACCGGATCCGTTGCTTCCGGCTGGAGGATGAGGCGGAACATGCGCGTCCCGGCCGCCAGCTTCTGCGCCATGCCGGCCTCTCCGATGCCGAGATCGCGGCCCTGCCGCCGCTGGAAGGGGCGTCGAACGAACGACTGAGCCATGGCGCTACAGAATTTCTACGCCGTCTCAATGGCCTGTCTTTGAATCCTCATGCCCGGCGAAAGGTCGTCGATCTGGTCGCCAGCAATCAATTTCTGTTCACGGCCGATCAGCCGTCCGCAGGCACTCTCTGAAAGGAGCACCCAATGGTCCAGTTCACTTTGCCCAAGAACAGCCAGATCACGGTCGGCAAGACCTGGCCCAAGCCCGAGGGCGCGACCAATGTCCGCAAGTTCAAGATCTATCGCTGGGACCCGGATACGAGCGAGAACCCGCGGCTGGACACCTATTTCGTCGATCTGGACAAATGCGGGCCGATGGTTCTGGACGCGCTGATCAAGATCAAGAACGAGATCGACCCGACGCTCAGCTTCCGGCGGTCCTGCCGCGAGGGGATCTGCGGCTCCTGCGCGATGAATATCGGCGGCGGCAACCATCTGGCCTGTATCTGGGGCATCGACGAGGTCGAGGGCGACATCGCCATCTATCCGCTGCCGCATATGCCGGTGGTCAAGGATCTGGTGCCGGACCTGACGCATTTCTATGCCCAGCATGCCAGCGTGAACCCCTACCTCATCACCAAGTCGCCGACGCCGGGCAAGGAATGGAAGCAGTCGATCGAGGATCGCCGCAAGCTGGACGGGCTTTACGAATGCATCCTCTGCGCCTCCTGCTCGACCGCCTGTCCCAGCTACTGGTGGAACGGCGACCGTTATCTGGGGCCGGCCGCGCTGCTGCATGCCTATCGCTGGATCATCGACTCGCGCGACGAGGCGACGGGCGAGCGGCTGGACGATCTGGAGGATCCGTTCAAGCTGTATCGCTGCCACACGATCATGAACTGCACCAATACCTGTCCAAAGGGGCTGAACCCCGCGAAGGCGATCGCCGCCATCAAGCACATGATGGTGGACCGGATCGTCTGATCCCATCGGCCCGGCTGCGACCGGCGGGACAGGCGCGTCGGGGCAGGGCGGCCCCGGCGCGCGCTGCGCCGGCCGTGCCGGGGACGGTGCGCGTTAGCGACATCTTGACCACGATGTCGGAATCGTTCGAAAATTCCGTGCTTTCATGCTAGGTTGACCCGCGTCGACCGGTTATTGGGATGAAACGGCCTGTCCAAAGTGGCAGGTTCAATCGCAATGCATTGCGAATTAGCTGTTATGTCTGTGTGAAGATTGAATTGGTGCGTGGAAATGACGATCTCGGCAGCATTGGCTGCGACGAATTGCCGTCTGTCTAAAATACCGCGTTTTCAGGAGGTTCCTGCTGACGCAGATATTGCGACACCGGATAGACTGGCCCGGTCGAATCGGTATTCTGCCGCCATGACGACCTCACGGCATTTTTCGGATCGGACGGCGCGATGACTGGTCAGGACGCTTCGGCAACTCTTCCTGCGGGGGCTATTGCCGTGACCGGCATGGCGGCACATCTGCCGGGGGCGCCCGATGTGGCACAATACTGGGCCAATCTGCGCGACGGCATCGAATCCATCCGCAAGCTCAGCGTCGAGGAACTGACAGCCAATGGCGAAAGTCCGGCGCGGATGCGGCAGAAGAATTTTGTGCCCGTCGCCTCGATCTTGCAGGATTTCGAGAAATTCGATGCCGAGTTCTTCGGGCTTTCGCCCAAGGAAGCGGCGATCATGGATCCGCAGCACCGCCAGTTCCTCGAATGCGCCTGGGAGGCGCTGGAGGATGCCGGCCACACGCCCGAAGGATTCGATGGCCCGATCGGCGTCTTCGCCGGCTGCGGCATGGGCAGCTATTTCTATTTCAACGTCTGCTCGAACCCGGATCTGGTGCGCAATACCGGCATGTTCCTGTTGCGCCATACCGGCAATGACAAGGATTTCCTGTCGACCCGCGTCAGCCATATCTTCGACCTCAAGGGGCCGAGCCTGTCGATCCAGACCGCCTGCTCGACCTCGCTGGTGGCGATCCATCAGGCGGCGCAATCGCTGCTGAACGGCGAATGCGACATGGCCCTGGCCGGCGGCGTCACCATCGAGCTGCCGCATGGCCGCGGCTACCTGTTCGAGGAGGGCGAGATTCTGTCGCCCGACGGGCATTGCCACGCCTTCGACCATCGCGCCGAGGGCACCGTCTTCGGCTCGGGCGCGGGCTGCGTGGTGCTGCGGCGGCTGGAGGATGCGATTGCCGATGGCGATCACATCTGGGCGGTGGTGCGCGGCACGGCGGTCAACAATGACGGCGCGGCGAAGGCCGGCTATCTGGCACCCTCGGTCGAGGGGCAGGCGAAATGCGTGGCCGAGGCGCATGGCGTCGCGGGCGTCAGCGCCGATACCATCGGCTATGTCGAATGCCACGGCACCGGCACCTATCTGGGCGACCCGATCGAGGTCGCGGCGCTGACCCAGGCCTTCGAGGAAACCACGCAGGACAGGGGCTTCTGCGGCATCGGCAGCGTCAAGACCAATATCGGCCATACCGACACGGCCGCCGGCGTGGCCAGCCTGATCAAGGTCAGCATGGGGCTGCATCACGGCCAGATCCCGCCCTCGCTGGGCTATGAGGCGCCCAACCCGGCCATCGATTTCGCGCAGTCGCCCTTCAAGGTGAACGACCGGCTGAGCGACTGGCCGCGGCTGAAGGGCGCGCCGCGGCGCGCGGGTGTCAACAGCCTTGGCGTCGGCGGCACCAACGCCCATGCGATTGTCGAGGAGGCACCGGCCCGCGCGGCCTCGGAGGACAGCGACTGGCCGTTCCAGCTGCTGGTCCTGTCGGCGCGCAGCAAATCGGCGCTGGATCAGGCCAGCCGCAATCTTGCCGCCCATCTGCGCGCCCATCCCGAACAGCCGCTGGCCGATGTCGCCTGGACGCTGAAACAGGGCCGCCGCGCCTTCGAGCATCGCCGCATCGTCGTCGCCGGCGATCACGAGGATGCCGCCGCCAAGCTGGACGAGGGCGATCCACGCAAGATCTTTACCCATCAGGAATTGCCCGAACGCCCCGAGACGGTGTTCATGTTCCCGGGCGGCGGCGCGCAATATGCCGGCATGGCCCGCGATCTCTATGAAACCGAGCCGGTGTTCCGCGACTGGATGGACAAGGGGCTGGAACACCTCGCCCCCAGCCTCGACTATGACCTGCGCGCGCTGTGGCTGCCCGAAGATCACGCCCGGGCCGAGGCGGTCGAGCGGCTGAAGCGCCCCTCGGTGCAATTGCCGCTGATCATGATCACCGAATATGCGCTGGCGCAGCTGTGGATCAGCTGGGGCGTGCAGCCCGCCGCCCTGATCGGCCATTCCATGGGCGAGAATACCGCCGCCTGTCTGGCCGGGGTGCTGGGCTTCGAGGATTGCATCGGGCTGGTGCATCTGCGCGGCCAGCTGTTCGATACCATCGCGCCGGGCGGCATGCTGTCGGTGCCGCTGTCGGCCGAGGCGCTGAAGGCCTATTGGGCCGAGGATCTGGACATGGCCTCGGTCAATGCGCCGGATCTCTGCGTCGTCTCGGGGCCGCAGGCGGCGCTGGACGCATTGCAGGAACGGCTGGCGAAGGACGAGATCGAGGCGCAGCGCATCCAGATCGACATCGCCGCCCACAGCCGCATGCTGGAGCCGATCCTGACCCGTTTCGGCGATTACCTGCGCTCGATCAGCCTTGCCGCGCCGCGCCTGCCGGTGATCTCGAACCGGACCGGGCAGCCGCTGACCGCGGCCGAGGCGACCAGTCCCGATTACTGGGTCGCGCATCTGCGCAACACGGTGAATTTCGCCGAAGGGATCAGCCATCTGATGGCGCGCAAGTGCCGCGTCTATCTGGAGGTCGGGCCGGGCCGGGCGCTGTCCTCGCTGGTGCAGGCCAATGGCGTGCCGGCCAATCAGGTGATCCCGGCGCTGCGCCATCCCGATCAGCGGGTGCCCGACGACGAATTCTTCATCGCCACGCTGGGGCGGCTCTGGGCGGTGGGCGTGCCGGTGGACTGGACCCCGATCTGGGGCGAGGCGCGGCGCAACCGGGTGCCGCTGCCGACCTATCCCTTCCAGCGCGCCAGCTATTTCATCGAGCCGGGCCGGGCCGAGGCGGCGGCCGCGGAAGACTGGATCGAACGGGTCGAGGGCGTCGAGAACTGGGGCTGGCAGCCGCATTGGCGCCCGCGCGCGGCGGAAACCGAGGTCGAGGCGGACGAACTGGATCAGGCCGAGCCGCGCACATGGCTGGTCTTTGCCGACGAGGCCGGACTGGCGGGCCGCGCCATCGCCCGGCTGCGCGGGGTCGGGCATCGGGTGATCGAGGTCCGGGCGGGCGATATTTACGCGCGAACCGGCGAGGATGCCTATACCATCTCGCCCGAACGCGGACGCGAGGATTACGACAGGCTGATCCATGACCTGGTTGCCGCCGGGCTGGCGCCGCAGCGGATCGCGCATTTCTGGCTGGTGACGGCGGGTGAGACCTTCCGCCCCGGCTCCAGCTTCTTCCATCGCAATCAGGAACAGGGCTTCTACAGCCTGATGTTCCTGGCTCAGGCCATGGCCGAGGAGAACCTGCCGCGCCCGATCCACCTGCTGGCCGCCAGCAGCGGTGCGGTGCAGGTCCGCGCCGAGGCGCTGCCCTATCCCGAAAAGGCCACCATGGCCGGGCCGTTGCGGGTGATGCCGCGCGAATTGCCGGGCGTGACCTGCGCCGCGCTGGACCTGACCCTGCCCGAGGGGCGCCGCAACGATCCCGCATGGGAGGCGCTGACCGACCGCGTGCTGGAAGAGATGCTGGCCGATCCCGGCAATCGCAGCGCCGCCCTGCGTGGCGATCGCCGCTATGAGCTGGGCTGGCGGGCCTTGCCGCTGTCCGGGGCCACGACCGATCTGCCGCAGGGCGCGGTCTGCCTGTTGACCGGCGGGTTCGGCGGCATCGGCCTGACCGTGGCCGAGCGGCTGGCCCGCGATCTGGGCGCGAAGATCGCCCTTGTCGGCCGCCGCGCGCTGCCCGGCCGCGACCAGTGGGACCGCGTCCTGCGCGGCGCCGCGCCGAACGACCCCATCGCCGCCCGGATCCGTGGTGTGCAGCGGCTGGAACAGGCCGGGGCCGAGGTGATCTGCCTGACCGCCGATGTCTGCAACCTGCAGGAGATGCAGGCCGTGCGCGACGAAACCGTTGGCCGGTTCGGCCGCATCGACGCGGTGATCCATGGCGCGGGCGTGGTCGATGACGCGCCGATGCTGGTGAAAAGCCCGGCCAGCGTCGAGAATGTCTTTGCCCCCAAGGTTCACGGCACCGAGGTCCTGGACAAGGTCTTCCCCGACGGCTCGGTCGGGCGGATCGTGGTGTTCAGCTCGACCTCGACCGCGATCGCGCCGGCGGGGCAGGTGGATTACGTCGCCGCCAACGAATTCCTGAATGCCTGGGCCAGGTCGCGCGCCGGTGGCAGGACCGCGGTGACCGCGATCAACTGGGGCATCTGGGCCGAGGTCGGCATGGCCGCCGAGGCCTTCGCCACACCCGAGCCGGCGCCCGTCACCGATGTTGCCGCTCCGCTGCTGGACAAGGCCAGCTTCGATGCCGAGGGCAACCGCATCTTCACCGCCGAACTGACCACGCGGCACTGGCTTCTGGACGGGCACCGCACCCGGGACGGGCAGTCGCTGGTGCCCGGCACCGGCTATCTGGACCTGATCGCCCAGGCTCTGCGCACGCATGGCGAGGCGGGTGCATTCGAGATCCGCGACCTCTATTTCTTCCGTCCGCTGGCCGTCGATGACCATGCGGCGCGCGATCTGCGCCTGTCGCTGACCCGCAATGACGAAGGCTATGCGGTCCAGATCCGCAGCGACGCCATTGCCGATGGCCGCAAGGGATACGAGTTGAACGCGCAGGCCCAGATCGGCTTTGGCGCGGCGCCGGCCGGGCCGGTCGATCTGGCCGCCATCGCCGCGCGCTGCCCGCGCGAGGTCGAGGCCGATCCCAGGGGCCTTGTCAGCCCGCAGGAGGCGCATCTGCGGTTCGGCCCGCGCTGGCGCGTGCTGCGCCGCCGCGCCTATGGCGAGGGCGAGGGTCTGGCCGAACTGGCGCTGCCCGATGCCTTCCGGGCGGAACCCGCGCAGGGCTATCTGATCCACCCGGCGCTGATGGATCTGGCGACGGGCTGGGCGATGGGACTGATCGAGGGGTATCGGCCCGATCACCTCTGGGTGCCGGTCAGCTATGGCTCGGTCAGGGTGCATGCGCCACTGGGCGCCGAGATCCGCAGCTGGGTCCGCAACGCGGCCGAGAACCGCGCCGACAATCCCTTCGCGCGCTTTGACGTGACCCTGACCGACCCCGAGGGGCGGGTGCTGATCGAGATTTCCGGCTTTACCATCCACCGCCTTGACGGCGCCCTGGATTTCGCGGCGGCCACGGCCAAGCGCGACGTGATCTTCCCCGATGCCGGACAGGACGAGCGCAAGCTGTCGCCGGCCGAGGAACGGTTGCAGCACAACCTGTCGCAGGGCATCCGCCCCGAGGAAGGGGCCGAGGGGTTCCTGCGCGCGCTGGCCACCGGCAAGTCGCAGGTGGTGGTGTCGTCGATGCCGCTGCCGGCGCTGATCGAACAGGCCGGGCAGGGCGCCGAGGCGACCGAGGAGCGGCAGGGATTCGAGCGTCCGCAGCTTGACAGCGACTATGTCGAGCCGCGGAACGGGATCGAACGCACGCTGGTCGGTTTCTGGCAGGAATTGCTGGGCGTGGGCCAGGTCGGGGTCGAGGACAGCTTCTTCGATCTGGGTGGCCATTCGCTGATCGCGGTGCGGCTGTTCGCCATGATCCGCAAGACCTATTCGGTCGATTTCCCGATCTCGGTACTGTTCGAGGCGCCGACCATCGCCGCCTGCGCCGCGCTGATCGAGGATCGCATCGGTCCGCAGGACGCAGAGGCGGGCGAGGCGCCGAAGGCCAGGGCGCCGGCGCGGCGCTTCACCCATCTGGTGCCGATGCATCAGGGCGAAGGCGGACCGAAGCGGCCCTTCTTCCTGGTCGCCGGCATGTTCGGCAACGTGCTGAACCTGCGCCATCTGGCCCAGCTTCTGGGCGGCGACCGGCCCTTCTATGGCATGCAGGCGCGGGGGCTTTTCGGCGAGGATGAGCCGCACGATGATTTTGTCGATGCGGCAAGGGATTACATCGCCGAATTGAAGCAGGTTCAACCCGAAGGACCCTATCTTCTGGGCGGCTTTTCGGGTGGCGGCCTGATCGCCTGGGAAATGGCCCGCCAGCTTGAGGCCCAGGGCGACGAGGTGGCCCTGACGGTGCTGCTGGACACTCCGGTGCCGATGTTGCCGCATCCCGGTCGCAGGGACCGCGCGCTGATCAAGCTGGCAGAGTTGCGCGAAAAGGGTCCATCCTACCTGATCGAATGGTTGAAGGCCCGGGCCGACTGGAAGCGCCAGCAGAAACAGAAACGCGAGACTGCGACCCCCGAGGCTGCCAACCAGTTCCACAACAGTGCCATCGAAGCCGCCTTCCGCGCCTCTTTGCCGAAATTCGACATGCGCCCGCGCGACGGACAGGTGGTGCTGTTCCGCCCGCCGCTGGACCGGCGCTGGCAGGTTTCGGCGGGGCAATGGGTCAATTCGGCCAAGTTCTATGTCCATGAGGACAACGACCTGACCCAATATGCCCCGGCGCTGCAGGTGATCGAGGTGCCGGGCGACCATGACAGCATGGTGCTTGAGCCGAATGTCCGGGTGATGGCGGCGCGCATGCGCGAGGTCATCGCCGGGGCTGAAGCCCGGCTGAGGGCGCCAGTGGCACAGGCGGCGGAGTAGATCATGGCAAGCTTGCTCACCGTCATCCTGAACTGGCGCACCGCCGAGATGACGCTGCGCTCGGCCGAAGCCGCCGTGGCCGCGATGGCGGGGATCGAGGGCGCCATCGTCATCGTCGACAATGACAGCGGCGACGGATCCGAGGACCGGCTTCGCCGGGCGGTGGCGGACCGCGGCTGGGACCGGGTCCGGGTCATCCAGTCGGGCCGCAATGGCGGCTTCGGGGCCGGCAACAATGTGGGCATCCGCGCGGGCCTGCCGGACGGGCTGCGGCCGGATTATGTCTATCTGCTGAATTCCGATGCCTTTCCCGCCCCCGACGCGATCCGCATCCTTCTGGATCACCTCGAAGGCCATCCGCGGACCGGCATGGCCGGCAGCTATATCCACGGCACCGATGACGTGCCGCATGTGACCTGCTTTCGGTTCCACTCGATCGCCTCGGAATTCGAGGGTGCGGCGCAGACCGGGCCGATCTCGAAGCTTCTCAGCCACGCGATCATCCCGCAGCCCTTCCCGGCCAAACCGACGAAAATGGACTGGGTGGCCGGCGCCAGCCTGATGATGCGCCAGGACATGCTGGATCAGATCGGCCTCTTCGATGAGGCCTATTTCCTCTATTACGAGGAGACCGATCTCTGCCTGCGCGCGATCCGGGCCGGCTGGCAGACCGATTACATCCCGGCCAGCCGGGTCGCGCATGTCGGTTCGGCCTCGACCGGGATGAAGACCTGGACGCGCACGCCGGGTTACTGGTTCGACAGCCGCTGGCGCTATTTCCGCAAGAATCACGGGTTGGCCACCGCCGTCGCGGCGACCTTGGCGCAGCTTGCAGGGCTTGGCATCAACCGGCTGCGGGTGGCGCTTGGCAGCGCCCGGCGCAGCGGCTCGCCCGGCTATATGCGTGACCTTGCAGTCCATGATCTGCGGGCGCTGGTTCGCGGCATCGAACCGGCCTCCGAACATGCCCCGCTTTCCACAGTATCTTCCGTCACCGAGAGGACGACATGACGCAATCGGCCCTTTTCATCGGCAATGAATCGCTTCTGATCCAATGCGCGGGCCAGTGGCGCGACCGCGGGCACAGCGTCGCGGCCGTGCTGACCCGCGACCCGGCCATTCGCCACTGGGCCGAGGAGCAGGGCATCCGCGTCCTGCCGCATCCCGAGACGCGCGATCCGGGCGATCTGCACTATGACTGGCTGTTCAGCGTGGCGAACCTGTCGCTGGTGCCCCAGGCGCTGCTGGACCGGGCGGGCAGGGGGGCGGTCAACTTTCACGATGGCCCGCTGCCGCGCCGGGCAGGGCTGAACACCCCGGCCTGGGCGATCCTGCAGGGCGACGGACAGCACGGCATCACCTGGCACCTGATCGAGGGCGATATCGACGAGGGCGATATCCTTGAGCAGCGCCTGTTCGACATCGCGCCGGATGACACCACGCTGACGCTGAACACCCGCTGCTTCGAGGCCGCGATCGACAGTTTCAGCGCGGTGATCGGGCAGGTGGAAAGCGGGCTGAACCGGAAAGGGCAGGATCTGTCGCTGCGCGGTTACCACGCCCGCGCCGACCGGCCCGAGGCTGCCGGGGCGCTGGATTTCGGTGGCGCGCGCGAGGCCGCCTCGCGGCTGATCCGGGGGCTGGATCACGGCGATTACGCGAACCCGCTGGGGCTGGCGAAGTTCGAGGCTGACGGCCGGGTGATCGCGGTCCGCCATGTCGAGCCGGCCGAGGGTTACGGTGCGCCGGGCAGCGTCATCGCCGCCGATGCCGCCGGCGCCACGGTGATGTTCGCGGATGGGGCGTTGCGGCTGACGGGGCTGGCGGCGCTGGACGGGGCCGAGTTCGACCCGACCGGCCTGCAGGGCAAGACGTTGTCCGGCCCAGCCGACCGGGCGGCGCTGAGTGCGGCCATTGCCGCCGTTGCGCCGGGCGAAGGTTTCTGGCGCAGGGAATTGAAATCATTCGCATCAGCCGCAATTCCGCTGGCCAATCACGAACTCGGTCGCGGGGATTGGCAGAGTCTGCCGGTTCAGGGCGGTTCGGGCGACCTGCTGGCGGCTGCGGCGCTGCTGGCCTCGACGCTGGCGGGGGGCGAAGCGGTCGATCTGGCGCTGCACGATCCCTCGGCACCACGCGCGCCGGGCTATCTGTCGGGCTGGGTGCCGCTGCGCGCCGATCCCGGCCCGGCGGAGGATGCGGCGGGGCTGCGTGCGCGCATGGCCGAACGGCTGGCGCGTGCCCGCAGGCACCCGGCCTTCGCGCTGGACCTGCCGTTGCGCGATCCGGGCATCCAGCCCCTGCAGATGCCGCAGATCGGAGTCGCGGCGGCGGGCGATGCGCCGGTCACCGGCACCGTCCTGAGCCTCGCGCCCGAAAGCGGACGGCTGCATTATGACGCCTCGCGGCTGGATGCGGCCTCGGCGCAACTGCTGGCGGCGCGGCTGTCGCATCTGGCCGGCGCGGTTGCGGCCGGCGGTCGGCTGGCGGATATCCCGCCCATGCCCGAGGCCGAGCGCGAGCAGGTCGTCAACGGCTGGAACCGCACTGAAACCGCGTTTCCGGATATCTGCGTCCATCAGGCCTTCGAGGCGCAGGTCGCCCGTGCCCGGGGCGCGGTCGCGCTGACGGTCGAGGACCGTCACCTGACCTATGCCGACCTGAACGAACGCGCCAACCGCGCCGCCCATGTGCTGCGCGACATGGGCGTCGGCCCCGGCACGCTGGTCGGCATCCATACCGGGCGCAGCGAACATCTGCTGGTCGGGACGCTGGCGATCATGAAGGCGGGCGGGGCCTATGTGCCGCTGGACCCGGCCTATCCGGCCGAGCGCATCGCGCTTTATATCGAGGATAGCGGCTGCCCGGTGATCGTGACCGAGGCGGCGCTGTCGCAGGGCCTGCCCGCGCATGGGGCACAGCTTCTGGTGCTGGATCAGGACGCGCGGCTGGCCGGCGCGGCGGCGGGCAATCCCGACAGCGGCGTGACGACGGCGGATCTGGCCTATCTGATCTATACCTCGGGTTCGACCGGCCGGCCCAAGGGCGTGATGCTGGAACATCGCAACGTCGCCAATTTCTTCACCGGCATGGACGACCGCATCCGGCACGACCCGGCGGGGGTGTGGCTGGCGGTGACCTCGCTCTCCTTCGACATCTCGGTGCTGGAACTGTTCTACACGCTGGCGCGCGGCTTCCGCGTGGTGCTGATGGGCGATGCCGAACGGGCGCTGGTCTCGGGCGGGGCGGCGGTCAGCGACAAGCCGATGGATTTCAGCCTGTTCTACTGGGGCAACGACGACGGCGTGGGCCGCGAGAAATACCATCTGCTGCTGGAAGGCGCGAAATTCGCCGATGAGCATGGCTTCTGCGCCGTCTGGACGCCCGAGCGGCATTTCCACGCCTTCGGCGGCCCCTATCCGAACCCCTCGGTGACCGGCGCGGCGGTCGCGGCCGTGACCCGGAACCTCGAGGTGCGGGCCGGATCCTGCGTGGCACCGCTGCACCACCCGATCCGCATCGCCGAGGAATGGGCGGTGATCGACAACCTCACCAATGGCCGCACCGGCCTTGCCATCGCCTCGGGCTGGCATCCCGAGGATTTCGTGCTGCGCCCCGAGAACTCGCCGCCCGAGAACAAGCCGGCGATGTACAAGAGCATCGACATCCTGCGCCGGTTGTGGCGGGGCGAGAAGGTCGCCTTCCCGATGGCCGGCGGCAAGATGGTCGATGTGCTGACCCAGCCGCGCCCGGTCTCGGACGAACTGGGCATCTGGGTGACGACGGCGGGCAATCCGGCGACCTGGAAAGAGGCGGGGGAACTGGGCGCGCATGTGCTGACGCACCTCCTGGGCCAGTCCATCGACGAGGTGGCCGACAAGATCGGCATCTATCACAAGGCGCTGCGCGACAGCGGCCGCGATCCGTCGAAATACCGGGTCACGCTGATGCTGCACAGCTTCCTGGCGGCCGACCGCGAAACCGCGCGCGAGGTGGCCCGCCAGCCGATGAAGGATTACCTCGCGGCGGCCACCGCTCTGGTCAAGCAATATGCCTGGGCCTTCCCGGCCTTCAAGAAGCCCGAGGGCGTCACCAACCCGATGGAGATCGACCTCGGCGGGCTGACGGATGAGGAAAACGACGCCATCCTGGAATTCGCCTTCCACCGTTACTTCGAGGATTCCGGCCTCTTCGGAACCGTCGAGGAAATGCTGCCAAGAGTCGAACATCTGAAGGAAATCGGCGTAACTGAGATTGCCGCGCTGATCGATTACGGCATCCCGCGCGAACAGGTTCTGGAAGGGCTGCGCCCGCTGGCCGAACTGCTGGCGCGAACCAATGCCGGCACCGCGCCCGCGCATGACGATTTCTCGATTGCGGCGCAGATCCGCCGCCACGACGTCAGCCATCTGCAATGCACGCCCTCGATGGCGCGGATGATCGCCATGAATGACGATGCCCGCTCGGCACTTGGCAAGATCCGGCATCTGATGATCGGTGGCGAGGCGCTGTCGGGGTCGCTGGTCGCCGATCTGAACAAGGTCAGCCATGCCGGGATCGAGAACATGTATGGCCCGACCGAGACGACCATCTGGTCGACCACCGCGACCGCCGATGCCGCCGAGCCCGTAGTCAA
This sequence comes from Paracoccus marinaquae, assembly GCF_018860165.1. GTDB lineage: Bacteria > Pseudomonadota > Alphaproteobacteria > Rhodobacterales > Rhodobacteraceae > Paracoccus > Paracoccus marinaquae. The sequence goes on from NZ_JAHKNG010000009.1 coordinate 96,098, forward strand.
TATCGGCACGCCCATCGCCAATACCCAGGTCTATGTGCTGGACGAGGCGATGCAGCCGCTGCCGGTCGGCGCGCCGGGCGAGTTGTGGATCGGCGGGGCAGGGGTCGCGCGCGGCTATCACCAGCGCGCGGACCTGACCGATGAGCGCTTCCTCCCGAACCCGTTCCATCCGGGCCGGATGTATCGCACCGGCGACCTGGTGCGCTGGCGTGCCGATGGGCGGCTGGAATTCCTCGGCCGCGCCGATCATCAGGTGAAGATGCGCGGCTACCGGATCGAGCTGGGCGAGATCGAGGCCGTGGCCGAGGGGCTGGCCGGCGTGCGTCAGGCGGTCGTCGTGGCGCGCGAGGATGTGCCGGGCGACATGCGGCTGGTGGCTTATGTCACCGGCGACAGCTGGCTTGAGACCGGGGCGCTGAAGGATCATCTGGCGGCGGCGCTGCCGGCGCATATGGTGCCCGCCCATGTGGTCAAGCTGCCGGAATTCCCGCTGACGCCGAACCGCAAGGTCGATCGCAAGGCGCTGCCCGCGCCCGCCGATGCCTCCGCGCCGGCCTCGGCCGTGGCCTATGTGGCGCCCGCGGTCGGTGTGCAGGCGACCATCGCGCAGGTCTGGTCGCGGATCCTGAACCGTCCGCAGATCGGGGCCAAGGACAACTTCTTCGCGCTTGGCGGCCATTCGCTGCTGGCGGTGCAGGCCCATCGCGAAATCAGGCAGGCGCTTGGCGGCGGGGTGAAGCTGTCGATCACCGATATCTTCCAGTTCCCGACGCTTGAAGGGCTGGCGGGGCATCTTGGCGGCGCCGATGCGGCCAATAGTGGTGCCGAGCCCGCCCCGACCCTTTCCGGTGAGGGGGCCGAGGATCGTGCGGCGGCCCGCGCCAAGGCCATGTCCGACCGGCGTGCGCTGCGGGCCGGTCGCGGGCAGGGCTGAGACATGACCGGGCTGGTGCAGATGGCTGGCAGTCTTTTCCCCGACGGCGTCGGGGTGGGGCTTGTCACCATCGGCGCCGCCCCGCCTCTGTGGCCGGGCGAGGCACGGGCCGTCGCCGAGGCGGTCGCTCATCGTCAGGCGGAATTCGCCGCCGGGCGCGCCGCCGCCCGGCTTGCGCTGCTAGCCGCCGGACTGCCCGAGGCCGCCATTCCGGCCGGCGAGGATCGTGCGCCCCTCTGGCCCGAAGGCGTTGTCGGCAGCATCACCCATGGCGAGGACTGTGCCCTGGCGGTGGCGGCGCCGCAGGCGCTGGTGCAGGGGCTGGGTCTTGACGTCGAGCCCGATGCGCCGCTGCCCGATGACATTCTGTCCGAGATCTGCGACGGCGCGGAATGCGCCTGGATTGCCGGGCAGGTCGAGCCGCTCAGATGGGCGCGACTGATCTTTGTCGCCAAGGAGGCCGCGTTCAAGTGTCAGTACCCGCTCAGCCGGGCGATATTCGGCTTCGATGCCATGCATGTCACGGTCGATGCGGAATCCGGCGGGCTGATCGCCCGTTTCACCCGTGAAATTCCGCCATTCGCCGCAGGCAGCGCGCTTGAGGGGCGGTTCGTGCGGACCGCCGGGCTGATTCTGGCCGGTTTCAGCCGGACGGGGGCCTGAGTTGGCGTGCCGGGCGGGGTGCATATGAACCGGCGGCTGAGCCTACTTGGCGGTTTCGCGCTGCTGGGGCTGGTGTCGCTGGGTGCCGGGATGGCGGTCCGCCGCCGCCGGGCGCGGGTGCCCGAGCCCCTGCCGCAGATGCCCGCCGGGGAGTTTGCCGCGGCGCATGTGCCGCTGGCCGCGCCGCAGGGGCCGCTGCGCGTCTATCATCTGGGCCACAGCCTTGTCGGGCGCGACATGCCGGCGATGCTGGCCCAACTGGCGCCCGAGGGGCATGACTACGCGTCGCAACTGGGTTGGGGAACCTCGCTTCGGGCGCATTGGCTGGGGCCGGACGAGGTGGCGGGCTTCGCCGAGGAAAACGCCAGTCCCGCATTCCGACCCGTGCGCGAGGCGATCGGCAGCGGCGCGTATGACGCGCTGATCCTGACCGAGATGCTGGAACTGCGCGATGCCATAAAATGGCAGGGCAGCGGCAACTATCTGGCGGAATGGGCGCGTCTTGGCCGCCTCGCCCGACCCGATCTGCGGGTCTATCTCTATGAGACCTGGCATCAACTGGATGACAAGGCGGGCTGGCTTCAGCGGATCGACGGCGATGCCGTCTCGCTGTGGCAGGACGAGGTGATGCGCCGGGCGATGGCGGCCGAGGGCGTCGGCACCATCTACCGCATTCCCGGCGGCCCGGTATTGGCGGCCGTTGCCCGGGCCGCGGAGGCGGGCGAGTTGCCGGGCGTCAGCAGCCGCGAGGATCTGTTTGCGCGCACGCCCGAGGGAGCGGTGGACCCGATCCATGTCGGCGATCTGGGGAACTATGTCGTCGCCCTGACGCATTACGCGGTGCTGTATCAGCGCAGCCCCGAAGGGCTGCCGGCGCAGCTGACCCGCGCCGATGGCAGCCCGGCACAGGCTTTCGATCCAAGGGCGGCCGCCCGTGTGCAGCAACTGGTCTGGCAGTTTGTGTCCAGCGATCCGCTGACGGGGATCGGGCCATGATGGGATACGCCCTGCTGGCCGACATCCTGTTCATCGGCCTCGGGATGTTCAGCCCCGAGGTGCCGCAGATGGTGGAAGCCGCCGGGCGCATGCGCGGCGCCGATACCGTGGTCGACACGCGCGGGGCGCCGGAGGGGCCATTGGCCTATCACTGGATCAATGCCGCGGCGGGTCCGGGGGTGGATCCGCGTGCGGCGCTGGCGACCGGCAAGAACCATCAGGTGGTGATGACCGAGACCCTGCCGCTGACCGACAGTCTCGCCCGGCATCGCAGCGTCGAATATGCCGCCCAGTTTCGCAATCTCGCACTGCGCGGCAATCCGGAGACCGAGACCTATCTCTATGAGGGCTGGCCAGCCCTGACCGTGCTGGACCATGAGGCCTGGCGACGGCGCGTGGCAGCCGACGGTCTGGTCTGGCAGGCTTTTGTCGATGCGGTGAACGATCAGGCCAGAGGGGCCCCGGACGCCCCGCCGATGCAACTGATCCCGCTGGCGCAGGGGCTTCTGGCCCTGGACCGCGCGATCGAGGCCGGCGAGGTTCCGGGACTGGACGATCTGGATCAGCTGTTCAGCGACGATCGGCGGCTGAACAGCCGCGGCAACTACTTCGCGGCGATGCTGCTTCATGCCGCGCTGAGCGGCTCGGACCCCTCGGGCCTGCCGGTCTGGCTGGGCCGCAACCGCCCCGCGACTCTGGACGAGGCGGTGACCGAACCGATGGCCCAGGCGATGCAGCGGGTCGCCCTCAAGGTGGTTGTCTCCGCCTCCGGCGGCATTTCCGGCGATCGCGAAACGCTGCGGCGGGCGAGGATGCTGGTCCAGAACTCCATCTCCGATGACGGTGGCTGGTCGGGCTGGCAGGATCCGAACGAGTCGTACCTGACCGGGATCGAGCAGCGCGGGATCGGCTTCAACCTGTCGGGTGTCAGCGACTGGTCGGGCTCGCAACCGTTTCTTGACCTGTTCAAGACCGCAAGGCCGTGGCTCGGGCATCTGCCGGGACAGTGGGGCGGCTTCGAAGAGGCTGCGATGCGCGAAGGCGGCTATCTGGACGAATATGGCTGGCCCCTGCGGATGCCGCCCGAGGTGACCCATCTCAGTACGGTGATCCTGTCCGGAATGGACGCCCGGGCGATTTCGAGCGCGGGGCGCTATGTTCTGCGCTATCGCGGCAAGGGCCGGATCGAACTTGGCGGTGATCTGGCCCGGAACGTCACCTACGAGGACGGCCGCATCGGTTTCGACTTTACGCCCGGCGAAGGCAGCGTGTCGATCACGCTGCGCATCATCGATCCCGGGGATCCGATCCGGGAGATCAGCGTGGTCCGGCAGGACCGTCTGGCGCTGGCCGATTCCGGGCAGATCTTCGAGCCCGATTTTCTGGCCCGGCTTCGCGGGGCCGAGATCCTGCGCTTCATGGACTGGGGGCGCACCAACAACTCCAATCTCGTCACCGCCGGGGATCTGCCCTCGGTCGGCGACTATGTCTGGAGCACCGACCGGGGCGTTCCGCCGGAAGTGATGGTGGCGCTGGCCAACGAACTGGACCTCGACCCGTGGTTCACGATCCCGCATCTGGCCGATGACGATCTGGTGCGTGAATATGCAAGGCGTGTGCGTGACAATCTCGAACCCGGCCGCCGCGCATGGGTCGAGTTCTCGAACGAAATCTGGAACGGCTCTTTCGCCCAGAACCGATGGGCCGAGGAGATGGCGCAGGCCGCATGGGGTGTCAGCGGGGCGGCGAGGCAATACGGGGCCTGGCGGGCGGCGCAGGTGGCTGACATCTGGGCCGAGGAATTTGCCCCCTCGGCTGTCGGTCGTCTGGTTCGGGTGGTTGCAACCTTCACCGGCTGGCCGGGGAGCGAGGAGGACATGCTGAATGCGCCGGCCTGGAAGGCCGCCGATCCGGACGGCTGGAACCCACTGGCCAAGCATTTCGATGCCTATGCCGTGACCGGCTATTTCTACGCCAATCTCGAGGATCCCGATCGGCTTTCGCTGTTGCGCGAGGTCCTGGCGGAAAGCCGCGCCGATGCCGAGCGGCGGGCGGCGGCGAGCGGTCTGACGGGTGCGGCGGGCGAGGCCTTCGTCCGGCAGCATCGTTTCGATCAGGCGCTCGACAGCTGGGTTGCCGAGTTGCGCAATGGCGCCCTGAGCGGCAAGGCCGAAGGCTCGGTCGACTGGGTCGTCAGGGATCTGTTTCGCAAGCATCGCCGCGCCGCCGCCAGATACGATCTTGAACTGGTCATGTATGAGGGCGGCAGCCATGTCCTGACCCCGGATACCGAGCGGGACGATCAGGAACTGAACGACTTCATCTCGGTGCTGGACTATTCGTCGGGCATGGGCAACCTCTACCGGCGGCTGATCGCGGGCTGGAGGGAGGTCAGCGATCATCCCTTCAACTTCTACACGGCGATCGACCGCCCCTCCGGTTTCGGCAGCTGGGGCGTGCTGCGCTATCTGGATGACAGGAATCCCCGCTGGGATGCGGTTTCGGAGCCTGATGAATGAGTCCCCCCACAGCGCTGAGCGTGATCCTTCCGGCAAGCAATGAGGAAGCCTATCTGGGCGCCTGTCTCGGGGCGCTGCTGGCCGGCGATCCCGTGCCGGGCGGGGCCGAGGTGATCGTGGTGGCCAATGGCTGTCGCGACCGGACCGCCGAGATTGCGCGCGACCTTGCCGCGACGGCTGCCGATGCCGGCTGGCGGCTTCAGGTCATCGAGCGGGCCGAGGGTGACAAGATCGGGGCGCTGAATGCCGGCGATGCCGCCGCGACCGGTCCTGTCCGGGCCTATCTGGATGCCGATGTGACGGTCAGCCCGCCGCTGATGGCCGCATTGACGCGGGCGCTTCTGGCGGCGCCGGGGCCGGCCTATGCCAGTGGCCGGGCGGTGATCCCGCGCCCCGAAAGCGCGATCACCCGCGCCTATGCCCGGCTCTGGCAGCGGCTGCCCTTCGTCAGCAGCGTGGCGCCCGGCTATGGCCTGTTCGCGGTCAATGCGGCTGGCCGCGCCCGTTGGGGCACGTTTCCCCGGATCATTTCGGATGATACCTTCGTGCGGCTGCAATTCGCACCCGCGGAACGGATTGGCCTGCCCGCGACCTATGACTGGCCGATGGTCGAGGGATGGTCGCGGCTGGTCCGGGTCCGCCGCCGTCAGGATGCGGGTGTGGCCGAAATCGCCGGGCGCTGGCCCCATCTGCTGGAAAACGAGGGCAAGGCGCCGTTCGGGCCGGCAGCTGCGGCCCGGCTGGCACTGGGCGATCCGGTGGGATTCTCGGTCTATGCAGCGGTCTCCGTGGCGGTGCGCATGGGCCGTGGCCGTCCGGCCGGCTGGACGCGGGGGCGATGATGATGTGGGCAGGTTCAGCCGGTGACGGCTTGCACCTGCCCGTCGAACGCGGCAGGCGGGTTCGACCGCCGGTCGCGCCATGAAATGAGGTCGGACTTGCGTATCGGTTACCTGTTGAACACCTATCCCCAGCCCAGCGTCACCTTCATCCGCCGCGAGGTCCAGGCGCTTGAACGTCGGGGCGTCGAGGTCCATCGCTTCGCCATGCGCAGCGACCGTGCCGGACTGGTCGATCCCGCCGATATCGCCGAATACGGGCGCACGGAACTGGTGCTGGCGGCCGGCGGGCGACGGCTGCTGGCCGATACGCTGCGGCTGCTGCTGCGACGTCCGGCGGCGTTCAGGGGGGCGCTGGCCTCGGCCTGGCGCATGGGCGGACTATCCGCCCGCGGACGGCTGCGGCACCTGATCTATCTGGCCGAGGCGGCCCATGTGACCCGCCGCGCGGACGAACTGGGGCTGGAGCATCTGCACGCGCATTTCGGCACCAATCCGGCGGCCGTCGTGGCGCTGATCCGTCGTCTGGGCGGGCCGGGATACAGCTTCACGGTTCACGGCCCCGAGGAGTTCGACAGCCCGCAGGCGCTGAGCCTTGCCGAAAAGGTGGGCGGGGCGGATCTGACCGTGGCGATTTCCTCGCATGGCCGAAGCCAGCTGATGCGTTGGGCCGCCTATCGGGACTGGCCGCGCATCGCGGTGGTGCATTGCGGGATCGAGCCGGCCCGGTTTCCGGAGCCCGCGCCGATGCCGCCCGGTCCGCCCGACGGACCCCTGCGGCTGGTCTGCATCGGCCGTTTCGTCGAGCAGAAGGGCCAGTTGCTGCTGCCCGAGGCGATGGCCATTGCCCGCCGCAGGGGGGTGGATGTCCATCTGACGCTGGTCGGCGACGGCGCGATGCGGACCGAGATCGAGGCCGCAATCGCCGCGCATGGGGTCGGCGATGCGGTCAGCCTGACCGGCTGGCTGGACGAGGCCGGGGTGCGCCGGGCGCTGTCGGAAAGTCACGCGCTGGTCCTGCCCAGCTTTGCCGAGGGGCTGCCGATGGTGGTGATGGAGGCCATGGCCGGCGGTCGGGCCGTGATCGCCACCCATATCGCCGGCAATCCCGAACTGGTGGTGCCGGGGCAGACCGGCTGGCTGGTGCCGGCGGGGGATGTCGAAGCACTGGCCGAGGGGATACGCCTCGCGGCCTCAACTCCGGCCGAGACCCTGGTGCAAATGGGGCTGGCGGGGCGCGCGCGCGTGCTGCAGCGCCATGACATTGACCGCGAAGCCGCCCGGCTGGCCCGCCTGATCGAGGAAACGATACGCCGATGAGACGCGTGATGACCTATATGTCGGGCAGCAGCATCACCCAGCGGGTCCTGCGCGGATCGGCCATTTCCGGAATGGGCTATTTCCTCACCCAGGGGATCCGGCTGGCCAGCAACCTGATCCTGACCCGGCTTCTGTTTCCCGATGCCTTCGGCCTGATGGCACTGGTCACGATGTTCGTCCTCGGCGTGGTGATGATGTCCGATGTCGGGCTGACGCCCTCGATCATGCAGAGCAAGCGCGGCGACGATCCGAAATTCCTGAACACCGCCTGGTCGGTCAAGATGATGCTGCACGGCATGTATTTCGTCGTGATCTGCCTTCTGGCCTGGCCCGCGGCGCAATTCTACGAGGCGCCCGAACTGGTCCAGCTGATGCCCGCCGTCGGGCTGAGCCTGCTGATCGGGGGGCTGGTCTCACCCAATATCGAACATGCGCAGCGGCATATCCGGCTGGGAACCGTGACGCTGATCGAACTGGCCACCCAGGCGGCCTCGGTGGTCGCGATGGTGATATTCGCGCTGATCACCGGGTCGATCTGGGCCCTGGTGATCGGCCAGATCGTCGCCGCCGTGGTCAAGGTCCTGCTGACCCGGCACTATTTCAAGGGACCGGCGACGCGCTTCGAGATGGATCGCAGCGCGCTGCACGAACTGATCCATTTCGGCAAATGGATCACGCTCAGTTCCTTCTGTGGCTTCCTGCTGTCGCAGGGCGACAAGGCGGTGCTGGGCAAGTATCTCAGCCTTGAACAGCTGGGCGTCTACAATATCGGTTACTTTCTGGCGTCCTTTCCCATGGCGCTGGCCGAAAACATCGTCGGGCGCATGATCATCCCGGTCTATCGCGATACCCCGCCCTATGAATCGCCGCAGAATTTCAGCACCGTCAGACGGATGCGCATGGGGCTGTCGGCTCTGGTCATGTCGATGATCGCGGTGATGGCCGTGGGTGGGCCGTGGATCATCGACCTGCTCTATGACATCCGCTATCAGGAGGCGGGGCGGATCGTGTCGCTAATCGCCTGTGCCCAGGTGCCGGTGCTGCTGGGCATGACCTATCCGCAGGCGGCGCTGGCGGCGGGCGATTCGCGCAGCCCGTCGATGCTGAACATGCTGCGGGCCGGTGTGCAGATCACCGCCTTCCTGATCGGGGCCGAACTCGGCGGACTGACCGGTGCGATCATCGGCCAGATGGTTGCCGGTTGGATCCTGCATCTGTTCATCATCCGGCTTGCGATCCGGCACCGTGTCTGGGACCCGCTGCACGACATGCTGTTCGCGGGCCTCGGGGCACTGATCACCTTCGCCGGCCTGTCGCATCTGCTGATGGCCGGCTGAGCGCCGGCCGCAATTCTATCCCTTCGGCAGGTAGGGGATGCCACCGGCCAGATCGGTGTCGTCGATGATATGGAAATTGCTGATGCTGCCGGCCTTGCGGGCGGCGCTGAACGGCGCGTATTCGGGGTCATCGGCAAAGGCATGAACTGCCTCGCGCGAGGGAAATTCGATCAGCGCGATCAGGGTGTTGCCAAGCGGTTTTCCCTCGATGGTCTCGATATTGCCGCTGCGCGAGAGATAGCGCCCGCCATGTTTCGCCGCGATATCATGCACCCTGGCGGCATAGTCCGGCACCCAGGCATCATCCGTGACCGTGACATCCGCAATCAGATAGACCGGCATTCAGCGTCCTCCCCGCTTTGATGGCCATGCCTCAGCCTAGCCGGCGGCGGGGTGCCTGCCAACTCCGCCGTTCGGACCAGATCGCGCCGGGCGAGGGGGCAGACAGTCGGGCTGATCCGCGCTATGACGACGGGCATGAGCCTGCCGCGCGCGCCAGACCGACTTTCCGACGAGATGGCCTCGGCCATCGGCCATGCCGTGTCGGGCTTCGGCTTTCTGGAAGAGGCGCTGAAGCGCGCGATCTTTTCGCTGACCCGGCAGGGCCTGGGTGAGGACGCCGACGATGCCGCGCTGGAACGATGGCTGAGGCGCATGGAAGAGATCGCCGACGACACGCTTGGCACGCTGATCGACAGCTTCGCGGCGGTGATGAAACAGGCGCGGATCGAGGACCGTCATACCCTGGCGGAAACGCTGGACGCGATCCGGCTGCAGCGCAATCTGCTGTGCCATGCGTCATGGCGGCCGGGAAAGGAGCCGGGGTCCTGGCATCCCACCTTCATCAACACCCGGGGCGAGCGTTTCCCTGATGACATGAATACCGAGGATGTGCGCGCCATCCATGAAACGACGCTGAAGGCCGCGCGGCGGGTGGTGTCGATCATGCGCGCAACGGGAATCGACGGCGAATGGGCCGGGCATGAGACAGAGGAATAGCCGATGCGCGTGACGGCGGATTACCCGCCGATCTGGCTGGCGGGCTTTGCCGGGCTGGGCTGGCTGACCGGGCAGGTGCTGCCGCATGGGCCGGCCTGGCAACTGCCCGCCGGCTGGGCCGTGGTCGCGGCAGGGCTGGTGCTGATGGGTGTCGCGGCGCTGACCATGCGGCGCCACCGCACCACGCTGGACCCGTTCGGCCAGCCGCGCAACCTGGTCACCAGCGGCGTCTTTGCCCTGTCCCGCAACCCGATCTATCTGGGCGATGCCCTGATCCTCGCCGGGCTCTGCCTGATCTTCCGGGCGCCCTTCGCGGCGCTGCTGCTGGTCCCCGGCTTCGTCGCCGTGATCGGCACCCGCTTCATTGCGCGCGAAGAGCGGCTGCTTGCGCGTGACTTCCCGAAAGAATTCGCCGCCTACAGGTTGCGGACCCGCCGCTGGATCTGACCCCGGCCGGGGCCGCGCGTCTTTGCGCGTTGCAACCTTTGGTGCGGCGCGCTAACACCCCGCGTAACCGGAATACAAGAGGCTTTCATGTCGTCTCCTCTCCGCCTCGGCATTGCCGGGCTCGGCACCGTCGGGATCGGTGTCGTCAAGATCGTCCAGAAGCATGTCGACCTGCTGGCGCGGCGTTCGGGGCGCGACCTGGCCATTACCGCCATCAGCGCGCGCGACCGGATGAAGAACCGCGATGCCGACCTGTCCTCCTATCGCTGGGAGGCCGATCCGATGGCGGTGGCGACGGCCGATGACGTGGATGTCTATGTCGAACTGATCGGCGGCGATGACGGCATCGCCAGGGACAGCATCGAGGCGGCGCTGCGCGCGGGCAAGGACGTGGTCACGGCCAACAAGGCGCTGCTGGCGATGCACGGACAGGCGTTGGCCGAACTGGCCGAAAGCCTCGGCCGGGTGATCCGCTTCGAGGCGGCGGTGGCCGGTGGCATCCCGGTCATCAAGACGATGACGGAATCGCTTGCCGGCAATGACGTGACCCGGGTGATGGGCGTCATGAACGGCACCTGCAACTATATCCTGACCCGGATGGAAAGCGCCGGCCTGCCCTATGAGGCGGTGTTCGAGGAGGCGCGTCAGCTGGGCTATCTCGAGGCCGATCCGACCCTTGATGTCGGCGGCATCGATGCTGGGCACAAGCTGGCCATCCTGTCCGCGATCGCCTTCGGCACCCGGGTCGATTTCGGCGCGGTCGAGATCGAGGGGATCGAGCGGGTCAGCATCGACGACATCCGCCGGGCCGCCGATCTTGGCTATCGCATCAAGCTTCTGGGCGTCGCCCAGATGACCGCGCGCGGGCTTGAGCAGCGCATGTCGCCCTGTCTTGTACCGGCGGACAGCCCGCTGGGGCAGCTGAGCGGCGGCACCAACATGGTGGTGGTCGAGGGCGACAGCGTCGGCCAGATCGTGCTGCGCGGGGCAGGGGCCGGCGAAGGTCCGACCGCCAGTGCGGTCATGTCGGATATCGTAGAAATCGCCCGCGAGGTGCGGCTGCCGGTCTTCGGTCAGCCCGCGGCGCAGCTGACCCTGGCCCAGCCCGCCCGGACGGCGGTGCCGGCGGCCTATTACATGCGTCTGGAACTGCAGGACAAGCCGGGTGCGCTGGCCAAGGTGGCGACGGTGCTGGGGGATGCCGGCATCTCGATCGACCGGATGCGCCAATACGGGCATCACAGCGACAGCAGCGTGCCGGTCCTGGTGGTGACCCACAAGACCACGCCGGACGCCATCGACTATGCCATCGAGGCGCTGCCGCGGACCGGCGTTCTGGTCAGCGCCCCGGTCGAGTTGCGTATCGAGGAAGTCTGAAGCCCGATCCCGCCGTCAGGGGGTAAGCAGAGGTTTTTCGATGGCAGGATCGGAAAAGTTGAACTGTCAGCTTGAAACTGTAATCCCGCCGTGGCTATGTGCTGGTGTTGATTTAAGCCGATTTTGCCTGTGGATGGTTGCCGATGTCGTCTGAGATGCGTTCCGTTTCCGATTCTGGCCGAGACGCTGTGGACGGCGATCTCGCGCGGATTCAGGTCATATCGCCGATCTCGATCGTGGTTCCCACCTACAAGGAACGCGAAAACATCCCGCTGGTGATCGAGCGGGTCCGGCAGTTGCGAGAGCGTGACGGGCTGGACGCCGAATTGATCTTCATGGACGACATGAGCCGCGACGGCAGCATCGAGGCGGTGGAGGCAAGCGGTCACGACTGGGTGCGCATTGTCGAGCGGACCGAGGATCGCGGCCTCAGCCCTGCGGTGATCGATGGCTTTCGCAATGCCCGCAACCCGGTGCTGGTCTGCATGGACTGCGATCTCAGCCACCCGCCCGAGAAGATCCCGCAAATGGTCTATGCGTTGTCATCCGGCCAGCAATTCGTGATCGGATCGCGCTATGTGCCGGGCGGGTCGACGGATGACGACTGGGGTTTCTTCCGCTGGCTGAACAGCCGCGTGGCGACCCTGCTGGCACGTCCCCTGACCTCAGTGAAGGACCCCATGTCGGGCTTCTTCGCGCTGCGGCGCAAGGATTTCGACCGGGCGCAGGAACTCAATCCGGTCGGCTACAAGATTGCCTTGGAACTGATCGTGAAATGTGGCTTCGAGAACGTCGGCGAGGTGCCGATCCACTTTACCGACCGGATCCACGGCGAAAGCAAGCTGACCCTGCGCGAGCAGTTGAAATACATCAAGCACCTGCGGCGGCTCTATCTGTTCCGTTTCGCTAACGCGATGTATCTGCTGCAGTTCCTGGTCGTCGGCATGTCCGGCGTGGTGGTCAACATGGCGATGCTGACCCTGCTTCTGGCCCTGGGGGCCACGCCCAAACTGGCAATTGCCGGTGGTATCATCGTCAGCGTCGTCAGCAACTTCCTGCTGAACCGGCGATTTACCTTCAGCTATGCGCGTGATCGCAATCCGCTGGGGCAGTTCGCGGGCTTTGTCGGGGCATCGGCGATCGGCATGATCGTGAACTATGCCCTCTCGGTCTATCTGATCGAGAACGTCCTGCCTGAAACCAGATCCTCCATCTATATCGCTTCGCTGCTCGGGATCTCGGCCGGCATGCTGTTCAACTTTCTCGGCAACCGCTACGTCGTCTTCCGCAAGCGGTATATCCATAAATGACCCGGGGCCTGACCTCGGCCGGGATCCTCGCTCTCTTCGTCGCCGCCGCGATTGCCTTTGCGCGCGTCCAGTCGATCTGGATCGACGAAACCACCCAGCTTTCGGGGCTGGCGCTGCCCCCGGGCCAGCAACTGTCCTGGCTTCTGGGGCGGGACAACCCGATCCCCGGCGTTCCGCCCGACCGGATGCCTCCGCTGTCCTATTGGCTGGGCTCGCTCTGGGCCGGCCTCTTCGGTCTTGGCGAAAGCTCGATGCGCCTGTTCGGCATCACCATGCTGGCCGCCGGGGCGCCGGCGATCTATCTTGCAGGGCGCATGCTGGGCGGTGCGCGGGGCGGGGCGCTGGCCGTGCCCTTCGCCCTGGCCGCGATCTATCTGGCGCCCGGAACGCTGGTTCTGGCGGGTGAAATCCGGGCCTATCCGCTTTTTCTGGCCTTTGGCGCCTGGGCGGTCTGGGCCTATGTCGGTGCGCTGACGCGGCCCGGCACGGGATGGCTGGTGGCGCTGGCGCTGTTCTCGCTGCTGGCCGCCTATACGCATTTCTTCGGCGTGGTGATGGCCGCATTGCTGTGGCTGTCGCTGCTGATCGCGCGTTGGCTGCAGGGCGAGGCGATCCTGCCGGTGCTGGTCGGGGGCGTGGTCACGGCGCTGCTGTGCCTTGGGCTTGCGCCCTTCGTCCTTGCCGCGATGCAGGTGGGCGAGGGTTCGGCGGATGCCGCCGGACCCGGTCTGGCCGATCTGATCCGCGACCTCGCCCGACTGGCCTTCCGGCTACAACTGCACGGGGTCCATCTCTCGCACCCGCTGCTTGCGGGCACCGCTCTGCTTGGCGTGGCCGGTCTGCTGGTCCTGTCGCTGGCGGCGGGGTTCAGAAGCCGGTCGGATGATCCCGCGCGTGTGGGTCTGTTCCTGCTGTTGCCGGCGGTTCTGGCCTTCGTCATGCTGGGCCTGCTCAAGCTGACCGTCGGCAGCTTCGATGTCCTTGCCCCGCAATACAACAGCTGGATCATTCCGCTGGTCGTCCTCGCCCTTTCCATACCCCTGACGCTGCCGGGGATGCGCCCGATAGCGGTCGCCTTCGCGGCGCTGCTGATCGGCGCCAATCTGGTGGCAGACTGGACGCTGCTGCGCAATGCGGTCGCCTATACCCACGGCCCCGGCGAATGGGTGGCCGAGGCCATCGGATCGCCCGAGGATACGGTCGTGATCCATGACGCCAGTTCGAACTGGGGCACGTCCTATTTCCCGGTCTATTACCTGACCGGCGGCAAGGCGACGCAGATCCTGCGACAAGAGGGGCAACCGGACCGGCAGATCCTGGTGGATGGCATCCCCGAGGCCGAACCGGGTCTGGCCGAGCGGTTCCCGACGCGGCTCTTCGTGCGCTCACGCTCGCTCACCAGCAGCGAGATCGGGGCCCGGCTCGATGAGCCCGGCGATTGTGGTATCCCGCCGATGGAAACGGGCGAGCCGGCACCCGACTCCACCGTCTCGCGCTGTGCCTATGAATCGGCGACCATGTCCATCCAGCGCCGCTGAGCCTGTCCCGCCGAAGGCAGCGTGGCCACGGGCGGGGCAGGGGCCTCAGAAGCCGGAATGGGTTTCGAGAAACGCGGCCTCTTCGGGGCTGCTTTCGCGACCCAGAGCCGCATTGCGATGCGGAAAGCGGCCGAAGCGGGCGACAATGTCGCGGTGTTCGCGGGCAAAATGCAGCGAATGCGGGTTGCCAAGCGCCTCGTAGAGCCTGACCGAGCGGTCCTGATCCTCGGGATCCTCGCTGTGCATGAAGGGCAGGTAGAAGAACTGCCGCGCGGTCGCATCGACCTGCTTGTCATAGCCGCGGTCCAGCGCCTGCCGGGCCACCCTCAGCGCCAGATCGTTGCTTTCGAAGCTGCGCCCCGAGCCGCGGAACATGTTGCGCGGGCACTGGTCCAGCAGGATGCACAGCGCCAGCGCGTCCTCGGCGCTGTTCAGCCAGTGCGTCAGCCGGCCGGCATGGGCGGCCTCGTAGGTTTCGCCGAAGAAGCGGATGATCTGGTTGTCGATCTGGTCGGATTTCTCGAACCAGTAGGGGCGCATGGCATCGGAAAACCAGAAATCGCGGACATCCTGCGGGGATTTGCTGCTCATCGTTGCCTCCCTGTCACGGCAGCGGGATATGTTCGTTGCGGTCGCCCGTCGGCAAATCGAACAGGCCCTGACCCCATTGCTCGGCCCGCCATTGCCGTTTTGCCTCTTCGATCCGCTCGCGCGAGGAGGCGACGAAGTTCCACCAGATATGGCGCGGCCCGTTCATGGTCGCGCCGCCAAGCGCCATCAGCCGCGCGCCGCGATCGCCCGCCTGCACGGTGATCTCGTCGCCGGGGCGGAAGACCATCATCTGCCCCGCCTCGAATTCCTGCCCGGCGATGCGGACCGATCCTTCGGTGATGTAGAGGCCGCGATCCTCGTGATCCGAGGGCAGGGGAAAACGGGCGCGGGGGTTCAGCGTCACGTCCAGATAGAAGGTGTCGGTGTAAAGCGTCGCCGGCGCGGTCTCGCCATAGGCGCGGCCGAGGATCAGCCGCGCCTCGATGCCCTCGTCGCGGATCTCGGGCAGGGCATCCTGGCCGTGATGTTCGAAGATCGGGTCCATCTCCTCGCGATCCTCGGGCAGGGCGATCCAGGTCTGGATACCGAACAGGCTGTGCGGCCCCGTGCGGGCGGTGGTGCTGGTGCGTTCGGAATGGCTCACGCCCTTGCCCGCCACCATCCAGTTCAGCGCCCCCGGGGTGATGATCTGGTCGCTGCCGATGCTGTCGCGGTGGTGGAAATCGCCGCGATAGAGATAGGTGACGGTGCCCAGCCCGATATGCGGATGCGGGCGCACATCGACGCCCTGTCCGGTCAGGAACTCGGCCGGGCCGGCCTGATCGAAGAAGATGAACGGGCCGACCATCTGCCGTTTCGGCGCGGGCAGGGCGCGGCGGACCTCGAAATCGCCCAGGTCGCGGGCGCGGGGGATGATCAGGGTCTCGATGGCGTCGGCGCCGATCTCGTCGGGGCAGCCTGGCGCAAGGGCGGGGTTCCAGCTCATGGCAGTCCTCCTGTGTCTGGGCCGAGCATGGCCTTATTCGACGGGCGCGCCAAGGGCCGTGCCGTTCGGGAAACGCGAATGCCGGGTTGGGCGGGCCTTCGCTGGCGTAACGGGCCGGGCAGGGGCATCTTGGCGGCAGATCAGGGAAGGAATGTGCCATGACCAGCGGCATTCATCATGTGACGGCGATCACCCGCGACGTGCAGGCCAATGTCGATTTCTGGATGGGCTTCATCGGCCTCAGGCTGGTCAAGCAGACCGGCGGCTTCGAGGATGCCGAACAGTTGCATCTGTTCTACGGCAATGCCGCGGGCGATCCTGGCACACTGGTCACCTTTCTGGTCTGGCAGGACGGCGCGCCCGGTCGCGTCGGCCACGCTCAGGTGGCCGAGATCGCGCTGGCCATCCCCCGTGGCCGGATCGGCGACTGGCTGACCCGCGCCATGCAGCACCGCCTGCCGGTCGAGGGGCCGTCGCGCGAATTCGGCGCGCCCGTCCTGCGGCTGAAAGACCCGGATGGCATCATCGTCAAGCTGGTCGGCCTTGATCTGCCCGATAGCGGTTGGCCCGCCGCGCCGGCGCGGCTGCATGGCGTGACCATCTGGTCCGAGGCGCCCGAACAGACCGCCGCCTTCCTTGGCCGGTTCGGTTTCGATGCCGGGCCGGCCGAAGGTGGCGTGACGCGGCTGGTCTCGGACAGCGACGTGCTGGACATCCGCGATGCCACGGGCTTCGTGTCCGGCATTCCGGGCAGCGGCACCATCGATCATGTCGCGTTGCGGATACCCGACAGCGCCGCGATCGAGGCCCATCGCGCCGCGTTGGCAAGCCGCAATTCCAGTGACGTGACAGTCCATGACCGGAAATATTTCACCTCGCTCTATGTGCGCGAACCGGCCGGCACGCTGATCGAACTGGCCACCGACGGGCCGGGCATGGGCATCGACGAGACTCCGGATCACCTGGGCGAGACGCTGATGATCCCGCCGCATTTTGCCGACCGCGCCGCCGATCTGCGCGTGTCGCTGCCGCAATTCGCGCGGCCGGGCGAGGAAAGGACCGTGATGAGACAGCTGCCCTTCATCCACCGCCTGCACCGCCCCGAGGATCCCGACGGCTCGGTCCTGCTGCTGCTGCATGGTACCGGCGGGAACGAGGCCGACCTGATGCCGTTGGCGCATCGCATCGCGCCGCGCGCGACGCTGCTGGGCCTGCGCGGGCGCTCGACCGAAGAGGGCGTGGCGCGGTTCTTTCGCCGCATCACCGCGACCAGCTTCGATCAGGACGACATCCGCGCCGAGGCGGCGGCCTTCGAGGCCTTCCTGACCGGTGCGGTGGCGGCCTACGGGCTGGACCCTGACCGGATCACCGTGCTGGGCTATTCCAACGGCGCGAATTTCGCCGCGGCGGTCATGGCACTCTATCCGGGGCTGATCCGCCGCGCGATCCTGATCCGGGCCATGGCGGTGCTTGAGGACCTGCCGCAGGTCGACCTGGCCGGAACCCGGATCCTCGGGCTGCGCGGCGCGGCCGATCCCTACGGTCGCTACGCGCCCGCCCTGAACGATTGGCTGCTGGCCAGCGGCGTCGATCTGGACGCGCGGACCGTCAAGGCGGGCCATGAACTGGCCGAGTCCGATCTGACCGCGGCCCAGAATTGGCTCCTTGGCCTAACGGTCGGCTGACCTCGTCGAGACATCCTCTGAACTGCGATCCCGTGGCCGGACCGGGTCCGTTTTTCCGGACCCGACTCGCGGTCGTCCGGCCGCCGGCTTCCCTTCGGTAAGCCGCTTGACATCTTCTCGTGTCCGGTCCAGATAGCGCGCCTGTGGGGCCGTAGCTCAGTTGGTAGAGCGCATCGTTCGCAATGATGAGGCCAGGGGTTCGATTCCCCTCGGCTCCACCATCTTTACCACATCTGTCATTGGAGCATAAGAGTGCCGATTTAGGGCATAAGCTTACCGATTGCGCGTCAATATGGCTAATGCAACACAGCTGCATGTCGCGCGGGACACGATTTTTAGCTCGGTCCGTCGTGGAAACGTCGTTTTCGTTAGGATAGGTCTGACATCGTGGATGATGCAGAACGTCCGCTGTTGCTCGGCGCGATGGTGGCCTATTGATGCCTGAACGAATAAGGATAGATCATGCGAACTCACTTTGCCGCCCTTTTCGCGCTTACGCTCGCTACCGGATGCGCGGTTGGTTCTGGTGCGGTGGTCAAAGGTGCCGGGCCAGATGATCTTCTGAAACTCCGCGAAGGTCCGGGCCTCGAACACAAGATCATCATCGGCCTGCCAGACGGAACGCGCCTCACCCGCCAGAGCTGCGTGACGAACAACGGTAAGGTCTGGTGCAGGGTGTTCCTCACTGACAGGCCCGGCGTCTCGGGCTATGTTTCGGCGGACTATCTGGCGCATCGCTGACAGCATTCGGCCGATTTCGTTGAAAAACTCTGCGGAAACCCATTCAAGCTACCATATGTTGTTTTCCTGCCGCTTCAGATCGCCCACCTGGTAGCTGATTTCGGGCTGGCCCGAGTTTTTCAACAGAATCGGCCCTCTGCTGCCGTTCGAAAATGCGCCGCGCTGCGTTGCGGCATTCACCAGACCGGCCGTTCGGCCTGCTGCGCAGCATTTTAGAAAGTCGGGCGTCAGCAAAGAGGGCAAAGCAAGTTATCCCTGATGGCGGGGTTTCCGGAGTTCGACGAGGTGGGCTAGCCCAGAGGTATCAGCCACGACGACTGGTTTTGTTGCCGGCGGCGCGGTCTTTGCAATGAGCCTGCGGACGTCCATGGTATCGCGTTCGATGAGTTGCCAGTCGCCAAGAATACTCAGAATGACTCTGTATGGATTGGGACGGGCGATGCTGGAAAATATAAGTAGGCCGCCCGGGACTAGAGCAGACCAGAGTTGCCGGATTAGTTCTTGGGATCGACGGCTGTCAGTGGTGTCGAGCAAGCGGCCCGTGGTGATGAGGTCGAAGCGGTTGCTCGGAAGCGTTTCGGCGTAGGTCAGGGCGTCGCTGCGCACCAGTTCGTGGATAATTCCGAATGTCCCGAGGCGATTTTCGATGAGCATCAGTGCGTCTGATGCCGGGTCGTTGAAGGTAATACTTGACCGGATACTGCCTAAGGCGACTGCATCCACCACGTCAAGTGCACCGCCCGCACTGAGGGAGAGGATGCGCTGTCCGTGGTCGGCAAAGCGCAGGATGCAGCGGGTCTGAAAGGCAAGTCGATTTCGGAATTGCTGCGCCAGCGGGGAAGCGCGGAAGACATGGGTGGCGCAGCTGGCGACATCCTGGAATGAAGAGTCCTCGGGCGCGGCGATCAGGGCTTCGATCGTTTCGACGTCACCAGGATCGCCAAGCGACCATTTCTGCATGCGGGACAAAAGTCCGGATAGCCCGAGCGTGGTACGCGCGGTGCCAAGGGCGGTCGCGATCTCTTGTTGCCGCAGGCCGGCCTGCTCTGCCTGAAGGATCGTGGCGGCAATAACGTGGATGCATTCCATCACCCGATGAAACCGTAGGAGTGGCGGGATATCCAGCCGACCGAGGCAGGCGACATCGTCCGACAGATCTTCTAGCCGGGCCCGCAGTCCTAAGGGTGCCGCACCGAGCGAGGGGAGCAAAGGCGCGATGAGACAATGGGACTTGTCGTTGTGATCGTTGTGTCGCAATGCATGCCTCCTAGCTGCAGGCTGCCGCGGTCGGTCTTCACTATGCCAGCGGATCCGGCAAAGCCTCGGCGGATGGCCGTGATCTGGGTGTGACATGATCCGGTTTAGGAGTAGACAAGAGGAAAGTGGGCCGAAATAATGGAAGCGCCCGGCCCCCGTGCATGGAAGATTGCGAATGCTTCCTGAGAATGAAGATTCCGCCTGCCTCTGCCTGATCGGTGAGCCCCGCCTGATGCGAAACAGTAAGCTGATAATGCTACCGCCACGGCAGGCTCAGATCGTGTTCGTCCTTGTGACCCGGCCGGACCTGTTCGCCTCGCGCGACATGCTGGCGGGGTTGCTGTGGCCGAATGGGCCGCAGGGGCGTGCCAGTCTGCGCCAGTTCATGGGGCGGCTGAAAAAACAGTCGGGGCCGTTGCAGGGCTGGCTGGAGATCGACGAGGATGGCTTACGGCTTGCGGATCGCCGGCCCGACATCGATTTTCTGCAGCTTGCAGGGGCGGAGGATGTACGCGGGGACGGTCCGGTGATGTTTCCTGAAGGTCTGTTGCTGGAAGGGATTGAATCGCCGACCGAGGCCTTCGAGGCGCTGCTGCGAGAGCACCGGGCAGTCTTGGCGGAACAGCGATGGCGGTTGGCGCAGCGCGCGATGCGGGATTTGACGCGGTTCGGCACGGTCGAGCGGAGCCAGCTGGACGACTGGATCCTACGTCTGTTGAAGGCCGCGCGGGAGTGTCCGATCTTTTGTGTATGATTGATCGGGTCCATGCTTCACCGAAAGGAAGCATGTATGACGATCTCCAAGGAAATTCTGGACGAGTTGCTGAAAGGCGTTGAGCGCCCGGAGGACCTGCT